>NZ_SLYV01000017.1:0-106471 GCF_004342035.1 Sphingobacterium sp. JUb20 | reverse complement strand
TAGTTACTAAGCGTAACTTAAACTCGAAATCATATTTCTGTTTTTTGCTCATAAAAATGCCCCAAATAAGTGTCTAACTTTTTGGGGCATGTCTAATAAAGTGGCCTTTTACTTATCATTTCATCTCATTTTTCTCCTCTATTCAATTAGATTATTATCTTTGTGTTTGAAAATAAAAAAAACAGCAGCAAATCACTTTGTTTTACACTTAGTTTCTTGTCAAGAATAGAATCACTGACATTGGATTTAGCTAAAATGACTGTCGCACGCATATAATATATAAAGTTCTATCCGTAAGAATCATGATTAATCCGTATCTTTTATAGAGAGATGCTAAAAATATTATTTTATTAATACGCTATTTTTTACAAGCAAATTAAACTGTTATAATTTAAGTACACACAACCCTTACTATAATATTTTTTTAAAAGACGAATGAGAGCAACAAAAATTGTTACCCTTACAGCCTTACTAGCGACCTTAGCCTGTGCCACAAAAGCGCAAGAACGAGATGATAGAGCTACTATCTTAAATTTCAAAGGAATTCAATTCCATAGCAAAGATTCCCTTTTCTACACAAACTTCAGATTTAGAATGCAAAACCGTGCCGGTTTCACAGAAAAATTAGACGGAGAAAAGAACGGGGAATGGGATGCGCGTGTACGTAGACTTAGAATGCGGGTCGATGGTTACATCTACACGCCTAAGATTAGCTACTCATTACAATTAGCTTTTACAAGAAGTGATCAAGATTTCGATGAAACCGGTATTCCAAATATTGTACGTGATGCCGTTGTATTCTATAACTTTACTGACGATTTCTACATCAGTTTCGGTCAAAACAAATTACCAGGAAATAGGCAACGCGTCAATTCATCTGGACAGCTCCAGTTTGCAGATCGTTCCTTAGTGAATACCAGGTTTACTTTAGATCGTGATTTCGGTATGAGTGCCAATCTGAGTAAAAAAATTGGCGAAGTACCTATTAATGCAAAAGTTGCTATATCAACAGGTGAAGGCAGAGCTGCAAGCGGAACAGATGGAGGCTTATCTTACACAGGTAGGGTAGAATTTTTACCATTCGGCAATTTTGAAAATGGAGGCGATTATTCCGAAGGGGACATAGAGCGTGAAGAAACACCAAAACTATCTATTGGGGGAGGTTACAGCTTTAACGACAGAACAACCCGTATAGGTGGTCAAACGGGTAAATATGTTGAAAATCCTTTTACTTTAAAGACCAGCTTTATAGATGCAATTTTTAAATATCAGGGTTTTGCTTATCAAGCCGAGTATATGCGTCGTGATGTCGACAATCCAATGAACATCGATTTACAGGGAAATACCGCCTATGCTTATAAAGGTTTTGGAGTTAATCAACAGATGTCTTACCTGATGAATCATGGATACGAGGTGGTAAGTCGCTATACCTTTGTCCAACCTCACAAAGATATTCGGACATATGAAAAACAAACAGAAATTATTGAAGCTGGTATTAACAAATATATGAAAGCACATCGCTTAAAATTTAATTTGAGTGGTAATTATACTTTTAAAGATGGTCAATTTGACAATGCCGATCAAAAGAACTCCTGGGGGTTTCTATTTCAGGTTGAGTTAGGAATTTAACGATAAAAAAGGTTCAGTTTTAAACAACTGAACCTTTTTTATCTTTTATTACTCTTCATCCAACTCTTCGAATTTTTGTAAATCAGATTCAGCGCCTACTTTATCACCTAAAGATTCCCGTATTGCAGCACGATACTGATAAAGATCTGAATAGTAAGGATTCAAGTCTATAGCACGATTATAATCCAACAAAGCCTCTTCCTGCTTTCCTATACGTTCGAACATATCTGCGCGAAGTACATAAGGATAAAAGTCATCCTTCATTAAGGCGATCAATTTAGAATAATCGACGATAGCATCTTCAAATTTCCCTAATCTTTCAAAAAGCGAAGCCCGCTCCTCATATATGGCAGTATGTTCAGGATTCAGAGAGGCTGCTTTTCTATAATCCTCAAGTGCGGCGTCATGTTCGTGTAGACATTCCAATAACTTTGCTCTTAAAATATAAGCAGAAACACAATTTTCATCAATTGATAAAGCTTGATTACAATCCTCAAGGGCTTCTATATACAACGTTAATTTGCTGTAGATTGCCGCACGGTAAACATACCATTCTGCTTGATTATCCGCCATATTGATTCCTTGAGAATATAAACGAATAGCTTTTTGATAATCATAAATGTGTACATATTCCAAAGCGAGCTTCGTTAAGACATCCAATCGTTCTGGATCTTGTTCCCAAGTGCTTTCCAATTCCTGAAGTTCCAGCTGATCCACTTTAAGGGTTTCTAAATAGGAAAGATGCTCATGCCACTCTAGCAGACTGTGATAATTGAAATCGAGACGTTTTGCGACTTGATAATCATAAAAAGCTCCCTCATCATCATCTAAACATCGATTCAGTACACAGCGACTGGCATAAAAATAAGGTTCTTTGGGGAAATCAGTAATCGCATTTGAATAAATCTGAATAGACTTATCAAAATCTCCTTTCATAAAATAGCATAATGCCAAATAACTATATCCTAATGCTGTTACCTGGACTTTTTGAGCTTCATAAAGATATTTTGTTGCATCATCATGACCGGCTTGCATACTTAGCATACCTTTTAACAAAAGTGACGCAACAGGTTCCAATCCCTTAGCAACGTCCAATTCACTCAAAATATCTCGATACTCTTCTTTTATGTTAATATTAAAATTTAAAAGCTCCCGGATCGGTAAATATGCAAAACTAGCGAGTAAAGTAGTAGTCCCTCCCTTTACACTAAAATCTACTCTAATCCGCTCCTCACTAAATAATTTCCGAAGTATATGTTGAATCTGTTGCATATACAAAGGTACAAGGATGTATAGCAAAACAGAAATATATTTCGCTATTCCATTTATTCTGCAAATGAAAAACAAATATTCCTACAAAACGAAAAGGCTTAAACTATCAGTAGTTTAAGCCAGTTCTATTTTCATAGGGTAGTTTTAGACTAATTCGTCACTATATACATAGCGAATCTCCTCTCTGAGATTATAGCGTGAAGACATTACTTCACCATATGCACCAGCGGTACGTATAGCAACAAGATCTCCTCTTTTCGATAATGGCAATGTGACCTCTTTTCCAAAACAATCGGAGCTTTCGCAGATAGGTCCTACAACATCATAATTGATAAGTTCTGTTGCATTTGCATCTCCAAGCTTTTCTATTTTATGAAAAGCCTGATATAATGCAGGTCGCATCAATTCAGTCATACCTGCATCTAATATTAAAAAGTTCTTCTTAACACCATTCTTTACATAAAGTACTTTACTGATTAAAGAACCACATTGCGCAACTAATGCACGCCCTAACTCAAAATGGACTTCCTGTTGTGGAGTTCTTTCTAAGAATTTATCAAAAATATCAAAATATGCTTCAAAATCAGGAATTGCATTCGTATCTGGGTTATGATAATCCACTCCCAGTCCACCTCCAACATTTAAAACTTTGATGATGACACCACGTTCTTCAAACCAATTTTTCCATTCATTCACTTTCACACATAGGCTCTTGAATACATTCATATCTGTTATTTGAGAACCGATATGAAAATGTAAACCAATAAGTTCGATATTCTCACACTTCCGTATCACAGCTGCAGCTCTTTCAAGTTCCGCATTTGTAACACCAAATTTATTTTCATCTAATCCCGTTGTGATATAATGATGGGTATGTGCATCTACATTAGGATTAATACGTAATGCTACTTTAGCTTTTCTTCCCTGAACAGCAGCCAACTCATTGATCACCTCCAATTCCTGAATAGACTCGACATTGAAAGCAAAAATATCGTGCGCTAAAGCAAGATTAATTTCCTTATCAGACTTACCTACACCAGCAAAAGTGATCATTTTTGCATCAAACCCCGCATTAATAGCCTGTTGCACCTCATTTCCACTTACACAATCTGCTCCAAAACCTTTACTTTGGATCATTTCAAGCAAACGGCTGTTGAAATTTGATTTCAAAGCAAAATGCACATGGAATCCACGCTTACTGGAAGCGGCGTAAGCCGCATCCAACGTTTCTTCCAAAACGTTCAGGTCGTAGTAATAAAAAGGAGTTTCCTTTCCTACGAACTGACTCTCTATATTTTCGTTTTTCATTTTGGTTATTTCAATTAAAATAAACGGTTGTGTAACGAGCGTAATGCTTCCACTTTATGATCCGTGTCCAACAGAACTGATACATTATAATCCGAACCTCCATATGAAATCATTCGGACCGGTAAGTGTTTTACAGCATCCAATACTCGGGCCGCATACCCATGTGTATTCAAGTCAAAATCACCTACCACACATACGATGGTTTGATGTTCATCCACCGACACAGTCCCAAAATCTTCGACTTCTTTAATAATATCCTGTAGATTTTTCGTATCGTCTATCGTTACAGAAACAGCAACCTCCGATGTTGTAATCATATCAATTGGTGTCTTATAACGTTCAAATATTTCAAATACACGACGTAAAAAACCATAGGCCAAAAGCATACGTGAAGAATGAATATGAATAGCTGTGATTCCATCTTTAGCGGCTATTGCACGAATACTCCCCTTTTGACCACCTTCTTTACTAATAAGCGTACCTTTAGCCTGAGGATCCATCGTATTCAACAAGCGAACGGGTACATTATATTTTTGAGCAGGAAATACCGATTGCGGATGTAAAATTTTTGCACCGAAATAAGCTAATTCTGCCGCTTCGTCAAAACTCAAATGCGCAATTGGGGTTGTATTTTTTACGATTCTCGGATCATTATTATGCATTCCATCGATATCGGTCCAGATCTGAACCTCTTCAGCTCCAATCGCAGCACCGATTAATGATGCAGTATAATCTGATCCTCCACGACGTAGATTATCTACCTCACCAAAAGAATTACGGCAAATAAAGCCCTGCGTTATAAACAGCGTATTATCAGGATAATTGTCAAGCAAAGGAGTCAATTTCTCTGTTATATAGTCTACCACAGGCTCATTATCCTCGTCAATCTTCATAAAATCTAATGCCGGTAATAATACGGATGGAACATTTATTTCTGTCAGATGAAAATGGAATAAAGCAGTTGACATCAATTCCCCCTGTGCTAGAATGATCTTATCTTCTACAGGAGTAAAAATCTCATGTGCAAAACTTTCAATAAAATTAAAATGCGAATCGATTAAGCTCTTGCCGTTTTTATATCCAGCTTCAGTTTTGAACAATTCCTTAATGAGGTCTTCGTACTTGTCTTTATGCTTCTTTATTAATTCCTTCGCCAAGTTCTTATCATCTGCAAGATATGCTTGACCAATTTCTACTAAAGCATTTGTTGTCCCAGACACAGCTGACAACACCACAACTTGACGCTCAGAAGGGTTTACAATATCTAACAACCCTTTGATGCGCTCTGCACTACCGACAGATGTACCACCAAATTTTAAAATTTTCATACTGAATTACATTATATTTAAATTTTGCCGTGAATATAGGCAATTACTTAGTTTTTTTGCAAAAAAATGCGGCACAAATACATAATGTTTTTGTGCCGCATCATTTCATTATGCGGAAGATTACTTCTTAAGATTCTCGATAATCAATTGTGCCAATTCAACACCGATACGTTCTTGCGCTTCATTTGTTGCGGCACCAATATGTGGTGTCAAAGAAATTTTTGGATGTTTCAAAATCTCCAATCTCGGAGTAGGCTCATTGTCAAAGACATCTAATCCCGCAAAAGCTACCTTACCAGAATCCAAGGCTTCAATTAAAGCAAGTTCATCAATTACACCACCACGGGCAGCATTAACTAAACCAACTTGATCTTTCAACAATGCAAATTCAGCTTTACCTATTGCTGGCTTATCTAAGAAAGGAACATGTAAAGTAATAAAGTCAGAAGTTTTCAATAAATCTTCCATTGACACTTGATCTACTGGTAATTCCACTTCAAATCCTTGAGTCAGGGATAAAGTTAAAGTTTTAGGCCCATCAGCTAGATCATAATACACAATATCCATCCCAAGACCTAATCCAATCTTCGCTGTCTCACGTCCAATACGTCCAAAACCAACCACACCCAATGTTTTCCCTCTCAGTTCAGTTCCGCCTGCATACGCTTTTTTCAAAGCACCAAACTTACTCTCCCCAGATAAAGGCATTTGACGGTTTGAATCATAAAGGAAACGTACTCCATTTAATAAATGAGCAAATACCAATTCTGCAACTGATAAGGAAGAAGCAGCTGGTGTATTCAACACCGCTATTCCTTTGGAGCGTGCGTAGTCGACATCAATATTATCCATGCCGACGCCACCACGTCCGATCACTTTTAGGTTTGGACAAACATCAATTAAGGCCTGTCTAACTTTCGTTGCACTACGTACCGTAATGGCATCGTAAGCTTGTAATTTTTCCGCTAATTCTTCCTGCGGAATATGATTTGTATCTACTTCAAATCCGGCATCCTCCAAAAGTTGTTTTCCAGCTGGATCGATACCATCATTTGCTAATATTCTCATGATATAATTTCGATTTTATTTTTTCAATTCTTCAAACTCTTTCATTGCATCTACCATAGCATTGATGCTTGTTATCGACAATGCATTATAGATTGATGCTCTAAAACCACCAACTGAACGATGACCTTTAATACCGATCAGTTCACGTTCTTTAGCTAAAGCCAAGAACTCAGCCTCTAATTCTGCAGAATCCATGACAAAAGTAACATTCATACGAGAACGATCTTCTACGGCAGCAGTTCCTTTGAAGAATGGGTTACGATCAATTTCATCATACAACGTACGTGCCTTAATAATATTCTCTTGTTCAATAACCGCTACACCACCTTTTGCTTTCAACCAGCGTAGGTTAAGAAGAGATACAAAGATGGAGAAAACAGGCGGCGTATTGTACATTGAATCTGCCGAAATATGTGCAGTGTAATCCAAAATAGATGGAATAACACGTCCCGTTTTACCTAAAATCTCATCTTTAACGATTACTAAAGTAGCGCCTGCAGGACCCATATTTTTTTGTGCTCCCGCATAGATAAGATCAAAATCACTCACATTAATCTCACGGCTCAAAATATCCGAAGACATATCAACGACAATTGGAGCACTTGATGCTGGAACATCAAATACTTCAGTTCCGTAAATTGTATTATTTGACGTATAATGAAAATAAGCTGCATCAGCAGGAACAGTATATTGCTTTGGAATATAGGTGTAATTTTTATCGCTCGATGACGCAACCACCTCTACATTTCCAATCTTCTTTGCTTCTTTAATTGCTTTTGAAGCCCATACACCCGTATCCAAGTAAGCTGCTTTACCATTTTCAGGCAACAAGTTTAACGCTACCATTGCAAATTGTAAACTTGCACCTCCCTGTAGGAACAAAATAGAATATCCTTGCGGCACATTTAACAATTCGCGAACCAATTTAGTTGCTTCATCCAAAACTGCTTCGAATTCTTTGGATCGATGCGAAATTTCTAAGATGGATAAACCAGTATTATTAAAATCAATTACAGCTTGTGAAGCTTCTTGAAAAACTTCCTTTGGCAGAATGCAAGGACCTGCTCCAAAATTATGTTTCATCGATATATAGTTTGTTTTTTTTATACTTTTCTACGGTTCGACTAAGCAATCGTTTGCTTTCCGAAGATCAAAGGTACAAGTTTTCTTACTTAAATTTCAACAAAAAATCAATATTAATGAAATTTAGAAAAAAGTAACACCGAAATGATAAAAAGATAACATAAAATACTTGAAAAAACATTAAAAATGATATTATGTCTAACCTATAATAAGATCACTTTCCACGCTTGCTCAACCTCTCCTCTTTTTAATAACATCTGTGCATAAAGCTGTAAATGTATCAAACGACTATTTTCATCACCAATAAATGCATTAAGGAGATCGAAAATCTCTGGTTCGTCACGGATAGTATCAATCTCAATATCATCTGGTAATTGTTCAACACGAAGTAACTGCTGTAATTCTTCCTCTGTAAATACAGAAGAAACTTTAACAAACGGTGGTAAATCTGAAAATTGCATATAAAAAAAGCTGACCTTTAAATAAAATTCAAAGGTCAGCTTTATCTAGCATATTCAAAATAGCTATTATAACTTTTCGATCATACGATCCGCAAATTCACTTGTTTTCACAAGCGTTGCATCTTCCATTAAATTATAAAAATCAACTGTTACAGTTTTGGCTTTAATTGTTTCGCTCAATGCTTTAACTATAGCATCCGCCACTTCTTGCCATCCCATATATTCGAACATCATCACACCACTTAAAATTACCGAAGAAGGATTCATTGTATCGGTATTTGCAAACCGGGGTGCGGTACCATGCGTCGCCTCAAAAACAGCATGCCCAGTATTATAATTGATATTTGCCCCAGGAGCAATACCAATACCCCCAACAATAGCAGCAAGGGCATCTGAAATATAATCGCCATTCAAATTCAATGTAGCAATAACAGAATAATCACGCGGATTTAGTAAAATCTGTTGCAGAAAATTATCTGCAATGACATCTTTGATCAACAGTTTACCAGCAGCCAGGGCTTCCTGTTGCTCAGCATTAGCTGCAGCATCCCCTTTCTCCGCTTTAGTCCGTTCCCATTGACCCCAGGTATATGTTTCCTTAGCAAATTCTGTCTCGGCCAATTCATAACCCCAATTTTTAAAAGCCCCCTCTGTAAACTTCATAATATTGCCTTTATGAACCAAAGTCACAGAAGGTAATTTATGCGCTAAAGCATGTTCAATAGCTGCACGTACAAGCCGTTTAGAACCTCTTTCCGAAACCAATTTAATTCCCACCCCCGTATCATTCGAAAAATTATAATCGACATGAAGTTGAGTACGAAGAAAATCTTGAATTTTAGTCGCATCTGCTGTACCCGACGCAAATTCAATACCTGCATAAATATCTTCCGTATTTTCACGAAAAATAACCATATTAACATATTCCGGATGCTTAACAGGTGATGGAACACCCTCATACCACTTTGTAGGACGTTGGCAAACAAACAAATCTAATTCCTTACGCAAGGCCACATTTAGAGAACGGATACCACCCCCTATCGGCGTTGTTAACGGTCCTTTAATACCCACTAGATATTCTTTCAGTACATCAAGTGTCTCTTCTGGCAACCACGCTCCAGTTTCATCAAATGCCTTCTCTCCAGCCAGTACCTCTTTCCATTCAATTTTCCTTTTACCACCATACGCAACTTCTACCGCACGATCAAAAACCCGAACCGAAGCACGCCAAATGTCAGGGCCTATACCGTCGCCAATAATAAATGGAATGATAGGCTGATCAGGTACCTGTAGCGGTCCATCCAGAGACTTTGTTATTTTACTTGCCATAGTTCAGTTTATTTATCTTTATTGAACATGTTTCCAATTTCTTTACTAATCTTTCTGAAGATCGGAGCCGCTTGCACATCTTCATATTCATCAATATGTTGATTGTCCACCCGACTCGGAAATACAAGGACCACATTTTCATTCTGATGAATACGTTCCAATTTCTTTGCCAAACCGTCTAAAGAATCACGGTAAGATACCTCACCATAACGCGATGAAACATAAAATAAAAATGCATTATCCTCTCTAAATGACTTTAACCCCTGCATATGATCCCAATCATCATAGATCTTAAAATTAACAGGAACTGAATTTTTAATTTCTTCCAGAAATATTTTAGTGGCCTCTTCAGTACGTTTATCACACACAAAAGTGACCGAAATTGTAAGCTCCTGTCCTAATTTAAGCACTTTCTCTACCCAATATTCAAATCCGAATTCGGATTGGGCCAAAGGTGGTACGAATACAATAATTTTATTATGTGTAATAAAAGGCTTCTTAAATTGACACATCATAACATTTGCAGAAGTACGGTTTAAAATACTTTCAGACTTCTCACCAACTATTTTATCTACAAAATTACTTGCACTTGGCCATCCTAATAGAATACAGTCAGCCATCACCTCTTTTGCACTACGGCTAATTCCACTAGGAATATTATAATCAATCGTAGTAGCAATACTTACTTCGGTTTCACTACCAGAGGCATATTTTACAATATTATCCAAATTTTTACGCGCTATTGCCATATTCTTTTCCGCTTGCTCATTATCCTTAACGACGGAAACAATACTTATTGGATAATGTGATTTTTTGCTTCGCATCAATGTAGCAAAATCCAAAAGCGGTTTCATGTTCTCCATATTTGCTAATGGTATCAGAATATGTTCATCATGTTCCTTCACAATATTGATATGGCTTTCGTCCTGATCTCCATCCATTACTATTTTTTTCGATGCCCCTTCTGTCACAATAGTTGCAACAATACAGGTTACCAAAATCAATAAGATTGTACCATTCAACACATTTTCATCGATAATCTCATTTTTATACCCGACCATGATCACAGCAAGAGTTGCTGCGGCGTGTGAACTACTCAATCCAAAAATAACATTTCGCTGCCCTGAGCTATACTTAAAAACCAATTGGGTCATCCATGCGGCTCCCCATTTACCCAAGATGGCAACAACTGTTAGTGTTGCCGCAACAATTAAAGCCTCCGGTCCGCGTAGCAGCACACTGACATCCACGATCATACCTACGCTTATTAAGAAAAACGGAATAAAGATCGCGTTTCCAATAAACTCAATACGATTCATCAGGGCGGACGAATGCGGAATTAACTTATTCAATGCTAATCCTGCAACGAAAGCACCAATAATTGGTTCAAGCCCCGCGATTTCAGACAAGAATGCGGCAAAGAAAACAATTGATAAAATAAAAATATAATGCGAAGTTTTTTCACTTTCAATACGTTCGAAAAACCATTTCGCAATGCGAGGAATCACACCAAACATGATAAAAAGGAAAATTGCGAAAGATACACCTAAAGTAACCCAAAATTCCTGTCCGATATTCCCTTGCGAGGCTCCGGTGATTACTGCCAAAATAATCAGAACAGCAGTGTCCGTTAATATAGTTCCACCTATAGTAATAGCTACAGCTTCATTTTTAGAAATACCATAACTGTTTACAATCGGATAAGAAACCAATGTATGAGTAGCAAACATGCTGGAAATCAAAATGCTGGCTAAAATACCATAATCCAAAAGATAAAAACACACCGGGAAACCGATAGCAATAGGAATAATAAACGTGAAAAAACCGAACCATAAACTCTTATGCTTGGTTTTTTTAAACTCATTCATATCTAGTTCCAGACCAGCTATAAACATAATATAAAGCAAACCTATCGTAGAGAAAAGGTCCACTGCAGAGTTTTTCTCCAACCAGTTCAGTCCATGCGGACCAATGACAACACCAGAAATAATCAAACCTATAATGCCCGGAACTTTAATTGAACGTAATAAAATGGGCGATAATAAAATGATAAATAAGACGAGCGCGAAAATGAGTACTGGACTTTTTAAAGGTGCTTCGAAAGCATGCGATAAGTGATCTAATACGTTTCTATTCATAAATATATAAGCTAAATCTAGTATACATTTGAGTAAGATTTCTGGCAGAAATCCCCTTATCAAACTTCTAAAAGTAAAATATTTATTTCGGAACTACAATTAAAGCACTTATTTATTTGAAAGAGATCGCGCGAATTGGGCTGATTTTAGTGATCAATAGAGAAGGGATAAACAAAGCTAACATTCCAATAATTAATAGCGAAACATTGATTAAAATGATATCCGTCCAAAACAACTTGACAGCTACATAAGAGATGTAATAGGTTTGCTCATCTAATTTGAAAAAATGAGTATAATCTTGAAAGAAATATAAACCCAATCCTATAAAGTTACCCAATAATAAACCTAAACCAATCAAATAGAGCGCATTATACATAAAAACACGACGAACTCCATTATTATGAAAACCAAGTGCTTTTAAAATACCGATCATAGAGGTACGCTCTAAAATAGTAATCAGCAAAGCCGAGACCATATTGATGATAGCAACTAAAGTCACTAATATAAAAATAATAGTAGTATTCATGTCTAGAAGATCTAGCCATTGAAAGATATCTGGCACCTGTTCACGGATGCTTATAGCATGCATATCCATTGGGACCAGATCATCAAGCTCATCAGTTGTTTGTTGTAGCTTTGAAAAATCTTGAATACGAACCTCATACCCCCCCACAGCTGTACTATCTAAATTATTAAGCTTACGAATTAAATCTAAAGACCCTATTACATAAACCTTATCCAATTCTTCAGAACCTGAGTTATAAATTCCTTTAATCTCAAATTTTCGCTTACGAATAGGCTGTTGAACGAAATACATAATAAAATCATCACCAACCTTTAGCATCAACCTATTGGCAAGATACTTAGATATCAAAATTTGTTCTCCAGGTCCATCTTTTTGTTTTAGATTTAATGTATCACCCTCGACCAATATCTTTTTTAAATAATTTTGATCGTAGCTGATATCAACACCCTTTAATAAAACTCCCTCCACCTCATCGTTAACATTGATAATCCCAGGTTTTGTAGCAAAAGAATTTACACTAACTACATTTGGATGATTTTTAACCGAATCCCACTGTATAGAATCTAAAGCAATGGGTGAGTTTTCATAGGAATTGTTCAGATCGTATCGCAAGACCATGATATCACCAAAAAAACCACGCTGTTTAGCTGTAATTTCCGATTTGAATCCTCGCAATACACCAACAGAGAGAATAATTGCAGCAATTGCCAGAGCTATTGCTCCTATAGTAATGCGCACAATCAATTTGGAAAAAGTTCTTTTTCCTAAAAAAGTGATTCTCTTGGCTAAAAAGTATGGAAAATTCAAGCTTTTAAATTATTTATGTAACTTCGCAAAGTTAAAAAAAAATGTGAAGCAGCCTATTTTATTCCTGTTGTTTCCATCATCTCAGTATTAAAACAACAAAACATAGTCTATTATGCGCATCATATTCATGGGAACCCCGGATTTTGCCGTCGCTTCATTAGATGCACTTGTGCAATCTGGTGAAAATATTGTAGCTGTCATAACAGCACCTGACAAACCAGCAGGTCGAGGACAAAAACTTCATCAATCTGCAGTCAAAGTATATGCTGAAGCTCATAATATACCCGTATTACAACCTGTCAAATTAAAGGATGCTGATTTTCTAGAAGAACTGCGATCTTACCAAGCAGATTTACAAGTAGTCGTAGCATTCCGAATGCTACCAGAAGCTGTCTGGAAAATGCCTCCGTACGGCACGATCAATGTCCATGCATCGTTATTACCTCAGTATCGTGGCGCGGCACCAATTAACCATGCCATCATCAACGGGGAAGAAGTTACTGGAGTATCCACATTTTTATTGCAACATGAAATTGATACAGGAAGTATTTTACTATCTAAAGAAGTTACAATTGCACCAGATGACAATGCCGGAATTTTGCATGATAAACTGATGCATACAGGAGCTGAAATACTGCTCAAAACTATAGCAGGTTTAAAAAACAATACACTTACACCAAAAGCACAGAGCAACTTATTAGCGGAAAGTGAATTAAAACATGCACCTAAAATATTTAAAGAAAACTGCCAAATTGACTGGAAAAAGGATGTCGACAGCATTTATAACTTGATTCGTGGCCTAAGCCCCTATCCAGCAGCATTTACCAGCCTAGATAATAAAGTATTAAAACTATATACAGTATCCAAAGAATATGCAACCCCAGATATTGCACAGGGAGATTATAAAACGGATGGAAAAACTTATCTTAAATTTGCAGGCAATAACGGCTATATCAGCGTAAAGCAATTACAGATTGAAGGTAAGAAAAAAATGGAAATCATTGACTTCTTAAGAGGGTACCGCTTTTAGTCGCTTTGCTCCTCCTCTTTCGTTACCTCGGCCGTATCCGCGACATATTCCATGATATCTGCTGGCTGGCAATGCAATGCATGACAGATAGAAGCCAAAGTATCCAAACGCAATGCTTTGGCTTTTTGATTTTTAATAATCGAAAGGTTTGACAGTGTGATGCCTACCCTAGCACTAAGCTCATTCAATGACATTTTGCGATCGCGCATTACTTTGTCTAAATGTATAATAATTGGCATAATCAAAATTATATGTTTATTGAAAAACATGTATTTCATAAAAAAGTTTTGGTCATCGAAAATTTAATTTCTTGTAGAATCAAATGTATCATTTTTTTTTAGAAATTTAGTTTTTCAATACTATTCTTAGTCGCAATTCCGTTACACAAGCAAAGCGCATTCATTACCAAATGATTACATATTTATTTAGAAGTTCAAACACTATTATGACCGAATTCAGTCATTTTGGAATAATTTTTGTTGCGTTATAAAGTAAATAAAATTCCTCATAATCAACAAGATATAATCACATATCAACAACAAATATTAAAATAATTCGTTTTTATTTTGTATTTTTGCAAACATTTCAGAGAAGAAAGGTATTAATATAATTAATGAGACAGCTCAAAATTACACAATCGATTACCAATCGTGAGTCACAGTCGTTAGACAAGTACTTACACGAAATTGGTAAAGTAGACTTAATTACAGCAGAAGAAGAAGTTGAATTAGCACAACGTATTCGCGAAGGTGACCAAGTTGCCTTGGAGAAATTGACTAAAACCAACTTGCGTTTCGTCGTATCTGTAGCAAAACAATATCAGAATCAAGGATTAACCTTAGGTGATTTAATCAACGAAGGTAACTTGGGCTTAATAAAAGCAGCTAAGCGTTTTGACGAAACAAAAGGTTTTAAATTTATCTCGTATGCGGTATGGTGGATTCGTCAATCAATCCTTCAAGCTATTGCAGAGCAATCTCGTATTGTGCGTTTACCTTTGAACCAGGTCGGTTCATTAAGTAAAATTAGTAAAGCATTCTCTAAATTAGAACAAGAGTATGAACGCGAGCCTTCACCAGAAGAATTAGCAGACATCCTTGAAACAACAGTCGATAAAGTTTCGGATACATTAAGTAACTCTGGAAGACATGTCTCTATGGACGCACCATTCGTGCAAGGGGAAGAAAATACCCTATTAGACGTATTAGAGAATCATGATCCAGATACAGATAGTTCCCTTATCGATGAATCTTTATCTGAGGAAATCAGACGTTCACTGTCAACGCTGACAGAGCGTGAAAGAGAAATAATTGTATTATTTTTCGGACTTGGATCAAACCACCAGTTATCCTTAGAAGAAATCGGTGAAAAATTCAATCTTACCCGCGAACGTGTCCGCCAGATCAAAGACAAAGCTTTACAACGCTTACGTCATACATCTCGTAGCAAGATCTTAAAATCTTATTTAGGTTAATAGTATTAACAGTATTTCTTAGATGCGCAGCCAAAAACTGCGCATTTTTTGTTCTATTAGACTAACACAGTCATTGCTACTCACTGTAAACGTACTGAACACCATCATTTAATTATATCCTATTTACTTATTTCTTTGACCAGGTGCAAATGGTTTCGCAGATTTGGCTCCAACAGCTTTCTTGGCTTGTCCGGGAGGTACTTTACCGCTATTTCCAGCGGTTCTTGTCGTGTAACAAGAAGTCAAAAATACCATACAAATAAGGGGCAATACTAAACAAATCTTTCTCATAATAATTACGTTTTATTATAAAAGACTAATAACGTGCCAAATATACTTTTGCAGACATCCCAGCCCATAGAACACGATATAGTAATTTAAAAAATTATCCGATTAAAGATAATTCTCCCAACTTTTTAAATTGATCGATATGATCAAATTCATATTGCATTATTTTACTTGCTATTATTTATAAATTCTTTAAGAAATAGATAGCATATATAACTGAAATCAGGGATTTTGAAAATTATAAATTAGCACGATCTTTATAAAATATAAAACAGACAATTTTAACAATAAAAGCAAATATGCAACAAGCAGTTATCCTTTTTATAGTATCTATTTTTTTATACAGTTGTTCAAAGGAAACTACCGCATCTAAGATAATAACCATTAAAAAAGATTGGTCTGTATTAGACCTTGAATTTGAGAAATCCACAATTGAAGATTTTATTGTATTTGCATCATCAAAAAACATAGAATTTGAAAGAGATTCTTTATTCTCTTATAGTGAATACGATAGTATAGAATTTTCTAAAGATGACGATTATGAACAGAAAATTTGTTTTACAAATGAACAGCTTGGTTTAAAATTTATTTTCTCTCAACAAAATGAAGATGAGGATAAGCAGAATGCTAATCATACTTTCGAAAAATATGAAATTTCAAATTTTTCAAAAGTTAAATTTGCAAATGGCCTATTACCAAAATTTCCATCAAAGGAACGTGATCGAATTTTCGTCAAAGATTCTTTATTAAACAGCATAGATTTGTATGAGGCCTACAGCAAGAATAATTACATTACTGCAGGAGTACAAAAAATAAATGACTCTATTTCTGAACTAAAAATAATTATTGGATCACAAAAAATAAATTAAACGAATAAAAACAGGAAAGAATCAAACCTAATTTTGTTCTTTAAAACCATTCATAAAGTTGCTATTTTCTTTATTTATAATTTCATCATCAAGAGCAGTAATCGTATGTATTGGAAAAGATATAAAAACAATCGTCCCAACATTACTGATGTTTTCAAAATAAATTTTACCTCCTACCCGTTGGAGAAGATCCTTACATAATGAAACCCCAAGTCCTGCCCCTGTACCATTAACAGCTTTTCTATGATCCCAACTGTTTCTATTATTAAGCTTTTCAACAGTCGATTCTGGCATATTTATCCCTTCATTTTCTATATATAACAACAATTCATCTCCTTTGATCTCCGAAACCCCTAAAGTAATTTTACCGGCATATTTACAAAACTTGACGGCATTACTAACAATGTTCCTAATGACAAAAGAAAATATATCCCTGCTCATATACAAATAAACTTCTTTAGGAAGACTCTCTTCTAAAGAAATATTATTTGACATTAAATCTTTTTGAAATAACAACAAGACATGCTGAATCTGTTGAGAAATATTAAACGTTTCCTTGTTTTCTAAGTTATCACGGAGCTGAGATTCTGCCCATAAAAGCACCTCATCCAACATATTTTGTGAATGAGAGAGTTCTGATCCTAATTGCATTAAAACTTGTTCCATATCAAGTTTTGACATAAGCGATAAGTCAACGGCATTCAACAACATACTCATTGAAATAAAAGGAGTTCTTAAATCGTGTGAAGCAATTGACAATACCTTGATCTTAAAAAGTTCGGAAGCCTTCAATTCTTCATTATACTTTTTAATTTGATCAGCCTGCTCTTCAAGTGCTATATTAGTACCTAAAAGTTTGACTTTTTCCCGCTTTAAAATGCGATTTTTCCGAATCAATTCATAGAGTAAAAATCCGATAATAATTTTACTCACAATAATCCCGGTTATCAGAATTGTAATAATTGTTTGATTTTCCATAATTTCTCACACCCTAATATCTTTCATGATCAAATAATTGATCAATAAAAATACCATTTCATGAAGCACTTTTACAAAAGATAGATGTTTTGTGGTTTTTTTAAAAAATCTAAAAATACCTAACAAGTAAATATAAGTATTTTTGAGTTCCAAGTATGTTTCAATATCTATAACAATTTCTTAAATAGCATGAATTCAATAAAAAATACGAAAGGTCTTCTGTATTTATACAGAAGACCTTTGAGATGGTACATTAATAAATTCGAGTTCTCGACAGTAATTACTTTTTTTAAAGTACTATAATGAATATTTATTTTTACTATCGCCAAACATATGATAAGACTTCATATTATTCTAGAGTAGGATTAAAAGTTCCACCCCAATCTTTATTCTGTGATATTTTAGGATTTTTATCAATCACAGATTGAGCTAATGGAAAAAAGTAATAAGTATCGGGTACAAGATTTACTTTATTTCCCGTATTTGGAACTTGTAAAACACTGTATTTAAACTGATTTTCCTTAAGCTGATAAGTTTTGGCAAGATTTGCGGCCTCATCCAAATCCATTTCAGCTCCATTACTAAGAATAGCAATAGCCTCTACACCATATTTGGTCGTATTATTAAGTATATTCAATTTTCGAGTTCTTCTCAGATCCCAGAAACGGTGTCCTTCAAAACAAAACTCAATATTCCGTTCTGCCAAAATTGCATCTCTCATCTGAGTACGGTCAATAGCGGTAATACCGTAATTTCCGTCACTTCCTGCTTCAATACCTGCACGCATCCTGATCTGTTTTAGAATTGTTAATGCGGTATTAAAATCCCCGGTTTCGTTTGCAGTTTCAGCATAGTTGATCATAACCTCCGCAAATCTCATCAGTACAAAATCCACATCATATTGAGTTTCTACTTCTGTTTGCTTCAGCGATAACTTTGAATTTTTAAGTATAAAAAATCCACTATATCGATTCAGATTTTCTGATGGTGTTTTAGCCTTAGGATTAATACCAAAGTTATCCAGATCTGCGGCTATACCCACAGAGGTATATTGACGTTTCCCTGATTTCCCAGAAACTTCGTAAATCTTGCCATTCCATACAATAGATTTGTCGAACCGAGGATCTCTATTTTCCCAATAAGATTGTAAAAACTGCTCATTCGTTTTAAAATACTTACCTGTCGGATCTGAGAAAGCCTTACCATCTTTCATGGGAAATGACTTGACAAAATCCCATGTTGGAACTGCACCTGCTGCGCCTCTACTTTCAGAACCCGGACGCACTCCATTATCCCAACTCGCCACTTTATTCGGATACGAATTGATTACAGCAAAAACAACTTCAAATCCCTTCTCCTGCAAAGCAATGTTAGCATAGTCTGGAGTCAAATTATATCCATCAGCCTTTAACTTATCATAGGCAGCTTTATTTGCAGCATGCGCTTCTGCCCAATACACATTATTATAAGGGTTAGTTGGATTAAATTGAGGGGAAGCCTTGTACAATAAAACCTTAGCTTTAAAAGATAGTGCAAAATTCCCATCGATTCTACCATAATCTCCTGAACTTTTGGCAATCATAGGCGGCAATAAGGCAATTGCTTGATCTAGATCTTTTATCATTAAATCAAAACATTCCTTCGTTGTGTTACGAGGTGTTTCTAAATCATCTTTCTCCAAATCCTGCGGTACAGTAATATAGGGTACACCACCATGATATCGAACCATATTAAAATACATATATGCTCTCATAAATAAAGCTTGCCCAAGAACAGCATTTTTTACATCTGCATTTAATCCTGCACTTTCGGTTACTTTTTGAATTGCAGTATTAATTCTACGGATAGTGGTATAATCCCAAGATTTATAAGCGGCATTGTTAACAGTGATGGCATCCAAAGGAAAAGATATGCCCATTAACTGCTCTGAATTGGCATCCGCTGAAGCATTCCAATTTCCAAACATGGGATAAAGATTCGTTATATAGGCATTCACAAGATTCGGATCGTTCCATACCTTGCTTTCGTCAAGTGAATTAAGATCTTCAATATCTAACACATTTTTACAAGACGCTACTGTAACTAAAAGTGTTATTAGGGTATAAAATATCGTTTTCATAGTTTTTTCAATTAAAATTTAACATCCAAACCCAAGGTAAATGTTTTCATAACAGGATAGGAATCATACATTTTCTGTTCCGGGTCATGAAACTCGGTCATAGGAGAAAGCACAAATAGGTTTGTTCCATTAAAGAATACATTCACACTGTTTATTTTCATCGACTTTGTAATTGACTGCGGTAAACTATAGGATATATTTAAATCTCTTAGGCGCAAATATGCACCATTACGAATCCAAAAACTCGAAGCACCTGTTCCCGACTCCTGCCAGTTGGAACCCACTACTCTCGGATAATCTGCCTGTGGATTATCTGCTGTCCAAACATCGCCTGCCCAGATAGGATAATACGGTCGAAAAGTACCGCCATGCTGACGAATTCCCCCACCTTCCAAATTACTTATAACACGATCATATGCCATTACACCTTGCAATAAAGCTGAAACAGAAAAACCTTTCCAGTTTGCATTTAGCCCAAAACCGTAATTGATGCGTGGAGTATTATTTTCGGAAAGCAACGTCAGATCATTATCATCGATCTTACCATCTGGGCTTTCAGAATAATTAGCTCCACGAATATCTTTGTACAAAATCATACCTAAATATGGATCACGACCATATGTTTTAAACCCACTGCTCTTCAGTGCATCTAATTGCTCCTGTGTTCTAACAAGATCTACAGCTTCAAAGCCGATGATTCGATTTTCAGGTCTTCCTATTCGAGATTCGAAATTGCGCGTTCCCCCAACAGCAAATGCAGGCTCTTCATCATAGACATCCCAACGATCTTTTGCATACCCCATATTAGCTGTGATTCCATAACCTACTTCACCCACACGATCATTCCAATTAACAGATACCTCTCCACCTTTATAACTTCGAGCAGCATAGTTTTCCGGAGCCAATGACCGTCCATAATTATCAGGAATTTTCAAAGTACGCCGTCCTAAAATATCTGTTTCCTTACGATTAAACACATCTATTGAGCCACTTAGTTTATTATTTACAAAACCAAAATCCAAACCGATATTAACACTTTTGGATGTCGTCCAAGTCAGGTTCTGTGTAGGTGTATCACCATAGGCAATACCATTATAATAACGATCACCAAACATGTAGCCACCTGAAGGCCTATATTTTTCCTGATACAAAAATTGCCCGATCCTTTGCGCATTAACATCAAGATCATTCCCTGTTGTTCCATATGAAGCTCTTAACTTTAGATCACTCACCGTATTTTTAATATCTAAGAAAAAATGTTCTTCCGACACACGCCAAGCAGCTGACATGGATGGAAAAAATCCCCACCGTTTATCGCCGGGGAATAAGGGCGAACCATCATATCTAAATGAAAATTCAGCGATATATTTATCTGCGTAGTTATAATTTGCACGTCCGATAAATCCCCTTCTAGAATTAATAGTTTCATACGCATCAGTAGCTCTAAAATTACGATCAGTCGGGTAAATAAACATTTGATCAATACTAACAATTGGATTTTCAGCACGGGATGTTACATAGGTTCCACCAGCTTTAAATTGTTCATAGACCAACAACGCATCAATGGCATGTTTATTAAATTTACGGTTATAATTCAAAAACCAGTTGACCTGATATTCCCACTCCCGCTGAGGAGAATAATCCATAAAAGGCTGTGCTTGACTAAAAGTAAAAATATTCACTTTGTCTTCGGAAGGTGGTGCAGGTATAAACCTATTTCCATCCGGATTCAGAGAAGTAAATGTATAGTTCTTTTGGAAGGTCATAAACCTTTTACGCATATAATCTTCAGCGAGATAGCTACCTACAACTTTTGTCGACAAGCCCTCTATGAGTTTATCCAACTTATAATTCAACGTCATGATTGGGTTTACCTGACGAACTTTACGATCGATATATCGATTCCCAACTACTTGGTCAATCACATTCCAGGCTTGCCAGCTCCCCATGGGTGTCTGAACAGGATATGCTGTTGGAGAATTACTTGGAGATCCATCTGCATTTAAATAAAACGGATACATTTTAGGCCAATTGAATGTTACGCGATAAAAATCTGACACATCAAAATCATCATCATTAGCGGAAGTACTAAATGGCCAATAAAAACGTTTGGAATTGATTTGATTGGCCGAGATATTAACATCAATCGTAAAATCATCCGTAATCTTGGCACTCACATTACTCCTTAAATTGAATTTTTCATGATCCAATGATTTGTAAGATCCATTTTCTTTACGATAACTGACTAAATTATAATAAGTAATTCGGTCTCCACCACCCGACACCGAGATCGATTGTCGGTGACTAAAAGGGTTTCTCCAGATATTATCATTAACACTATAGTCCTTATCCTTGAAATAATCAAACTCAGCCTGTCCATTAGGTGCTACCCATGGTTCTGTTCTAGAGCCATTTTCCCAAAGAAATTGAGATACCCGATTTTGATAAGTCAGTTCATCAGCCGCAGTCGTAATATCTGCTAGAAGCGTTTGAGTAGGAGCACCAAAACTATAATTACTTTGCACATTAAATACAGGCTCCTGAGCTGATCCCTTTTTAGTTGTGACAACCACAACACCGTTACCCGCTCTTGTCCCGTAGACCGCAGCTGTTGCGGCATCTTTCAAAAAACTCATCTGATCCACTTCATTGGCTTCCAAAGCATCGAATGCCGCTTTATCCCGTACAATTCCGTCAATCACATACAAAGGTTCTGCAAAACTACCACGAATGCGTAGACTTGAGGAAGCTCCCGCCATACCCGAAGTATTCGTAACATTTATACCTGCGGCACGTCCAGCTAAGGCATTAGAAAGGTTAGAAGGCGAAATATTCTTTAATTGTTCGGCATTGACCGAAGCCACTGAACCCGTAATATTTGCTTTTTTTTGCTTTCCATAACCAACTACTACAACCTCTTCTAAACTTTCCTGTTCTTGCTCTAGAGCAACAGTAATAGCAACTTTATCTTTTGAATCAATATTATAGTTACTAAGTACTTTGGTCTTGAAGCCTACAAAACTGATTTTAATTTCGTATCCCTGCCCCTCTGGAATACGGTCAAACGAAAAAGTTCCTGCTGCATTCGTCGTATTCATCTGTTTATACTTCGTAGACAGATTTTCAATACTTACAGTAGCGCCACTGATGGGATTATTACTTCCATCCCTGACAACTCCACTTACAGAAGCTGTTGACTGCCCGTACCCCACATGAAATCCCATACTCAGTAATCCCAACATTCCGAGTCGAAGGGGCCAGTTAGTACGTGGACTTTTAAATCGAAGTAGCAGCACAGTTTGAAACTGATGCTTTTTAGATAAAAAGTTGCTCATAATTTGTTTGGTTTAATTGTTTATTATTGTGGATTGTTGTAGTTTATACCGGCATGATGTAGGTAGTTAATTTCTCTGATAATTTCTTCAAAGACATTTGTTTTATTCGTAAAAGTTCCGCTGTAAAATTTATTACTGATCAATGATTTATCGTATTGCAACTTGATGTCATAGTTTTGCATCAGAATTGTCAAAACATCCTCTAGGGCTATATTTTTAAACTGGATGATCTGGTTATTTTGAAGAAAATGACCACCTCGATCTGTTCCTATTGTATGAGTCTTTATCTCTTCGACAACCTTTAATTCACGATGATCCAAGGTAATCTCTTCGTGTGGCAAAAAGGTCCGCACTAATTCTTTCCCTCTCTGGTGATCCACAGCTTTCACCTCTATTTTACCTTCCATCAATTTGATCTGCGTTTGAGTAGATCGCAATTCATCAACACTAAAAACCGTTCCTAAAGCTGTAGTGACTACACCGGTGGAATGTACACGAAATGGCTTTGATTTATCTTTGGCAACCTCAAATTTTGCTTTCCCCTTCAGGTACAGCACTCTCTCCTGCTGGATACTAAAATCTTCAGCATATTTGATTTCAGACTGCGGATAAAGTGTAATAACAGATCCGTCACTAGCCGTTAATAACATATTGTCATTGCCTGAATTTATGTAATATAGATTACTTATCTCTTCAGTCTGATCTTCAATAGCAGCTATTTTCCTAACCTCTGGCGCAGGCTGATTTAAAAATGGATTTAAGCTCACATAAAAGCCAAGAATAAAAACAATTACAGCAGCCGCAGCAGATACAATGCGAACTAATTTCCTGTTATATTTTAAAACATTTTGCTTTTTAGCAAAAGCGAATACTTTATCCTTGATTTCCTGCTGATTGGGATAATCTAAATTTTCGTCGGTAAGATCCCATTCTTCTTTAGACAATAGCTGATCAAGAGATTCTCCCAAATGTGCTATGTAATCTTCCAGATAAGCAGCCTCTTCAGCTGAACATTGATTCTTTAGGTATCGATTGATAAGTTCTCTCGTAATCTTCATATAATAAGAATACGGTAGAAACGTCACTTACCCCCAAGCCGATTTTTAAAAAAATAGATGAACGATAAATACAAACATCTTTTTCAAAACTTTTAATGCCAAAGCGATATGATTTTCAACGGTTTTGGGTGTAATCGACAATCTTTCTGCGATCTCTTTATAAGTCAAATTTTCGAACCTGCTCATCATGAACACCTTTCTTCTAGATTCTGGCATTCTTGACACGATGTCCGCATACCGTTCATTCAGTTCCTTTAAGCGATATAACTCTGACGGTGTGGGAACTTGATCAGTTTCAACTTTTATATGCAATAGATCCTGCCTCTTCCTTTCTTCTTTCACAATATCCAAAAGTGTGGTACGAGCGATGCAAAATAGTTGAGCTTCTATTTCTACATGCACTTTCTTTTGAAAAATATTATTCCAAAGCTTGATAAATACACGTTGTACAGTTTCTTCGGCAATATAAGTGGAAGAAGTCTTGCTTAAAGCATATTGATAGACTTTTCGGTTCCATTTTTCATAAATACGCTCAAATTCTGCGGTAGAGATCAAGGTTTGGTTAGACATATCTAAGGTTAGTGCCGAAACTAAGATAGCTATTAATACCAATTATTCATAATTATGTTACAATTGATTAAAAACAAATAAAATCATACACTAAACAGAGTTACAAGGGCTAGTAAATTTTATTTAAACCATTATTTAAAGAATTTAAAACCATAAAACATCTAAATGAATCAATTTAATCGCCTTTTAGAATAAAATAAAGATCAATAATTGAATATATATGTATCCATAGAAAAAAATATTCAAATTACATTTTCAATAACAAAGAAACGTAAACATATACTTACGAATTTTTAAAAAGTATCGATTGAAAAGGAAATTGATAGTAGTAGTGACATTTAACTTAATGAAATCATTGTAGATACTGGCAAATTTACTTAAGTTTATATAAAATATATGTTATGAAAATAGCCTTCTTTTCAACCAAGCCATACGATCGAGAATTCTTCGAAAAAGAAAATGAAAAATATGGTTTTGAACTTCATTTTTTTGAAACACATCTAGGACCTCATATCGTAAATGCAATTGAAAATGAAGATGCAGTATGCGTTTTTGTAAATGACAAACTAAATAGAAATGTCATTGAAACTCTTGCAAAAAAAGGAGTTAAGTACATTGCTTTAAGATGCGCGGGATTCAATAATGTTGATTTACAAGCTGCTAAAGATTTTGATATTCAAGTTTGCCGTGTCCCCGCTTATTCACCAGAAGCTGTAGCAGAACACGCAATGGCTATGCTATTGACCTTAAACAGAAAAACTCATAAGGCTTATAATCGTGTGCGTGAACAAAACTTTGCATTAAACGGTTTATTGGGATTCAATCTCTACCAAAAGAAAATTGGTGTGGTCGGAACCGGTAAAATAGGAAAGGCATTTGTTAAAATAGCGCTGGGATTCGGAGCTGAGGTTATTGCGTATGATTTATACCCTGATGAAACGTTGATTAACCTAGGTGTAAAATATGTCGCATTGGAAACACTCTTTATGGAATCTGATATCATATCGCTGCACTGCCCTCTTACAGCTGACAACCATTATCTAATTAACAAAGAATCTATTGATAAAATGAAATATGGTGTCACAATAATCAATACTAGCAGAGGTAATCTGATTAATACCAATGATGCAATACAAGCATTAAAAACTAAAAAGATAGGCCTACTTGGTATTGATGTATATGAGCAGGAAGAGAAACTTTTCTTTAAAGATTTATCGGCAACAATTATTGACGATGACACCATTCAATTGTTATTGAGCTTCCCTAATGTTTTGGTTACTGCCCATCAGGCTTTTTTCACAGAGGAAGCATTAGAACAAATATCTCAAAGAACACTGAAAAGTATTGATGATTTGATAAAAAAAGGAACAACTGATCCAGAAGTATTACTATAATTGATTAGCTCCTGTAAAAAAATCCCAAGCCGCTTTAGCTATATCTGAAATAATACGTTCGTTCGTTTCCTGATTTTCTTTCGAATGGGTAACAAAGACACTGATCACAAAGTACTCACCGTTTGGAAGTAAAACAACTCCAACATCATTGAGTGCAGCCGTTATTCCAGTTTTCTTATTAGTTCCAGATGAGCCAGTCTTGTGTGCTACAACTGTTTGATCAGGAAGTTGTCCTTTCAATTGTTTAAGACCTGTATTAGTAGACTTCATGGTTGTCCACAAAAAATCATACATCGGCATCGAAAGCAAATTATTCTTATTCACATAATAGGTCTGTAAAATTCGATTCATTTCTTTGGGTGTTGACCAGTTCAAAAACTGTTTATCCCAATTACTTTGCATCGTCTTTTCATTAATTTTAATCGATATATCCTTAAATCCTTTTTTTGCGAAATAGCTTTCTACAACCTGAGGTCCGCCGAGAAGTTTTAAAAGAACATCACACCCTACATTGTCACTTAAAGTGATTGTATATTCCAGAATTTCCTTTATCGTAAGCGTTGTTCCGGTAGGATATTTTTCCCGAATTGGACTCCAAATTTCTGGTGTAAGATCACGCTTTGTAATTTCTATCTTTTGATCAAGTTTAAAATTACCCTTATCGATTTCTGTTAACATGACAATCGCCAATGGAAATTTAAAAACACTTTGCATAGGAAGTCGTCTATCGGCATTTACACCCAATGTATCACTATGATTAATGCCGTTTATTGCTACACCAACAACAGCATCTTTGTTCTGCATGATCTGCTGAATATTTTTTCTTAACCCCTCTATACTTTGTGCATGAGCAGTTATAGTAAATAGTAATGAAAAGAATACAATTTGTAAGAGTTTTCCCATGAGATTTAAATCATTTATGTTCTGATATTTTAGGAAGAATAGATAACAGTTAACCTATCTATATATCTTCATTCATTTTGATTGCTTACTATTGATAATAGTAAGCAATCACAGTCGGTCGACCAACTGTAAAGTTAAAATTATTTTTTACTAATCACTGTTAACATCAAGTCAGGTTATTAAAAAAATAAGCCGTCTACACGAATGCAAACGGCTTTACTTATTATATATTGAGTTAGCTTCAATAAAATAAAGAAACAACCATCATTTACAACAATCTAATATACAAATAATTAACAAACTCATCGCAAAATTTTCTCCATTTTTTTCCCTTTTGCTAATTCATCTATGATCTTATCGAGATACCTAGCTTTCTGTGTTAAAGGATTTTTAATTTCCTCTACACGATAACCACAGATTACACCAGTAATAAGACTGGCATTAACATTAAGATTTGCATTTTCAAAGAATGTTTCAAAATTTACTTTTTGATCAATTTGATCCTGCAACTGTTGTTCATCAAAACCGGTTAACCATTTTATAACCTGATGCAGCTCCTCTTTTGTTCTACCTTTCTTTTCAACTTTTTCGAGATAATGAGGATAAACCGATGCAAATATCATTTTTGCTATTCGTTCATCATGTCCAGCGGTACTTTTCATACTATTATTTTATTTGACGATGCTATTCCAGATCCCCTATTGGTTCCCAGAGTTCAATGATATTACCTTCAGGATCTAATACATGAATAAATTTTCCATAATCATACTCCGAAATTTCATCTACGATAGTGACATTATCTTTTTTTAATTCCTCAACCAACGCAACAAGGTTTTCGACGCGGTAATTGATCATAAAGGGCTTTACAGAAGGATTAAAGTATTCAGAATCACGAGGAAATGTACACCATGCTGTTGCCCCCTTAACCGATGGGTTATCAAGGTCGCGCCATTTAAAAGTTGCGCCATATTCACCAGCTTCCAAACCTAGATTCTTGGCATACCAGTCGTTCATCTTTTGAGGATCCTCGCATTTAAAAAACACACCTCCAAGCCCAGTTACTTTTTTCATATTTAGGATTTCAATTAGGAATAAAATTCAAGAAATTATCGCTCATTTTATTAGAATAAATATACAAAAAAATAGGTCCAATAATATGTTTCGTACTATTTCTTTACTCAGATTGATCTCCGTAATTTATTGCAAGTTGCATACTGCTAGCTCATATTCGTAATTATAAACATTTTTCCATTCTTAAAATATATCCAATAAGTTCTATACTTCAATTTTGAGCAATATCAAGATGAGAACCCAGAAGTTTTATTTAATGCTATCACCAACTATAACCACTTGTTGGAAGAGAATCATTTTTTTAAGAAAAATGAATTTTTACAAATTATGTTAACGCTACAAGAGAATAACTTCAACAATTTCAAACTAAATATTATAGGGAGGCTTCATATTTGCATGCTTCCTCTATCAATCGTTCTATATCGTTTCCACATATAAATGACTGTAAATGTTTAAATTTCACCTCATCCCAATCATAAATTTTTAAATCACGCAATGCAATAATCGTATCCGATTGAAACCTAAACTTAATATGCTTTGCCGGATTTCCAGCAACAACACTATAGGGCGCAACATCTTTTGTAACAACAGCTCCTGAAGCAATAATAGCGCCCTCTCCAATCTGAATACCCGGAAGAATCATGGCACGCATCCCTATCCAAACACCATCACCAATTATAGTATCTCCTTTACTTTGATACGATTCTACGATAGACTCAACAAAAGGATATAAACTAAACCAATCAGAACGATGCGTATTATTTCCCCCCATCAATATTACAGCTTCAGCCGCAATACACACATACGAACCAATATATAACTGATCTATAACCCAGGCAGGTTCCCATTGATTTAAACTGTACACATCTCCATACAAATAACGAACAACACATTCTTCAAAATTTCCTGTCCAAGCGTTACTGTAATAACTTGTATTGCCCTTAATATGAATATTGGGATTGGTATGAGTTTCGTGCAAATATTCAACACGGGACCAATGCTTAATCTGATCTTGTTTTGTACTCATTCTAGAATCTTTTTATGCAATTTATAAAATATTCTCAAATAGGGTACGATATGAATGTGATATAGGAAGTAGTTCTCAAAAAAAGGAGTATCAGAAATGATACACCTTTTAAAGAAATATATTAAATTTTATCCTGCTAAAGCTGCTTTGACAACAGTAGTCAGCGAAGTTGTTGGACGACCGATCAAAGTAGATAACTGTTTTTCATCATCATACAAATCACCATTTGCAGCTCCTTTATCAAAACTTGCGATAGCAGTTGCTAATCCTTCAGGTAAACCTGCTTCTATTAAAGCTTTCGCATAATCTGACTCACTTAAATTTTTATATGGAATAACTTTCCCTGTTTGATTTGAAATCTCTTCAGCCAACTCAGCTAAGGTGTAAGCATAGTCACCTGCTAGCTCGTATATCTTATTTTGTTGATCTGCACTTGTTAAAACAACTGCTGCCGCTTCAGCATAATCAGCTCTCGCTGCAGATGCTATTTTCCCCTCTCCTGCACTACCAAATAATGCACCATTTTGTAAGGCTGTAGGAACAGAAGCGGTATAATTTTCAGTATACCAACCATTACGCAAAATAGTAAAAGGCACACCCGATGATTTTAGAATTTCCTCCGTTAATAGATGTTCATTTGCCAATACCAATGAAGATGTATCAGCATGTAAAAGGCTGGTATATACAATCCATTCTACTCCCGCCTCTTTTGCAGCCTTGATAACGTTTTCATGTTGCGCCTGACGCTGTCCAATTTCATTTCCTGATATCAATAATAAATGATTAATTCCTTTCAATGACTCGACCAAAGTATCCGGTTTATTATAATCAAATAAGCGTGCTTCGACACCTAAGTCACCAGCTTTTTGAGTGTCACGCGCTAATGCAACTAAATTGCTGTTTGCAGTTCTTTCTTTTAATTTTTCCACTACCAGACGTCCTAGATGTCCAGTTGCACCTGTTATTCCTATTTTCATAAATTCTATATTGTAATAAATTTTGTTACATTTAAAAGCAAAAAAAACTAACGAAATTTCTTCGCGAAATTTTCCAATGTCAGCCCTTTTAACGAATTAATCACCAATTGATCGGTATCAGAATAGAGCTGATCTAACTCCTTATTAATCTGTTTACCGACTGGACATTGCGGATTCGTATTCAAATTCTTTTTACCTAGCACTTCAGTATTCTTCACTGCCACATAGATATCTGCCAATGAAATTTGGCTACTCGGCTTATTTAACCGAGAACCTCCCTCTTTGCCCTTACGTCCTATGACAAAACCTGCATCTTGCAATGCACTTAGTTCTTTCCGCACCATCGCAGCATTCGTGTTAATACTACCTGCAATCCAATCCGAGTTCACCCAATTTTCTCCACTATCAGCCAGCAATGTTAATATATGTATAGCTGTTGAAAATCTTGTATTATTCATATCGTCAACAAAGTTAGGAATATTTTTTATATTGTAACAAATTTTATTACAATTGAATTTAAAATGACAATTCCCTTGAAAAAATCATAAAAATAGCATGAGCTCCACAACAAGACTTAAGTCTAGATTATCGTAATGAAATATGATTAGAGATAACCCGTTGTGCATTTTAAATAGTGCTAATTTTTAAATTATTGATATTGCTCTTAAAACTCCCAATATTCTTTCGTAATTTGCGAATAGGTTATTCATTCTAAATCGTTTTGTCGTAAAAACAATTTACTGATTATCAGAGTAATGAACAACTTATTTATAGCCCTAAATCATAATGCACAACGGGTTTCTTTAATTTATTAAATCTGTTTCAAAGGTCGTACCTCCAGTTTACATTCACCCTGGAATAATGACACCTGATACCGCTCAAACCTTTATCTTACCCAAGTGCATACTGTCTGTATTACCACCACCATAGCTCTCTACAAAAAATATAAACACTTCATAAGTCACTTCCTTTTTATGTTTCGGGATTTTAACATTTTGTTTGCCAGATATTAAGCAGTCTTTCGAGTCGTTCATCAAAAGTGGATATTCAACCCCATTATCTTCTGCATTATACAGGATTAAAAAGGAATCGTAAGACCTGGTGTTAAACTTCTTCTCCAGATAGACATCATATTCCCAATTAACCCGAATCACTTGATTTTCTTGATCGAAATCCATCGTGTAGGAAGTGATGGGATTCGGGCTTCCTTTGGCAATCATAAATTTCTGCCAGTCAACTACAAAATCATCTTCTTTCTGAATAAGTGCTTCGTTCAAATTATAAGACATCGCCACATCATATGCCCGCTTAGGATAGCTGTATGCCTTATAACCAATATTGATAACGGAATTTAACATACTAATATGCGACCTCACAATTTTGAAGCGTGTTCTACTGAGCAGTTGCTCAGGTGTAGCTTCCCGTTTTTTAACGCGAGGGAGAGAACGCACATAATTTCCTGTTTTCGTTAAGACAAACACAACAGAACCTGCTTTCCCGGAAACAGTCCCATTAACGCCATTTTTGATGATTGCCATAATTACATGATTAGTTTATAGATATTTAAGATAAACATTAAAACGGAAACATCCTAATACCAGATTTTAATTAATAGCAATTTTTAATCAATTTTTAGACAGTAATCAGTCAATATTGATACAGTCTACACTGAGTGATCACTGAGCAAGCACTGAACAAACACTGAACAAATAATGTTAAAAGGTATAATTTGGTAATCATCTGATCTTCGTTTGCTGCATCTAAAAATTAAAGAGGGGAACCTCCATTTTTGTAACAAAAATATTCTGGCTGAAACTCATTGCACTTAACAAAACTGATGAAATGGAAAAAATAAGCATGAGCCTGCTCCGGCTCGCATGAAAAACAGTTTTACTGATTATCAGCGTAATGAACAACTTATTTATCTTATTTATAGCCTTATATCATAATCCACAACGGGTTAGCGATATATTAAATCAAACTATTTATATTTTTTTATCAAGAATTTTGGCAAAATTACCCAGTTGTTTTAGTTTAAATTTCAATTCATTGTTCCAAGGAAGCCCATAACAAAGCCTCATACAGCTATTATATTGATCTTGGAGGGTAAACATCCGTCCTGGTGCAATACTTATATTGTGTTTAAGTGCAAATTCGTACAGTTCGGCCGTATCTATGTTTTCATTAAACTCAACCCATAATGCAAGTCCTCCTTGTGGACGACTTATTTTAGTTCCTTCCGGAAAGTATGAAGCGATAGTCTGGGCATAATGCTGAAAGTTGTCGGATAATGTACTTCGAAGATGTCTAAGATGATTGTCGTACCGTCCAGATTTTAAAAAGTTTCCTACAGCTTCGTGGACCACGGATGTTGAAGATATAGCATGTACGAGTTTTAACTTTAAAATCTGCTCTTTATACTTGCCCGGAGCAATCCAACCTACCCGATAACCTGGTGCCAAAGTCTTTGAAATAGAACTGCACCAAAGCACATTTCCTTCTGTATCATAAGATTTACAGCATTTAGGTCTTGTAGAACCAAAATACAAATCTCCATATACATCGTCCTCTATTATTGGAATATGATGCTTTGATAATAAATTAACAATTTCATTTTTATTACTATCGGGAATACAGCTTCCCAACGGGGTATTATAATTTGGTACTAAGAGACATACATGAATAACTGGTATTATTTTTTTTAAAGACTCGATATCAATTCCTGTAATCGGATGGGTTGCCACTTCAATAACTTGTAATCCTAGACTTATAGCAAGTTGTAAAATACCAGGATAACAGGGACTTTCTAATGCTAAAGTATCACCCGGTTTAGTTAATGCCATTAAACATAAAGATAGCGCATGCATACCTCCATTAGTTGTTACCAAATCACTTTCTTGTAACTTCCCTCCCCATGCTAATGATCGGAGAGCAATCATTCTTCGTAGTTTTAAATTTCCTTCTATTGGTTCATATTCAGTTCCCCCCTCCTTTAATGCCCTTGTAGCGAGAATAAGTTCTTTTTTCAATTTTGCTAATGGCAACAAATTACCAGAAGGAATGCCAATAGAGAATAGTGTCAGATCTGATTTTCCCATATTTGCATATACACGACTTATAAGTTCCTTTGGCTCGACATTGTCAATGCCTAGCGAAGTTTTACTTACTTCTGTTAATGGAATCTTTAGGTAAGACGCCGGACTAACAAAATAACCCGACTGAGGCTTTGATTGAATAAGAGACTGTGCTTCTAATTCAAGAAATACACGTTTGACAGTGTTCACACTTACCCCTTGCTCATGACTGAACGTTCGGATTGATGGGAGACGATCTCCAGGTTGCAATAAGCCACTTTTAATTTGATTACTGATTTTACGAGCAATTTCATCGTATAAAAAATCTCTTTTCATAATATAAATATAACTGTATCCATTAAATAAATCAAAACTGATACTGTGCTCATAAATGATGTTCATGTACTTTTGATCAAATGAAAATTTAATGAAAAAAACAGCTATAAATTATGGAACAAAAATTCGATCTAACGGATGGATTAATGGCATTATAGGCGTATTATTATTCAGTGGCTCTCTTCCTGCAACAAGAATTGCGGTACTAGATTTAAATCCTATATTTTTAACTGTTTCCCGTGCCACAATTGCCGGGTTACTTGCTTTAGGCGGATTAATAATTTTCAAAGAGAGAAAACCTACACAAAAACAAATTATTCCTTTGTTTATAGTTGCAGTCGGTGTTGTAATTGGTTTCCCTCTTTTAAGCGCTTTAGCATTACAATATCTTACATCCGCAGATTCACTTGTATTTTTAGGACTACTTCCACTTGCAACCGCTAGTTTTGGCGTGCTTCGAGGTGGTGAAAGGCCGAAACCTTTATTCTGGCTATTCTCAATAATAGGTAGCCTTTTTATAATAGGTTATGCTATTGCACAAGGAATAACAACCTCACCACTTGGTAATTCATTGATGTTAGTTGCCGTGATACTGTGTGGATTAGGATATGCAGAAGGGGCGAAACTATCAAAAACATTGGGTGGCTGGCAAGTAATTTCCTGGGCGCTAGTCTTATCACTGCCATTTATGATACCCCTAGTATTTTTTTACAGACCATCATCATTTGCAAACGTAGACATAAAGGCATGGTTCGGGCTAGCATACGTCTCTATTTTTAGCATGTTTATAGCTTTCATATTTTGGTATAAGGGATTAGCTCAAGGAGGAATTGCATCTATTGGACAGTTACAATTACTTCAACCGTTTCTTGGACTAGCCGTAGCATCAATTTTTTTGAATGAAAAAGTAAGTCTTAATATGATAGGAATAACGATGGCTGTCATACTCTGTGTTGCAGGATCAAAAAAATATGCTAAATAATAAATCCTATTTAAAATAAAATTATGTTTATACCCAATAATTTTAAAATTGAGCATGAAGCTGAACAGATTGCTTTCATGAAAAAATATAGCTTTGCCACCATAATTACAGCAAAGAATAATATTCCAATTGCTACACAGCTACCTTTTGTTGTAAACGACACTTCAGATAAACTTATTCTTACTGCCCATTTTGCAAAAAATAATGAACAAGTCGCGTATATTTCAAAAAATACTTCGCTAGTCATCTTTACCGAGCCCCATGCTTATATATCTCCTCTACATTATGATAAAGTAGAAAGCGTACCTACTTGGGATTATATTGCTGTTCATGCTTATGGAAATGCAAAAATTATAACAGATGAAGAGGCTAAAATCAATGCTTTAGAGCAAATGATTTTATTTTATGAAAAAGATTACTTACAACAGTGGAATAATCTTTCTGAAAAATTCAAAAAGGGAATGATGCAAGGTATAGTAATCTTCGAGTTAGAGGTAACTGAGTTACAAGGGCAGAAGAAATTAAGTCAAAATAAAACAAAAGAAGAACGTCAACGAATTATACAACAACTAAAAAGCAGTCCAAGTAAAATAGATAACGATCTTGCTTCATACATACAAGATACTTTATAATTGAATAATAGATAAATCGACAGGTCGTTACTATGAGCGGTTAGTTTTACGAAACTAAATAATGAACTCAATGATTAGATTTCTTACATTTTATTAAAAAAAAGGGTTGACTTTCATCAATTTCCTCAATCTCAAATAGCCCAACATGCTTAAACTCGGATTCAATGGCATGCTCATCATAGAAAAAAAGCTTTACTCCTTCGAATACTTCATAACGATCCTTATCAATATATCTTCCTTTTTTGTAACTATCAGCCTTCTTAGAAATTGCCGTAAAAAACATATATCCGTTGACATGGAGTTGATCATAACAATCCTGAATTAGTTTAATTCTTTCTTGGCTGTCCAATAAATGAATTAAAGCATAACAAAATATACCATCATATTTATTTTGATCAAAAGGCATATCAGTAACAGATCCATTAAAAATCAGCATATCCGATCCATAATGAGCCCTCGCCATCTTGATTGCTGTCTTCGATATTTCTATTCCCGTAACAGCCATACCCTTATCTTTAAAAACCTGAGCATTACGACCATACCCTATTCCCGGGATAAGTACATTTTTAACAAGCTCTTTGATAAAAAAATCAGCCGTTAAAACCGCTGCTTTTGCTGGTTCGAAACCCCACATTTCATTTTTTTCAACAAAAGCAGATTCCCAAAATTCTCCTTTTTCTTCTTTATTTTTCATTTCTATCATCTAAATACCTCCGTAACTTGAAAAATAATACGCAATCCCCAAGTGACCAAAAGTAAAGTAAGAAAATTCTGTTAAAACATTACTGTTTAGTGAATTTTGGATTAATAAACTCCCATTCTTTGATATGTGCTGGTTGATGTTGATGATCTACTATAGTATCAAATTTTTTAATTAGTTCTGGATGCTGAGCAGCTAAATCCTGCTCTTCCTTTCTATCATTTTCAAGATCAAAAATCATCCAAGGTGTCTTACTGTAGCCTTTCTTACGGACATCTAATTTAACAGCTTTCCATTTCCCTAAACGGATTGCGATCTGTCCTCCGTTTTCCGGATATTCCCAATATAAAAAATCATGATCTTGTTGTTCATCTGTTTTCCCCAAAAGTGTTGGCAATAATGAAATACCATCGGTATTTTCAATTTTTTGACCAGTGACTGCAGCTATTGTGGCCATAATATCATACTGCGCTGATGCAAAATCAGATTTCACTCCCGCCGAAATATTTCCTGGCCAAGATGCAATAAAAGGCACACGGATCCCTCCTTCGAATACATCCATTTTTAGACCTCTTAAGTCACCTACGCTTCTAAAGAATTTTGGATTTACACCGCCATTAAATGTCGTGCCATTATCACTAGAAAACATAATGATTGTATTCTCATCAAGACCCAGCTCCGAGATTCGGTTCATTATTTTACCGACCTGAGCATCCAAATAAGTAATCATTGCAGCGTATGTTGCATAAGGATATTTAGTAGCTGCATATCCTTGCTGTCCATAGTAAGGTTTTTCATCAAAAACACCTTTGTACATATCAATATATTCTTGAGGTGCCTGCAATGACACATGTGGCTGCGTAAATGGCAGATAAAGAAAAAATGGCTGTTCCTTATTCTCTGAAATAAACTTGAGTGCTTTTTCAGCCATTATATCAGTTGCATATTCCTTCCCTATATAATAGTCAAAATCTGCGTCAGTCGCTGTAGCTGGATTAAGTGCCTTATGCACATCCATTACAGGGTTGTTCAATGTTAATCGCACATCATTTTCCCATAAGTGAGTTGGATAAAAATTGTGAGCTTGTTTCTGATCTAAAACCGAGATATAATAATCAAATCCCTGTCTCAAGGGGCTACCTGGCGTATTATTCATACCTAATCCCCACTTACCCGCCATAGCTGTACGATATCCGATCTGCTTCAGCATCTTAGGAATGGTTAATGTGCCTTCCGGCAGGGGCATCTGCCCACCTTCAAGACTATCAGGAAATCCACCAAGTTCATAATTACCTCGAATATAAGCATGCCCACCATGTTTACCGGTCATAAGCATAGCACGGGATGGTGCACAAACCGGAGTACTAGCATAATGTTGTGTAAAAGTCATCCCCTTCTCAGCTAATTTTAATAGATTAGGAGTTTTTATTTTCTGCTGCCCATAAGGCTCAATCTCACCATACCCCAAATCATCTGCATAAATATATATGATATTAGGTTTAGTACTCCTTTGTGCATAAATGTTTCCAATAGCAAAAAATAGACTTACTAAGGTGCATATGTTTAAATTTCTAATCATCTTTATGGTTATTTTTTTTACAAAAACTACACGTGTAATATGTAGTTAAGTATTTAATATAAAAGGTATAATTCAAATTTATTATTATAGTCACAAAATAATAAAAAATGAATGCTTCCACCTAAAATACTTTTACTTTATCCTATACGATCATCAATAAAAAATATCAACTTCAATAGTTATTAAAAAAAATAAGAATGAAGCTAAAGAAAAGATGCAAATGATTAGAAAGAATAAAGATTATCGAACTAAGTTGGAATACTCAGATCAAAAAAAAATAGCCCTAAGGCTATTTTTTTTTAAATAATTCACTGTTAAAAACATATATCAACGATTTCCAGTAGTAATTACAATTTCATTACTATTAACAAGATCATGGTGAGATATTTTAAAGCCCTTTACTTTTTTCCCATCAATTGAAATACCGTTAATAAATCCTGCATCACCTTTACGGTCCCTTCTGATAATCAACTTATCTTTACCGTGATGATATTTTGCATCTAAATGTATCGTCACCTTATCGAATACCGGAGTTACAACCGTGTACTCCGGCCTCCCTGGACATAACGGATATATTCCCATCATATTCATAGATGCCCAAGTAGACATTGTGCCTGTATCGTCATTACCAGGTATTCCTTCTGGAGCATTCTTAAAATGAGTTTCTAAAATCTCCGTTACTAATTTTTGAGTACGCCACTCCTCACCTTCGATTTCCGAAAAGATATGCGGATAAAGCATATCAGGTTCATTAGTTACGTCAAAATATCCTTTATCAAAAGTAGCTTGAAGTTTTTCCACAAAATGACGCTTACCACCCATTAATTTCACTAATCCAGGAATATCATGTGGAATAGCAAAAGTATAATTCCAAGCATTTCCTTCATGGAAACCAGGATTCGGTTCGAAATTAGCACCTTGCAAAGGATCAAAAGGGGTTAGAAATTTACCATCAGGAAGTATAGGTCTAAAAGTTCCATACTCTTTTGAATAGTAGTGCTTATAACCTTTTGCCCGCTCAGCAAACATTTTAGAATCCTCTTTCTTACCTAGTGAAGCCGCGAACTGTGAAAGGTTCCAGTCTGCAAGGAAATACTCAATTGAATGAGACACTGAGTTATCAAATTTGGCACGTAGTGGTACGTAACCGTATTTTACATAATCAGCATTATCAGGACGAATTTTATTGCTACTATCTATAGTTGTTGCTGATTTATAAAACGCCTCATATGCAGCTTCATGATCATAATCTCGAATACCTTTCATCCATGCATCAACGATAACGGGAATTGCGGGATCTCCATCCATGGTATAAGATTCGCGACCATACAGCTCCCATTTAGGCATCCATCCGCTTTCTTTATAAATATCGATCATAGAACGGATCATCTCTGTTTGTCGGTCAGGAAACAATAGACTCATTAACGGCTGGACATTGCGGTAAGTATCCCATAGAGAAAATACAGTATAACGATTTCCTGACGTTTTTAATGTTTGACGGGTCTCCATAGCGGGATATTGTCCATTAACATCCTGAAGAATATTTGGATGAATTAAAGCATGGTACAATGCTGTATAGAAGACTGTTTTCTGATCTTCAGTACCACCTTCAACTTCGATTTTCGACAAATCTTCATTCCATCTCTTAGAAGCGGCTAATCTTATTTGGTCAAATCCGCCTTTGGGTTGTTCTTGATCTAAATTTTGTCTTGCATTTTCAACACTTACGAAGGAGACTCCCACCTGAACCTCAACCTGCTCGTTTTCAGAAGTTTCAAAGCTTAAGTAAGCACCAATATCATCCCCGGACATTTCGTTATGATATGCTGTAAAAATTTTATACTTTCCAGCATCCTTATTCCAATCGTTTTCCCAAACTTCTCCTTGCTTCTGAAATTTCCAGTATCCCTTTTCCGAAGGTTTCTTACTCAACCTTAAGACAAAATAAATCGGATATACAGCTTGATTATTAACATAACAAAATGATCCCAATAACTTTGAACCTTCAATCTCTCGATCGTTAACAAATCGCATCGTAGCTCCCGTTTCATTCGTTAACCCTTCACCTAAATTAAGTAAAATATGGCTTTTACCCTTCGGAAAGGTAAATCTGGAAATTCCTGTTCGTAGTGTCGCTGTAGCTTCAGTTTTCACACCATATTTTTCTAAATAATTGGTATAGTAACCCGGTGCGGCACTTTCATTTTTGTAAGTACTTCCATAATTCCGATAATCGACATCAAGACGGCCTGTTGTTGGCATCAGCAAAAGACTCCCCATATCTGGACATCCTACACCGCTCAGGTTAACATGTGAAAATCCCGTAAAAAACTTATTGTTATATTCATAGGGAGTAGACCACCATTGTGCATCCTTATTAAATTTGTTCAAAGATGACCCCATGACATTAAAAGGCGAAACGTTCATCAACCCCTGCGGAACTTGTGCACCCGGATTAGTCGTACCATAGTTAGTTGTTCCAATAAATGGATTAACATATTCTACTGGTTTTTTTTGCGCCAATGTCGCATGCGAAAGAAAGAGAAAAATAAAACTATGACCGAGACTACGCCAATTTATAGTTTTATTTAAATTAAGTACTGTTTGTCGTTTTGGTAGAGACTCTGTACAATTACGACCAAACTTAATGGTTTTATATGTACTATTCAACCATGATTTGACAATTCTAAAATCTTTCAAAGTAACTAAGCTTTTTATTTTCATTTATTTTAATAAATTATTATTGCGCCATTTAAATAGGAATGCCACAATCTTTTTTAGCATTTAAATTATCGATCTACGTTATTAATTTGAGAATTACCCTAATCTATCTCCCTCTCACGGCTTACATTTTCATTCAGCTTTCCAGATCATTATATCAATTTTAATAATCTACATTTCAAGAAAAGATGACCTTGAACTCTATTCTAATAGGAGTGATAGTAGCATTAGAATAATTTCGTAAAAAAACCACATCCGATGTGTAGACTTACCTGTGAAATATGGATGCGCTCCCATCAAAGATTAAGATTGCACCTATTATCATCAAATAAAAAATAAGGATTATCCTAGCTACAATAATACATATAATTAGATGATCATACAATACAGAGTCATCCTTAAACAAAATTCAGCACATCCTTTATTTAAGATGGAGCAGTATTATTTTAATCTTTTCTCTGATTTAAATCTTCACTTTTACTATTCAATACGAGTGTTTTTATTTCTTGTCTTATGGCAAGCAGTGCTAAACAAAATAAAGCTATAATTGTTAAAATTAATTATTTGAAGTAGAAACAAGTATGAACGGTTTACCGTCAGGATCTAAAAAAATATAATAGATAACAATGGAATTTGCACACTTCACCAATTAAAAAAAAATGAAAGTACTAATAAAATTTATGCTTGCACTAGGTGTCAGTATAACTCTTCCCTGTATCATGGCCAAAGCTGCTGATAAAATTGCTGTAATAAATGACGTTACGCTAATAATTGAACAAAACGCCCCTTCTGTCATTTTAAATCAGCACGGAAATATTGATTCATTAATCCAATATTTTCAATACACAACGAAATCATTAAAAGATGACATATCAGGATTAAGTGAAGCACAACTACAATTTAGTCCTGGAGAAGGAAAATGGTCAATAGGTCAATGTCTAGAGCATATCATACGCTCAGAAAGTCTGTTATTTGAAATGGCAAAAAAAGAATTGGGAAAAGCGCCACAGCCTAACCGGAAAAATGAAGTCAAATCAACTGATCAAGGTCTCATAAACATGATGACTGATCGAAGTCAAAAATTTCAGGCGCCAAAAGAACTGCAACCCACAGGAAAATATAAAGATAGCAAAGTAGCAATAAAGGACTTTCTAGCAGCTAGAGAGCCTGTTTTATTATACATCAAAAATGCAAATATAGATGACCTTCGCAATCACATCAGTGACTACCCAACAGGCGTAGTTGATGGTTATCAAAACCTACTTTTTATCGCCGCTCACTGTGCTAGACACACTAAACAGATTGAAGAAGTATTAGCAGATCCAAATTTTCCAAAAAAATAAATCATGAAAAACCAAACATATCAAATCGACATTCAAGCACCAGCTTCAGTAGTATTTCACAAAATGCTAGATAAAGAAACCTATAAATTATGGACTTCCGAATTCAACCCTACATCAGATTATGAAGGAGGATGGAATAAAGGTGATAAAATTTACTTTATTGGACAAAATAAAGATGGTAAACGTGAAGGTATGGTAGCTAAAATTTTAGAAAATATCCCTAATGAATTTGTTTCCATTTATCATTACGGAATATTGGATGGAGATATAGAAATCACAGAGGGACCTGCAGTCGAAAGCTGGGCAGGTGGTACAGAGAACTATCATTTTAAAGAACATAATGGAATAACAAATGTAACTGTTAAAGTAGATACCACAGAAGAATACCTATCTTACTTTGATGAAACTTGGCCCAAAGCCTTATCAAGATTAAAAGAAATTTGCGAATAATATATATAACTATTCATTATGTTTGAAACAGTTGAGAATTACTATCACAGTAAAAAAGAACCAATAAAAAGTTGTTTACTAGCATTAAAAGAAATTATTCTCAGACTGGATCCGCTTATAACAGAAACGCAGAAATGGGGCATGCCCTGTTTCTGCTATAAAAATAGAATATTTTGTTATCTGTCAATAGATTCAAAAAAAGATATTCCCTATATCATGATGGTAGAAGGCAGACATTTAGATATTCCAGCTCTTCAATCGGGAAATCGTTCTAAAATGAAAGTTTTTTATGTTGATCCCAACGCAGACTTCGATTTAGTTACGATCAATCACATCATGCAAGAAGCACTGAATCTTTATAGAAACGGATTACTGAAAACAAGTACAAAAAACACATAAACAAAAATCCTCAACAATATAGCTACCCTATTATAAAGAATAACAATAGGTTAATCTAGGATCATACACGATCAATTCTATGATCACACACCTCCACCCAAGTACAACCCTAGGATCATACAACATGGACTAAATGATCACACTAGCATCACCCAAGTACAACCCTAGGATCATAAATGACCACACTTGCACCACACAAGGACTAGCCTAGGATCATACAACACGAACTATACGATGATACTAGATCCACTAAACAAACAGGCCTTCTATACCTTTTCTATGCACAATACGCACACATCAAATAACCAATGTAGCTTATTATATACCTATACGTTAAGCTATGATACATCACATAAAATCGTAATGAAATAAAAATTTTACATATATATAGTAATTGTTGGTCTATAAATTGATTGTATTAAGTTATGGCAAGATTTTTAAAAGTAATATTCTTATTAGCTATTATTGCGGTCTTCGGATGGTTGCTATGGTCTAAGTTTGAAAACAAAACTACAAAAGTTACTACACATCAACTTTTGATCGAGCGAATAGAAGCAATGGGCAAGCTTGAATTGGTCAAATATAGATTTAGCGATGTTGTTGAACATAAAAATATTACAACATTCTTACCCGACGCAAGTGTACTACTGATCATAAAAGCAGATGCCGTTGGATGTATCGATTTAACAAAAGTTAAACAAGAAGATATTGAAGTTTTTGGAGACTCTGTTTCTATGCGTCTACCTTTACCTGAAATTTGCTACATAAAGATAGATCATAAATCTTCCCGAGTTTACGACACCAAAATGGCATTCTTTCGAGAAGCTGACCTTGTAGATGAAGCCTATAAAAATGCGGAAAAGGAGATTGCAACCGAGGTAAAAAAATCAGACATATTGCAACAAACGCGAGCAAATGCGCTAAATGTTTTCACCCCTTTACTTAAAGGACTAGGTTTTAATAAAATTAGTTTGTCTTTCGAATAATACATCGATTAACATATTTTAATTGTAATCAATAAACGCTCAAATCGGAAGTTATGATTAAATCATAACTTCATAATTAGATCAAAATTTCACATCTAAAAAATATAATAATTCATTTTACTGAACAGATCCTTTTAATGGTGCTCTTCACTAAAATGAATTATTTTTGTAGAAATCAACTTTTCGCATCCTCATAATTATTAGATACTATAGTTATACTGTCCAATAATATACAACTATTAAAGTCGATCAACAGTTCTAAAACTTAAAATGAAATCAATCTATTGATATGAACGATCTAACTGCAACGTCATTTGTATATTACAACGTTTATAAGGCGTATTTCGTCCTGCTATTTTTTTAAATCCTAATTTATGATATAAATTAATTGCTGGCTTTAAAATAGTATTACTTTCTAAATACAAATTTTGCGCTCCTAATTCCTTTGCCTTCTTTAATACCGCCTGCCCCAGTAGAAATCCAATATTTTTCCCTTGTGCGTTCGGTGAAACTGCCATTTTAGCCATTTCATAATCATAATCTTCTTGATGCATTTTAATCAAAGCACAAACCCCTACAGGCTTATTGTTATAAAGTGCGACCAATATTACCCCTCCCTTATCCAAAATATAATCTTGAGGATTATTTAAGGCTTTATAATCAGCCTCTTCTATTTCAAAATAAGTAGAAATCCATTCTTCATTGAGCGATCTAAAGGCCTCCTGATATTCCGGTTTATACGGAACAATTTCTACAGCTTGACTTTCCCGTATTTTTTTTTGTTCATTTACTCGCTTAAGCAGTGACTTTTGTTCCAAAAGAAACTCCCATTCTTCTATTGCTTCCCAAAGATTATGTGTAGCTTCCTCGATTATCATTTCAATTGCCGCATCGACATCTTGACATGAAACCCGTACCTTATCGTTCAACTTCTTTCCTTTTTCAGTCAAACCTACAACATTTCTACGCTTATCATGTGTTAATAAGTTATCTTCAACCAATCCCGCAGAAGTCATTTCTCTTATTATTTTCGTAACGGAAGGTTGAGAATGTCCAATTTCATTCGCTATTTCAGTTATTGTTTTTTCGCCTTCTTCAGCCAAAATAAAGAAAACAGGAAACCATTTCGGTAAAAATTCCACGTGGTAAAGTTCGTATATCTGTGCAGCATCTTCTGTTACTTTATTGGTCAGCAATCGAAGCCTGCTACCTAAAGCCATTTTACCTGTCTTGTTAAAAAAATCCATTCTATTTGTTTGATTTATAATTTTATACTTGCTTATCGCTAATAACTTTCGCTTTGATTGGGAAAAGAAACTGATTTGACGTCCTCAATATAATGACGGGTAGCTTCAGACATTACCGTATGTAAATCTGCGTATCGACGTAAAAACTTGGGCGAAAATTCATCATTCATTCCCATAACATCCTGTATGACCAGAACCTGTCCATCCACTCCAGAGCCAGCACCAATTCCAATTGTTGGTATTTTTAGCATATTTGAAATCTTTGTTGCAGTATGTGATGGAATTTTTTCCAGTAAAATACCAAAAACACCTAGACTTTCCACCAGTAGACAATCAGAAATCAATTTTTCAGATTCTTTCTCATTACGAGCACGAATAGCATAATTACCATAATTATGAATAGATTGAGGCATTAATCCTAAATGTGACATTACTGGAATTCCTGCTGCTAAAATCTTTTTAATATCTTCTGAAACCTCTTGTCCACCTTCAATTTTTATCGCGTCGGCACCAGTTTCCTGCATCACTCTTACAGCTGCATCTAATGATTTCATAGGATTACCACAACAGGCTCCAAAAGGCATATCAACAATAACCATCGCAGATTTCACTGCCCGAACTACGGATTGCGCATGATAAATCATCTGATCTAAAGTAATTGACAATGTTGTTCTATTTCCGGCCATTACATTAGAAGCCGAATCTCCTACCAAAATAACATCAATACCTGCTTTATCAATTATGGAAGCCATGGTATAATCATAAGCAGTTAGCATCGATATTTTTTCACCACGATCTTTCATCTCTTGTAGCGTTCTTTTTGTGTTTTTAGATGTTTTCCTTAAATAGTTTGACATATTGATAAAATAAATACTAAACATTATAACCAATTACATAACTGATTATGCAAATGTATTAAAATATTTATTTTTCTAAAATTTTATTTAGCACCTCTTAAATTTTCCATTTCAAAACCTACCTATTTAATGATTTACTTAACTTTACAAATCCCCTTCTATCCGTTACGATATTACTCAAACAAAAAACTATAATCAGTACGAGAACTTACCTTCAAAAAATAACAATTATTAATACACAAAAACAAAATGAATACACGTAAAAATAACTTTTATGTCATCACAGGAGGGCCTGGAGTGGGCAAAACCACCTTGATTGATGCTTTAAAGTCTAAAGGATATTCTACGGTTGCAGAAGATGCCCGATCAATCATTAAACAGCAGATACTAAAAAGAGGAGATGCTTTACCCTGGAAAAATAAAGATTTATATGCTTTATTACTGCTTAATGCATCAGTAAAAAGCTATCATGCAATATCCAATAAGAACGATAGCATTTACTTCTTTGATCGCGGTATAGTAGATACCATTTGTTATGCAGAAATGATTAACTTCAAGATTCCTACTGAAATGCTTCAAAATGCAAAAACCCATAAATACAATAGCACTGTATTTATACTTCCACCTTGGGCACAGATCTATACAACTGACGATGAAAGAAAACAATCATGGGAAGAAGCTCTCTATACATTTGAAATCATGAAAAAAACTTATTTTGATAATGGTTATAATGTAATAGAAGTACCTATAGGAGCTGTTGATCTAAGGGTAGATTTTATATTGAAGCATATATAGACTTTTCCAGATCTCAATATTTCTGAGCAGTCCCTCAAAATAAAAAGATTTATTTCGATCATTTCTCAAAATGAAAAACAATTTCAACGATCAAAATTCGTAATAATAGTGCAGTTACATTTCACCAATCTTTGATACCTATCCAAATTTTGGTTATCTTAGCCATATTGACAGCATAGAGATATTTTTTTTAAAAAATAGTTTCTAGTCATTTACTTATCGCAACAAAGTATAAGTTGTGTATCTTATTGGCTTTTGCCATCTATTTTAGAGATTATAAAAAATCTCTTCATCTGCATACTCATTTGGAAGTATGGTCTAGAATTAAAAATTCGATTTTAAAGACGAATTATTGCACTCATCTATTTTAGATGAGTATACATGTTAATTATATTATATGACAAATTTTAAAGTTGGAATTATTGGTGCTGGCCCCAGTGGGCTAGCTATGCTACGAGCATTTGAATCGGAACAGAAAAAAGGTAATCCCATCCCAGAAATTAAATGCTACGAAAAACAGGACAATTGGGGTGGAATGTGGAACTTTACCTGGCGGACAGGTGTTGGTAAATACGGAGAACCCCTACATGGTAGCATGTACAAATACTTATGGTCTAATGGTCCAAAAGAATGTCTTGAATTTGCTGATTATACATTCACAGAACATTTCGGTCAAACAATATCCTCCTACCCTCCGCGAGAAGTACTTTTTGATTATATCCAGGGACGTATCAATCAAAGCAATGCCAGAGATTACATCCAATTTAATACCGTTGCAAGATGGGTGGATTATATTGAAGACAAAAAACAGTTTAGAGTTATCTTTGATAATCTAAAAAAGAATGAAACTTTTGAAGAATTTTTCGATTATTTAGTTGTAGGTACTGGTCATTTTTCCACCCCTAATCTCCCTTACTTTAAAGGAATAGAAAATTTCCCTGGCGCAGTTATGCATGCACATGATTTTCGAGGTGCTGACCAATTTAAAGATCAGCGCTTACTCCTTATCGGAAGTAGTTATTCCGCTGAAGATATTGGCGTACAATGCTACAAGCACGGAAGTAAATCTGTGACAATAGCTTATAGAACAAGTCCGATTGGCTGCAACTGGCCGGATGGCATCAAGGAGAAAGCAAAATTATCTCATTTTGAAGATAGTATAGCGTACTTCGAAGATGGCAGTCAAGAAGAGTTTGATGCGGTCATATTATGTACGGGCTATCAACATAAATTCCCATTTTTACCTGATAATATGCGATTAAAAACCAATAATTGTCTATATCCAGATGACTTGTTTAAAGGAGTAATCTTTAATCATAATGAACGTTTAATATTTTTAGGAATGCAAGATCAATATTATACTTTCAATATGTTTGATACACAGGCTTGGTTTGCGCGTGATTACATGCTAGGAAAAATCCCGTTGCCACCTAAAAAAGAACGTATTAAAGAAATCAAAAAATGGATGGATGATGAAGCACTTACAAAAACAGGAGAAGATCATGTTGATTTTCAAACAAATTACATCAAAGATCTAATGAGTTATACAAATTACCCAAACTTTAATGTTGACAAAGTGGGCAGCATGTTTAAAAATTGGTTAAAGGACAAAGAAAATAATATTTTAAATTATCGAGATCAAATCTATACATCGGTCATAGATGGAACTCAAGCAGAAACTCATCATACAGCATGGATGGATGAACTTGATGATAGCCTTGAGAACTATCTTGAAGAAAGTAAAGAACCTGCTATATAATAAAATTTCTAAACTGATATTTGAATACATTTTAATAAAAGAAGGAAGCTTTAGCTTCCTCCTTTTATTAAAATCAATAGTTATTAAGACTAACATATACGCGTGTCAATCCAAAAATTATCACGCATTTTCAAAATTGATTCTGGAGTGACCCGATTTAAAATATAGGATTGTTCTGCGTTTAAAAGGTCTTTTTGATCCTGTTCATCTTCAACAAAAAGCATTCGCAAAATAGCATCATTTTCCAGTGCTTCTATATCAGACTCCACTACTTTTGTATCATTCGATAGAAACCAATTTTTAGCTTCTTCCTTATTTAAAAATTTTAAATACATTAAACAAGAATCAAACTCTCCTAATTCTTTTACTACTTTTTCTGGATATTGATTTCGAATGTATTCTTCATATAGTTCACGTCTATTATTACGTAAAGCATAATTTCTTATTACCAATCGATGTGGATCACTCTCTATGCTAAATTTTTGAGGATTTTCTAAAAATCCGTAATGCTTATTGTATCGAACAACACGCGCATTCAAACTTTTTTTATCATTCTCCATAAAAATCTCTTCATTACTTATATACATAACAATCAAATGCTTATAGTGTTTAATTATTGTATATAGGAATTCAAAGCAAAGAAATCTACGAATAAATAATATAATTTAAAAACGATTGTCAATACCACTTACAAGGCTCATCAGTAAGGAAAATGACATCTTTTACAAAAATGTAAATTCACCTTTAAAAACTATTTCTTTATCTACTAAACTATAATTTTCATCATATTCAGCTTGATAAAAAATGACGTAAATTGGTTGTGTTAAATCTGTAACTGATATCAATTTATCTGCTTCCAAAATATCGATTTTGTCAATAGTACGATTCCCTGTCCAGCTTTTAGCAGTACCTTTCGCATTGGGATCAAACCGATGATCTTGAGCTGATGTAAAATACCAGTAACTTGGTACATCGTTACTCAACGTTAAAGTTTGATTTGGATTAAATTGCTCATCTGCCATTCCAGTATTTTCAAACCATGAAACTTCATGATCGATAATTCCCAATGCTGCGAGATAAACGTCCTTATCCAATGTCGCCCCTACTAAAAAGCCTTCCATCCCTTCTGAGTTTAGTTGAAAAGTGAATGGAGATTTAGCAAGTTTATACTGATCAAAAGTGTTGGAGATTATTTCCCCACCTTGGATGATACTAACTTCCAGTTGTTGAGAAAAACCCATTATAGAAGTAAATAATAAGCCCAAAGTCATAATCAATCTAGTCATGTAAAACGTGTATAATAAAATTTTAAATTAATAACACAAAGTAAAGTAAATCCTAAAAGACTAAAACCCCTGTTTTCCGCTAATTTTGAATGATTACATAGATTAAAATAAAAAAACACGATTATCACTTAAAAGCTATTTTATAATCTCGTAATTTTAACAATCTTTTTGTACTCTTATTCTGTCTTTGCAAAAACCAAAATAAGTGTCTTTAACACAATACAGCTATTGATGAAATACATTCAACTATTCATTGCGTTTATGTTTGCAGCAAATAACCTATCTGCTCAAAAAAACATTACGATCGGGCAAACTGATCAGATATACTCTACAATTCTCAAAGAAAATAGGACAATAAACATATATCTACCAGAAGGATATCATGTTGCTGATACAATTAAATATCCAATAATTTACATATTAGATGGTGGCATAGAAGAAGATTTTATTCATATAGTTGGAATCGTTCGCTATTATACACAACCCTGGATTGCGCAGTTTCCAAAATCAATTGTTGTCGGTATCGAAAATACGAATAGAAAGAGAGATTTCACATTTGCAGTATCCAACTTGGACTTCCTGGAAAAAGAAGGTTTTAAAAAAGAGAATTTTCCACAATACGGAAAATCTGAAGCTTACATTTCATTTCTTCAAAAGGAACTACAGCCCTATATGGAAAATAAATATAACGCTAATAAACACCGTACTGTTATTGGAGAATCATTAGCTGGTCTATTAGCGTCTGAAATACTCTTAAAACAACCTGATTTATTTACTAAATATATTATTATTGCGCCTAGTTTATGGTGGGGAGAGCAAAAGCTCTTATTTGAAACGGCAAATTTATTAAATACTAACATCAAAAAATCACTTAGCGTATATTTAGGAGTTCCAAATAAAGATGAAGATATAAAAATGTATAATGAATCAATAAAGTTTTCACAATCATTAAAGCAAAATAATAATATCAATTTATCATTTGATTACTTACCAACCGAATTACATGCAACGATTGTACACCAGGCAGTATATAATGCTTTCAAAAAATTATACCCTAAAAACTAAATAATATTAAAATCTATTTGTAATTTTTAGACGGTGCTAGTTCGATTAACTTTCAATTTTTTATAGCAAGTAATATCCTGAAAATATGTTAAATTTACTAGACTTTCAACATCAATACGATAATTGAGAAAGCGTCAATTATAAATTTCATCTCCTAAAAATCGGTTTATGAATACTATTTTGAGAAATTTATTAGGGATAGTGGCAGGCGTGATCATTGGCAGTATAGTTAATATGATATTTATTACAATCAGTAGTTCTATCATACCTCCACCAGATGGTGCAGATGTAACCACGACAGAAGGACTAAAAGCATCAATACATATGTTTGAACCAAAGCATTTTGTCTTTCCTTTTTTAGCACATGCCATCGGAACTTTAGTCGGAGCATGTATAACAACTTGGTTAGTCAAAGGGAAAAAACTTAGCTTTGCGTTTATAATAGCTGTCTTTTTCTTAGCAGGTGGTGTAGCAAGTGTCTTTATGCTGCCCTCTCCAATATGGTACACAGTACTAGATTTGACCATAGCTTATATCCCAATGGCATACTTGGGGGGAAAATTAGGATTAAAACTAAAATTACAAAGAAACCACTCCTGAAACTTTTATTATAGCTTCTTTAACAGAAAGAAGTGAGCCTTCCTTCATAAACAACTTAAGAAAATACGCTATAATAGCATTTCGAATAATGTGAAAGAATTATTTTGATAATGAGCAGGCATATCAATACCTTCTTTAATACGAACTACATCGACAATTGTAAAACCACAATTCTCGTAATATTGATTCAATCGCTCATTTCCCGCTGTAGTATCCATTCTAATAAAGAATTTACGCCGCTCTCTGGCCAGATCCTTAACAAACGCTATAATCTTAATAACGAAATTCTGACCTCTAAAAAGTGGGTTTGTAGCGATACGGTGAATATAAATTGCCGGATCTTTGTCTTTCTCTTGCCATATAATAGGATCTGAAGTTGTTAATAAAAAGACACAAGCGATTTGATTATCCAGAACAATCTTATAATGTTGTCCATTTTTTATCTCTTCAAGTACAGCTCGAGCGTCAAATCCTTTCCAATTCACTTTTCCTAAAGCATGTTGATAGGCAATTGCCTGCTCATACAATTCCATATGTGCAGACAAGTCGTGAGGAGTACTTTTTTCTATAATCATGCAATTAAAATATAGTTTTCCTTATAAATATAGATGATTAAACCACAATATTGTCCATTCATAAGTTTTTTCTGTCACATTATAGTTTTATCTTTGATGCATGACTATTGAAGAACTAAAAGAATATTTTAATACGGTTTCATTACCAAATGAAATACAAATTACCGTGGATATGCATATCTTTGATTTACCTAAATTTCTGCAGGCAAACTTAGCGGCACTTGATCGCTGGAACAGAGAGTTAGAAAAATGTCCTTCCTATGTGCGTTTAATAAACTTAAAGAAAGCTATTGAAAATCAATAAATAAGAACTGTATCATTTTAAAATTAAAAATCGTGTTATTGTTGCAACAAGCTATGTTGAGTTGCGGTAAAAATATTTCTGAAGACAATGTTCATTTCCTGTTCGCGTTGCGCCGCGACTATCCCGCAACCAGGAAATAATTCCACAGTATTATTTTTAATTACAGACACAAAACTCCGGCTTGCAACTGCGATCTTCTCATAAACATCCCGGTTTTCAAAACCCTGCAATATATTATCCCAAGATTGTTCTTTCAAACAATAAATCTGATTCTTACGTTCATTAAAATCGGATTGCATCTCGTCCAAACGTTTAAACAGATTTTTACCTTTGTCTTTTAACCAATCTGAATCTTGAGATTTTACAATATAATACTTTTCAACAAGATCTATAAATCGGTTATACATCCCGATAAAATTACTAAGCAAGGTTAATTCCGCAAAAGGAATGAATGGATACCGATACAGAAGATCAGGCCAGGTACTTTCAGATTCATTAATCAAAAAACTACGAGAGTTTCCCACAAAATGATTTTCAACAGAAAAACTATGGCTAGCCGTGCATTCTAATCCAAAAGTATCCCAATCATAATGAATCAATACATCATCCCGGTCAAAAAAGAACGAATGGATCATTTGCTGACCGTTTTTATCGAGCACAGGTTTACCATCTTCCGTAATGATACAATTTGCGGTAAAATGACTTAAATGCGGAGCTCCAGTAGCATATTTCCAATGGCCATGAATACGATATCCCCCATCCGCTCTTTCTGCATATCCAGATGCTCGTCCACTTCCTCCTAAACAAACTGCCGGATTTTGAAAAATTTCTGTTCCTATTTTCGGATCAATAAAACCGACAAATAAATTAGCTCCCGAACATAAAGTTATTGTCCATGCCAAACCACCATCATGATAGGCCAATTCTTCTAAAAATTTCATTCCATCCAAAAGAGTTAATCCCAGTCCCCCAAGAGATTTCGGAACCCAAATTTTAAACCATTTTTCACTAATTGCCAAATCTAACTGCTTTGCAGTCATCTTTTTTAAAGCAATTGCCTCGTGCTGTTGGTCTTTTATCAGATTAATTTGATCTTGAGTAAGTATCATATGTTAGTTCACGTTTAAGAATTCTCTTCCAGTTAAAATAACCAAAGAAAGCCATCACAAATAAAAATACAGTCAATGCTGCGAATAGTAGTAAATCTTTATGATAAAGCAAAGGAATCGCCATGAGATTACTAATATTTAATAATATCCAATTTTCTATTTTCCGCTTTGCCAGCAACCACATGCCTGCCCATGCAGTACAAGATACCAAGGCATCCCATAGCGGAACATCTGAATCTGTAGCATGTAACAATCCGAAATAGAATACGGTAAATCCTATAATACATATCAATACAACAATAATCCAGTCCTTACGTGATGCAGTCGATATGATATGTTGATGATTACTATTTTGTTGCCAGTAAATCCAACCATAAATACTCATTAATAAGTAATACATGTTCAAGGCAATTTCACCGTATAGTTTTGCGAAATATAAAACGTAAATGGATATCACAATACCAGAAATACCAAAAAGGTAATTAATAGGTTTATTGGACTTTGCAAACCAAACCTGCAATATACCAAAGCCTACTGCTAGCCATTCTGCGAGGGATGTAGCTTTAACCTGCTGAAAAAAATCGTTTAAAATTTGATTTAACTGCATTTAATATGTGTGTAAAATAAAAACAATACACACTTAGGGAGTCGCTATAAATGCACGATTTGTGAAATTAAAATCCCTACGCCAGCATTATCCGGATCAGGTATATAACAACAATTGCTCACTGTGATGAGCAATTGTTGTTATTGGGTATAATCTCAGCCTGTAACAGTAAATAATACTTCAAGCACCCCATAAGTATGGTGAAAAGAAATTAATCTTTAAAATTCTCTAATTTTAATGCTGTATGTGTACGCTTTCTAGTGGCTTCACATAGTTCAACATTATCATTTAATGATTGCCCATGTGAAGGAATCATTTCACGCAATTTCTTGCGATATTCGTCTGCTTTTGCACGTTCAGGAAAACATCTTTTCAGTAATTTAATCATGATAGCGACAGAAGTCGATGCTCCTGGTGAAGCTCCTAGTAAGGCTGCAATAGAACCATCTGCTGCGGATACAACTTCTGTTCCAAATTCAAGAACACCGCCATGTTTAGCATCTTTTTTGATTACTTGAACACGTTGACCAGCAACCTCAATTTTCCAGTCTTCTAATTTTGCCGTAGGCATAAACTGCTTCAAAGCATCCAATTTATCTTTTGGACTCTTCATCACCTCAGAAATCAAATATTTAGTCAAATCCATATTATCCCGACCTACGGATAACATCGGTTTAATATTCGACAACTTAATCGATGCAGGTAAATCAAAGTAAGATCCTTGTTTTAAGAATTTAGTAGAAAAACCAGCATATGGACCAAATAATAAGGCCTGCTTACCATCAATATAGCGTGTATCAAGATGTGGAACAGACATCGGAGGAGCACCGATAGATGCTTTACCATATACTTTAGCGTTATGATCTCTAATAACATCCTCATTCACACAACGTAACCACTGTCCACCAACTGGAAAACCACCATATCCTTTTGATTCGGGAATTCCAGATTTTTCTAACAGCAATAAAGAATGTCCACCAGCACCAATGAATACAAATTTAGCATTAATTGTTCTTTTCTCTCCAGTTTTCAAATCCTTAACTTCCAACTCCCAAGTGCCATTGTCATTGCGTTCAATGTCGCGGACTTCTTGTGTAAGATGTAATGTAATATTATCTTTTGCATCTAGATGTTGTACCAAATCACGCGTTAGAGCGCCAAAGTTCACATCAGTTCCTAAGATCATTTTCGTTGCCGCAATTTTATCATCAGCAGGACGACCTTTCATCATAAGTGGAATCCACTCATTCAAAACAGCTTTATCTTCGGTATATTCCATGCCTTTAAACAAGTTATTCTTGGATAGTGCATCATATCTTTTACGAAGAAAATCAATATCTTTTTCGCCAAAAACAGCACTCATATGAGGTACTGAGCGAATAAAATCTTCAGGTTTTGTTATGACCCCTTTATCAACTAAATAGGTCCAAAATTGTTTGGAAACCTCAAATTGTTCTGCAATGCTGATTGCTTTATCAATTTTTACAGAACCATCAGCTTGTTGTGGGGTATAATTCAACTCACATAATGCAGAGTGACCAGTTCCAGCATTATTCCATGCATCCGAACTCTCTGCTGCAACAACATCCAAGCGCTCTAAAATCTCTATTTTAATATCTGGGCTTAACTCATTGATAAGTGTGCCCAAAGTTGCGCTCATGATACCTGCGCCAATTAAAACGACGTCTACCTCTTTGGTATTTTTTGTTTTTTTACTCATGTCTTCGTGATTGATGCAAATTTAATATAGATTTTTATATTAACGCAATCCTTTTGTCAAAAAACTGTACTTTTTAAAATCACTTATTCAAAAATACCATACTATTATTAAGAATTCCCTAACACAGCCATTTTTATGAATAGCTGCCACATTACAAATAGTAGTATTATAATATCCTGAGGAATGTTAATTCAAATTATTATTTAGAATTAACGAATTAAATTGATCCGAGTGTTGCGATTGTAGTATACTTTTAACATTTTTGCAAGCACCCTTATTACATATAATACATAAGAATGAAACTACTTGAAGGAAAAACAGCTCTAATTACTGGAGCATCAAAAGGAATAGGAAGAAAAATTGCTGAAGTATTTGCCCAAAACGGTGCAAATGTAGCATTCACATATTTATCATCTGTGGAAAAAGGCCAAGCTTTAGAGCAAGAACTTCAGGCTTTTGGAACTACTGTAAAAGGTTATCGTTCAGATGCATCAAAATTTGATGAGGCTGAAAAACTCATCAATGATATTGTTTCAGATTTTGGAACTATTGATGTGGTTGTTAATAATGCTGGAATAACAAAAGATGGTTTGTTAATGCGCATGACTGAGGAAAACTGGGATGATGTGATCAATGTAAATTTAAAATCAGTATTCAATGTCACTAAAGCAGCTTCTAAAATCATGATGAAAAACCGTAAAGGATCTTTCATCAATATGAGTTCAGTAGTAGGTATACAAGGAAATGCTGGTCAAGCTAATTATGCAGCTTCTAAAGCTGGTATTATTGGTTTCTCTAAATCAGTGGCAAAAGAATTAGGCTCAAGAAATATTAGATCAAACGTAGTTGCTCCAGGTTTTATACGCACAGAAATGACCGATATTTTAGATCCTAAAATTGTTGCTGGATGGGAAGCTGGTATTCCTATGAAACGCGCAGGTCAAGCAGAAGATGTTGCAAATGCATGTCTATTTCTTGCATCGGACCTTTCAACATATGTCACAGGACAAGTATTGCCTGTAGATGGTGGTATGGTATAATATATATATATAATACATATAAAAAAGGTTCTTGAAGTGATCAAGGACCTTTTTTTATTGTAAAAGCTTTTATATGTCTATATTTGCACTGAAATTTTAATCGTATGAACTGGGATCGGGTATTTGCTATTCAAAATGAAACAGAATTTAATGAAATTTGCTTGGAGACTTTTCATTTTCAAATGGAAAACACAAGCATTTACAGACAGTATGTGCAATATCTAAATAAGAAAATTCATACAATAGATCATTACACGAAAATTCCGTTTCTCCCAATCGAACTGTTCAAATCTCAAAAAATTATAGCTGACAACTTCAGTCCTGAGATGGTATTCACAAGCTCAGGTACAACAGGAATCACCACAAGTAAGCATCTGGTGGCTAAAAAAGAAGTATATGAAAAAAGCTTTCGCACTGCTTTTGAACAATTTTATGGAAAAATAGACAACATTGCCATTTTGGCGCTACTTCCATCCTATTTAGAACGAACAGGTTCTTCATTGATCTACATGATCAATGATTTAATGCAACATAGTCAACAACCCGAAAGTGACTATTTTTTATACAATCATGAAGAACTTTATCAAACGCTTATACAATTAAAAGCAAGAGGCACGAAAACCTTGCTATTCGGTGTGACATTTGCACTTCTTGATTTTATTGAAAAATATGAATTGACATTTCCGGAGTTAATCATTATGGAAACTGGGGGAATGAAAGGAAAACGTAAAGAAATGGTCCGTGAGGAAATTCATGATTTATTATGTAAAAGCTTTCAAGTTCCAGGAATACATTCGGAATATGGAATGACTGAATTGCTATCACAGGGCTATTCATATGGTAACGGGATATTCAGACACCCCAACTGGATGAAGATCTTAATTCGGGAAACAAATGATCCGCTAACTCTTGCTGAAAATAAAAAAACAGGCGCTATCAATGTTATTGACTTAGCAAATCGATATTCGTGTTCTTTTATTGCAACCCAAGACCTCGGAAAAATCTACGATGATGGATCTTTTGAAGTCTTAGGTCGCTTTGATCAAAGTGATATACGTGGTTGTAATCTTCTCGTCCAATAAGTTTTATTTTAAGCTGGGATCTTGAAAGGTATTTCCAGCTTGCATATCACCAGAATCATAACCTTTCTTAAACCAAGCTCGTCTTTGAGCTGAGGTACCATGTGTAAAAGAATCGGGTACCGCATAGCCTTGAGCTTGTGTTTGTAATTTATCATCTCCAACTGCTTCAGCTGCCGCCATACCATCTAAAATATCATTATAGTCAATCTCGATATCAGATAATTTATTAACATGATGTGCCCAAACTCCTGCATAAAAATCAGCTTGCAACTCGGTCATGACAGAAATTTTATTATTTTCAACTTCACTTAATTTTCCCCTCATGCTGTTTGTCTGAGGTAAAAGTCCCACTAATTGTTGTATATGATGTCCTACTTCATGTGCTATTACATAAGCCAGAGCAAACTCACCTTTAGCACCAAATTTGGTCGTCAACTCTTGATTAAAAGTTAAATCTAAATAGATTTTATGATCTCCAGGACAGTAAAAAGGTCCGTAAGATGCTTTTCCTATTCCACAACCATTGGTTTCGGTACCTCCATCATAAACAACTAAATTTGTAGGTTCATAATTTTTACCAAGCTGAGTCTTAAAAAGATTTGTCCACACATCCTCAGTACTTGATAAAACGATACGCGAAAAGTCTGTTAATTTAGTCTCCTCTGCACTAATTTCCCGTGGCTGTCCAGTCTGCTCCGTCCCCGTCATATTTTGAGCCTGCTGTAATAATTGAGATGGATCTCCTCCCATTAAAAAACCAATTATTAAAACAATAATCCCACCTACACCGCCCAAAGTTAATTTTTGACCACCTGACATTCCTCTCCTATCTTCGAAGTTGTCACTTTTTTTACCTCCTTGCCATTTCATATTGATATCATTTAAGTTAGTTTCAATTAATATTAAATAAGATACACATTTTATCGTGTACAGCATCGCAAATTATATTCCAAATTATTAAGCATTTTTTGATTTGTTATGTTAACCTTTTATAATTATAAATATTCATTATGTTTGCACCTAAATCATTTGCAACTTATCCAAAATTTAAATGAAACTAGAAAATCAACTATTCGAGAGAGCGGGAAATAAATGTGAATTGAGTCAAGCAACTGATAATTTAACATTATATACATTGCCCCCTGACTTACAAGCTACAGCTGAAAACACGATTGTTGTTTGTCAGAAATGTGCCGATCAGTTAAATAAAACAACACAATTAGAAGCTGAATATTGGAAATTCCTGCCCGATACCATGTGGTCTGAAGTACCAGCAGTACAGGTAGCTGCGTGGCGCATGTTAAATCGTTTAAAAAACGAGGGTTGGGCTTCTGATGCGTTAGATATTTTGTATCTGGATGAAGAAACATTAGAATGGGCAAAACAAACAGGAGATCATGAAAATGATGGATATGTCGAGTTTCATTTAGATAGTATCGGTCAACAATTATTTGAAGGGGATTCTGTAGTCCTTACGAAAACATTGGATGTAAAAGGATCATCTATCCGGGCGACTTTAGGTACAGTCGTGAAGAATATTAGACTTGTGTTCGATAATACAGAACAAATTGAAGGAAAAATCGATGGTCAGACGATTGTGATTTTAACAAAATATTTAAGAAAGCAAAACTAAAAAAATAAGGCTACAATTTGATTGTAGCCTTATTTTTTATTTCTGTTTCGGATAATCACGCATATGCGCAAATTCATAATTTGGATGTAACTTCAGACTATCGATTAAATCACTTAACATTTTCTGTGCTTTTCTTGTCTGAAACATATCATCATGCATCAACAGAACAACGTTATTCTTCGAAAATGAGGTGCCGTTACGTAATCTATTATTAATCTGACGATATATAAAACTCACCGATTCGACTGGCATACCAGAAGGTTTACCCTTTTTCCATTCACAGTCCCATCCCATAGAGCGGTAACCATTTTGATATAATAGATCGGCAGTACTTGAACCACTTTGCATATCAATACGTTTACGATCTGCAAAGTACCAAATATTACGTCCTGGTAGACGGACAATCTTATGTTTAAGATTCAGTTCTTTTTCATTTTTATCAAAGTCCTCATACGCTGATTCTGCGTTGCTATAAAAATAAGTAAACTTATTATTTGCATGATTGTAACTGTGATTATAACAATCCACCAGCGGATTGTTCATATAACGTTCATAATATTTATGCAACCCCTTACTCATTCGGTCATGCTTTCCAATTAAAAAAGCATTAATCTTAATATTCTTTGCTGTAGCTATTGAATCAATAAATTGACTGCCATTTAAAGGTCCATCATCAAAAGTCAAATAAATATAACGAGGAGACACAGAGTCGGTTAATAATTTCGCCGTATCAACTTCATGATGAAGAATACTCTTTTTACCCTTTACAGCAATTGTATCCTTTTTAATCTCTTTCTCGACAGTATCTTTATTTAAATCATCGATATCATCTATACTATCAACAGTTCCAATAGTAACCGAATCTGTCTTTTTACTCCCACCTTCATTGCACGATTGTAATGCAAGAGATGTTACCGATAATAATCCAAGGAACAACCCCAGATTGAATGCTTTCTTCATGTTATAATTCACTATTAACCCTACACATAAACCACTAAAGCTGCTATTTGATAGCTAATGATTTAAACGATGTAAAAGTAAGATTAAATTTAACAGAAATCCAATTTTATGAAACCTTTTTTCTTTTGGAATAAAAACATTTTTTCATCAAATGAGTTATAATATACTATTTGATCAAAGAAAATGCTTTCAAACCTTCATTTAAATAGGCCAGATAAGTAGTAGCATCATAATCAGCACCTTTTGGTTTAACCAAAACCTGACGGTTTGCAGGATTCATAAGCACATAAAAAGGTTGTGAATTGGATTCAAACTGACTTGATTGTAAATAACTCCACTTACTTCCAATTGTCTTCAACAATTTTCCCGAACTTGTTTTTTGTTGATCTTCAACAGCAAGCTCAGTGCGGTCATCAACATAAAGTTGGATGATAACGACATTATTTGTCAAAAATGAGCGAACCTGCACATCTGTCCAAACAGTAGCTTCCATTTTCCTACAATTAACACAAGCATGGCCTGTAAAATCAAGCATAACCATTTTATGATGGGTTTTAGCATATTGTAAACCCTCCTCGTAATCAAAAAACACATTTAAGCCCAGAGGTGCATGAAATAAATCTGAATATTTGCGTTTAGAAACGTCTGTTACATGCGATCCACCAATCAATGAGCCTTGATTTAAATCAAAGTCCTGCGTGCTTTGTGGTGGTAAAAAAGCAGCTATTGATTTTAAAGGAGCACCCCATAATCCAGGAATCATGTATACCGTAAACGATAGTACAATAATAGCTATGAAAGTACGGATTACTGACAAATGTGGCAGATTACTGTCATGAGAAAATTTGATTTTTCCAAGTAAATACAGTCCCATTAAACCAAATATAACAATCCATAAAGACAAAAAGACTTCACGGTCGAACCAGTTCCAGTGATAAGCTAAATCAACATTAGAAAGAAATTTCAATGCAAATGCCAATTCTAAAAATCCTAAAACAACTTTAACACTGTTAAGCCAACCACCTGATTTAGGCATGGCTTTCATAGCACTAGGAAATAATGCAAAAAGAGCAAAAGGTATAGCTAATGCAAAAGAAAATCCAAACATACCTACAGCCGGACCTAACAAAGCTCCACTTGTAGCTGCCTGTACCAATAAAGTTCCGATAATAGGTCCAGTACAAGAAAAAGATACTAAAGCTAAAGTTGCCGCCATAAAGAATATACCAGCCCATCCGCCTTTATCAGATTTTGCATCCATCTTATTTACCCATGAACTTGGTAAATTAATTTCAAATGCCCCCAAAAAAGAAGCTCCAAAAGCAACCAACATTAAGAAAAAGAAAAAATTAAAGACACCGTTCGTTGATAAAGCATTAAGGGCATCCGAACCAAAAATCATCGTTACCGCTAAACCAAGAACAACATAAATAACTATAATAGAAATTCCATAAAACAAAGCACGAATAAAAGATTGCGATTTATTTTGATTTCCCTTTGTGAAAAAACTGACTGTGAGCGGTAACATGGGGAAAATACAAGGCATTAATAGGGCAGTAAAACCGCCTAATAATCCTGCTAAAAATATTCCAAGTAGAGATTCACTACTTGCATGCTCTTCTGTTGTGATTACAGCCGTAGTTTTCTTAAGATTCTGTGCAGTATCAACAACTACAGAATCAGTCGAAACTTCAGAAATACCACCATCAACGAACTCCAGTTCGTCCATCTTAAGTAAAGTATCTGCCTCCTGAGCATGCGCAAAAGCTGGAAGAAGAACTATTAAAAGTAATAATTTTATGATGAATCTTTTCATAAATATTTTAATTATAATGCCGAGTGACAGGTTACAAATTGATTAAATCTAATTACAATGGGATAAATCCCATTGTAATAGATTCTATTTAAATATAAACATAGTGCCTAATACGCGATTAGGCTGAAACAAACTTTATAGCGATTCAGTATTAAAAAGAGATTTTGCTAACCTACTGATAGGTTTAAATCCAGTGAAAGCGAGATCTGTTGATATATATCCAGCTGCTACAGGTTGTTCTCTTACTAAATCTGTACTCAAATATTTCTTATTATCGTCGCACAATAAGGTGACAACAACAGCTTCTTCCCCTAATTGCTCTTTTAATTTAATTGCTCCAATCACATTCGCTCCTGAAGAAATTCCTACAGCTAAGCCCAATTCTTTTGCTAATTTTTGGGCCATTATAATAGAATCACCATCTGAAGCAGAAACGATCTCATCCAACTCGTCCATTTTCACAATAGCCGGAATAAATTCATCTGAAATACCTTGAATACGATGCGAGCCAACCTTATATCCAGTAGACATCGTTGGACTTTCAGCGGGTTCCAAAGGATGAATCTTTACATGAGGATTTAAGCTACGAAGATGACGGCCTACTCCCATAACCGTTCCTCCCGTGCCAACACCAGCAACAAAAGCATCTGCAACTAAACCTTGCGAGGCTAACTGTAAACCAATTTCACGACCAGTCGTTAATTCATGAGCTTCGGCATTGAATTTATTTTCAAACTGTCTGGGCAAAAACACCCCTCCTTGCTGAGCTAGTTTCTCACTTAATTCAATACTCCCCAAAAAACCACCGTCTTCTTTACTAACCAACTGAATATCTGCACCCATACTTTTTATAATATCGATGCGTTCTTTACTCAACCAATTGGGCATAATAATTTTCACTTGATGTCCTAAAGCTTTACCAATAGCAGAAAAAGAAATACCTGTATTACCGCTAGTAGCTTCTATAATAACATCGTCAGGCTGAATTTGACAATTCATGTAAGCTTTATACATAATATATAGCGCCATACGGTCTTTGATACTCCCTGTAAGATTATAATTCTCGCATTTCACATAAATCCTCCCAGCTTTCCCTTTATATGAGTATTGCAACTCCAGCATAGGCGTGTTTCCTACTAAACACCATAAATGTTTAAATCTACTATCAAGCTCAGGAGACAAACATTTACTAAACATCAATTCGTTATTCATGATTTATTATTTTAAACAATATCAGTCTACAATCATTCGAAGATCTAATATTATCAGCAAAATTGACATAAAACAAAATAATATTCACTACATAAAGATTAAATCAATAAATTTTATCTAAATAATGATATATTTAAGAAATATTACAGAATCAACCAATTCATTACATTCATATCAATAAAAAATACAAAATGATGCTTGATGAAACCGACACTAAACTATTAAGAATTTTACAGCATGACGCTACACTTAGCAATAAGGAACTAGCATTTAGATTGCATAAATCTATCGCCGCTATACATGAGCGTGTAAAAAAACTGAAACAACAAGGCTATATTAAAAAAACTGTTGCTATTCTTGACCGGCAAAAAATAAACATGGGTCTGATATCTTTTTCACAGGTATTCTTAAAAGCACATACAGCCGAGGTTTTAAATGAATTTGAAAAAGAAGTTGCTAAATTTCCGGAAGTTATGGAATGTTATCAGATGGCTGGATCCTATGATTTTATGCTTCGAATAGCAACTAAAGATATGCAGGCCTATCACGAATTTTTAAGGTACCGCTTAGCCGTACTCCCACATGTGAACACCGTACAAACCTATTTTGTTCTATCGGAAACTAAAAGTGAAACAGCTTATCCGATTTAAAAAAATAGTTTTAATTAAAAAAGGGAGAAAACTACAGCTTCCTCCCTTTCAATTAACATATAAAAAACTATTCACTATCTTCTTCCATGTCCCTCACCTCTTTCTGAGTGACGATCGTGGCCTCTTTTATCATTTCTCTTGTCCGATTTTCTATGCTCCGATCGATCTCTATGATTTTCATGTCGCTCGACACGATGATTATCATAACGGTCATTGTGACGTGGACGATCATAATTACTTCTATGGTCTCTTATACTTACCTGATTTCTGCGATGAGCATAATGACCATAATCTCTTCTGTACCGATCGTGATGTCTCCAGGGATCTCTATCATTGACAACGACTTTATAGGTATTATAAAAATTAAAGTTACGGTATCGACTAGGCAAGCTTCTACTGGTTACCCATCTTCTACCATGATAATGCGTATAACGGCGATTGATTACATCATAATATACATTAATTTCTGGAATATAATAATACCTTACGTAATCATACCCCACTGGGCCCCAAGAAGGTTGATTACCAATGTTAATACTCACATTAACTTGTGCAGCAGCAGGTTTAACAAAAAACAAACCGCCAACTAAAACCGTCAAGTAAACTAATTTTTTCATACCTGCTCCTCCCTTTATTTATGTTTTTCAATTATTTATAGGTAGGACTCTATATTTTATAATAAGATTAATGAAAGGTTGTTAATATTTGTTAAAACGTTAAAATAAACTCAATATCAACGTGTTAAAATATCAATTTAACAATTATAGTCCAGCTAAGAAATTCTTAAATATTTATATAAACACGATTCATTTAAAAAGAAAAAATCATTATTTACTTTTGTCCTATATTTAAATCTTAATATGGTGACAAAACAAAATACATTTTGCCATTGCGGCAATTCACTTCCTTACGAAAATTGTTGCAAAAAAATTCATTTAGACCAAAAAGAAGCTAAAACTGCAGAACAATTAATGCGTGCAAGATATAGCGCATTTGTTGTTCAAGATATTGATTTTTTATATACAAGCTTTCATTCTGAAACACGCAAGTTGCAAAACAAAATAGAAATTGCAAGATGGGCAAAGGAATCAAAATGGATGCAGCTCCGCATTTTATTTAGTAATTCCAATATGGTCGAATTTGAGGCACATTACTTGGATTCGGAGTTAAATTTACAGATTCATCATGAAAGATCCACTTTCAAACAAGTGGATGGAATCTGGTATTATGTCGATGGTAAGTTTATTTCATAAAAAAGGGATCTTATATTTGTTATAAGATCCCTTTTCTGGCTTTTAAAAGACATAATACTATCCCTCTAATTCCGGTTGGCCATGATCATCTCTGTATGGGGCCTCTTCGTCAAACTCCCCCTCCCATTTAGCAACAACAACTGTAGCTAAACAATTTCCGATCACATTGACCGAAGTTCTGGCCATATCCATCAACTCGTCAATTCCTAATATAGCCGCAATCACAAATGTTGGTAAACCAAATTGATCAGCAGTAGCAATTAATATAATTAATGATGCTCTGGGAACTGCGGCAACCCCTTTAGAAGTAATCATTAATGTAAATGCGATCATTAACTGCTCTCCAAAAGTCAAATGTATTCCAGCCGCCTGAGCAACAAATATTGCTGCCAAAGATAGATACAATGACGTTCCGTCCAAATTGAAACTATATCCCGTAGGAATAACAAAAGACACAATCTTACGAGGTACTCCAAATTTTTCCATAGCAGACATAGCCTTGGGCAAAGCTGCATCTGAACTTGTAGTCGCAAATGCAATAGAAACAGGTTCTTTAATCGCATTAATAAACTTTAATACAGGGATTTTCAGATAAAGTGCAACAGGCAACAATACAAAAGTTAAGAAACCTAATAATGCTAAATACAAAGTTGCTAACAACATAAATAGATTTTTCAGAATATCTACCCCCAAATGACCAACTGTAAAAGCCATTGCGGCACCAACTCCGATTGGAGCAAAATACATGATTAAGTTCGTAAACTTAAACATTGTTTCTGAAAGGCTTTCCGTAAAATCAACCAATGGTTTTCTTTTCTTTTCATCAACCATTGCTAATCCAATACCAAAAAGAACTGAAAACACCACGATCTGTAAAACTTGATTGTCATACACTGCTTTTACAATATTTTCAGGAAAAAGATCTCTAAAAAATGCCGTAAACTTATAGACAGGGTGAACATGATCTGGTAAAGTTTCTAAAATCTGTGCGTCATTACTTATTTGCGTTTTTGGCAGTTCTTCATGAGGCATATGTGCAACATCAACACCAACCCCAGCTTTAGTCAGATTTATAGCCCCAAGGCCAATAAAAATAGCGCAAGTCGTAGCACAAAAGAAATACAGCATAGACTTCCAGGCCATACGACCAACCTGTTTCAAATCAGAATGACCAGCAATACCATAAACTAACGTTGCAAACAAGATCGGTCCTACGATCGTCTTCACCAACTTAATGAAACCTTTACTTAGCGGTTGCAATGATATGGCAATATTTGGAAAATCTAAACCCACAAAAATACCCAAGATCATACAGGTCAAAATCCAAGTTGTTAGATTCTTCCGAACAAGAGCATTAACAATCAACACAGTAGCAACAATCCATCTTACTGCCATTAAAAATGATGGAGAAAAATTGACCCAACTAAATTCGTAACATATCGCAATAAGTGCAGCAATTGTCACCGAAACAAGGGTAATTAGCCCCATTTTTGATTTATACATCGGCAAACTTTTTATAAGGTAAAGTACAAAAATAAAAAAATACTAGGCTTTCACAAATATTAATATGGCAGATTATAATAATAGCAAATTTATTGGATACTTGAAGACATAAAAAAAGGTAGAATATGTACATATTCTACCTTTTTCAAAATTTTATTTTAAAAGCGATGCTTTTATTCAGCGTGTAACCAGGCTTTCTTTGCTAATAGCTCCTCTTCAGATTCACGAACCTCTTCGTCATCTACACAGCAGTCTACTGGACAAACAGCTGCACATTGTGGTTCATCATGAAAACCAACACACTCTGTACACTTGTCCGAAACAATGTAATATACTTCATCTGATACAGCAGCTTGAGAATCGTCAGCATCTAACGTTACTCCATCGCCAAAATCAATAACTCCATCTAATGCCGTCCCATCTGAGAATTTCCAACTCACTCCAGCGTCATATATTGCATTATTTGGGCACTCCGGTTCACAAGCACCACAGTTAATACACTCGTCTGTAATTTTAATCGCCATTTATAACCTCAAAATTATGATAAAAAACTATTTTTGTACTATCATTTATACAATCAAATCATTTTACACGTTTAAATACTAAGAGTAACTTGGTTTCGCTGATTGTATTAATAACACAAATATAATACAAATTTGTGTATACACGTTTATTAATTTTTACATTTTGACAAAGAAACAACGATTAGAAGGTTTTGCAAAACTTGCGAACTTATTCATTAATGATAATGCAGAGCTACAACATTTAGTTACAACTGCTCATCATAAAAATGCATGGTATACCGCAGAACACGTTAATAAAGCCTTTACTTCTTGGAAAGCAAATTTAAACCTTGAGCTATTAGAAAATTGGCTATCGCCATATCCTGATATTGAAAGTGACAAAATTGTAGGTTTAGTCTTAGCGGGCAATATACCTCTTGTAGGTCTTCATGATATATTATGCGTATTGGTCGCTGGTTTTAAAGCACAGATTAAGGTTTCTTCAGACGATGCTCTTCTAACAACTTACGTGATTCAGAAATTGATAGAAGTTGAACCAAGATTTAAAGATCGCGTGCAACTAGTAGATAGATTAACTGATTTTGATTTAGTGATTGCAACAGGTTCCGACAATTCTTCGCGGTACTTTGAACATTACTTTGGAAAAAAACCAAATATTATTAGAAAAAACAGAAACAGCATTGCCATCATTACAGGTGAAGAATCGCACGAGCAACTAAAAGCTTTAGGCCATGATATCTTTGATTATTACGGTCTGGGATGTCGTTCTGTATCTAAAATATTTATCCCAAAAAATTATGATATAAGTCATTTCTATGAAGGAATTGAATCTTTTAAAGATGTGAACACGCATTATAAATACAATAATAATTACGATTATAACAAATCCATTTATTTAATAAATGGTGACAAGCATTATGATAATGGGTTTTTATTATTAAAACAAGATGACAAAATAGCATCACCCTTAGCTGTGGTTTATTTTGAAGAGTATGATAACTTAGACAATCTTTCCCAGCACTTAAATACATTATCAGACAGCTTACAATGCGTTACATCAGAAGCACCTTTAACGATCAAAACACCAGCTTTTAAATTCGGTGCCGGACAAAATCCTGCTTTAGATGATTATGCTGATGGTGTCAATACACTAGAATTTTTATTTGCAAACCAGTAAGCATAGCCTTATATTCGTGGAAGGATTTTTTGAAATAAAAAGTACTAACTTTGTAAATAGATGTATATAATCAAAGTAAAAGGAGTTGCCAAAATCCCTGACTATGTTCAATTAAGAGATGATTCATTCACTCTTTTAGCATATTTTAGGGTTGATCGCCCCGACAAATCTTTGGACAAAATTGGTCTCGGAGACAAGTCAGCGTACATTATGCAAATGGTAAAGGAATTGCCATTTGGACAAATAAAAAAATTAGAATTATAGTTCAATGTCTGGAAATACAGTAATCACATTAAAAAGCGTCGATATCTACCAACAAAAACATTTGGTCTTATCGAATGTGAATTTGAATATCAATAAAGGCGAATTTCTTTACCTCATTGGTCAATCAGGAAGTGGAAAAAGTAGTTTGCTAAAAATAATCTATGGCGATTTATATATTGGTAACGGAGAAGGACTAATTGCAGGTTTTGATTTAAAAAAACTGCATGAAAATGATGTCCCCTACCTGAGACGTAAGTTAGGAATCGTTTTCCAAGATTTTCATTTATTATCAGATCGCTCTGTAGAGAAAAATTTAGAATTTGCACTTAGAGCCACCGGCTGGAAAGATAAAACGCAAATTGAACATAGAATGCTCGATGTGCTTGAAAAAGTAGGACTTCGCTCGAAATTAAAAAAAATGCCTCATGAACTTTCAGGAGGAGAACAGCAACGTATTGTTATTGCGCGAGCGCTCCTTAATAATCCGGAAATTATATTGGCCGATGAGCCAACAGGAAACCTTGACCCTGCTACTTCTGAAGAAATTGTATTGCTTTTACGGGATATCGCTTCTTCTGGAACAGCAGTTTTAATGGCAACTCATGATTACCAAATTATCCGTAATATGCCTGCACGCATCATCAAAACCGCTGATGGGGTATTGCTAGATCAAGTAGAAATATAACTGTCAATACTGACAGAAATCCTGATCATCCGACATTTTGTTAGTCCATTCTCCCGGTTACTGACAAGCTGTCGGATTTTTTCATTTTGGCAACAACTTTGACTGTAATTAGATTTTAGAGAAAGAACATTAGTTTCCCACATAGAATTTAGAAGAAATGAGCGAACAAGAGAATAATAACGAGACGATTCAAGATCCTATTGAGGATAATACAACGGAAAATCAAGAAGAGACGATTGAACTTTCTGTTGAAGAGAAATTAAGTGCTGAAGTAGCAGAGGCAAAAGATAAATATGTACGTTTATCAGCAGAATTTGATAATTATAGAAAACGTACAAGTAAAGAACGTGTTGAATTAATTCAATCTGCTGGAAAAGATGTGATCACAAAACTATTATCAACAGTGGATGATTTTGACAGAGCTTTAAAAGCAATGGAAACAGCAACAGATGTTGAATCAATAAAAACTGGTATAGAGATCGTCAATAATAAATTCAGACAAACTTTAGAACACCAAGGTTTAAAAGAAATGGATGTAGTAGGTAAAGAGTTTGATGCTGATTTACAAGAAGCAATAACGGCTATTCCAGCTCCTACTCCAGATTTGAAAAATAAAGTTATTGATGTTATTGAAAAAGGTTACTATTTAAATGATAAAGTAATCCGTCATGCTAAGGTAATTATAGGTCAATAAGATAAAAAAGATGTCAAAAAGAGATTATTACGATATATTAGGTGTAGCTCGTGGTGCAGATGAAAAAGAAATTAAATCTGCCTACCGTAAACTTGCCGTAAAGTATCACCCGGATAAAAACCCTGGTGATCATGAAGCTGAAGAAAAATTTAAAGAGGCTGCTGAAGCATATGATGTATTAAGCAATCCTCAGAAAAAACAACGCTATGATCAATTTGGTCATGCGGGTAGCTCTGCTTCCGGAGGCGGTTATGGTGGTGGCATGAATATGGATGACATATTTAGCCAATTTGGAGATATATTTGGTGGAGGTGGTCATCCTTTCGAAAGTTTCTTCGGTGGCGGTGGCGGAGGCTCAAGAGGAGGCCGTCGTGTTGCTAAAGGAACAAATCTTCGCATTAAAGTAAAATTAACACTCGAAGAAATTGCTAAAGGTGTTGAGAAAAAAGTAAAAGTAAATAAACAAGTAAACTGTCATACCTGCGATGGTAGTGGTGCAAAAGATAAATCATCTTTCCACACTTGTAATACTTGTGGCGGCTCAGGATCTGTTCGCCGCGTAACCAATACAATCTTAGGCCAGATGCAAACGACAAGCACTTGTCCTACTTGTAATGGTGAAGGGGTAGAAATTACCGCAAAGTGTACTACATGTAGAGGTGAAGGATTAGAAAGAGGTGAAGAAACAATTGCGATCAACATTCCGGCTGGTGTAAGTGAAGGTATGCAGCTTTCAATGAGTGGAAAAGGGAACGCAGCTCCTCGCGGAGGTGTTGCCGGCGATCTTATTATCCTCATTGAAGAAATTCCTCATGAAGCATTAAAAAGAGATGGTCTAAATATTATTTATGACCTATATATTAATTTTGTAGATGCTACATTAGGAACAAGCGTTGAAGTTCCAACGATTGATGGTAAAGCAAAAATTAAAATTGAACCAGGAACCCAGGCTGGCAAGATATTAAGACTAAAAGGAAAAGGTATTCCTGAAGTCAATTCTTACCACAAAGGTGATCAATTGATTTACGTGAATATCTGGACGCCTAAAGCGGTCTCATCTGACGAAAAAGAGATTTTACAGAAATTGAAAGAATCACCGAATTTCAAGCCACAACCTGGTAAATCTGAAAAATCATTTTTTGAACGGATCAAAGAATATTTCGACTAGAAATATTAAATAATAAAATAATTATAGGACCATATGTCAGCACTGACATATGGTCTTTTTTTGTGTCATAATAAAAACTGACATTTTATCATAAAAAGTTAAATCAATATAAATATCAAAATATATGATAAATTATTTTTTCATAATGTCAATTTTTAAACCTCTGAAAACGTTTTAATTACGATTAACACAATTTATCAATACATTTCTATGACATTGAAAAATCAATTTGGTATCTATATTGATAATATCAATCAAATAGTCAAAAGGTTTGACTATGGATATTGTAAAAACAAACTTTAAAAAAAATGAAAAAATTATTACTTACTCTAACAGCAGTAGCTGGTCTAACTTTTGCATCTCAAGCACAAGAATTTGGTTTCAAAAAAACTGACTTTATTGTAGAAGGTAATTTCTCAGCAAATACAAAAAATAATAAAACAGCTGAAAAGAAAGAAAACTCATTCAACTTCAATCCTTCTGTAGGTTATTTCGTATCTGATAAAGTTGCAGTTGGTTTAGATTTCAACTTTGGAAATTTAAAAGCAACAGACTATTCTGGTACTAACGATACTTACAATAAATCAAGCAACTTTGGAGTTGGTGCTTATGGTCGTTACTACTTTTTAGATTTAGGATCACGTTTTAAAACTTATGCGCAATTGGCAGCTGGTTATCAACAAAGAACTGGAGAAGTTAACAACGGTACAACAACTACAGACATTCCTAAAGTTAAAGGATTTGGTGCTGGCGCTGGTTTAGGGATGAATTACTTCGTTACTGAAAACATCGCGATCAACTTTGGTTTAACAGACTTATTATCTTTTGGTACAGCTAAAGAAGATGGCGGTAAATCTTCAAACGAATTCAATGCTAACATCAACAGTTTTAACAACTTTTTTGATACAGCTAAATTTGGTTTAACTTTCAAATTCTAATCATATTTGAAAATAAAGAAAGAAAGGTCCGTCTCAATATAGACGGACCTTTCTTTTTTAAACATAGCGCTTGATGATACGCAGCTTATGCGTGTATTTATTCCAATCCCTATTAAATATTCCCTCTTGATCCATCCTATCTATTCGAACACGGGAAGAAGCGTGAATAATGGTTTCAGAGTCCAGCATAATACCAACATGATTTATCCTACCTTCTTCATTATCAAAAAAAGCAAGATCACCAACTTGAATCTCTGACAAAAAGTCAACTGTCTGCCCTAATTCAACCTGTTGATAAGCATCCCTTGGTAAGGAAATACCAAAGGATTGATAAATCAATTGTGAGAAACCGGAGCAATCAATTCCAAATTTAGATCGCCCTCCCCAAAGATAGGGTACATCCCAGTATTGCTTTGCGAGTATTGCAACCTGCTCGATGAAGTCTTCTTGCTCAAAATGCAGTTCAATTGCATTAAGCTCTACTAAATGATCTACTCCAATATAAGGAAAATCCCTTCGTACAATAGTTCCATGTAAAAGCTGTATACAAAGATCATTATTGATAAGATGCCCCCCATCAAAACCGATCTTTACCTTACTTAACGACTGGTACTCCTCATACTGATCATCTGTTATTGCTAAAAATTGCCCATTCTGTATCCAACCAACATAAGAGTCCATTTCAGTACGAACTTTTGTCCAGTCCTTTGATTTCGTCAGTATTTCGAAAGCTTCTCCAAACAGCAATTGAGAAATCATTTCACTCCGATGTGATTCCTCCGCCCGCAATGGTACAATTGTTAAATTACATATTCCAAATTCCATATTTCTAAAACAAAAAACCGTATATTCAAGTTATTAATATGTACGAATATAAACTTTAATATCAGAACCATGGATACCAATGTTGTAAAAATAACGAGAATATTAGTTGCTGTGGACGATGAACCATGTTCACATAAAGCGATTTCCTATGCTAAAGAAATGGTTAAAAAATTTGAAGCTTCAGTAGCTTTAGTGACGGTTACCTCTCCCACTTCTCCTGCCAGCTATGGTGCAGATCCGCTGTTAGGTCAACAACCAATCATCATACCCGAAGTATCGGAAATAGAACAGCAGAATGCTCAAAAATACTTAGAAGAACTAGGACAAGAGTTCGAAGGCGCTAATGAAGTTTTCTTATTCAATAGAATAGGCTCGGTAAAAGAAGAAATACTAGCCACTTCTCATGAGTGGTCAGCTGATCTCATCGTAATGGGATCAAATGGTAGAACAGGGTTTGATCATTTTATCTCGGGCTCCGTTTCTGAAGCTGTAATTAGAAAAGCAACATGTCCTGTGCTCGTTGTACCGGGTAAATGTGAATAAACTAATTCAAATCTAATAGTTCTATAATTATAAAAGCCATTTGCGATATGCAAATGGCTTTTATAATTATAAATTTCTTATTTTATTAAAGTTTGATTAAACGGGCAACAAACATACTATCCGCCTTTTCATAATATCCTTTTAATACTTTATAAGAATGGAGACTATACCCCAGTTCTTTTTGAATATAAGCAATCACCTCCTCATTTTCTTTCTCAAAAACAGAACAAGTGATGTATACCAAAGGTTTACCCACTTTCAAATGCAATGAAACATTTTTAGCAATTTCTTTTTGCAATGTGGCAAACTCATCGATCTTCTTTGCATTAAAATAACTCATATTTTCAGGGCTACGACCCCAAGTTCCAGAGCCGGTGCATGGAGCATCTAAAATAACTCCATCAAAAAGCTCAACTCCCAAAATAGGGGTAGTATCTTTCGTTAAATCAACTATTTTTTTTCGATAAGCTTTTATACCAGCCCTTTCAAAACGTTCATCTAAATTACGCAGAATGCTCATACGAACATCTGAAACCAATAAATTAGTAGTCGGATGTTTATCTAGGAACAATAAAGCCTTACCACCAGAAGCGGCACAGGCATCCCACCAATTTTCTTTCGGCAAAGCATCCATAAATTCAAGGGTCCGCTGAGAAGAAAGATCTTGCACTTCGATTACACCATCGAGATCCTTAAACCGCTGTAGTGAAGTTCCATTTGCTAAAGCAACAGTTTGTTCCGTTATAAATTTATAGCCGATCTGTTCCGCTTCAAAAATAGCTTTCACAAACTTTTCCTTACCTTTTCTAATCCGAATAAATAAGTCAGGTTGCAAGAATTGATTTTGTATAAAATCAACCTGATCTATCGCAGATGAAAGGTAATTTTTAAAAGGAAAAATGGTATCAAGCTCCAATAATTCTAGTTTTTTTAAAAAAGCTATTTTTTCTTCCAATGATAGGCTTAAATTCCAATCAGGTTCAAATAAAGCGACAAATGGACTTTCTGTTTCACATAAGTACTCCGCAATGATTAATCTTTTTTGTTGAGAAAGCTGCGTTGCCCCCTTACCCAATCGAAAATAATTATAACACAACCGGGAAGTCCATTTTCTGTCCTTTGATCCCATTTGCTTATTAATTTTAAAAAATGAAGTTAGATAACGAGCAAACGGCTCATTCCCTTCATAACCATCCATTGCTCTTTCAAAATTACGAATTTGCTGCTGTACTCTTTTTTCACTAAAATCACTCATCTTTACTTCCTATCAAAACTATTATTACGATACACCATAAATCGAACCCCTCTATTTACATATCCCCACTCAGGAAAGTAATCAAAACTAAAATCACTATTTATTCCAGAATAGGTTTCCTTAACCAAGTGTTGCGCGTAGTCATCGCCATACTTAGCAATTAAGCCCCCAAAATAAATAGCGGCATCGTAACCTTTATAAGAAAAATCTGACGGAATTACCTGAAACTTATTCTTATACTTTTGATTAAATCGTCTTGTTCGCTCAGCATTTTCATCCACTAATGTTGATGTCGTCACGGTCAACTCATAACGATCAATATTCGTGTAATCTTCAAAAGATAATTTTGCCCAATTTGGGTGACCATACAACTTAAAAGCATAACCCGACTCACTGCTTTGCACGTCCATATTTGCTAATAATGCTCTAATCTGATTTCTATTTGTAGTACCACAGACAATATGATTAGTCCCAGCAACAACTAAGTTTTCGTTTAATTCAGCTATAGAAGTCACAACTTTTATTTGCAGACTTTTATTATAACCCAATGCCTCTGATGCAAAGTTATCCAAAAACTGTTTACTATCGCCATCTTGTATATTGTAAACCAAAACAACGTCGCCATAAGCATATTGCTTTGCTACATGCTTCGCCATAATTTCAGAGTGAGCACGAATAGAAGGTGTTAAAGACACTAAATTGGGAATCGCAAACTCGGAAGCCAAAGTTGCCGCTAAAGGTGAAATTTGTAAAATATTTTTTTCTTTAAAGGCTTGTGAAAATGCTCTAATCTCTTTTGGATAAACAGGTCCTACAATTAAATTGGCATTTTTTATAGACGCTGAAGCAGCTAAAGATGTGTTTCTAAAATTATCATCTTCAGAATCTATAACCTTTAAACTAAATTTACTTCCTTTTTCACCCAATTCTTCCAAGCCAAGTTGAAACCCTTGATAAAAATCCAACGCTAAAGCCGATCTTTTAACGTCTTCAGCCGTGGGACGCATACCTGCGATACGGTTTAATTGAAAAGGTAAGAGAAGAGCAATTGATTTTTGATTTTTAAGGCTTTCACTCGCTTTAGCAGCTTCGAGTTTTCTGGCTTCTTCAGCCTGTTCAGCAGCAGTTTTACCGCTATTATTAGAAACAGTACCCTGCTCACCTTTACTAGAAGGTGAGCGAAGTACGCCTGTTTTTTTTGTCGTACAGCTTGCAAGACTTAAAGCCAATGCTACTGCAAGAGCAATTTTATTCCCACTCAATCGTCGCTGGTGGTTTTGAACTGATATCATATACAACTCTATTAATGCCTTTGACGTGGTTGATAATTTCATTTGAAATCTTTGCCAACAAATCATAAGGTAAGTGAATCCAATCTGCAGTCATGCCGTCCAATGAACCTACAGCACGTAAACTAACAACATGCTCATATGTACGCTCATCGCCCATCACTCCTACAGAACGAACAGGAAGAAAAATCGTGCCAGCTTGCCAAACCTTATCATACCATCCTGCTTCTTTCAAATTACGGATGTAAATATCATCAGCTTCTTGTACAATACGTACACGATCTTCAGTGATATCTCCTAAGATACGAATAGCTAACCCTGGACCAGGAAAAGGATGTCTGCCTAAAATAGCTGGATCAACACCCAATGTTTTACCAACACGTCTTACTTCGTCTTTAAATAAAGTCTTCAGAGGCTCTACTACTTTCAGCTTCATGTAGTCAGGTAAACCGCCAACATTATGATGCGATTTAATAGTCGCAGAAGGCCCCTTAACCGATACCGATTCAATGATATCTGGATAAATAGTACCTTGACCTAACCATTTTGCCTCAATACCTTCAGGCAATTCCTTTTGAATTTCTTTTGCTGCCTCATCGAATACATCGATAAAAGAATTACCGATAATTTTACGTTTTTGTTCAGGATCAGAAACACCAGCTAAACGACCAAAAAATAATTCTTTTGCGTTTATACCTTTAATGTTAAGTCCCATGTTTTTATATGAATCCAAAACCTGTTCAAATTCACCTTTACGTAACAAACCATGATCAACAAAAATACAATGCAAATTTTTGCCAATGGCTTGATGTAATAAAACAGCTGCAACAGTAGAATCAACTCCTCCTGATAATGCCAAAATTACGTGATCGTCACCTAATTCCGCTTTCAGAGAAGCAACACTTGTTTCAGCAAAAGCATCTGGAGTCCACTCTTGAGCACATCCACAGATCTCCACAACAAAGTTTTTCAATAAAACTACACCATCTGTACTGTGGGTCACCTCTGGATGAAATTGAATACCAAAAGTTCTTGTACCGATAATGTGATAAGCTGCTACACGTACTTTATCTGTACTTGCGATAATTTCAAAGTTTGAAGGAACTTCTTTAATAGTATCACCATGAGACATCCATACTTGAGACTGAACCGGTACACCCGCTAATAATTCATTCTCAGCATTCACAAATTGCAAATTAGCACGTCCATATTCACGGATTTCCGAAGGTAATACTTCACCTCCTGATTTTTGAGCGATATATTGTGCACCATAACAAACACCTAATAAAGGAAAACGCTCTTGAATTGATTTAAAATCAATTTGAGGAGCTTCCTCTTGTCTTACTGAATATGGACTTCCCGAAAGGATTACTCCCTTTACAGTCTCGTCAAATTCAGGTAATTTGTTAAATGGGTGAATTTCACAATACACATTAAGTTCTCTTACACGACGCGCGATTAATTGCGTGTATTGCGAACCAAAGTCAAGAATTATAATTTTTTCTGGCATGGCGCAAAGTTACGCATTTGATATGAATTTATAGAAAGGAAATTTGACTTAAATCTTCTCAAAATACTCATTCTGTATAAAACACACCCTATTTTTATTGCAAAAAAATAACAGCTTTTGATCAGGCTTAAATAACATTAATCACTAAAACAGTTTTCCCATGCCGCTTTAAATTTTGAAGAAAATCTATAATCTTCCTTTTCCAAAGTTTCGAGTAGCTGTTTTTTTGCCTCATATTTTGTCTTGATTTTAATGTCCTGAAATAAATCTTTAGACTTATTTTCTTTCCCATCAACATGATATAAGACTGCTAGACCTACCAAAATATCAACCTCTGCAGGATCAGTAACAAGCGCCCGTTCAAACATTTCAATAGCTTTAGATATTTGATTCAATTCAAATAAAGCATAAGCATAGTTACTTAGAATCATTGTTTGATTTGGATTTTTACGTAAAACCAAATCATAATATTCAGCAGCTTTTGGATAATTATTAAGAACATCATAGGTCAGTGCCAATGCAGCATAGATATCTAGATCAGAATTTCCCAGACTAATTACTTTTAATAGGTCATTTTGCGCCTCTTGATATTTCTTTAAATCAAAAAAGATAGCATATCTATTTTCATAATAAACAGGATTATCACGATCCAATTCAATAGCTTTATCCAAATCCTTCTTTGCAGCTTCCAGTTTATTTAGATCTTGAAATATCAAACCTCTATTATTGTAATACATCGCTGCTTCTGGAGATTTTTTAATTGCGTTCCCAAGAAGGTCAACAGCTCTTAAATTATCTTTTTGACGTTGATAGGCCAAGGCTCCATAAAAGTAAACATCAGCTATAAATCGAGGTTCCTTGATATCTTCTCCACTTACCATGCTATTCTCGAAAAGCTTAAATACATTTATCAATTCATCATCCTTGCGCATTTCATTAAGTAACTTCAAATAATTATTATAATAACGAGCATTATTTTTTTCCAATTGGAGTACCTTTTGATAATCAGATCTTGCCAATTCGGGTTTTAAATCAAAATAATAAGTATTACCTCTTATATCGTAAAACGAATGATTATCAGGATCTAATGCGATACCCTTCGTGGCAGTCTCAATAATAGTTGCGTTTCTTTTTAGTGCAATTAAGATGTAGCATTTCAATTCGTAATAAGCACTTATTGTTTTATCTTGAGCGATAAGCTTATCGATAAGTTTTAAAGCTTCTTCGTGCTTGTTAGATTTGTAAAGTTTCCAGACTAACTGATACATATCTTCACTAGACTTCGTTGAAGTAAAAACTTCACCCTCTACAATATTTTCGATCTCTTGTGCATCAACCACACAGCCAGTTCCTAGCATACATGCTAATAGTAGAGTACTCACTACATTCATTGTTATCTATTTTATATTTTAAATTTACAATTTCTTCTTTATGAATAATCACGATCAATCATCTAAATACATAAAATAAAATCTCCAACAAAAAAGCTTCAGACCTTTCGATCTGAAGCTTTTCAATATGCCGATATGTAAGAATTAACTAATAATTCCAGCCTTAATTAATTCGGCTTCCATCTCTTGTTGTAATTTCAAAGCCTCTTCTCTTGCTTTCTCCGCAAAATCATGTCCTTTTGAAGCATAGATAATACCTCTTGTGCTGTTTACTAAAAGGCCACAATCCTTATTCATTCCATATTGACAGACATCTTGAAGAGAACCTCCCTGCGCTCCAACACCCGGAACTAAAAGGAAATGATCAGGAGCATGCTCACGAATCTTAATAAAACCTTCACCACGGGTCGCACCTACTACATACATCAGGTTTTCAATTGTTCCCCATGTATTCACTTTATCAATGACTTGCTCAAATAACTGCAAACCTGATTCATTCTTAAAATTTTGAAAATCCAGGCTTCCTGCATTTGATGTCAATGCCAGTACAATTGCCCATTTGCCATCAAAATCTAAAAAGGGAGTAACAGAATCATTTCCCATATATGGTGCTATCGTAATGGAATCAAAACCTAATCCCGATTGCTTTTCATCAAAAAATGCCTGTGCATACATTTTTGATGTATTTCCGATATCACCACGTTTAGCATCAGCAATACTCAAACAATCTTTAGGTAAAGCCTCCCAAGTTTTTTGCAAAGACTGCCATCCTTTAATACCGTAACTCTCATAAAATGCGATATTCGGTTTGTATGCGACACACAAATCTGATGTAGCATCAATAATGGCCTTATTAAAGGTATAAATTGGATCCTCCTCTGCCAGTAGATGCTCTGGTATTTTTGTAATATCTGTATCTAAACCAACACAAAGAAATGATTTTTTTATCTTAATCTGTTGAATAAGTTCTGCTCTAGTCATACCGGTTATTCTGTACTTATTTTTTTGTTAATTCAATTATAAAATCTGAAACTTCCTGACGAGAATAATCTGCTAAACCTTCATGTTTAGTAGCAATCTCACCATGTTTATTGATAATCAATGTCGTTGGTATAGAACCACCTAACCATTCTTTAGGAATTTGTGAATTTGGATAATAAACGGGTAGATTTAATTGTTTACCCGCCATAAATTTATTTGCCTTCTCAGATTCTCCTTCAATTTCTACAATCAGAAAAACGACTTCACTATTACCTTTCAATCGTTCATATAACGTAGCAATGGAAGGCATTTCTGCAATGCAAGGAGGACACCATGTGGCCCAAAAATTAATGAATACAACTTTACCCTTTAGATCGTTCATATTCACGATCTCCCCTTTATCATTTTTAAAAGAAATGTTATTCTGAACAGAAATCTGCGAATCTATTTTTTCAGGTTCTTCCAATGTTGGTTTAAATAAACCAATTTTCATTAAGCCTTGTTGAAAATAAGCTCTACTTGTTGGCCACAAAAGCAAAAGAATGATAACGACAAATACTGAATTGCCAATTATTTTTTTTGTTTTCGGATTCATGATCGGCATTTAAGAATCAAACTTTTCTAACTGTTTAAGCAAAGTCGCAAAATCCTTTGGATATGGGGCTTCAAACTCAAACTTCTTTCCATCAATTGTAAAGTCAACATACCGGGAGTGCAAAGCAAAGCGCTTCATAATTGGTAGTTCCTCTTCATTTTTAGCCAAAGAAAACCCACGTTTTTTAATCTGTGATAAGTATACCGGTTTTCCATGATACATATCATCCCCCACAATTGCAGCTTTCTGTGTGGCTAAGTGAATACGAATTTGATGCATACGGCCTGTAATAGGCTTACATTCGACTAAAGTATAGTGGTTAAAATAACGTATTGAATTAAAAATTGTAGTAGCCGCCTTACCTTTGGCGCGATCTATTGACACATTTTTGCTTCCTTGATTTAAAATGGGTAACTCAACTTTTAATTCCGTAAATGTATGTGTGCCTGCAATGATAGCATGATATACCTTATTGACACGACGTCTTTCAAATTCAATAGAAACAGAACGGTAGGTCTCAGGATTTTTAGCAATCAGTAATAATCCAGAAGTTTCCTTATCTAACCGGTGACAAATCTGCGCATCTGCGTAATATTTTTTTGCTAATCGTAAAATATTGATCTCTCCTCCTTCACGCTCATCTAACGAAGCAATGAAAGGGGGTTTATTGATAACAATCAAATTATCATCTTCAAAAACAATTAGATCGGAAAATTTTGGAAATTTAAATAAGCGAGTTTCGTTTTCTCTCATCCTGCAAAAATAGTAAAATCAAAGCAATTTAATCTGCTAATTACCAAACTATCATTTTAAAATCAATAATTAATGACCTTAATTCAACGAATTTCTCTAATTTTGGTTAATTTAAACAAATCAGTAATGTCTGTAAATAAAGAAATAAAACGTATCACTACAGTACAGGTACAGGAAATGAAACATCGTCATGAAAAAATCGCGATGTTAACAGGTTATGATTTCACCATGGCAAAAGCGCTTGACGAAGGTGGCATCGATATCATTTTAGTAGGCGACTCCGCTGCGAACGTATTTGCAGGCTATGAAACAACACTGCCCATCACCTTAGACCAGATGATCTACCACGCGGCATCTGTTGTAAGAGGTACAACTAGAGCAATGGTTGTAGTGGATCTTCCTTTCGGCGAATATCAGGGAAGCATCGATCAAGCCTATTTATCTGCAGTACGTGTCATGAAAGAGTCGGGAGCACACGCCCTTAAATTGGAAGGTGGTCTAGAAATCATTGACAACATTAAGAAAATTATAAATGCGGGAATACCAGTTTGTGGACATCTGGGATTAACACCACAAGCAATTAATAAATTTGGAAATTTTGGTGTTCGTGCTAAAGATGATAATGAAGCTGAAAAATTAAAGGCCGATGCGCTAGCACTGCAAGAAGCAGGTTGTTTTGCCATCGTGTTGGAAAAAATACCAGCAGCACTTGCTGCCGAAGTAAGTGCAAGTTTAGCGATACCGACTATTGGTATAGGCGCTGGTAACCAATGTGACGGACAAGTTCTAGTTGTCAATGATATGTTAGGTATGACTAAAGGCTTTAAACCTAAGTTTTTAAGACAATATGCACAATTATATCAAGAAATAACGGGAGCTGTAGGACAATATGTAGCTGATGTAAAATCAGTTAATTATCCAAATGATAATGAACAGTATTAACATATAAACTGTCATGACCAAAGTTATATTAATAGTTGGACTTATTTTATTTTTATTGTACTACATCAGTAAAAAGCTGTCCGCGTCATTTACCGCAACCAATAGTCCAGCTATTATTGTAAAAAATGGTTATCAAAAAATAGATACATCCAAAGTTATCATAGCAGACACATCTCAAAAGGTAATGAAAAATGTAGGCATAGGAGCAATTTTATTGATTATTATGCTTGCGCTGATAATCAAGATAAAGATTTTACTATTCCTATTTCCAATATCAATATACATGATTGGTTACCTTTTTCTTTTTAAGAATCATTTAAAGAAAACGAGCAGTCAAGTAATTTGGTATAATAAGCAAACTGAAGATGTAATCATTGAATCTATGACAAAAGACCCTTATCACTTTAATTTGTTACGAGATGTTAAGGCAGTGCAACAAATTGAATCAATCCAAAATACAAAAGGATTATTATTTGGGTACTTTAGAATAAAAACACAAAAAGAGATTATAGAGATTCCGTATTTAGTCTTTCAAAATAATCCAAGCAATCATTTATTTTTTGATTCCCTACAAAAGAATTTTAAAATAGATATTCAGAAAAAGATATTTCCGATCATCTAAGACCAGTTATAAATCTGGTCTATAATGAAGATCGAAAGAGCAATTTCTTAAAATGTTTTATAAAAAAAGCTTCTATCCTATTAGGTCAGAAGCTTTTTTTATAAAACTAAAATAGGTTAAAAGTCATCCTCAATTATCTCTGCAACTCGACCGATCTGACCATCCATCAACCGAACCTTGATTCCTCTATGGTGAAATGGTGCAGATGTCAGAAGATCCTTAACAATACCTTCAGTAAGTTCTCCTGATCGCTGATCTTTTTTCAAGATAATGTTAACCAACATACCAGGTTTAATCGTTGCTCTTGTTTTTCCATCCATAATACAAATATCTAAAAATAAAAAGGGTCTTACAAATTAAGTAAGACCCCCTTGTATAAACTTTATATCCCTTACTTGAATAATTTAAAAATGTCATTTCCAAAAATAAAGACCATTAGAGCAAGTAAAATAAAGAAACCTACCATCTGTGCCTTCTCTAAGAATTTTTCACTTAATGGTTTTCCTTGGATCATTTCGATCAACAAAAATACCACGTGTCCACCATCTAATGCCGGTATCGGTAATAAATTCATGAATGCCAGAGCCATAGACAACATACCTACTAATGACCAGAAGCGTACCCAGTCCACTTCAGTACCGAACAACTGGGCAATACCTACAGGACCTGATAAAGCTTTATCGGCACGAATCTCTCCCTTAAATATCTTACCAAATCCTTTTGCATTATCAGTAATAACCGTGAATGCTTTCTTTGCCCCCATTGGCAAAGACTCCATTAAACTATAATGAATCGTAAATGTTTTAATGGTTTGATCCGGATTAACATTAAAACCCAAAATCGCATCAGAAGGCACAACACCTTTTAAAGATTGTTCTTGACCATCGCGTACAATTTTCAATTCAACTGGTTTTCCGACTTTTGCTTTCAATTGGTCCTTAAACTGATCAAAAAACTGAATTGGCGTATTGTCAACTGCAACAATACTATCGCCTTTAAGAAAACCCATTTTAACTGCTTCTGAACCCGGTTGAATAGCTGCAACAGAGGTCATTTTCATCCGTGGTTCTATAAATTTCTCATCTTTTTTATCCGCAATTGTATTTAAAATATCCGCTGGAACATGAATTTTTGTATCAGCACCAGCACGATTTACAGTCAGATCTACTCCTCCCATTAATAGTTTAGAGCTAATTAAATCTGAATAGTTTTCAATCTTAGTGCCATCAATAGCCAAAATACGGTCTCCCGCCTGCAAGCCGATTGACTTCCCAATTTCCCCGGGTACAATACCATTCACCAATTGATCATTCTTGATGTCCGTAGTGCCCATTTTAAATGTTAACATCCAAAATACAACAACACCAACAATGACATTAACAATAATACCACCTAGCATCACGATCAAACGTTGCCAAGCTGGTTTTGAACGAAACTCCCATTCTTGAGGCTCTCCACTCAATTGCTCAGTATCCATGGATTCGTCAATCATACCAGCAATTTTAACATAGCCACCTAAAGGCAACCAGCCAATTCCATATTCACAGTCTTTATATTTGAATTTAAATAATTTGACACCCCATGCATCAAAAAATAAATAAAATTTTTCTACTTTAATTCCAAAAGCGCGTGCCGCTAAAAAATGGCCCAACTCATGCAATACGATCAAAATTGACAAGCCCAATATGACTTGTGCCACCATAATTAAAACACCCATGTATCTTCTTCTATAATTATTTACTTAATTGATTATTTCTTGCGCAACTCTCCTTGCAGCATAATCGGACTCAATATAGTCATCTAGACTTGGTCTCGCAAGATAATTTACTTTTTCCAATACAGTCTCGATCACATCACTCATTCCTAAAAAACTAATCTTATCCTTCAAAAATGCATCCACAACGACTTCATTTGCTGCGTTGAGTACACAGGCACTATTCCCTCCCTTTCGTAAAGAATCATAAGCTAATGCCAAATTTTTAAAAGTTTCCAAATCTGGCTTTTCGAAAGTTAATTCTGGATAATCCATAAAATTAAACCGTTCAAAAGTATTCTTTAAACGATTTGGATAAGACAGGGCATACTGTATCGGTAACTTCATATCTGGCAATCCGAGTTGTGCTTTTAAAGATCCATCTTGAAACTGTACAAGCGAATGTACAATGGACTGAGGATGTACAATTACATCAACTTGGTCTACTTTCAGATCAAAAAGCCATTTTGCTTCGATTACTTCAAGTCCTTTATTCATTAATGAAGCCGAGTCAATCGTAATCTTAGCACCCATTACCCAATTCGGATGTTTCAAAGCATGTTCCTTTGTTACGGAAGTCAATATCGAACGGTCCTTCCCACGAAAAGGCCCTCCAGAGGCAGTGATATATATTTTTTCAATCGGATTAGCTTCTTCACCAACCAAACATTGGAAAATCGCTGAATGTTCCGAGTCGACTGGCAACATCTTAACTTGATATTGAGAAGCTAAGCTCATCACCAATTCACCCGCAACAACCAGTGTTTCTTTGTTAGCTAGTGCGATATCCTTACCGCAGGAAATAGCCTTAACAGTAGGTCTGAGTCCAGCAGCACCTACAATGGCATTCAAAACAACATCAACCGACTCAAACTGTACCACTTCTTCTAAAGCCTGCATACCTGAGTAAACCGCAATTTGAGTATGTCCTAATTTTGATTTAACAAAATCAACTTGTTCTTCATTGATAATAACAACAGCGTCGGGCAAAAATTCTAATGCCTGCGCTACTAACAAAGTAGCATTTGAACCGCAGGTCAATACTACAACATGAAAAAGATCAGGAAAGGCGCGTACCACATCTAAGGTTTGTGTACCTATACTACCCGTTGAACCTAAAACCGCAATTCCTTTTTTATTCAAAATCAAAATTATTTATTAAAATATATTACTTAAAATACTCGGATCTTCACTACCCTTATATTCTTGAACCATATCTCGGTAAGCAACTGTATAGACAACAGAAGTTAACGGGATAATTAAAAATGAATTTATTAAACTAAATATAATTGCCATAATGGAATACTCCATATAAACACAATAAATATTTAATACGCTAACAAAAGCTAAACTCAATAAAATTAAAAATAAACGAATTATATTTCCTTTCGTAATCGCCAGACTCCAACGCAAAGACTTCATGACACTAATTCCTTTATCAATAATAAAAAAAGGAAAGAATGAGATACGAAGCAATATAAAGAAGGATAAGATTGCTCCTACATTTGGTACGATCTCAAATGATACCACCTCCGTATCTATACCCATATAGATAAGCGGGAAACAAACAATCATAGCAAAAAAAAGAATCAGTATAGAAGCTAATGTAAAAACGACAATTCCACCTAAAAAATTAATTAATTCTGCCCAGGAAGGCCATGTTTTAACAACACCCACATGCTCTTTATGATCCAATAAATTCAAAATAAATTTAAACAGAAACAATTGTAAGCCTAATAAAGTTACAGCAAATAACAGCATCAAAGGAATTTTGAGAAGTATACTTGAGGTCTCCAAATAAAAAGTTAATTCATGAGCAACAACAAACAATAAAAAAATTGACAATAACAATCCCCCTATTGAGAAATAATGTCCCTTTAGTATATGAATTGATCTGCTTAAAACTTCATTAACAGCAAAAGTGCTCTCCTTGAGAAACTGAATCATCGAAATAAAAATAAATTACACAAAGATGAAATAATTTTTGGTTATCAACAATTTAACAACTCAATATTTCATCTTTTTTTACACACAAAAGATAGCAAAACAAAAAAGCCTTCTCAAATAATATTCTGAGAAGGCTTTAGTTATAGGTACACCTCTATTTAAAGTCCTTTGGAACCGGTTTTTCTAATAAATACTGATAGTAAAAACGTACACGTTCTTTAAAATCATATGCATTTTTAGATCTTTCAAATCCGTGACGACTACCCGGATAAATCATCAACTCGAAAGGTACAGAACGATCGGTCAAAGCATCAACCAATTGCATGGTATTTTGCAAATGAACATTATCGTCCATATCGCCATGCATAATTCTCAAAATACCTTTGTAATTATCCGTATAAGTTAAGACAGAACCATTTTTATATCCCTCTGCATTATCTTGTGGCGTATCCATCCAGCGCTCTGTGTAATGGGTATCATACAACTCCCATGATGTCACAGGAGCACCAGCTATCCCAAAATCAAAAACATCTGCGGCTTTAGTCATTGCTAAACATGTCATATAACCGCCATAACTATGGCCAGTAATCAAAAATTTATTTTTAGCTACCCAAGGTTTTGCTTTAAACCATTTCGCAACAGTAGAATAATCTATAATTTCCCAGTGCCCCAGATTACGATGCATAAGTGCTACGCCCTGTTTTCCAAATTGTCCAGATGCACGATGATCAGCCGACACTTGAATAACGCCCTCATTAGCCCAATATTGACTTCTTGTACCTTTCCATGTATCTTTCACAGTACCTGCGTCAGGACCACCATATATACTGAAAATAACAGGGTATTCTTTCGATTCATCAAAATCCGTCGGATAAGTCACGACAACAGGTAAATCATACTGTCCATCATCAGACTTTATAGTAAAGTATTTTGTCTCACCAAATTTATAGGTATTAAAATCCGATGCTCTACTATCGGCCAGTTCTTTTACAATTTTACCCTTATTGTCAACTAGTGCTACCTTATTAGGTGTACTTACGTTAGAATAATTAGTTATGAAATAATGTCCGTCAGGAGATACTTTTACATCATGCGAATAATCACCAAATGTCAGTCTTTTCATATTCTTACCTGAAAAGTCAACACGATATAGATCATAACGTGCCGAATTCTCTTTACGCGCCATGAAGTAAACTACTTTTGCCTTCTCATCGATATACTCTAATGAAGTCACCTGCCAATTACCCGATGTAATTGGATTTAATAACTTACCATCTAAAGTATAAAGATAATAGTGAGCCCAGCCTGTCTTATCTGATTTTAATATATAGTGTTTGTTATCGGCCAGATAGGTGATACGCTCTTCATGATCTAAATTAATCCATGAAGATTGTTTTTCATCATAAATTTCTTTCTTAGCTCCAGAGTTAGGATCAACTTGATAAAATTTCAAATTATTCTGATCACGATTCATCCATTGAACCATGATATTTTTACTATCAAAACTCCAATAAGGTTGGCCAAAATATTGATCATCCTTTTCGTTAAAATCAGACCAGGTCACTTCTCCACCAGTAGCATTTACAAAACCGACCTTAACTTCTGGATTTGGATCTCCAGCTTTAGGATAACGCGTTTCTTCTAGATAACCGTGTTGACCTTTCGACACATAAATTGGAAACATAGGCACCTTTGTATCATCAAAGCGCATAAAAGCCAACTTCTTACTATCTGGCGACCACCAAAAAGCTTTATAATTAGTTGATCTACCTAAGATCTCCTCATAATACACCCACGATGACCAACCATTGTAGATAACATCTGTACCATCGGTAGTATAACGAATTTCCTTGCCTGTCGTTAAATCAATCGCATACAAATCACTTTTACGTGTAAAAGCAACAAGTTTACCATCTGGTGAAAGTGTTGGGTTTTGCTCTGCAATATCAGGAGAACTTGTCAGTTGCTTAGCTGCTTGACTACCGTCCTGAATAAAAATATCATTTTTTGAAACGTATACTTTGACAGATGATTTGGCAGGAACGACATATAATTCACGTTTCCTACTTTTCAAATCAATTTGATACGTTTTACCATCTTTCGCATCACGTTCTAGATAAGCGACACTGTTTGCCCAACCAGGGTAGAGGTTGACATTTTGTGTTAATGAATTTCGATTTCCCCAAGATTGATCAAAATCCAATCGTTTTTGTTGCGCCTGAACTGTAGATTCTGATACCAGAATAAAAGCCGTAAGACTCAGCGCGGTAATTAATTTACTCATTTAAATATGAAGATTATCTAAGTTTGAGCACTAATATAGGAAATTGCCCCTATTTACAAGAAATTTAAGTTGTAACAAGGTGATTAGACAACTCGAATTTAATTAATCATCAAACAGAGACAATTGATAACCCTCGAAACGGTCATTACTTTCATCTTTAAAATTTGAAATCGAAATCCCCATTAACCGGACCTTTTTATCAAACTCCAGTTTCAAAAGTAATGAAAGTGCAATTTGATACATATCTTCTTGATGTTTAAAAATCTCCAAGATAGAGATACTTCTTGTCAACACCGTAAAATCTGCAAATTTTACTTTTAAAGTCAAAGTTCTCCCCCATTTACCACCTTTTTCAAGTCGTGTATAAAGTCGTGAATTTAAGTCTTCCAAAATTGATTTTAATTCATCTAACTGTCCAATATCACTAGGAAAAGTATCTTCAATACCAATAGATTTACGAATACGATTTGGTACAACTGCTCGATTGTCAATACCTCTCACAATTTGATAAAAAAAATCTCCCGATTTACCAAACCATCGCATCAAATCTACATGTGATTGCTTTTTTAGATCAAGACCTTTAAAAATACCCAAAGAGCGCATTTTATTTGCCGTTACTTTTCCAACTCCAAAAAATTTTTCAACAGGTAGCTCCTCCATAAAAGTTACAATCTTTGAAGGGCCTATAAAAGTTAAACCATCAGGTTTATTCATATCCGAAGCTATCTTTGCCACAAATTTATTAACCGACACCCCAGCAGACACGGTCAAATTAAGTTCGTCTTTTATTTCACGTTTAATTCTCTTAGCAATCTCTAGAGCCGACCCAATATGTTGTTTATCATCCGATACATCTAAAAACGCCTCATCCAAAGATAGCGGTTCAACCAAATCAGTATAACGATAAAAAATGGAACGAATATGATCGGACACCTGTTTGTAAACATCAAATCTAGGACGAGTAAAAATTAAGTGGGGACATAATTTTATAGCTTGTATAGATGACATAGCCGACTTAACACCATATTTTCTCGCCTCATAACTAGCAGTGGCTACAACACCACGTCCATCAGGAGATCCACCAACGGCGATAGGCTTACCCCGTAATTCTTCAAAATCGCGTTGATCAACAGAAGCAAAAAATGCATCCATATCTAAATGAATTATTTTCCTCTTCTTATTTAATATTGTATCATCCATCGTTTTTCAAAAAACAAATTTAGATAATATTATACAGAGAAGTCTCAACATTTACTATTTTGAATTCATCATTACCTAATGCAAAAAAATAAATACGCAGATAAAGGATTGACTATAATCAGAATAACCGACTCCTTCCAGCAAATAAATGCATTACTACATAATTACATTTTTAGACAACCAAAACCAGTATTAATTAAGGAATTATAAATACCGATATAAAAAAAGATGGCCTAAAAATTGATTTAAGTATAAACGAAACTTTATTGTTCATCTAAACAATTTTACTTAAGTTTATTATAAAATTAAACTCAGATATGACTAATTCTACAGATACGCAACAAAGAAAAGGAGGTTTTAAAAAATTTTTATTTATCACCATCTTAGTTATTTTAGCAATTGGAGCTAGCATAACATATTATAAATATTACTTCGTTTTCGGAGAAGGTGTTAAATCAGGATATTTAAATTATGCTGTCAAAAAAGGAAATGTTTTCAAAACGTATGAAGGAAAGCTTATTCAAGAGGGTTTTGGACAGATGAAAGCTGGTGGTGTAGCAAGCAATCAATTTGAATTTTCAATTGAAGACGATACCGTTTTTAAACAACTCGAATCAAATAGTGGAAAGTACTTTGATCTGCATTATAAGGAATATCATGGAGCACTACCTTGGCGAGGAAATACGGTCTATATCGTAGATAAAGTAATCAGTATGAAATAAAAGAAGCACTGTTTTGTAAACAGTGCTTCTTTTATTATAACCGTATATTCAAAAGTTATTAAAAAGGCGCATCGTCCGGCATGTCATTCATACGTGAAGGCATTGTAATACCACCAGTCATGCCTCCCATATCACTACCACTAAACATAGCCGAAGGATTCATTGCTGGAGAACTGAATGATGTTGGATTATTAAAACCATCTGCCGCACCAACACCTGTAAATTCATCTTCCAAATCAACAAACTTCACATATTTACCGACAAAACGAAGTGGTACAATTCCGGTTTCACCATTACGGTGCTTAGCAATAATAACCTCTCCTACACCAGCAGTTGATCGACCTTCTTCATCTTCAGTCATACCATAATACTCCGGACGGTATAAAAATAATACCATATCTGCATCTTGCTCAATAGATCCGGATTCACGTAAATCCGAAAGCATAGGACGTTTTGAATTCCCTGGACGAGACTCTACCGCACGGCTTAATTGTGAAAGGGCCAATACCGGAACATTTAACTCTTTTGCAACAGATTTCAATGCCCTTGAGATACTACCGATTTCCTGCTCACGATTACCACCACCTTTTCCTTCGGCCTTTCCATGCATAAGTTGCAAATAATCGACAATGACCATCTGGATATCATGCTGCGCTTTTAAACGTCGGCACTTGGCTCTAAATTCAAATACGTTTAATGCTGGTGTATCGTCAATAATTAAAGGTGCTTCAGTCAACCTTCCAATTCTAGAATGCAGTTGCTGCCATTCATGATCAGCCAGATTACCTTTCTTCAACTTCTCCTGTTCGATTTCTGTTTCTCCAGCTATCAAACGATTAACCAATTGCACCGACGACATCTCAAGAGAGAAAACAGCTACAGGTTTATTATGATCTACAGCAGCATTACGTGCTACAGATAAAACAAAGGCTGTTTTTCCCATCGCAGGACGAGCCGCAATAATTACTAAATCTGAAGGTTGCCATCCGGAGGTCATACGATCTAATGCTGTTAAACCAGAAGGAACACCTGTTAATCCATCTGTACGATCACGCAACAATTCCAAATTTGATATTGCTTCACGCATGATATCATCCATTTTCCTAGAATCTCTTCTTAAATTATTCTGGGCAATATCAAATAAACTCTTCTCTGCATGATCCAAAAGATCAAATATATCCGAAGTTTCATCATAGGCACTATTAATAATCTCTGTTGAAACTTTGATTAATTCACGTTGAATATATTTTTGCGAAATAATACGCGCATGAAATTCGATATTAGCTGCAGAAACAACACGATCAGTTAATTGTGTTATATAATATGCTCCACCAACCATTTCCAGAGCTCCCATTTTTCGAAGCTCAGCAGTAACAGTTAATAAGTCAATAGGAGATGATTTCTGAAATAAGCTAAAAATAGATTCGAAAATTTTCTGATGAGCGTCTTTGTAAAAAGATTCTGGCTTAAGAATATCAATAACTTCACTTAAGGCATTTTTCTCCAACATCAGAGCTCCTAAAACCGCCTCTTCCAAATCTAAAGCCTGTGGAGGAAGTTTACCTAATCCACTGACTAAATTATTGAGTTTGGTTCTACGCTCTCCGAAATTGGTCTTCTTACCAGTTCCAGTATTACTATCTTCAAAATTATTATCGTTACTCATCTTATATGATATCCAAAAACTTGTGCATGTACGCTAAAAAACTGATAGCGGATAGCAAATGTAAAAAAAATAAGGTAGACATTTTTCAAGAGTTGTACACAGTCAAATTAGTTGTGAAAACAATCACCCCAAAAGCTTTTGATAAACATTGATTTACAACTCAAGTTTTCCACATTTGATGTTGAAAAAAATGTTGGTAATAAAAAACAGCATCTAATTAACAAGACATTAAGCAACTGTTAACAACTTCCACCAATGTTAATAAAGTTACGCTATTTATCGCAACAATAGCGCAATCAAAAAAATAATAAATAATTAAAAATGTATTCAAATCGTCACGCTGAATAAAGTATTTGCAAGAAAATTTTGCTATTTTGATTTTTCCTTTTCGATCATATTAAAGCTCAATCAGAATATTGTATCTTTGCTACTATGACAAATGAAGCATCATCATTAAAACCATACAAGGACGCAAAAGACGGTAAAAAAGAGCAAGTTGCAGATATGTTTAACAACATATCCAAAACTTATGACTTTTTAAATCATTTTCTATCCTTAGGCATTGATATCATCTGGCGTAAAAAAGCAATTAATGCTTTAAAATCCATCGCTCCGCAATATATGTTAGATGTAGCAACAGGAACTGGTGATTTCGCGCTGGAATCAATTAAAATATTGAATCCAAAAAAAATAATCGGCGTAGACATTTCGCAAGGTATGCTTGATGTTGCACAGCAAAAGATTAAACAAAAAGGTTTATCTGAGCAATTTGAAGTACAACTTGGTGATTCAGAACAGTTGCAATTTGAAGACAACACCTTCGATGCTGTAACGGTTGCATTTGGCGTCCGTAATTTTGAAAATCTAAATCAGGGCTTAGCAGATATCTGTCGTGTATTGAAGCCTGGCGGAAAAGCAATAATATTGGAATTTTCTAATCCTAAAAAATTTCCAATTAAACAATTGTATAATTTTTATTTTAAAAGAATAACCCCAACAATAGGAAAACTCTTCTCAAAAGATTCGAGTGCATACTCGTATCTACCTGAATCTGTAGCTCGATTTCCTGATGGTGAAAAATTTGCGGAAATTACAAAAGCCGTTGGTTTTTCAAACACAATAATTCGCCCCCAGACTTTTGGCGTTTGTACGATATATATTGCCACAAAATAGAGAACCAAATTTATTTTATTTTAAAATTAATTCAATGTCAAAAACAGTATTCATTACAGGGGCAAGTTCAGGTATTGGAGAAGCTTGTGCAGAAGTCTTAGCGCGTGAAGGATATAATTTATTACTTTGTGCGCGTCGTTTCCAAAGATTAGAGGAAATTAAGGATAGACTTAATAAACAATATCCACAAATTGCGATCCATATCTTTGAACTTGATGTTCGCAATTATGATGAAGTAAAATCTAAAATTGAGAACTTACCTTCAGAGTGGAAAAATATAAATGTACTTATTAATAATGCAGGATTAAGCCAGGGTTTAGATAGCATCCAAGATGGCGATATCGGCGATTGGGATCGCATGATCGACACAAATGTCAAAGGATTATTATATGTTACAAAAACCATCATACCGCTATTAGAAAATCAAGAGGGAGCACATATTGTCAATTTAGGATCTATAGCCGCTAAAGAGGTGTATCCAAATGGAAATGTCTACTGTGCCAGTAAACATGCAGTAGATGCACTTAATAAAGCAATGAGAATTGACTTACTTCCGAAAGGAATAAAAGTAACCGGCATAAATCCGGGAATGGTAGAAACAGAGTTTTCAGAAGTGCGTTTTAAAGGTGATATCGAGCGTGCAAAAAATGTGTATAACGGAGTTGACGCTTTAACGGGAAAAGATATTGCTGAAACAATATCTTTCGTGATTAGCAGACCCAAGCATGTTAACATCAACGATCTCATTATTATGCCAACCGCACAAGCAACAGGAACGATTGTAAATAGAAAATAATAAAATTCAGTTTAATATGACTTTAGAAGAAAAAATAAATCAAGATATCAAGACCGCAATGATCGCAAAAGATGCGAACAAATTACGTGGCTTACGTGCTGTCAAAGCAGCTATTTTATTAGCAAAAACGGAAAAAGGTCACAGCGAAGAATTGACAGAAGAAACAGAAATTAAAGTTCTTCAAAAATTAGTAAAACAACGTAAAGAATCCGCGGAAATTTACAAAACCCAAAACAGAGATGATCTGTATGCGATCGAAGTTGAAGAGCAAGAAGTAATTGAAGCATACTTACCAAAGCAACTCAGCAGAGAAGAAGTGGAAGCGATAATCAAAGAAATAATCAGCACAACTGGAGCTTCTACAGTAAAAGATATGGGCAAAGTAATGGGTGCTGCTAACCAACAATTAGCAGGAAAAGCCGACGGAAGAACAATTTCCGAGCTTGTAAAAAGTTTACTAGCTTAATTACATATACTTAATATAAAAAGGGCTATAGTAATATAGCTCTTCTTTTTATGGAATTATTTTGGAAATATAAGACATTCTCTGAATTAACAACAGAAGAATTATATCGCATCCTCAAATTACGTGTTGATGTCTTTGTGAATGAGCAACAATGCTTTTATCCAGAATTGGATAATAAAGATGATCAGTGCGCCCATATTTGGGCAGAAATCAATAATGAAATTGTTGTTTATGCCCGAATTGTACCACCAGGTCTATCTTATCCAGAACCGGCAATTGGCCGAGTTGTAACAAACCCATCCTTTAGAGGTAATAATTATGGGAAAGCTCTTATAAATAAATCGCTTACCTGCATATCTGAAAAGTATGGTAGCACAGCGATTCAGATAGGCGCGCAAACCTATCTAAAGAAATTTTATGAAAGCTTCGGATTTGAACAAGTATCCGATGAATACCTGGATTATGGAATCCCACATATTGACATGATAAAAGCTTAAACTTACTAATATGAATCATATTGTTATTATTACTGCCGCAATATTAGGTTCTACAGCCATTATGCTGGGTGCCTTTGGTGCACACGCTTTTAAGAAACTAATTAGCGAAGAAAAACTAACCTCTTTTGAAGTAGGTGTTCGTTATCAAATGTATTCGGCTATTACCTTACTGGTCTTAGGGTTTAATTTACATTTCGACCTTTACAGTGAACGTTTTGTATTTTATAGTATAACGGCAGGAACTTTATTATTTTCTATCAGTATCTACCTCCTGTCTTTTGCTCAATATTGGAATAAAAATTTAAAATTCTTAGGCCCAATTACACCATTAGGGGGACTGTTAATGATCGCTGGCTGGGTTGCGTTAATCATTCGTTTTATTTAACTTTACCTATGTTAAGGCAATGATGTCTGCCACTAACCGCTTTAATGAGCTGATGACGTCTACTTTTGCTGATACTTTTTGTATCCGCTAGAATCGTTTATGACAATAAGTAAGTAGACATGTCAACTAAAAGTAACACTTTATCAAAAATAGCACTTAAAGAGAAGACTTTTTGTGCTTTAAAATGGATAGCGATCGCCATTTCAGTTGGGTTTATTGTAGGATCAATCTCAGCTTTCTTTCTCACGAGCCTATCCTGGGTAACAAATTACAGAGATCTTCATCCGGTCATCATGCTAGGATTACCATTAGCAGGTTTAATAATTGGATTACTTTATCATTACTATGGTGGCGCTTCAAGCAAAGGCAATAATCTCCTGCTTAAAGAATATTACCAAAGCGAACAGACCATCCCATTAAGAATGGCACCTTTGGTTTTATTCAGCACGTTGCTTACACATCTTTTTGGAGGTTCCGCAGGAAGAGAAGGAACCGCTGTACAAATAGGAGGTGCAATCGCCGATCAATACTCAAGAATTTTCAAGTTAACTCATGACGATCGAAAGATTTTAATCATTATCGGGATAAGTGCGGGATTTGCTTCTGTTTTTGGAACCCCCTGGGCAGGTGCATTATTTGGACTAGAAGTTATAACTGGTGGAAAGTCAAGATTAAAAGCACTTATACCAAGTATCATGACAGCCTTTATTGCCAACTATGCCTGTTCTTTCTGGAATGTATCGCATACACATTATCACATTCGAGAAATCATCCCCGCACTCAATCCGCAACATCTACTTTATACGGTCATCGCAGGTATAATTTTTGGATTAGTAGCTTATCTATTCACTGCATTCGGAGATATCTTTAGCTACATTTTCAGAAAGATTCAATACCCTCCCCTGCGTCCTTTTATTGGAGGTATTGTCCTTATTTTCCTAATATGGCAGCTAGGAACTACACAGTATATAGGTTTAGGAATTCCTACCATATTAGCCTCATTCGAAAGTCAATTAAATTCTTATGATTTTATTATCAAACTATTACTAACCACTTTCACCCTTTCCGCAGGATTTAAAGGTGGAGAAGTAACACCATTATTTTTTATTGGTGCAACTCTAGGTAATGTCCTATTTGGAATTATTCCGCTACCAATGGGATTATTGGCCGCAATGGGTTTTATTGCTGTTTTTGCAGGAGCAACCAATACACCGCTGGCTTGTATACTGATGGGGGTAGAATTATTTGGGTTTGAAGCCAGTATTTATTTTGCAATTGCCTGTTTTGTCGCCTATTTCTTTTCTGGAGCAAAAGGAATCTATACAACTCAGATCATCACAGGCCCTAAACATCACTTCTATCTCCACATAAAAAAAAGGCAAAATGACATCTACGAACGATTAAGGAATCTATAATAAAAAAGTTCAAGGATTTGTCGCCAATAATCCATCCTTGAACTTTTTCAACTACAACTCTTTAAGGTGTTTGTAGTTAGATTTAATCGTATCCAAAACTTCCTGCATTTTACCTCCAAGCATCAATTTAGACATTGACTTTGCCATTCCTACCATTTGATCAAAATCAACCTTAGGAGGCATAGCCAGCGCATTTGGATTCGTAAAAACATTTAATAAAATTGGACCAGGATGCGATAAAGCAAACTCAACTGCATTCCTAACCTCTTCAGGTTTATGTACATTCATACCTTTAAAACCCATCGCTTCCGCTATAGCGGCAAAATCAGGATTTATCATATTGGTTTCGTTATCAGGTAGTCCGGCAACTTCCATCTCTAATTTGACCATACCAAGAGCCCGATTATTAAAAACAATTATTTTTACAGGCAGTTGATATTGATTAATAGTAGCTAAATCACCAAGCAACATCGACAATCCACCATCACCACATAATGCTATAACTTGCTGTTCCGGATGAGATAAAGCAGCTCCAATTGCCATTGGCATCGCATTGGCCATAGATCCATGGTTGAAAGAACCGAGCATCTGCCGTTTACCAGTCCCTGAAATAAAGCGCGCCCCCCAGACACAGGTCATCCCCGTGTCCACCGTAAATATAGCACTGTCCGTAGCCAGTTCATCAATACAGTGTGCCAAATATTCTGGCTGAATTGTATCCTCCCCCCCTTTTTCTTGCATAAAACTATGCATATTGTCCTTTACTTTCTCATAGATCTTCAGCTGAGCTTCAAGGAAACTTGCATCTTCTTTTTGTTCCAGCAGCGGAAGAAGTGCCTGTAAAGTATGCTTGATATCTCCGCACAATCCCATTTCCAATTTTGCGCGTCGTCCTAATCGTTCAACAGCAGTATCAATTTGAATAATCTTATTATTAGTAGGCATAAACTTATCATAAGGGAAATCCGTACCTAATAATAAAATCAAATCTGACTCATGCATACTTTGATAGGCTGCGGCTTGCCCTAGCAGACCAGTCATTCCTATTTCGTAAGGATTATCATGTTGAATCCCCATTTTACCTCTAAAAGAATATCCCACTGGAGCTAAAATCTTTTGAGATAATTGTACAATTTCAGGATGAGCCCCAGATGCTCCAATTCCGCAAAAAACGGTAACGCATTTACTCGCGTTAATAACTTTTGCAAGAGCGTCTAATTCACTATCAGAAGGCCGAATGACAGGATTAACATAAAATAATTGGGTAGACACCGAAGAATCTTCAGCTTTCATTTCTGATACATCCCCTGGCAAACCGATGACAGCAACTCCTTTCTGTCCTATTGCATGCTGTATGGCAGTCTGAATAATTCGAGGAGCCTGTTCTGCAGTAGTTATTAATTGGTTGTAACAACTGCAGTCATCAAAAAGCTTTACAGTATTTGTCTCTTGAAAATACCCCATCCCCATCTCCGAGGTATTAATTGTGGAAGCAATTACAATCATAGGAACGTGTGAACGATGAGCATCGTACATGCCATTTATGAGATGAACGTGACCAGGCCCGCAACTACCTGCGCAACATGCTATTCCATCCAGTTCCGCTTCAGCAGCCGCTGCATAAGCCCCAACTTCTTCATGACGCACATGAATCCATTTAAGTCGGCCATCTTTACGTATTGCTTCATTAAAAAAATTAAGACTATCTCCAGTAACTGCGTAAACGCGTTTTACACCTGCTTCCACAAGCATTTCAACCAACTGATCTGCTACAATCTTTGCCATATTAAATTATTTAAGTTAAGGGGAAATCAACACCCCCTATACTAAATAACAATGAAAAATAGAATCAGTTTTAAAATATTCTGTTAATAAAGGCTATAATAGTTTACCCGATAATAATAAGCCCGCAACGGTAAAATAAATAATCAATCCGGATACATCAACCAAAGTTGCGACAAAAGGTGCTGACGCAGTTGCCGGATCTAAACCAAATCTGCGTAGTACAAATGGGATAACCGAACCGGATAATGTACCCCAAAGCACAACAAAAAGTAAAGATAAAGAAACACTTAGTGCAATATAAACCCAGTAAATACCATAATCATATATCCCCAGTTCTTGCCAAAGTAAAATTCTAAGAAAACCAATAGTACCCAATATACCTCCCAAAATCAGACCAGATGAAATCTCACGTTTCATGACATACCACCAGTCCTTAAGTTTTATCTCTCCCAAAGCCATGGCTCGAATAATTAATGATGCAGCTTGCGATCCAGAATTTCCGCCACTAGAAATAATTAATGGAACAAATAAAGCAAGAACTACAGCCTTTTCAATTTCTCCGTCAAAGTAAGCCATCGCTGAAGCTGTTAGCATTTCACTTAAAAACAAAATAATCAACCAACCAGCTCTTTTTTGAATCAATTTAAGTAGCGGAGTTTTTGTATAAGCGACATCAAGTTCATCCATCCCGCCAAAACGTTGGATATCTTCCGTATCTCGATCTTTTATCTGATCCAATACATCATCAAATGTCACAATACCGACCAATACACCATTATCCGTCGTGATCGGAAGCGCACTTCGATCGTATTTCTGGAAAATCTCAAATGCCTCCTCCATAGGAGTTGCGGCTCTGATAGCAACAAAATTATGATCAATCAGTTCTGAAATTTCAGTATCTGTATCGGCTAATAACAACTCACCTATTTTTAAATCATCAATAAGCACATTCTTTTCATCGACAACATATATAAAATTTAAGGTTTCAGCCTTCTTTCCAAAAAGCTTAATATGCTTAAAAACATGTTCAACAGTAAAATATGGTCTAACTTGGACATACATCGGGGTCATGAGATGTGCAATACTATTTTCATCATAGCCAATCAGCTTCAACGCTAACTGTTTTTCACGTTCATTTAACAAATTAATTAAGTACTTAATCAAATCATCAGGTAAATCAGAAAATAGCTGATTCCTAATATCAGGCTTTAAGTTGTTAAGTAATTCTGTCAGTTCCGATTCTGAGAGGGATTTTGCTAGGCGATATTGAACATCCTTTTCTAAAAAAGAGAATATCTCGAGTTGCAAGTCAAAATCATAATGATTAAATTGCTCATACAAAGCCTCTTTGTCTAATTTACTTAGATTTTCAGCAATATCTGCGGGATGTACTTTTATTTTTTTACTCATAAATAATTACTTTTTTAATCACCGCTAAAATCTAGAAGCTAAATTGCTAAAGTATTTTGTAAATATCTCAAAATTGAAGTTGACCAGGATTAAGCTCAATGGGATCTTTTCCTTGTTGAAATAATCGTGCAGACAGTTCACCTTTCAATTCAATTTGACCACGCTCAACATGTAACCAGCTACCCTCTCGTAAACCCAACACAGCCTGACTGTTGAATTGATGAAATTCTTGGATTCTTGTCTCTCTCGTTTCACCTTTATGTGTAGAGTTAGGATCTGGATCAAGATAATGTGGGTTGAGATTAAAAGGTAAAAACTGTAATGCTTCAAAACTTGGGGGATAAACGATCGGCATATCGTTAGTTGTACCAATTGTCAAGCCCGTTAAATTAGATCCAGCTGAAGTACCCACATAACGTAAACCAGAAGCAACAGCCGATTTAATTTCACTAACAAGATCCAATTCATACAAAGTCTTGAGCAAAAGAAAAGTATTTCCTCCCCCTATAAAAATTGCTTTTGCTTTTTTTATTGCATCCTTTTGATCAGAAAAAGTGTGTAGACCTTTTACCCGAATTCCTTTATCTTTTAAAGCTTTCTGAACATTAGCTGTATATTCATCATAAGAAATACCAGATGGCCTTGCGTAAGGTACAAATATCAATTCATCGGTCTGAATAAAGTCAACCAAATCATTTTTTATATAGGTCAAAAAAGAACTTCCATGGATCGTACTTGTACTGATAACAAGCAATCTAAAATTATTATTCATATCTATCTATCTTACCACTCAAAATTCATTCAAATTTAAAATTTATTATGTTATTTCATCATTAAAAAAGCTAGTGTGAAAATGATTTTAAAAACCTTTACTTTCACACTAGCAACTATCACATGTCAACTGCAATAAATCTCAATTAAGGATGTTAAACCAACCACAAACTACTCTGCTGATTTATCTGAAGTTGTTTTTATTTTTTTATCAAGTAAGCGCTTTTCTTCTTTCAATGCCTTATTCAATAAAAACTCTATTTGCCCGTTCACACTCCTAAATTCGTCGGCAGACCATTTTTCCAATGCCTTATATACATCACTATCAATCCGGAGCATGAAATTCTTTTTTTCCGCCATATTATTTATGAATAAAACTATTGATACAGGGTTCCCGTATTTAACACAGGAGATGCCGCCTTTTCCCCGCAGAGTACAACCATCAAATTACTAACCATTGCTGCCTTTTTATCATTATCAAGCTCAACTATATCTTTTTCAGACAATCTTTGCAAAGCCATTTCTACCATACCAACTGCACCTTCAACAATTTTAGCACGAGCGGCAACAATCGCAGTTGCCTGCTGCCTTTGTAACATTGCTCCGGCAATTTCAGAAGCATACGCTAAATGACTGATCCGCGCCTCTTTTATAATAATACCAGCTGGAGCCAAACGATCTAATAATTCTTTTTCTAAGATATGATTAACAGTATCTCCACCTTCACGCAAAGTAATTGTTGCTTGATTATTAGGATCTATTTCCAAATTATCATAAGGAAAACTACCTGCCAAATGTCGCACAGCCGCTTCGCTTTGTGTGCGGACATATGAAGTATAATTTGTCACATCATAAGTAGCCTTATAAGTATCACCAACTTGCCAAACAATAACAGCGCCTATTTCAATAGGATTACCCATTTTATCATTTACTTTTAAAGTTTGTCCCTGTAAATTATCCGATCGTAGACTAACATTTAAAGTAGAGTACAAAGGATTAACAAAAAATAACCCATTTTCTTTTACTGTACCCATATAACTTCCAAAGAAATTCAACACACGTGAATGATTTGGATTAATGATCATCAGACCCTTTAACAAGAACAGTGTGGTTAAAATAAATAAAATCCCCACCGCAATATACCAGGAAGAAGCTTCTGCTTGAAAGAAACATACGATTCCAAGTACAAAAAGAACAATAGCAATTAAAAGAGCTAAATAACCAGAAAGAGGTTTAATTAATTTTTCCATATTTTTTTAAGTTTTGATATTAGTTTGATATCAAATATATATCATTTAGATTTCATTTCAAAATAAAATATGCCAGATCAAAAAGGATTCTTTATATTCGGCATAAATGTTTATTATCAAGATGTTTAAACAATCATTCTTACCCATTCAAAATAACGATATTGAAGTATTAATATTGGGTTCTTTACCCGGAGACAGGTCCCTTCAAGCCCAAGAATATTATGCACATCCTCAGAATCGATTCTGGAAATTAATCCAACGGATTTTTAATATAACTGACTTTCATTCTTATTCAGAAAAATTAAATATACTGCTAGAAAATAGGATCGGTCTATGGGATGTGTGCGCACAAGCAAAAAGAAAAGGCAGTATGGATCTCGATATCCTTGAGGAAATTCCAAATGACCTCACTACATTCTTTTCCCAGCACCCACACCTCCATACCATCATATTTAATGGACAAAAAGCACGTAAAGTATTTGATAAACACTTTAAAAAAGCGGATCAATACCAGTATTACACACTACCCAGCACAAGTCCTGCAAATGCACAATACTCTTTAGAAAAATTACTTCTTGAATGGCAACTCATATTTAAAAAAGATTAACAAATATTTACTACAATAAAAGCTTAAAATTCATAACGAATCATTATTTTTGCAGCAACATGTCAGATTTAAAATATAACCAAAGAGGTGTATCCGCAGGTAAAGAGGATGTACACAATGCTATTAAGAACATCGATAAAGGATTGTATCCAAAAGCTTTTTGTAAAATCATTCCTGATATTCTAGGTGGTGATAAACAGTGGTGTAATATTATGCACGCTGATGGTGCAGGTACGAAATCTTCCTTGGCCTATGTTTACTGGAAAGAAACAGGTGATATATCTGTTTGGCGCGGTATTGCACAAGATGCAATCATCATGAATCTTGATGATTTACTTTGTGTAGGCGCTACCGATAATATTTTATTATCATCTACTATTGGTCGTAATAAGAATGTCATTCCAGGAGAAGTTCTTGCAGAAATTATTAATGGAACAGAAGAAATTCTAGCAGAGCTCCGTGAGATGGGTATCGGTATCTATTCAACAGGAGGTGAAACTGCAGATGTGGGCGATTTAGTACGTACTATTATTGTAGATAGTACAGTAACTTGTCGCATGAAACGTGAAGACGTCATTTCTAATCACAACATAAAACCAGGCAATGTAATTGTTGGTTTATCCTCTTCAGGAAAAGCTAACTATGAGACAGAATATAACGGAGGAATGGGATCCAATGGATTAACTTCCGCACGTCATGATGTCTTTAATAAAAATATTGCAGCAAAATATGCGGAAAGTTTTGACCCTGCTGTTCCATATGACTTAGTTTTTTCAGGAAGTCAAAATTTAACCGATAAAATCACAGTTGAAACTGGTGAAGAAATTACAGCAGGAAAACTAGTTCTTTCTCCAACACGTACATATGCGCCGGTAATCAAAAAAATATTAGATCTTTACCGTTCTCAAATTGACGGAATGGTACATTGTTCAGGCGGTGCACAAACGAAAGTATTACACTTTGTTGATGCAGTACACGTTATCAAAGACAACCTCTTCCCTATCCCTCCATTGTTTGATTTGATTCAAAAAGAATCAAATACGGATTGGAAAGAAATGTACAAAGTATTCAACATGGGACACCGCATGGAACTTTATGTACCAGAAGAAATTGCATCAGAAATTATTGCAATCTCCGAATCTTATGGTATTCCCGCTCAAATTATTGGTCGCGTAGAAGCTGCTACTACAAAACAAGTAACAGTTAAATCTCCTTACGGCGAGTTTATTTACGAATAACTAAAACGTCATTAGACTTGGTATTTTATCAAGTCTAATGACTCCTTATAACCATGAAAGATAAACTAATTGTGGGTTGGAAAGAATCATTAGATTTACCGGAACTTGGTATTTTTAATATTGAAGCAAAAGTAGATACAGGTGCGGGATCATCTGTTTTACATTGTGAATCTTATGAAATCAAAATAATTGAAAATCAAAAGTGGATTATTTGCCATATTATCGTTAATTTTAAAACAAGAGAACTTCGCATATTCAAATTTCCTGTTTATCGAGAAAAAATTGTAAAAAGTTCATTCGGTCAAAAAGAAAAGCGTTATTACATATTAACAAAAGCCAAATTATATAATCAGTTTTTCGAAATTAAATTATCTTTTAGAAACCGTTCTTCCATGCGATATCCTATGTTACTAGGAAAAAGTTTCCTATCAAAAAGGTTTATCGTGGACGTGTCAAGATCTAACTTATCTCAAAAATCTGTTGGATAAAAAGAATATTCATAGACAATTGTTTATGAACCAACATTACAATTAAATCATTCTAATCATAGCAAAGTGAAAATCGCTGTATTATCAACAGTTAAAAGCTTATACTCGACACGTCGATTAGTAGAAGCTGCAGAAAAACGTGGACATGAATGCGTTGTCATCGATCATAGCAAATGCTATGTAGGAATTCAACAAGGCAAACCTAGCATCCACTATAAAGGTCAAGATATTTCAGATATTGATGCAATAATTCCTCGAATTGGTGCTTCGGTTACTTTCTATGGTTCGGCCATTGTGAGGCAATTTGAGGTAATGGACGTAATTTCAGCCAATCCAAGTCAAGCAATAACACGATCACGAGACAAACTTCGTTGTATGCAAATTTTATCTGGTGCAGGAATCGGCCTTCCCATTACAGGATTTGCCCGTACTGCATCTGATGTTGACGACCTGATCAGTATGGTCGGTGGTGCACCTTTAGTTATTAAATTACTCGAAGGAACACAAGGAATTGGTGTAGTATTAGCTGAAACGAAGAAAGCGGCCTCCTCAGTTATAGAAGCTTTCTATGGATTAGGAAATAATATCTTAATACAAGAATATATCAAAGAAGCGAAAGGAACAGATATTCGTGCATTTGTTGTTGGAGGAAAAGTGGTCGGTGCAATGAAAAGAACAGCCAAAGAAGGAGAGTTTAGATCTAACATCCACCGTGGGGGAACAGCAGAAATTATCAGACTTACAAAAAATGAACGTGAGACTGCTATTGCAGCTGCGGCTTCCATGGGGTTAACAGTTTGTGGTGTTGATATGATGCCATCAGACAGAGGCCCTCTTGTACTGGAAGTAAACTCATCTCCTGGATTAGAAGGAATAGAAAAAGCAACAAAAAAAGATATTGCTGGAGAAATTATCATGTATCTCGAAAAACAGTTTGAATTAAAGAAAGCTGCCAAACCAGAGATTCGTAAAAAGAAAAAAAAGCAAAGCGATTTATAAAAATGAAGGTTCCTCTAAAAAAGGAACCTTTTTTGTTTTCGAACTTCATATAATGATATGAAAAATCATCTGTTTAGAATACAATGATAGAAAAGCCCCTAATTTCATTACCAGATTTTGACAATACTAAAACGAATAAATAGGATTATACGGTTACATTTGCCGATTATATTTTAAGATGCTATGAAGTTATTTCGCTACGGACCACTAAATGAAGAAAAAACAGGAATTTTAATTAATGAAGTTCACTATGACACTTCCGATTTTGGAGAAGATTATGACAATAAATTTCTCGCTAATGGTGGGCTCGAAAGATTAGAAGAGTTTGTGATAAATAACCGTACAAGCTTAAAGCCGATTCCTTCCGAAAGTCGTATCGGAACACCGATTGCAAATCCAACTAAAATTGTATGCGTAGGACTTAATTATTCTGACCATGCAAAAGAAACTGGATTAGCTCAAGAACAAGAGCCAATATTATTTTTAAAAGCTATTTCAGCATTAAATGGCCCCTTTGATAACATTATAATTCCAAAAAACTCATACCATACAGACTGGGAGACAGAACTTGCTGTTGTGATCGGAAAAAAGGGCACACATATTTCGACAGCGGAATCAACAGATTATATCGCTGGATATGTCATGATGAATGATGTAACAGAGCGTCATTTTATGAAACATCGAGGTGGTACCTGGGATAAAGGAAAGGGCTATAATACTTTTGCTCCTTTAGGCCCCTATTTTGTAACAAAAGACGAAATTGAAGATGATGGGAATTTAAGAATTTGGTTAAAACTCAACGGTAAATTAATGCAGGAAGGAAATACAAAAAATTTCATTACTCCTGTTAAAGAATTAATTTCCTATATTTCGGATTTCTTTGGATTATTCCCCGGAGATATTATTTCAACCGGCTCACCTGCTGGCACAGGTATAGGACATGTACCGCAACGATTTTTAGTAGAGGGTGATGAAATTGAATATGGAATAGAAGGTTTAGGTGTTGCTAAGAACACACTGATTAACTTCCAGAAAGAACCCAGTTAAAATCTGTAGCGTCCTAGAATAGGTTGACATATAAATTTAACGATAATTATCCTTACTTGACTATTTCAAGTAAGGATTTTTTGTTTATGTACTTGACTA
>NZ_SLYV01000016.1:0-136085 GCF_004342035.1 Sphingobacterium sp. JUb20 | reverse complement strand
ACGGATTAATTTAAATGGAATGAGCCCGGTGGAATACCGAGCTCATTATATCAAAAACACTGCGTAAATTAGTCCAGCTTTTTGGGGTCAGTCCAAGATTGGCCTTTTTATTTCTTACCCTATCCCGAATGGATTCGGTCAGAGTGATCATTATGATAACTACAGATTCAGCTGATCGAGCATCAAAAATAATTCATTTTCTGTCTATGCACATGACATTGGTCAAAAGTTACTCCTGTTGAATCCACTCAAATTTACCGTTATTCATGTAAATGATCCCACCACCACAAGCTTCTGCCTGGTGGATAAAAACACCATCATGCGGTAATTTAATTTTATCCTTTTCATCAACCTCATCTTCTGTCATAATTTCACCTTCATCACTAACATTATTATAATAGATCTCTCCTCTCGGCACTTTTTCAAAAATACCGACCCAGTCAATATCATCAAATCCCTGACCTAAAATATCCTGTCCCATTCCTAGATAGGTAGTTTTTTTGTTGCCGAAAGACACTTTAAGACCATATTTATTGTTCATCGTATTTTGAACGATATGCACCGTATCCAAACGGCTGTCGCCATCCATATCACAGACAACAACATTGGGATCATGTTTTTTAGAAATCACGATGGTATCAGGCAATACCGTTCTTTTATCTGCCTGCATAACCAGAGAATCACGTATAACGAAATTGCTGTCCTGATCCGCACTTCTATTTTGTACGGTATCTGTAGCTCTATTTTGGCAACTGCACACCGTCAACGTTATACCAGATAACAAAACAAACAGTCCCAACCAGTTTATATTTCTCACCATAGCTCCATGATTTCAATTTCTATTAACGATTACGAAGTATAAAATTATCGGATTACTTAGCTGCCGCAAGCAATATAATACGTCGGCACACCATCCACTTCAGTAGGTTCTTCAGCAATACCCTCGAAAAATACATGGTCGCCAAGTTCCTTATTTGTCTGTTGATTATGTGCCTTCATCAAAAATTCCAAAGCACTGAAATTCTCACCATTATCTGCTTTAAACTGAGCTACAATTTCGACCTGATATCCTTCATCATCGGCCTCCCCATCAAAAATATCCTCATCTTCCGAAATTAGACGTTCATTCTCCAGCAAATCCGATGGTTTCATGATCCAGGCTTCATATTGAATCTGCACCGCTGAGGCGTCAAGCACGAGCTCATTCGGATTCCATCGCTCGGCCGACCCGAAAATATCTTTTTGGTATTGCATCACCTCCTCATCAAATAGTGCTGCATCTGTGTACGCTTCCGATGAAAAAGACCAGGCAATCTGATTTAAAGTCGATTTACGTTCCGTATTTCCTTCATTATTATCCATTAAATCCGCGTAAACTGTAAAAGTCTTTTCAATAATCTGATCTTTATTATCCCAGTACTGTAGATCCAGGACCTCAGAAATTTCATGCTGTTCAGCATCCGTTAGATAATTCGGAATATCCCACAACTTCTCTATTTCTTTATTATCCTCCAGATGTTCAATAATTTCATATTGCTTTTGTATAATAGCTAATGACTCCGTTGCTTTTAAGCGCATCAATGCCCTTACCGCATGGCCATAACATGCCGTTCCCCAATTACAGAAAAACTGCAGAAAACCGCCATTATACATATCCATTTCAAGTTTCCAAAGCGCCGCCAATTCCTGTTCGTGCTCTGAAAGGGCATTCCAATCATTCTCATTATTGCTGAGCTTATCAACAAATTGTGAGGTAAAATCAAACCATTTTTTATCCAGATCAGCGCCATCATTTGCTGGAGATTGCTCCATTTTATTTTTCAGCTCCTGAACACACCATTCCTCAAAATTCTTAGCCGTGCTATCCCCTAACGCTGCACTTTTTTGAAAATAAGGCAATGCCTTCTCATATTCCTTACCGTAGTAGTAAGCATAGCCCACCCTAAAATTCCACAAGGGATCTTCCGCTCCTGCCGTACTTTCCGACAGTAAAATATCAAGCGCTTTTCCGTAATCCGAAATATTATTATACGCCCGTCCCAGCATATTTTTCAACGTATAGGTTAATTCCGATGCCGGCAGTTGTTCAAGCGTCTCAATAATTTGACGGTGCTTACTTTTCTCATGCCATAGATTGAGCTGTTCAATTAATTTATCGTCCATTTTTTAGTTTTAATCATTACCGTTAATACGATCAAATTTTAGTCCGCTTTTAATTTTAACGGAAGCTCTTCCAAATTATTTTTAGCCGTTATCTTTTCTATTTCACCTTGCTTATTAATTTTACAGGTAACAACTACTGTTATTTTCTGTTTACTCATCGTAAGCTTCTCAAACACACTAAACGTATTTTCCTCATCTAAAGCAACATAATCACGCTTTGTTTTACCATCAGGTCCAGTCGAAGTTAAAAACAAAGAAGAAGGTAAAGCATGCACTGGAAAATCCTGTTCGGGCAATAGACTGTCGATGATGGTCACCTGCTCACCATTGAAAAATTCAACTTCCACCTCCGGATTAACCAAATCAGCATCCTTCACAAACTGAAGACGCCAGGCATAGGGTTTGCGATATTTTTTGCGCCATTTATCATATGCCTGAAGATTATCAGCATTATGTGTCTGCTCAAGCCAGTCTTTTGATGCACGAAGTCTTCCCAATTCCTCCTGGATCATCTGACGTTGACCAAGTTCAATCTCCGTACTATCTATTTTTTGTGCCTGATAAAAACTCACTTCGACAGCATTTCCCCAATTTCCGCCAACCCATAACGCTGCATCTCCTCCCGGTGCCAATCCGACAATAATTTCATCATAAGTCCGATGGAATACGCCATTATGATTCTTCGCTTCAAAACCCTTCTTAAACAGGCCACTTATTTTTTCTTTATCCAGAGCCACATTGAGTTTATAATAACAATCTTCCACAACAGAATACCAGGAAAGACGCAAGCTGTCCGGCATCACCAGAGCACCCTGATCCGAACTCATAAAAGTAGACGTACCTATCCCCCAGCGACTATCGTAAAATTTATTGTCAATATCCGGAAAAGCATTATTTCTACTCCACGATTCAATAAAAAAACGACCTTCCACCACACGAACCGGATAGCCTTCAGGATTGGATATTGCAGGTTCCCATTCGTATTTTTCAGAATTGCGCCATTTCCGCTCAACCGTCATTTCAGACCGGGAAACCGTCGTATGCTTAAGAATAAGTACGATATTCGCAATCACGGCAATCAAACAGTAGATACCGATGATCCACATTTGCTTGACGGTCAATTCTTGGCCCTTTGTACCGGTGCCACAAATGATCAGCAGCACAATAAAGTGGAGTATAAACTGAGACAGTAGAATCAGAATCCCTAACAGGTTGGCAAAACTAGCCCATATACCATGCGTTTCAAATGCAACACCATCCCCCAGAAAGAGATAAAACAAAAAACCAAAGCCCGTAAGCGCACCAGCTATTAGCAGGATTTTATGGAGGTGTATTAAAGTCATGCTGTTCTTATCTTGATGAGCGGTATTGAAAGATTAAAGTCTTAAATATAAATTGGTATTAGCGGCAATAGCCAGTACTCAAATATACACAACTCCTCTTGATTTCAAAATCGCAAAAAACGGTACCCAAGCATGTTTTAAACATCCTGGATACCGTCCCTTAATCAGCCAGTCTTAAAAATAGGTGTCACTGACAATTTCTTAATTGCGAATAGCCCAGCTACTTATCCAGCCACACCACCTTTTGCTCACTCACATGTTCTTTTCCTAAAATATCTCGGTACAGGCCAGACTTCCTTGCCTTGATATATCGGTATCCGCCCGCTTTCACCAACTTATCGGCAGTTAGTTCCGCTACACAGATTTCATTATCCAATGAACGGCATTCCGCCATAATATCACCATAAGGATCGATAATCATCGCACAGCCATTCTTCAACTGATCGTCATCCATACCGATAGGATTTGAAAAAACAGCATATATGGCATTGTCATAGGCACGTGCAGGTAACCATTTCATCAGCCAGCTGCGGCCTTTCAACCCGTCAAACTCTTCCCGAAGTAACGTAGCATTTTCTTCTTTATTTTCCCATAATTTGGCATCTACAAATCCAGCACCTGGACGTGTTGAAGGTGTACACATGGTTACATGCGGCATAAAGATCACCTGCGCACCAAGTAAAGTCGTCGCTCGAACATTTTCAATTATATTATTATCATAACAGATTAAGACCCCACATTTCCAGCCCTTGATCTCAAAAACGGTATAAGCTGTTCCCGGAGAAAGATGCAGATTGATAAAGGGATGCAGCTTTCGGTGTTTCGCGATCAGACCTGTTTCATCAACACAGATATACGCTTTAAAAAGATTACCGGCAATATCTTTTTCAAAAAGGCCGGCCAAGATGGTCATTTTATATTCTTTAGCGATTGCTGTTAATGCGTTTACTGATGGACCATCAGGGATCAGCTCCGCGAGCTCCAGCATTTCCTCACGGGAAAGGTTGCGGGCAAAGGTATAACCGGTAATCGAACATTCATGAAAAGCAACCACATCAGCTCCCTGTTCTGCCGCTTCAGCAGTAAGCTTTTTGATCAGGTCAAGATTATAAACCTTATCTCCACTTCGATTTTCAAACTGTACACTGGCAATTTTTAAGTTTTCCATTGATTTCTAATTTTTTAAAACCATTAATGATTCAAAATTAGCGGGACGAACACACAATAAATTGGAAAAAACCGACAATATCGTTTTACAGCACCTGCATCAGGTTGATCGCAAGAAGATGATCATGATGGCGATACTGCATCGGGGTAACCCCTGCCTGACGCTTGAAACAATTATTCAGATGCGCCTGATCATAATAGCCACAGGCATATACAACCTGAGAAAGGTTAATATCTGAAGAAGATTTTTGCAATGATTTGAGAAAATGCTGGAACTTGATAACATCTATAAATTTCTTAGGAGCGATTCCGATCTGTTCCTTAAACTTCCGCTCCAATTGCCGTTCCGTTACCGGCAGTTTTTGGATCAGGTCAGCAACAGCAATCATTCCGTTTGCTTGATAAATCAAATCTAAAGCCCCATGCATAAGACCATCTTGCTTTTGAAACCGATTCACGCGGCATATCAACAGCTTTTCGATCGCTTTTATCGCTTCAGACGGGCTTTTAGAACTCAATACCTGCTCCTCCATATCACTTCCCTCCTGACCAAAAACAGTACGCAAAGGTGTAATGGTATTGTTCAATTCATAAGCAGATAAGTTCGTCAGCGCATGCAGACCATGTGGATGGAGAACAACAATCAACATATCCAATTTTCCGACCGACTTGATATCATTAAAATGTGTCATCTGTCCATAAAGAAAACTATGCGGCTGTTTACTTCCCGATTCACAAGCATTCACCTGTAAGAAAGGATCTTTAAAGTGAAAGACCAAACCCGGATTGCCATCCGAAAACAAGCGATAATCGGCATACCCATCATGATCATGCTTTATGATGAGGTAGTGTTTTACAATAGCGGAAAGCATCAATGACGGATAAAGCTGCATAATCTCAATAGATAATTTAACAAAGGTATGAAAGATCTATCTGGCAAAAGAATTTACCTCTTTAAAGCAAATTCTTTCCACCAAAAAGTATTTGGTATCGTCAAAATAAGTATAATAGCAAAGATCCACAACACGATAAACCAAAAATAAGCGCTCAAAAAAAAATCATATTTCGACTTTATTATTTCCAAAAGCAGCCTGATAGTTGGAATAATAAGCGGAACTAAAATAACTCCAGCTAAACCAAAACCTGATCCAAATTGACTGAAAAATACAAATATCACTGGACTTAGGGCGATTGTACTGATCAGAATAATGGATATAGTATTCAAACGAATACTAGGTTTATTGTCCATACCAAAAAGATAATAAGTATCTCCACTATTTATATAAAAACTGCGACTAATATGACCGATATATAACAGTAATTTGAACATGTAGAAAAATAAAAAGATAGTAGACAGTACGGCTATAAACAGCATTGTTACGGCCTCCTGTTCTGAACTCACAACTTCCATTGCGACAAGCTCTTCTACCATAGGAAAAAGCGTTATTACAAAAATTGGTACGAGGTAATAGGTGATCCCCCTCAGTTTTACAGCAGCTTCATTCTTCTCGTTTTTCAGCAATATACTCTGAATAAGCAACGATAAGATCCAGAGCAATAATGCGATAACATGAATTTTTAAAAATATATCAATCTGAATGACACTTACAAAAAAATCAGATTTCCAGAATATAGAAAACAATATGACGACTTCAAGTATAAAGAGTGTCATGAGTAACTTTAAATTTATTTTCATAAAATAAGGTTCAAAATTTTATTTAATATCTGTATACATCATATTTAAAAAAGAGAAGAAAGCACCACCAAAATTCTTTAAAACACGAGCAATTCGCGTATCCCAGATAAGATCACATATTAATCAATTTGTGTATTAGGAAGAAACACCTTCGGATCAAAACCTTCCAGATAATCAATTTTCCAGATACCGTTAGCTAACACAGCCTTCGTTTTGTAATTAAAGCCATCTCCCCACGACCAGTTGAAAGTGGCCAGATTATTGGCAAAATTTGTATCTCTTAATATGATCTTTTCCCAGAAATTATCTGGATTATCCTGACAGTTGCACCAGGGATTTGCTCCGTTACCAAATGGCGGAAGTTCACCCACATACCATACCCACGATTTGTTTCGGAGTTTCTCGTCGATGATCAAGCCTATTTTATCATAATTGGAAATAAACTGATCCGTGAATAGATTTGTTGCCCGCAGTTCGTTGATTCTCTTTTTATGTATTTCCAGATCAAGTCCCGCATAAACACTATCCGTCTCTTTCAGTTGCAACGGTTCAAAATCCACATGAGTGCTCTTTGTTTCATTCCATTTATACAGTTCTTTTACTTTATCATTTAAGTCCCCTATCAAGTCGATCCCGTTACTTGTCCGGGCTGTTTCCTGTTCTTTTCCTTTTGATGCCACAGCATTCCCATGCTGGTTACAGGCAGAAAAGAGCACTAATGCAAGTAATATGGTGGTTAATTTCAAATATTTCATGTTTATGATCAACTTCATTAAGGTTTTCTATATAACGATCCTTTAAGTTCTTTAGTAGAACATCAAATAGTTAATTGCTGTGCTAAAATTAACATATTTCGCTATAAAACATACGTGCTATTAAGTTTTAATAAAATAAACCATTAAACCTATGACAATAACTAATCTGCCATCCTTACACGAGCATCTCGTCTAAAGATGACAGATTTATATATCCTGATTATGTTGATCAATTAAACAAATGACTAAATCCTATTTAAAACGAAACACTATAGTTTCCTAGTTCCCTCAAATCAATTTATCTAATACATCTTTTAACATGGCATGAGATTCCATGGATCTACTTGTTCAAATATTCCAAAGCAGCATTCAGAACTTCATCTTGCCCCGCTTTGATTCCTTTTATCGTTGGTGACACCAAGTGATCAACCTTTATACCAACACGTTGCGTTTTACTTTGGTCAGGATAATAAACACCAAGTCCTGTTATCGATGTTTTCAGATTGCCCGGTAAATCAATGTAACTCACATTTCCATCCGCACCGGCAGTTTGAGATCCAAAAACCTTTACACTTGGAGAAGTTTGATAAGCCATAACATGATATTCAGCCGAGCTTTGCGTATCTTCATTAACCAAGACTGCTATCTTACCTTTATAATAATCGTTTGTTTCCTTTCCTACCTGAAGTGCGGGACTCATAATAAATGTACCGGGCTGACTAAGATTTGTATTTGTAAAACGTACGAAGTCGGTGGGTTTCGGAAGCAATAATGCACCTAGTTTGAAGACCAAAAAATCTCTCGGGTAGTTTCTATTATCAATAACAACACCTTTAACTTTGCTCCATTCATCCATATTTTCCTCTAGCATCTTACTTGTCAACAAACTGTGCTTGATATACAGAATATTATTATCCAACATTTTATAGGCAACAGTATCCGTCTGTGGAGCTCTAAACTGATTCAACGGTACTGCAGGTACATTCACCTCCATTTCTCGACCATTACGGATTAGCTTTATCGCTACTAGATCACTATTACTCATCATTAATCGTGCTGCAAATTCCCGATTTGTTACTGCTTCATTCGGTGTTGCTATGTAAGTCCAGACAGAATCTTTAATCTCTCCTATCTTTTTATTTTCCTTACCCATCAATACATCACCTACTTGAAGCATATTGACACCATCATTGACAGCTAACAACCTGGTCACAACAGCCTTACCTTCCACGATGCGAATCTGTGCAGGAAGATGGTATGTACCATAATGGCTTTGCAACGCCTTTGGTCTACTCCACAATCCCGTATGAGCATCTTTAACCCGTGACAACATTTTCAAGACAGCTAATCCATAACTCTTATCATCACGGCTCAAAATCATTTCGGGTACAGATAATTTCAACACTTCATTCCAATTAGGTTCTGTAAGATCTTTATTCGGTGAAAAATATTCGACCATATTCCAGAAACGAAAGAGCGTCAATAAACGAAAACCCGCATCTGCAATTTGGATATTGTCATATTTCTTTTCATTATGAAAAAGTACATTACCTATCCCATTTGCAAAACTAAAATAGTGATGCTTATCAAAATTAGTGTAACGAATACGCTTCAACTTATCTTTCAAATCCTTTTTGAAAGATAGTTTATCGATCCAGGAATAGTCTACTTCGTATATCATGTGCTCCATTTTAGGTTTCGGGTAGTCCTGTGTTGTACCCAAACTATCCAAAAGAGTTGCATAGTAAGCTTCCACGGTTTGATTATCCTGAGCTGTAATAACAGCATGAATAGATTTAAATAGGTATTGATCCCAATCCAGCTTACCTTGTGCTACAGCTGGATGTCTATATTTCAGAAAACCCCAAATTCTTCCCAGATCAACTAACCTCTGATCGATTTCAGGACTATTATTGAAATCTGTAATACCTGATTCAACTGGATCTTTTTTTGCAAATGGAACAAACTTGCCGGTTTCTTTAGTGATATCCTTTCCGTCTACGGTAACGATAACATCATCGAACCAGACCTTCCCTTCACCTGAAAGGAAGAATGCCAAAGAAATACCTTCAGTCTTATCCGGGTTTAACTTTGCCGTCACCGTAAAGTTTTCCCAATCTTTTGTACCCCTCACTTCGCGCTTTGCCATATTGTCGAAAAAGATTTCCGGATCTATTCTTAACATAACGTTTACCACAGAACTGGCGGTTACATTTTCACGCTTAATCATGACAGACAAACGAATGGAATCACCCTTTAAATTGGAAGGAAGTCCCACCATAACACCTCCAAAACCATTGCTTTTTTTAAGGCTTTCCACTCTTAAAGAGCCTTTCCCTTTATAATACACATCGTGATCAATAACCGTTTTAAAAACAGTACTGTCACCGAGCCTATACCAAGGGCGAGCAATTGGTGTCTCGAAAGAAAAATTAAAACGTTCCTGGCTCCGGGCAGGAAAAACCAAGCTCAGGAAAAAGACAGCAAATAAAATTGCTAATGAGGTTTGTTTCATAATTTAAATTTGCATTAAATTAATAAATTATATCATATTTAACAACATTTAATTGCTTACTTGGCATTTAAATAAAATATTACAAATAATTGTTTTTACAAAATTGATAAAATTGACCGAATGAAAATTCCCTTAATATGGATAAATGCATAATGAATATGCATTTAAAAAGGCATTAACACGAATAAACCAAATCATACTAACATAAAAATTAACTTTGGTTTCAAAAATTACATGATATCGTAATGGAGATAAGATCAAAATTATGAGCAAGTTCATCCTTCAAAAACTTCCCTTAAAAATTAACATATTTCACTATAAATAACTACCTTCAAGAAAGATTAAATCAAATAGAGCCTGTTAACAATAAAAATATGATGAAACAACTAGCTATACTCCTTATACTAGGATTCAGTATGGGTACAGCCGATGCACAGATTACCAGCATTTCGGTCAATAAAGCCAATTTTGAACAATCTGGTTTTCCCTTCAAAGGAAAAAGAGTGCTACAGGTAGAGCATATCACCACAGCAAATGAAGATAATTTTATCGTATTCTCTAAAGAACAACGGAATGCAGATCCCGATCACCTCTATATCCAGCAGTTTCAAAAAAATAACGACAAATGGACTGTTGTTGCCGAAGACCATGTCTCAGAAAAAGATATCGTCACTTCCGTCTGGGATGCCCGCAAAGCTTTTTTTGATGCCGATAAAGATGGAAAACTAGATGCTATTTTTGTCTATTCACGACACCCAAAAGGTGATATGGATAAACAGCTTAGCTGCATCGCTCTTGTACTCTACAACAAACAGTTTTACAGATTACAGGCAGATCAAGCAGATGGCTACCAAAAGACGACCTATTCGGATAATTACAGTCAGTTGCCTGAAGTGATCAAAGCACAGGTAACACAATTCTGGGAAAAACTAGATAAAGATTAAAAACATAGCGCTACGTCTGTATCGGACGAAGCGCTATGCAGAAATTTCAAAAATAAATTATAGAGAAGCTAAGACCATCTTTTCTTCATCTGCCCCTATTTTACTGATGGTATAGCGTTTAATATCGACATGCTTCATTTCGTCCAGCGCCTGTACCACATCCACCGCCCGTGCTTCCTTACTTGGTTTGATCAATACGATCATATCCTTGCCATCCGCCTTTGCAGGGATCTCCAATTTCATGCGATCCAATACTTTTCTTATCCCATTCTTACTGAGGTCAGTGAATTCCGGTTTCGAGATCGGATGGTTAAAATCGCCATGATACCACATCAATCCTTTATCGGTTAACAGCAGCGATACCACACGCCTTTCATCCAATAATATCGGTTCATGCCCAGATTTATCAGGCATTGCGATATCTAGACGATGAGGTTTATTTAATGTTGTCGTCAGCATAAAAAAAGTGATCAATAAGAATGCAAGATCCACCATTGCTGTCAGATCGACTTTAGGAGCCAGTTTTTTACTTCTGATTTTCTTTTTACCTGCTTCCGGTTGTTTTTGATTTAGCTCTGCCATGATGTTCTCGATTAAATGATAGAATTGGTTAATACTCATCTTTAAGATGCCAGCATCAATCATATTCCATATTATTTTTCAATAAAAAAGATGCATGATCAATGTTCCTCATCCAGTACTCCGAATGTCTTAAGCTTATTCATTTACGTAAATCACAGCATTTCAGTGGGCAAAACATCCTAAAATCAACTAATCCACGCGCTGATCACTACTACCCAAACACCCGATTGGTCACCCCATGCGGCTGCGATTGAAGTGTTTTATACAATCTACAGTCAAAATTAGCCGAAAAGAAAAATATTTGGTGTACAACTGTGATTTTTTGACACGCACTGCGAATAATTAAGGAAATAAGTTTAATTAATATTTTTAACAATGGAATTTTCAATAACTGTTGCCACTTTAAATCGTATGCTACCGAAGCGGGTAGCACCTGTTTTCCATCATTGGAAACCGTACTTTCAGGCTACTAACATCCAGCTTTTCTGGTCGAGCATAGCAAAGTTCATTTTAGCAAACATTTCTGCGCAAAGCCTTATTATGGATAAAGCAAGAGATAAACACATCAGGTATAACCCAACAACTTTACGTAAAATTAAGAGTTGGCATGCGCACTTATCATGAACAAGCAGGAACAAAAAGAATTCTTTCAGCAAATAATTGAACAGCACAAAGGAATTTTGTTCAAAGTTGCCCGTGTGTATTGCCATGACGAGCATAACAGGGATGATCTGATGCAGGAAATGATGATACAGATCTGGCAATCTGTTCCGAGATATAAAGAGCAGTTTAAAATATCAACCTGGTTATACCGTATCTCACTCAATGTCGCGATTTCCTTTTATCGGAAAAACACAACGAGGGCAAACCGATTCAAGGTTCTCAATGAGCAGACATCAGATTTATACAAGGAAGAAAAAGTAGAAACAGAACAGCAGCTTGACTTATTAGAACAGTTTATCAGCGAATTGAGAGAATTGGACAAAGCCCTTATATTGATGTATCTGGAAGACAAAAGCCATCACGAGATGGCAGAGATTTTAGGGCTATCCGTCAGCAATATAGGAACAAAAATAGGACGCATCAAGGATAAATTAAAAACAAAGTTTTCACAATAAAACCATAAAGAAATGAACGAGTTAGAATTAAAAAAGCTTTGGCAAACGGCACAGGAAAAGTTGGATACTAACCTGGCTATCAGCACACAAAATACAGCAGCTATTACGCATATAAAAGTGGCGCATTTCCTATCATCAATGAAGCCGATCAAGCTTTTCACGATCTTAGTGGGGGTCGTCTGGGTCGGTCTTTTAGGAACAGTAGTCGTTTACTTATTCTTAAACGCTTTCCCTAAAACAAATCTCTTTTTTCTGTTTTCAGCTACGGTGCAAGTCATGCTGTCGGCCATTGCATTGATCACCTATAGCTACCAGCTTATCACCATTTATCAAGTCGATATCAGCGGCCCCATCTTAGAGACACAAAAGAAAATAGCTCATTTAAAATCAACCACCTTATGGGTCACCCGCTTACTTTTCTTACAGTTACCTGTCTGGACCACCTTTTATTGGAATGATAGCATGCTGGACAATGGAAGCTGGTTGTTATGGTTTTTACAAGGCAGCATAACCCTTGCATGCACTTATCTGTCCATTTGGCTTTTCATCAATATCAATTTTGAAAATAGGGATAAGAAATGGTTTCGATTTATTTTCAACGGCAATGATTGGACGCCCCTATTAAAGTCGATGGAACTTTTAGAACAGATTGATGCCTATCAAAATGACAATAAACCACAACAAAGTAACCTGAGCTAAACCCCCATCATACCCCACCATCCAGCTATTCGATCATGGTTATGCAATAAGATTTGTTCGCATTTTTCTTCATCTTTTTATTAAACCGAAAAGATGAAGAAAATAAACAAATAAACGACATTTAGCCACCAATTAACACCCCAAAACCGGCTATTATTTCGTATATTTATCGTTTAAGAATAATGCATCTTGAGGCCCTCAAAATAGACATTTAAACAACCTACACCCCCTATTTGCAGGCTGTTTTCACTGCGTTTTTTTTATCCTTGTAGATTATTCGCAGACGCAAAAAAATACTGCTGCGGTAACCTGAAAAATAAGGATATATTTTGATCCAAAGCAGTACATGAACACGGCTACAAAAAATTAAAAATAGGAACGGTTACTTGTCAATAGACCCTATTCGCAGGATACATTTCTTAAAAAATAAAACATTATAAGCTGTGCACATACGGCACTAATTAAAAAACAACATACAGATGGATATCATACTGATCAAAGTACTGGGTATAAATTTTATTGCAACATTAGTCAGATCGACATTTGGATTCGGCGAAGCCTTAATCGCAGTTCCGTTATTAAGTTTTATTCTGCCGCTCGATATCGCAGTTCCCATGTCCGTCATGTTATCCGTCGCCATTGCCTTATTGGTGGTCGTTCAGGATCACAAAAAAATAGATGTTAAAAGTGCCAAATACCTCGTACTTGCCGCATTGATCGGCCTGCCAGCCGGTTTGGGTATGCTGCTGTATGGCAATGATAAATGGATTAAAATCGGATTGGGAATATTACTAAATGCATATTCAGCCTATGCCTTAACTGCTAAAAACACACAGGCTAAAACAACAGATCATAACAGCTTATGGCTCTGGACCTGTGGTATAGCTTCAGGTGTATTGGGGGGAGCCTTCGGCATCAACGGTCCTCCGCTCGTTGTATACGGAAAAATCAAAGGCTGGAATCCCAGCGAATTTAGAGCAACCTTACAAGGTTATTTTTTACCTGTCAGCTTCATCAGCGTAGTCGGTTATTATTTTAAAGATCTCATCATAGAAGAAGTTGTCCTCTATTTCTTAAAATCAATACCCGTTATGATTCCGGCTATCTATATCGGCAGATGGTTAAACCACCGGATCGAACATAAAAAATTCTTTATATACGTGTACATCGGATTGATCATAATCGGCCTAGTCTGTATTATCAATACATTTATATAAACATTGTACAGTTATCTTTGGAGCGCTACAGACTGTTATTCTCGCATAATGTTCACCTGCATGACCTGCTTTTACGTAATACCGTATCCGTACAAATCGATATCCACAGCAAGAAAGCAGGAATCAATCTTATTGCGGTAAATTTTAATCAAGTTGTCACAATAAGATTGACTCCAGATCTAAGGTAATTGTACTTTGAAGACACGATACGGTAATTCCGTTCTGTTCTTTCCATTGCTCCAATTTGGATCCTGTGGAAGTTGAGCACAAGAAAAATACAGAAAGCCATCTGTTCCGATGCCTAGTGAATCTGGCCAGAGTAATCTTGAATCCTGTACTAAAGTATGCAACTGACCATCTGGACTTAAATACTTAATGGTATAGTCCAAGGAATTGGTTAAATAAATATTGCCCTTTTTATCGGCAATCAGTCCATGTGTCACACCCACATCCCCCATATCTTCAACTTTCGACTCCAATTCTTTCTCGGTCAAAGATTCATCGGTCAAATATTTCGTTTCGATGCGATATAAATGTGTTTTATTAATCGGTTTAAAATAAAAATATTTAAAATCATGCGTTAAAGCAATACCATTCACATTTGACATAAACGGTTTACCGTTTTTATCCCGCATTTCCACTCCATCATACACAAGTATAAGATCAGGATCGGCTAAAGTAAAAGATGTCTTTTCTAAAACTTGACGTGTTTTCCCTGTTGCTAAATCCAGTACAATAATTGCCGCTTGACCAGGATCTGATAGATAGGCTTTATTCTTTTGGACATCAACACGCACATCGTTCAAACCCGATTTAGATTTATTCAGATCATCAAAGCTAAAGCGCTTCTCAACTTGATTTGTCCGGGTATTGATTTTTAATAATTTGAACTGCCCTTCTGCAGCTTCGCCATTATCGCCAAAAATAGAACCTGATGGTGCAGGTTTCGAATCCAATACCCAAAGAAAATCATTCGCATCAACATATAAATCCTGGACGCTAACAAAATGCCCGGATTCTTCGCCCGGTTTATTCCATTCTTCATTCGGATAAGGAACACGCTCGCCGTTCACAATTTCTGTTAATCCGTACTGATAATCGGTATTTTGTTTCGGAAAAGCCACAAATAGCCGATTAGTAGTGTTTACACTTACGCCAATGGCCCGATATTTCCCAAAAGAAGCGGCTTCTATCAGCGCATCGCTACGGTATTGCTGAGCTATAGTATGATCCATAATTCCGAATAAAGTCAGAACAAAGACCATGTTATTGATCCATTTCATTATTTTAATCTATTTTAGTTTAAGTACGATCCAATAAGCATTACAACCGTGCGTAATGCAAAAAAGCGATAGCAAAGCAACTTCCAACATTTAATTTCCACTGATAGCAAATAGCTATTCCATAAAATCAAGAACTGTGCTAAGCACATCTTTTCTGTTTTATACAATTGGTATCGCGCAAGCTCAAAGGCATGTGATCACTGCTTTGCTATAGCCATTCCGCTATCCTTTTAACTACTTTTCAATTTCTTCATAAATTCTAAAATTGCCGGACGTAAATCCTCAAACAAAGGATTTTCTTTGTTTTTCAGCATAACTTCCGTAAACAATTTCAGTCCCAAAGCAAATTCAGTCGCTGTTTCCTTATTATCAAAAATCTGTTTCGAACTGATCACCTCAAAAATGTTGAACAGATCATCATGATTATCAAAATTTAAATGTAAAGATTTTGTTCCCGCATCCCCATTCTTCAGACTAACTTCTTTTAATTCTAATTGATAAGCATTATTTCTTTTTTCCATAGCTCTCTAAAAATTACTAACAAATTCATTAATGGTATCTATTTCTTCTTGGCTTAAATGGATCGCAATTGCCTGCGCATTTTGAACCGCTTGATCTGCATTTCTTGCTCCTGCCAAAGCAACAGTAATCCCCGCTCTTTCTATGGTCCATCGCAACACCAACTGGGCTAAGGTAGCATGATGCTCATCAGCAATCGGTTTTATTTTCGCCAGTAAGTCATTGGTCTTAGCAATAAATTCAGGCTGAAAATGCGGTAAATTTGCACGGTGGTCTCCTGGTTGAAATTGATAATCCGTTGTTATCTTACCTGTCAGTAACCCTCTTTGTAATGGACTATAAGCTAAAATCGATTTATTGTTCACCACACAGTAAGAAACGGTTTCCTCTTCAATACCTCGATTCACCATACTGAAAGGAACTTGATTAGATACCAATTTCAACGTTTTTTCAGCTTCCTCCATTTGTGAGGCACTATAATTACAGACACCGGCATAGCGCACCTTGCCCTGTTCAATCAAACGGCCTACGGCTTCAAACGTTTCACTTATTGCAGTTGTCGTATCGGGCCAGTGAATTTGATACAGATCAATATAATCTGTCCCTAGACGGCGTAAACTCTGTTCACATTCGTAAATAATACTGTCCTTCCCCGCAAACTTGTAGATATCGATCGCTTCACCCGCATTGTTTTTACTATGCATTGCTAAATTCCCCTCTGCCAGATCCCAACGCATGCCAAATTTGGTCAATAGCTGGACCTTATCCCGCGAAATTCCCTTAATCGCCTCACCGACGATTTCTTCACTCGTTCCCTGACCATAGATCGGTGCAGTATCGATAGCCGTTACACCGACATCATAAGAAGCTTTGATCGCTTCGATTGCATCGTTTCGATCCGTACTGCCCCACATCCAACCTCCAGCGGCCCACGCACCGAAAGTAATCGCTGAAATCTCTAAATCACTATCTCCTAATTTCCTGTATTCCATTGTTTTTTATATTTTATGTTCTAAAATTCTAATTCACTTGATCATATTTCTCACTTCAGTTTTCCGACCGGCTAAGGTCATACTCTTATAAAACAGTTAACTTGGGATGTTGTTTCCTGCTAACCTGAATATCGTCGTAGCTCAACTCAAAAAACGATCTGCCCAGCTGCCCACATATTAGAGCGAAACTTACATCGTTTTAAAATCAGTCGGACGCATATTGGTCAGCTGGGAAAATGTATTACTGAATGCCGAAATATTCGAGTAGCCCACTTCATAGGCAATTTCGGTAATCGTAAGATCCGTGTCCTTCATCAATTCCATCGCACGGATCACCCGGAGCATTTTCACATACTGCACAATAGAAATATGCAATTTGCTTTTGAACAACCGCGTTAAGGTCCTTACACTATAGCCAAAAGTTCTGGCAATGTCCTCCAGCGCCAAAGATTCACTTATTTTCGAACGTAAATAGTTCGTGATAGCATTCAGACGGGTGTCATCAGTAACCGGAAGCTGAATTGCAAATTTCTTCAGATGCTCCTTCGGCAACAGATTTTTCACCGTATTCAAAAACTCAAATTCCCAGGACCCCTGAAAAAAATCACCCTGCCATTTTTCACTGAAGACGAGCATTTCGGACAAGAGCTTACTCACCGGATAAATCCCCAGTTCATCGTAAAAACCAGCATCACCCTGACTGGGGTAGTAAAAATTGATAATTTGTAAATCCTTGGTATTGAACATCAGATTATGGGAAAAATGGCCCGGGATCCAGATATAATGATTAGAAGGAATATAATAGTCCCTTTCCTGAGTCTGCAGGTAAGCAATCCCACCGTAAACCAGTAAAAGCTGCCCCTTATCATGCTGATGGGCGAGCAATTGCTGTTCCGTCTGTTGACGAATCACCAAAATCGAATCGGGATGCTGATCGATATTCTTAATGAGCTGCTTCAAAAGATCCATATGGCCCAATTTAACAAACTTTAGGCTAATTATATAAAACACCTCCTCTTTTCTTCCGATAATTTTGCACAAAGATTATTACACAGCATACAAAAATGAAACAGTACCCCTTTTTAATCATCGCATTGATCGGCAATCTTTTCCTCACACAGGCTTCTTTCGCACAAGCTCCTGATAGTACCTGGACATTGGAAAAGATATGGGATCTCGCCGCAAAGCAGAACCGGCAGCTGCATCTGGCGGATTTAAGTGTACAGGAAAGCAGGACCAGTATCCAGGAAGCACGGGACAAACTGCTTCCCGATCTGGCAGTATCCGGAAATTACGCCCTTAACTCCAAATTTCTAATTTACGACAATGGTCTCTTTTCAAAACCGCAGGATGTTCCCGTTTCCAGTTATGGCTATGGCTTTGGTTACAACCTGGATTTCAACATTTACAATGGTGGAAGGGATAAACGAAATATCCACATCAAACAAGAAGAGCAACAGCGCAAACAAGTTGAATTTGAACTGCAACATGACAACATCAAGTTTGCCATCGCCATGGTCTATTACGAGCTGTACAAGTATCTCCGATACCATGAATTTCTGCAGACAGAAATCAAAACCGAAAAACAGCAGCTCAGCAGCATCCAGAGCCTACATAAAAATGGTGTCGTGCTCAAAAGTGACGTCTTACGTACTTCGGTCAAGCTCTCGCAATTTGAACTCAGTTTGTCGGACGTGGAGAAAAAAGTAGTGCTGGCCAAACAGCGTCTCAATATACTCATCGGAAGAAACGAAACCGAACCATTGGAAATTCCTATTCAGGAAATCGTGAACTTAGAGGCAGGCAATAGGGCAGCTTATGCAAGCTATCAGGCAGAGGCCCTCAGTCAATCGCCGGAATTTAAAATCACCCAAAGTGATATCAAAATCAGCGAGCTTCAGATCAAACAGGCAAAATCCACCTTGCAACCTAAGATCTCCTTGTATTCACATTACAACTACACGTATCCGCAAGTATCCTTTTATCCCTACTCCAACGATCCCTGGGGCTATGGACAGACCGGTATCAAGATGCAGTTTGCGCTAGACAACCTCTACAAAAGCAAGCATACCATCGCACACGCACGCAATCTCAGCGAACAGCAGAAAGAAAAAGCAAACATCAAAAAAGATGAAATTTCGGTCAGAGTCAAGGAAGCATACCTGCAACAGCAACAGGCACTCGAAAGCGTCACAACAGCAACCGACAATATCATCCAGACGACCGAAACTGTGCGGGTCATCCGAAACAGTTACCTCAATCAGGAATCCCTGCTCACCGATCTGCTCGATGCAGAGAACATCCTGCTGGAATCAAAATTTAATTTAACACAAGCACAGGTCAATCTAAAATTAAGCCATATCAAGCTGCTGCTGATTACAGGAGCACTTTAAAAGTAAACACCATGGATAAAAATAAAACAGATAAAATTGTAGTCGCGATTACCAAATGGTTAGGCATCTTATTATTGGTCGGTATCAGCAGCTGGTGCATCGTTTATTTCTGGAAAGGATATCAATTCGAGCAAACCAACGATGCGCAGATCGATGCCTACCTCTCACCCGTAAACGCAAAAGTCGGTGGATACATCAGCAAGATTTATTTCCAGGATAACCAACAGGTAAAAAAAGGCGATACCTTATTGCTCATCGAGGAAAGTGAATACGGACTGAAACAGGAAGCCGCATTGGCCGAACTGATGAGTTCACGTGCAAAACTCCCGATCCTCAGTGCCCATGAAGATACCCAGCTCAAGACCATCGAAGTGATCAAAGCACATCTGTCCGGATCAAAGGCAAAACTAACACAGCAACAAAAAGAATTTAACCGCTATCAGAACCTGCTAGCCGAACAATCCACCACACAGCAGAAATTCGATCATGTGGAGGCAAACTTGGCCATCAATCAAGCAGATTATGATGAATCGCAGGCTAATCTGCAGGTTGCACAGTCCAAACTGCAAGATTTCAAAGCCCAGCGATCGGCAATTGAGGCCGAAATCCGGATCAAAGAAGCCCTGCTCAAAAGACAGGAATTGGATGTCCGCTACACCATGATTACCGCACCTTTTGATGGGCAACTGGGTAAAAAAAACATTCAGGAAGGACAGTTGGTACAACCGGGACAGACCTTAGCATTTCTCACCAATGATACCGAAGAGAAATGGGTCGTGGCCAATTTTATGGAAACCCAGATCGGCAACCTACATATCGGAAATACGGTCAACATCGAAGTTGATGCCTTTCCTGGAGAGCAATTCACCGGAACCATCCAGTCCATTTCCCCCACTACCGGATCGCGCTACTCCCTGTTACCTCCCGATAATGCCACCGGTAATTTCGTGAAGATCATCCAGCGCATGCCTGTCCGCATTAAACTAAACCCAAGCCAAGGGCTAGCCAAACTCGCTGCTGGCATGAACGCACATGTATATGTGGTAAAAAACTAAAGATGCAAGCACATAAAATTCCTTTATTTAAACACTGGGTATCCGAGTGGCTGGCCAGATCCGTTATCTTCGCAATCCTGATGACCTGTTTATTCAGTTTTGCCCTCTACAGCAGTCCTGTAACCGTGATGGGGTATTACGGCGTAGCACCCACAGATGTACAATATGCCATGGTACTCATCTATGGATCCACAGTGACATTTCTGGCGCTCGATTCCCGTATTGTGAAATACTTCACCTCACGCAAATACCTCTTGATCGGATTAGCGACCAATGGTATTTGCACATTGATCTGCTTCCATAGTAAAAGCTGGCCCCTCTTTCTCGTCTGTCAATTTGCACAGGGCATCACCTGCGCACTGCTATCGGGTATTGTACTCCATCTGGTGTTCCCAAGACTGCATAGCACCCGGGCCAGAGTCATCGGGTACACCATCCTCTATGCCGGCATTCAGATTTCTATTCCACTTTATTCCATCTACTGCAGCATGGTGCTTCATTATCTGGATTTTAACTGGCTGTTTTACGGAGCCAATATCTTACTGCTGCTGCTCACCGCTACCGTATTAATCACGATGGATGCCCAAGCAAGATTGCATAAAAAGATACCGCTCTATCAGGTGGACTGGATCGGCTACCTCTTCTATACCAGTTTTGTATTGCTCTTGGGCTATATCCTCATTTACGGCAGGCAGCTGGGCTGGTTCAGCAGTACCGTGATCTGCCAGCTGGTTTTGGCCGCAGTATGCATCCTTATACTTTTTATTATCAGGGAAATGCGGTTAAAACGTCCATTGATTAATCTGCGGATTTTCAAAGCGAAAAACTTTGTTATCGGTCTTTTACTGCTTTTTGTATTTTACCTCTTCAAAGGCAGTACAGGACTGACCTACAGCCATCTGGAAACGATCTTAAAAACCGATCCTTTACATACCATTCCCATCTGGTTGGCTGTCATATCCGGAACAGTACTCAGTATGTATGTAACAGCGCGCTTTATACTATTGGGAACCCATCTGATTCGAATGATCACCGTCGGATTTATCATCATGGGCTTGTATTATACGTATATGCTGTTCTTTATTTCCGTGACCGGATCGACAGCAGACTTTATACTGCCTATGTTTATCTATGGCATTGCGACCGGAGTCTTATTTGTGCCTATCGTAACCTTCACAGCATCCGCCGCTCCTGCTAAAATCGCTGTAAATGCATCAATGATCGGTATTCTGGCTCGATTTATCGGATTTTGCGGCAGTATGGCGGTTAACAACGAACTGCAGTTAGTTACCCGGGCCGCGGTTCAGGATCAGGTACGCCATGCGGTCAACCAAATCAATCCGCAGTTGCCCCTCGCTTTGCAGCAGATCGAACAGACCTATCAAAATGCAGGTAATGATGGCTTAAAATCGGAGGTAGCCGCCAATGCCTTTTTCAATACCATGCTCAAAGAACAGATCCTCGCCCGCGCAAGCCGCGATTATTATGACCTGATGCTTACCGGAGTCGTACTGGTCATTATTATGCTGATCTTTTTACCCAAAATGCAACAGGTGGTACTGAGATTGACAAAATTCAATGTTCCTTACTAGATCTGAACAGATGTGCAAAAATAAATCGAAACCAATACAGCGCCTCTTTGTTTACCTAATGTCAGAAGGCAAGGCACATGTACGATATTGATCTAGGTCAATAATTATAACGGTGTTAACCTTTATTTTTGTAGCATCATATTAGAGAAGAAAATAAAAAATTTATAAACAAATTTAAACATTAAAGTTATGGCAAATTGGAGTTTAGACAAAGCACACAGTGAAATAGAGTTTAAAGTAAAACACATGATGATTACTAACGTAAAAGGTCAATTTCAAGATTTCGACGTTACGATAGATAGTGATTCAAACCATTTAGAAAATGCCAAAATAGACCTGACCATTCAGACAGCGTCTATCAACACGAAAAACGAACAACGTGACGAGCATTTGAAAAGTGCAGACTTTTTTGATGTTGCGGCCAACCCGACCATTACATTTCATGCTACGAGCAGTAAAAAAGACGGTGATGATATTAAATTAACAGGCGATCTAACGATCAAAGGCATTACCAAATCCGTTACATTCGACGTGGAGTTTGGTGGTGTAGCAAAAGATCCTTGGGGTAATGAAAAAATCGGTTATACCGCTACTGGTAAAATCAACCGTCAGGATTTCGGATTAACTTGGAACGCGGCTTTAGAAACAGGTGGATTGATGGTAAGCGACGAAGTAAAATTCCAAGCGGATTTTCAGTTCATTGTGACGAAATAAGCAACATATACCCTTATAAAAAAAGTCATGCTCCCATCAGAAGCATGACTTTTTTATATATGTACGAGATCGATAGTTCCCGCACTAAGCAGGCACTTTCCGTCCTTTCTCCCTATCCCATACCCGGTGACCTTTCATCGCTTTGATAAAGTCTGCCGTCAGGTTATTTTTTGATTCGAGTACCACGCCGGCATCTTTTTCCTGCTTGGCGATATACGATCCTGCAATTAATTTTTCAGCACCTTTAGCAAAGGCCAAAGCCTTACAATGTCTAAATCCTTCGTTGATAAAATGGATATAATCCGGCTCATCCTCCAATGTTGCAACCGAATCACCATCGGGTGTATAGAATGCATCATAACAGACCGAAGCTTCCGTCAGATAAGTATGCTGGATTTCCGCTTCTCCACCTTCCTTAAACTTCACGTTACCCGTATGTGTCGAGATCAGAACGGCCTCAGCACCCTCCGCTTCCAATGCTTTTTTCATGACATCGACCGATGCTTTGCTCACACCATCTGCCACTAGAAAAGCCACTTTCCGAGTTTCAATCGTTCCTTCGCCCGGAGCGGTAGCCATACTCAATGCGGCAGATTTCTCTACCTCTGGCTTAGGCGCTTTCACCGGATATTCCGGATGGTTCTGACGCGCAAACTGTAACGTCAGTTCATCCAGTTGCTCCGGAGGTGTCAATCCCAAATTGGCACCCACTCTTTTCGCCAGTTCCTGATCGATCTGATTTAAGATCGCCAGCTCCCGTGTGCGGATCGCTACCGAATTGACTTTCGATAGCTCAAAGCTATAACCACTGATGATATGTTCCTTTTCAGGTGCTGTCTGCGAATTGAAAAACAAACGGGCTTGTGTAAAGTGATCAGCAAATGACGAAGACCTGCGTCTTACTTTATAGCCATCCACTTTTTCTTCATGGCTCTTAAAACCGGTCTCGCCTTTTAACATGGCCTGATAAGGACAACCGCCACCCAAGCTATTTGGGAAATAGCTGACATTGCCTTTCAGGATATCCTGTCTGCCAAGACCGTCTTTTTGATTGTTATGTTTACCGTTGACCGGTCTATTGATCGGAAGCTCATGAAAATTAGGACCTCCCAATCGGTAATTCTGTGTATCTGCATAAGAGAATATACGTCCCTGCAATAAAGGATCATTGGTCAGGTCAATACCCGGTACCAGACGTCCTGGATCAAAGGCTACCTGCTCGGTTTCTGCAAAGAAATTTTCCGGATTACGGTTCAGTGTCATCGTTCCGATAATCGTCACCGGAATTAATTCTTCCGGAATGATCTTCGTTGCATCCAATAAATCGAACGAATATTTCTGTTCATCCTCTTCCGGTACAAGCTGTACACCCAGGTCCCACTGTGGAAAATTACCCTTTTCGATATTCTCCCACAGATCCCGGCGTAAGAAATCCGAATCAAATCCCGATAATTTTTGCGCCTCATTCCATGCCACCGAATGCACTCCCAATTTCGGTTTCCAATGAAACTTCACAAAAGTGCCCTTCCCTGCTGCATTGACAAATTTGAACGTGTGGACACCAAAACCTTCCATCATTCTAAAAGAACGTGGAATAGCACGGTCGGACATCGCCCACATTAGCATATGTGCAGATTCAGGCATCAAAGAAATAAAATCCCAGAACGTATCATGAGCCGATGCGGCCTGAGGCATTTCATTATTCGGCTCTGGCTTAACAGCGTGGATCAAATCCGGAAAGTTCATCGAATCCTGAATAAAAAATACCGGAATATTGTTACCCACTAAATCATAATTACCCTCCTCCGTATAAAACTTTACCGAGAATCCCCTTACATCGCGCGCCAGATCAGTCGATCCTTTGAAGCCCGCAACAGTTGAAAAACGGATAAATAACGGCGTTACCGTACCTTTCTTTAAAAAAGCGGCACTGGTATATTGAGAAACATCTGCTGTCGCTTCAAAAACACCGTGAGCACCAGAACCTCTTGCATGTACCACACGTTCCGGAATCCGCTCGCGGTCAAAATGAGCGAGCTTATCTTGAAAAATAAAATCTTCTATAAGTGCAGGGCCACGTTCTCCTGCTTTGAGCATATTGTTGTTATCATTGATAGGAACTCCATCATTCGTCGTCAATACCCGATTGGCATTGTCAATCGTATGCTCCTGAATCTGTTGCACTTTTTTGTTTTCTTGTTGCTTAGCCATGTTTAAATAAAGTTATGGATGAAGATTAGAACATGTCGGTACCCTTCACATGACCGACACTATTACTAGTAACAACATAACCTCCGATTTGTTTCCAAAGATCCCCGGCGCAACAAGCCCCGACCGAAGACTTAAGACTGAGCGGCAGTCTTTCTAAAGTCAATTTAAAGGTAATATAGTTTTAATAAAAGGTAATAAACTTGCATTTTTATTCATTCTAACCTCCTATTTTTAACCTAATCATTTGTTTCGTCAAATAATCAAGCGGGAGATTTTTAGCGAAACACCTGACAGCCAGAGCAAGATCACGTATAGCAATTGCCTAAATCCGTACATATACGGTTCGTCCCGAATAAGATGCAAGTACCCGTTTTTTCAATACGATCATTTAGAATAACCCATATATCCTTTAACCAAAAACAACTGTTATGAAAATTTACCATCTCGTACTTGCAGTGGCCCTCTTATTCGGTTCCTGTAAAAGAACAGAAATTCTCACCCGTATTGATGCCAATACGAACACCCTCGACACCGTCTACACGTCAGACCACCCCTACAACCTCAACGTCGTCTTGTTTGTCCCCTCGGACATGGTTCCCAATCCCGATTACGAAAGACGTATCAGCGAAACACTGATCTACCAACAAAACTTTGTCAAAACCTGGATGCAGCATTGGGGACATGGCGACAAAACCTTCGGATTGTTAAAAAATGCTTCCAACAGGGTCAAAATCCATGTTGTACAGGGCAATCTCCCGACTTCCTCCTATCCATATGAGGGTGGAGAATCGGCCATGTGGCAGGAAATTACCACGTATTTTCAGACCCATCAAAAATCCAGTGACCATTACCTGATCCTGACCACGGTTAATAAGTTCGGTGAGCAAAATGCGCCATACTATGGCATCGGAACAAAATGCTACGGCATCGATTTCCCCGATATGGAGATCGCCAATATGAGCCGTACAGATACAGCTGGACTGGCTTCTTCCTGGATCGGAGGCAATACGCATGAGATGATGCACGGTCTCAATCTGCCGCATAATGGCGGTCTGGTATCGCAGAACAATCTCTACGGTACACCCATAATCACCGGAAACGGTGGTACTTTTGTCGTAGCACCGACTTATTTAGATGCCTGGGATTGTGCCGTACTGAGCCGCGGACAGGTGTTCAGTACCACAACTCGTTCGGACTGGTATGCCGCTGCCAATGCGAAAATCACCAAATTGAATGCCCGCTATGACGATGCTACACAAAAAGTAATTGTATCCGGACGGTTCAGCAGCAACAAAAAGATCGACTTCATCGGTTTTACAAACGATGCCAAACGCAGTGCCGGAGATGGAAACTACGACTCGGAAAACTGGGTAACCACCCCGATCGGTCTGGATAGTTTTTATACCGAGATCGCCATTACCGAATTCAAAGACCGCAGCAACCTGCAGAACGATTTTACAATCAGCCTGATCCATGAAAATGGCTACAGACATTGGAGCAGCTACAGTTATCAGATGCAGAACGGTAAACCCGATATTCAGTTTGGCGACAGACCCGAATACAATAAGGCAAATTGGAGTATCGTTGCCGTAAGCTCGGAAGAGACTCAAGCAGAAAGCGGTCAGGCTGTCCATCTCATCGACGGAGATAAAACAACGCAATGGGTGAGCCGCTGGTCTGGTGCCAGTTCTACCCATCCGCATTTCTTTACCATTGATATGGGAGCCTCAAAACCGGTGAACCGCTTTACATTTGTACAGCGCTCTGGAGGAAGCAAACCCAAGAATATTCAAATTCAGGTCAGTACCAATAACAGCACCTGGCAAAATGCCGGCAGTTATGTGCTCCCGGATGCGGCAGGTCCTGCGTACGTGACTTTACCCAATAGCCTAACCTTCCGTTACTTTAAAGTAACGATTTCAAGTGCCACCGATGGCACCCAATGGGCGGCGCTGAACGAAGTGGGCACTTATCAAGATTAACCTTAATTTCATCAAAAAAGCTCCTGAACGGATCCGTTCAGGAGCTTTTTAAATATATAGCTAGCAACAGGCTGCATCACGAGCCACAGATCATTCGCTTTTCTTGTTCCTAATGAAAGAAAACCAGGCTTAAATGCCTTTAGATTTCATTCAAAAAATCACTTAAAGACTGATCTTTTCCTACTGGTAGTTTTTTACGTAAACGGTACCGGTGTATTTCAACTCCTCTGACCGTAATATTCTGCAACTGCGCGATCTGCTTGGTGGTGAAATTCAATTTCAGATAAGCACAGACTTTAAGATCATTCCGTGATAACCCCTCGTGATTGGATTTCAGCTTATTCAAAAAGCCATCATTCAGTTCATCAAAATGCAGCGCAAACTGATCCCAGTTGGCACTATTTTTCTCCACATCTTTCAGTAAATTGTTGATCCGTTTTAATTCCGAAGCCTCTTCCTCACTCCCTTCTATTTTTGCCAGTTCATCGCGGACTTTGACAAGCGTTCCCGAATTTTCCAACAGCTGCATACTCGCACTGGCCAGTTCTTTCGTCTTCACCAGTACTTCCTGTTCCAGCTTTTCATTATTGAGCTTGACAATTTCCTTTTCGCTCTTTTCGATTTCCAGCTGATGGATGTAGCGGAGCTGTGCCATTTTCTTCTCATACTGAAGCTGTTGCTTTTTCCAGACCCGCTTTTGCACTTTAAAAAAGAGATAGATGCCCAATGCTCCCAATAGCATATAGACGAGCTTTGCCCAGATGCTCAGATACCAGGGTGGTAAAATCGTAAAATCATAGCTAACGGTCTCGGAGATCTGATTTAAATTGTTTCGAACCCGAACCTGAAAACGATACTTTCCACTTGGCAGGTTGGTATATGATTTTTCAGCGATATTTGCCCATGTGGACCAATCCTCATCATAACCGACCAGTTGATAGCTGAACTCCATATGCTCATGGATACCAAAACTTGGCGAAGAGAAAGCAAACTGAAAAGAATTGAATTTGGAGGCCAGCTCCAACTGGTCCGCACGGAGCTGTTCGTAAGCTCCGGTTTCATTTTTAGTGAAATACCCGGCAAATAGAATACTGTCCTGCGCTGATTTTGCCGTTACCTGCGACAATAGCACAAGTGGTTTCCGCGCTTCCTGAATATATTTTTCATAGTTGATATGGATGATCCCTTTTTCAGCACCGATATAGATATTATTTTTATCAAACGTATTGATATGATCAAATCCCGAAGTATTCATACCTTCAATTTCCGGAAATTTAATAAGCTGATAGGTTTTATTCTTAGTATCAAATTGTGCAACCCCGACGTATTTATCCGTACAGTACCAGATATTACCCTCTTTATCCTCCTTTAAATAGCGGATCGTTAGACCATCGAATACCTTATAATCAGTTGCCGGTGCAAATGCATTTTTCCGATAATCATAGGTATACAGACCCTTTTCTGTAGCAAAAACGACCTGATCTTTGATCTTGAACACAAAATTCTGATAGTCTGACGGTAAACCGTTCTTCTTGGTTAAAAGCACAGCATCATATGCATGACGGTCTGCCGCCAAGCGTATGCGGTAAATGCCACGATAAGGATGCGAGGCCCAAATCGTTTTCTTCTCGTCCAGTTCTAAAAAGCGATAAGAATCCACAAACCCGCGCAACTGACCCCCTGACTGAAAAATACCGTTTTGATAATTTAACAGCTCTAAACCTTGATAAGTACCCACCAGAGCCTGATTTACCGGATAAACGGAACTTAACGGCAATACATTCCAGGTGCCTGTGCGATTGGACAAGGGCAACAAAGCTTGATCCTGAATCTGAAACAATCCTTTATTATGCCCCAGTAATAAGCGTCCGTTCAGTTCTTCCAGCAACCAGGCCTCGCCACCATCACTTTTCGGAAAAAGTGAAAAAGAACTCAATGAACGGCTCTGATCTTTCAGCCCTTTGCTGATAGGTGCCACATATACTCCGTTGGATGAAGATAAATAAAGCTTATGATCAAAGATCAGCGACGATAGCCCAGTCACCTCATTTTCAAGATTGGGACGCAGATACCGTACCGCAGATCCGTACGAAATCACCGAAATCCCATTATCACTGGCCACCCAGATATTTTTTTGCTGGTCTACAAATACCGCTGAAATATTCTTGTTCACCAAACCTTCCCGAATACCGATGCGTTGAATCGTTCTGGCATCACGATCACGGATATGACAGCCCTCCTTGGCATTGCCGACAACAAAGGTGGAGTCATCGATACGCGCGGCAGATGGTGTATAACTATCATCCCAGCGCTCCTTATTCAATTGCAATAATACCCTGTCTTTCAACAAGTAGTTCTGGTTATTTAAAGTAGATAAGACGATCCGGTCTTTACCCAAAGGAAGCATCGATGCGATTTTCATTTCGCGGTAAGGCAACGTTGCCAGCACGGGTGACCAGTGGTTATTGCGGTAGACCAATAAGCCATTTTTTTTATCTTGCGCAAAAAGCGATTCACCCACCTTGCCCATAAAATACCATTCCGCAGCAGCAGGATGTACCGTTATTTTTTGCCCTTTGAGTTCAAAAATGACATTCGTCGCTCTAAAGAAAACAGACTGTCCAAAAGACAGTGTATTCCAGATGTCAGCAAAATTGCGGTATTCTTCCGGAATCAATGCTTTTAATGATGTATAGGTCAGACCACCCTGCTCAGCAGGTTCGAAATAACCAAAATCCCCCTGACCGCCCACATAGATCCGATCATGGCTGTCAATCCATAACGAACGGATAATGGTATGGTTGGGCAACGCATACGATTTCCAGTACCGGCCATCAAAAGTAATCAGCCCTTCGCTGTTTCCAAAATATAGGATGCCCCTGCTATCTTGTTTAATATCCCAAGTCCGGCTACCTCCGCCATACACGGTTTTATTATAATTATTGACCAGCGGTAATCCCAATAAATTTTGTGCCCGTAATGAAATGGGTGTTATAAAAAAAACGAAAAAATAAAGGACTGCGAGATACTTCATACAAACTGTTTATAAGGGTTGACGTACAATTGACGTACCCCAAATATAGCGATTTTAACCGCATTAACGCAACATGAAGTAGTAATGAAGTAGTGTTTAAATTTAACTTATGCCCATCTAAATCTAATTTTGAGCTAATTATAAACATTCCTAAATTTTTTAATTCAGCAAGCATGAAAAATAATGTTAGCATCATGGCAAGTGTTGCTCTTCTGTCTTGTCTTACCCATACGGTAAGTGCACAAAACAGAACGATTACAGGTAAGGTCACAAATGAACTGGGGATTCCGCTAGTGGCAAGTATTACCTTATCTGGAGGTTCCAAAATTGGAACAAGTAGCAACGAGCAGGGAGATTTTTCCCTCACTATTCCCCAAAACACCAGTTATTTGACCGTCTCTTCTTTGGGCTATGAAACCAAAACAGTCGCCATCACCGGCAATGCCGTCAACATCCAATTAAAGGCTAAAGCCGATTTTAATCTGGATGAAGTCGTGGTAGTCGGTTACGGTACACAACGAAAAGGCGATCTAACAGCACCTATTTCAACGGTCAATATGCAGGATATGGCCAAACGTACAGTTTCCAATTCGATGGATGCCCTTCAGGGTGCCGTTGCAGGTGTACAGGTTGTCAGCTCTGGAGCTCCGGGATCAACACCCTCCGTACGTGTCCGCGGTGTAGGCTCGTTCAACAATGAAAGCCCGCTGTATGTTGTCGATGGGATGTTTATGGATAACATTGATTTCCTAAACCCCAATGACATTGCCGATATCTCCATCTTAAAAGATGCATCCGGTGCTGCCATCTATGGTGTCCGTGCCGCAAATGGGGTTATCCTCGTCACTACAAAAAAAGGAAGCATCAATATGAAATCGCGTGTCACCTACAATGGATTTGCAGGTTTCCAAACCCCGACCAACATCTTAAAAATGGCCAATGCGCAACAATACGCGAATTATGCCAATGCGACCGGAAATGGTGCCTTTGTCAAAAAATCGGTTGAAAAGTATGGTGGTACCGAAACCAATCCGGCCATGGATACCGACTGGTTCGATGAACTATTGCGCTCAAAAGCACTCATCACGAACCACAATCTTGACATCATGGGCGGCAGTGAAAAGATTACCTATGCTTTTGGTCTCAACTATGTCAAACAAGAAGGCATCATGGATGCTAAAAACAACAACCAAAAATTTAACATGCGCATGCAGGCCGATGCTAAGGTTACAGATTGGCTGAAAGTTGGGTTTATGGCACATTTAAATAACTTTAAATCCTACCACCCTAATAATGCAGCTTTCCGTCAGGCGTATTTTGCATCGCCTTTATACCCTGTTTACGATCCGACCATCGAACTTTCAAAACCTGAAAAGTTCGGATCCAGTACGGCAATCGGTATGCAGTCGGGATTTTGGTACAACAATCCGATCGCGACAGCCTTCTACAACAACAATCAGACGAAAGGATTTCAGATCCTGCCGAGTTTCTATGTAGAGGCAGAACTATGGAAAGATAAAATTACCTTTAAGTCACAGCTCAGCCAGCGCTATCAATCGACACATAACATCGGCTATAACCCAATTTATTACATCGATAACGACCAGCGAAATGACCGCTCTTTCTTACGTTCGGCACAGGCACGTAACAACAACTACATCTTAGACAATTTATTGACGTATAAAGATGAAGCGGGCAAACACCACTGGTCGGTCCTGTTGGGACAGTCGACACGTGAGGAACGCTGGCGTGAAACCTGGGTGCAGGCCAATGATGTACCTGAATCGGAAGAATTCTGGTATGTAGGTGTCGGGGCTCAGGGAATCGGTTCGGCAACAGGATATGGTGAGAATGGCTCCCGAAATGCCGGTATATCTTATTTTACGAGAGGAACGTACGATTATGACAACAAATACTTACTGACCGCTACTTTCCGTGCTGACGGAAGTTCAAAATACCAGACCAAGTGGGGCTATTTCCCATCTGTGGGTTTAGGATGGGTGCTGACGAGAGAAAAGTTTATGGAAAACCAAAAGCTTTTCAATCAACTGAAACTCCGTGGAAGCTGGGGTAAACTGGGGAATGACGGTATCCAGCCCAATGCAGGCTATGCAACCGTGTATTCCGGAAACAATTTCTCAGGCATCTTTGGCAGTGAGGGCACGACAAACGGAACCCGTATTCCGGGATACCGCGTCGGCAGGTTCTTTTCACAGGTCCGTTGGGAAGTGGTGGAAGAATGGGATGGCGGGATAGATTTTGCCTTGTTGAACAACCGTCTGAGCGGTACATTAGACTATTACCACAGAACAACGCATGATCTTGCCTTCAGCAGGCCTATTCCATTTTCGTGGGATCGTGTATATGGAAATTGGGGCAGTGTCGCCAACAGCGGATGGGAGCTTTCGCTTCAATGGAAAGATAAAGTCGGTGCATTGGGCTATTCCATTGGCGGAAATGTAACCACATTGAAAAATACCGTTAAAAATCTGGGCGGGCTTGAGAATATCATGAACGGTTACCCGGAATGGTCGGCAGAATTTCCGGCTAGAATCCAGATCAACGAACCCATCAACTTTTACTATGGTTATGAAGTCGCTGGCGTGTACCAAAATCAGGCGCAGATCGATGCCGACCCAATAGCAAAGGCGTACAACGAGCAAAATCCAAACGCCCCTATTTTACCGGGGTATCTCCAGTATAAGGATCAGAATAATAATGGCGAACTGGATGAAAACGACCGTATCAATCTCGGAAACTACCTGCCAAAGATCACCTATGGCTTCAACTTGGCATTCGATTACAAAAAGTTTGATCTAAGCGTTGCCTTTCAAGGGGTGAGCGGCAATAAAATCCATAACCTCAACCGGGCTATGCGCAGAAAATACAATCAGATGAATGTGGATGCGGCCTTTGTTGATAAACTATGGACCGGTGAAGGAACAAGCAACACCCATCCATCGGCAGCAGGTTCGGTGGCTTCATGGAACCTACAGGCTAGTTCGTTCTTTGTCGAAAGTGGCGCTTACCTCCGCGTACAAAACATTCAGTTAGGTTATAGTTTTGACTTCCCGAAAATGCCAACCCGCATATTCGTTACGGCAGATCGACCTTTTATGTTTACCAAATACAACGGTTTTACTCCTGAAGTATCAGGAATGGGATTTGATGCCAATGTGTATCCAATTGCATCCACGTACAGCCTAGGCGTCAAAGTTTCCTTTTAATTTTTAACCTTACTTTTTAATCTTATGAATACCTTTAAATATATCCTCATAGCAAGCTGTATAGCAGTACCGTTATCCATGACGAGCTGTAAAAAGTTTTTGGACAAGCCTCTTGAAAACCAGCAGCGTTCGGAAGAAATCGATTACAGTAACCCTGCGCTGATGTACAGCCCCGTTTCTGGCGTATACCGCTCAGCAGCTGATGACAACCTGGTCCATTGGATCGATCTATCCATCCGTTGCATGCGCGATGATGATTACCTGCAGGCTGCTCCCAGCCCCAATGATAATCCGGAGCTCATGGCCATCAAAAACTTCCAGAACGATGTAACCGTGCAGTCGTACTGGGGACTGAACCAATCGTGGATCAGTTATTACAGCCTGGTCATCGCGGCCAACAATGCCCTGATCGAACTGGATAATTTCGCGGCAAAAATACCGGCCGGCAACAGCAAAGACCTCAATCTCAATAAGCAATACAAAGCGGAGGTCCGTTTTCTGCGTGCATACGCCCACCTGATGGCCTCCCGCCTCTTCGGAAACGTTCCTATTTTGATCGACAGTGAAAATATTGGACGCCTGGCGACCATCGAAAAGAGCACTGCGGCCCAAGTACGACAATTTATCATTTCCGAAATGAATGAATGCATCGAAGCACTGGAAGATGCACGTCCGAATCAGTCCATCCATATCGGTGCCGTGACCAAGTATACGGCACTGCTCCTCAAAGCCAAAGCCGCTGCAGATCTTGCCGGTAATGATAACAGCAGTCCGCACTGGGAAGAAGTCTTGGATGCGACCAATAAGATCATTGCGAGCAATAAATTCTCCTTATATCCAAACCTGTATGAGCTCTTTAAGCTTCCCGGAAAACTGGCCAATGAATCCTTATTTGAACTGCAATATTCCGATTTTGGTGTAGGTACAGGCGATATTGTACGTCCCGGAGTGGACTGGGGAACATTCTTTAGGTGGCAGGGACCGTCGGGTGATCAAAAAGGAAGTCCCATCTCCGGAGCCGGCTGGGTACCGCCATCTCAAAATATTGTCGATTTCCTGACAAACCGTGGCGATAATGAACGTTTGAAAAACACGATTCAGTACTGTGGCATCAACGGTAATCCTGCAACTTCTGTCACCACCCCGAGCGGTGATGTGGTCTATGGCAATCCATTTGGTATTAAATATTTCAACGGAAAAGCTTATCTTCCAAAAGCACAGATGACCGAAGGACGTATGGAATATGGCGCCAACAATAATGTTCGTATCTTACGTTATGCAGATGTATTGCTTTTAAATGCGGAAGCAAAAGTACGGAAAGGACAAAATGGCGACGAACCGTTCCGATTGGTACGCGAAAGGGCTAAATTGGGTGCTATTGCCAATGTGACGCTAAACCAGATATTAGACGAGCGCAGAGCAGAATTTGCCTGTGAATGGTGGGGCGAGCGTTTCAATGACCTGGTACGTACAGGTAAAGCAAAAGAAGTATTTGGCACTAATTTTATTCCTGGTGTGAGTGAATCTCTGCCTATACCGCAAACGCAAATCGATGCTAACCCTAATTTCAGATAAATTATGAGTCATATAAAAACAGGAATTTTATGTTCCCTGCTCCTTTTCAACGTACAGCTGGCGGTATCGCAAGATAACAAACCCGTCAAAACCGTCATCGCTAAAGAAAACGGTGGTTATACCATCAAGCGTGACGGGCAGCCGTATTTTATCAAAGGCGCTGGTGGCAGCAATTATATGGATCGTCTAAAAGCGTATGGAGGTAACTCCATACGTACTTGGAGTCCACAAAATGCAGGCAAAATATTGGACGATGCGCATCGCTTGGGACTTACCGTGACCTTAGGACTGGATGTAGGGGCCGAAAGACACGGATTTGATTACAACAATCCCGAACAGGTAGCACAACAATTGGAGGGCATCCGCAAGACCGTCCTGCAGTACCGAAACCATCCTGCGCTTTTAGCCTGGGGAATCGGCAATGAACTGAACCTGCATTACAGTAACCCAAAGGTATGGGATGCAGTCAATGCGATTGCAGTAATGATTCATGAACTAGACCCTAATCACTTGGTGACAACCATGTTGGCAGGTATCAACCAAAAGGAATTTGATTATATTCAGGAGAAATGCCCGGCGATCGATCTGATTGCTGTTCAGGTATATGGAGGACTCGCATCCGTACCGCAACAGATTAAAAGTGTCGGCTGGACTAAACCTTATATGGTGACCGAATGGGGTCCTACAGGGCACTGGGAGGTGACACAGACCCCTTGGTCTGCTTCCATAGAGGAGAACAGCAGTGAAAAAGCTGCTGTCTACAAAAGCCGTTATGAAGCCTCTATCGGCACAGACAAGAACTGCTTAGGGTCTTATGTTTTCTTATGGGGACAGAAACAAGAGCGCACCCCAACCTGGTACGGACTGTTCACCGAAGCTGGTGAAGAAAACGAAGTGGTCGATGTGATGGAATACCTCTGGTCAAAAAAATGGCCTGAAAACCGTTCTCCACATGTGTCTTCCCTCCTGTTAGATGGAAAAAAGGCGACTGACTTTGTTTATGTCGAACCGGGTAAAACTTATCCCGTTGCTGTGTCTGTAAACGATCCGGATGGCGACAAGTTAACGACACGCTGGGAGCTTCTGCACGAAAGTACTGACCTGAAAGAAGGTGGTGACCGTGAAGAAAGACCGAAGGCTATCCCAGGACGTGTGGCAGATGAGGGGCAGCAGCACACACAGCTCACAGCTCCTGCGGAAGAAGGCGCATACCGGTTGTTTGTCTATGTTTGCGATGGTCATAACAACGTGGCTACTGCCAATATCCCCTTCTATGTAACGGCTAAAAAGTCAAACACCAGCGCCGCAGCCGCAAAAAACACTTACCGCTTTTCGACTGAACCTGTGTGGGCTGACGAATTTAATTACGAGGGCTTACCCGACACCACCAAATGGTCGTATGATGTAGGTTCAAAATATAACGGCTGGGGCAATAATGAGGATCAGTATTATGTTGCATCTTCGCTAAAAAACTCGGTCGTCGGTAAAGGGGTCTTAAAAATCAAAGCTTTAAAAGAAAGCAAAGGCGGTAAACCTTACACTTCTGCCCGATTAGTGAGCAAAGACAAAGGTGATTTCCTGTACGGCCGCTTTGAAGCTCGTGCCAAATTACCGCGGGGACGAGGCAATTGGCCTGCGATCTGGATGCTACCAACAGCATCTAAATATGGCAATTGGCCTAACTCGGGTGAGATCGATATCTTGGAACACGTGGGTTACGATCAGGATGTGCTCCATATCTCAACCCATACCAAAGCCTACAACCATAATATCAACACCCAAAAAACAGCAACAACAAAAGTAGCAGGTGTTTCCGATGATTTTCACCTTTACCGTGTGGATTGGACGCCCGAATATATCAAAGGATTTATCGATGATCAGGAGATTTTTTCTGTTGAAAATGAACATAAAACCTTTGCCGAATGGCCCTTTGATCAAAAATTTCACTGGCTGCTCAATTTAGCCATCGGCGGAAATTGGGGCGGTAAACATGGAGTTGACGACAAGATATTCCCGAATGTTTTTGAAATCGATTACGTTCGTGTATATGAACTGTTACCTTAGATCATATTTATTATACAGCTATAATAGAGCACATAACAGCTAACACAATAATTTAAAAGACCTTTTCAGCTATGGGCTAAAAAGGTCTTTTTGATATACTACTTCGAGAGATCGATTCTATTTAAGCTCCCGTTAAATCCTGAAACTTGAGCAGGTAAATCTTCCAGTTTAACTTCATGCTTATCACCCGCTCTTATCGCACTTACTTTTACCGAATCCTTATTTTTGATGTTTTTCGGGATTTCAATAAAGCCGTAGGACTTATAGGGAGCCTCATGCTGCCCCAATAAAGAACGAGGCCCTCCACCCAGGCAACCGCTGTGATATAAAATCACCGAGTCCTTTTTAGCAGGGTAATACACATGTTGATGACCGGATAAATACAGGTCTACCTGATTTTCTTTCAAAAACTGCAAGGTGTCATCAGCATGCTCCAGAACTTCTCCTGGTTTATTTTTACTTTCAACGAGTGCATATAACGGCAGGTGACCTAATACGATTTTAAATCTCGCCTCTTTAGCCACAGGGCTATCCAGCTGCTCCTTCATCCAGCTTTTCACTTCAGCTGGGATTTGAGATGATGACGCATCCCAGGAGATCATGAACACATTATTTTTTAAATAAGAAAAGTAATACGGAAAATGACTGCTTTCGATGAAAGTAAGATTGACATCAACTTTATGATTAGCCCAAAATGATGCCGAAACTTCACGGTCCAGCACAAAATTAGGAGATGCATCATGATTGCCCATCGTAAATCCAAATGGTACTCCAGAAGCCTTGATAGGTTGCAGAACAGCCTGATCAAATCCCTTCCACATAGCCTGAATAGCCTCTCTCGTTAAAGTCTTCTTTTGTCCTGCAACCATATCGCCACCGCACAAAATAAGATCTGGCTTTAATGTGGAAACACTTCCCACTAAATCCAACACTTCCTGACTGTAAGTCGTAGATCCATAACTATCATTTAAATCCGATATAACTAAGATCTTCAGACTTTTATTTTGCTGTTCCTTGATGATATCCTTGTCAGAAATCTGAGAAAATGCAGGATGAATAACGATGATCAGCGCAAAGCAGCAAAGTAAAGCCAATAAATTAGATTTCATATGTTAAGGTTTGAAGTACTAGTTTCAAATGTAAAACTATAATTTTATAATCCAGTTAAAAACGGAAATCATAGCCAGTAGCATTTTTAACTTCAGAAAATATTACTCCAGCACCTTTTTCTTATGATTAATACCCCAATCCTTCAGTGCATAAATAACTGGAGTCAGCGTATCGGCATATTCCTCCAGCTGGTAGGAGATCTTTACCGGATATTCCTCGATAACAATTCTCCTGACCAGCTTATGCTGCTCCAGATCTTTCAGTTCTTTAGCCAAAACTTTGGGCGAGATCCCAGGAATACTCTCCTGGATATCCGTGAAACGATCATTACCGACACCAATGGATATAATAATAGGTATTTTCCATTTACCATTGATAACATCCAACGTGTCGCGCACCGGCCTTATGGTTTCCAGACAGTCACAGTGAACTTTTTTTTGTGCCATTGTTTTAGTTTTAAATATAATGAAAAGCGGATTAGGTTAATGTTAATCCGTGCTATCATCCGCATTGATTTCGCTCATGACTTCAGCAAACAATTCGGTCGACTTGATTCGATCCTTGAAATCATACATTGTCGATACGACAATCAGCTCATCCACTTGTGTTTGCTCAAGAAACGCTTTCGTTTGTTCTTTCACCCTTTCCTTAGTGCCCACAAATGAGTACTTCAGCATCTGATGTACACTTGGATGATGGAAGATATCCTGCAAATCCTCTGTCATTTCTGTTGGTGGATGCAGCGGTTGAGAATTCCCAGTCAAGATACCCAAAAACATTCTGACCACTGATGTAAACAATTTTTGTGCTTCTTCATCCGTTTCAGCAATAATCACATTAACACCTGCAATCGTATAAGGTTTCTCGAGTACTTCAGAAGGCTGAAACTCTTCCCGATAGATTTTTAATGCCGACATTAAATGATCGGTGGCAAAATGGCTTGCAAATGCATAAGGCAATCCTTTCCGAGCGGCGAGATGCGCACTATCGGTACTTGATCCCAAAATATAAATCGGCACATCAGCACCTTCTGCAATCGGAGCCCTCACCTTACCCGTACTGTTGGATTCTGAAAAATAATGTTCAATTTTCTCAATTTCCGCAGGAAAAGAGTGCGCAGCTTTCATAAAGTCCGAACGGATCTCCTGAGCTGTCAGTGTATCTGTACCCGGAGCTCTTCCCAGACCTAAATCAATCCGGTTTGGATAAAGATGTGCCAATGTTCCAAATTGCTCTGCAATAATCAAAGGCGAGTGATTGGGTAACATAATACCACCCGACCCTACTCTTATTTTACTGGTGTTTTCGGCTACGTATAAAATTAATAACGAAGTGGCACTGCTGCCTACCGAAGCAGAATTATGATGTTCCGCAAACCAGTAACGTTTATAATGATTTGCTTCTGCTACTTTAGCCAGTTCCAGCGAATGCTGTAATGTCTGTCCAAATGTACTGCCTTCTGAAACGATGGCGAGTTCTAAAATGGAATGAGCGATATGTTTTTTCATGTTTTTGTATTTTTGAATTCATTAAATCCCTTGATGCTTTTGAAAATTTCTGAATGCTGGTTTTGGAAGTTCGAGATTTCCGCGTAGCGTTGTTTCTTCGTACTCCGTATGGAAAATTCCGCGTTCTTGTAAAATAGGAACGACCAGTTCGATAAAATCTCGGAGACCGTAGGGATGATCCTGTTTAATGATCAGCATATCCATTATTCCCTGTTCGTGCCATTCTTGAATTTCATCAGCAACACTTTCGGCAGACCCTAAAAACAACGGTGGAGCAATTCGCTGATACCGATTCAGGACAGCCAGCTCCATATATTTCTGATGCGCTTCAGCATCCGTTCTTCCCACGATCGGGTTTTGCGAAGTGGCGATGATAAAGTTGTCCTGGTTTCTTTGTTTCTCATCCAACTTTCTTCTCAACGCCATAGCGGTATGTTTTGTCTCTTCCATGGAAAAGCCTCCTATAAAAGCACCATCTGTGTAAGTAGTCGCAATATCAACGAATGTTGGCGAGCTACCTGCGGTGTATAGAACAGGTCTTCCCTGAACAGAACGGCTTATATTCAAAGGACCTTCAACAGAAAAATATTTTCCCCTGTAGTTTGTTAAATGCATTTTGTGTGGATTCAAAAAGATTCCATTTTCTTTATCTCTTACAAATGCATCGTCCTCATAGGTGTCCCACAAGTTCCTTATAATTTCTAAAAACTCGATGTGCATGGGATACTGATCTGCTTTCGACAAATGACCCCGACTGAAATTTACCATCCCTCCCGGATTGGAAGTAATGGCATTCAGTGACACTCTTCCGCTGCTTATTTTATCCAAAGACAAGACCTGACGCGCAATATTATAGGGATCTGTATAAGAACTTGAAGCTGTTACAGAGAGTCCTATTCGTTCGGTTTTCATCGCTAAGGCAGACATAATAGAAACTCCCTCGAACATACTCAGATAATGTGGAATATTCCCGGGACCAACATGACTGACATCAATCAAAAATAAACTTTCAAATTTGGCATCTTCCGCAAGTTTAGCCTGCTGAACGTAAAAGTCGATATTTTCGCCTGCGTCTGATGGCATATCCGGATGTTGCCAAGAAGTATGATTCCATCCAGGTCCATCAATTATCGCAGCGAGTTTCAATTTCTTTTTATTACCCATAATACGTGGTGATTTATATAAAAGGCGCCATCTCAATTCGAGATTTTCTTAACTATTGACCGCACTAATTTTACACCTTACAAAATTACAGCAAAATTACTAACCAAAAGATAGTAGTTACCTAAAGGAAAGTGAAAGTTATGAAGATCACTTGGAGCCGTTTAACTCCAAAAGTCTGCTTTCCTTCAGGAAAGGCCTATACAAATGATAGTGAAATAGCGATAACTTTGTACTGTGCGAAAGATCATTCCGAACAGCTTTTGAAGAGAAGGCAAATGATAGCATGAATACAAGATAATCCATATTAAAATAAGGAGCAGATGAAAATAGGAATAATAGGTACCGGTGCAATAGGCGGAACAATCGCTAAAAAAATGGCTGAGGCTGGTCACCAGGTGAAAATTAACAATACAAGCGACAAGGATAAATTGAATGCGCGCGCTCAGGAATTAGGTGTTACAGCTGCCGATCAGAAGGAAGTGGTGAAAGATGTTGATGTGATCATTTTAGCGATACCAACCATAGCAATCCCGAAATTACCTCAAGATCTTTTTGCAGACGTTCCTGAAGAGGTCATTGTGGTCGATACCTCCAATTATTATCCCTTCCGTGATGCTGATATTGAAGAGATCAAAAATGGAAAAGTAGAGAGCATCTGGGTATCTGAACAATTAGGAAGACCTGTCATAAAAGCATTCAACAACTTATTGGCGGAAACACTTGCCAGTGGCGGAAAAGATGCGGGAGCCGAAGACAGAATTGCCATGGCTATAGCGGGTAATGATGCCGAGGCAAAAAAAGTAATTGCGACATTAGTTGATCAAGCGGGATACGATGTCGTTGACGCTGGCCCACTTTCAGAATCCTGGAGACACCAACCCGGAACGCCAGCCTACTGCACAGAATTGAATGCGACAGCACTAAAACAAGCATTGGAGGACGGCGTGAAAGATGATGCACCCATTTTGAGGGATAAAGCTATTGCCGAACTTTCAGCGATGTCTAGCTATCCTTCGCATCCAGAGGTTGTAAAATTCAATCGAGCATTATTCGCTTGAGAAAATAGCGTTGTCATATGTAAACTTGGCCTACGATGCATAAATTGCAGGTAACGTTAGATCTTATAATCTCACATGAATGATAATATATATTGGAAAATATGGGTTACGATCAGAATCTACTACATACTTTCACTTTAGATCATAACAGTTATAATGCTACAATACAACCCGTAACACAATTAATCCAAAATCAAAAAAGTCTATTCAGCTAATCGCTGAAAAGACTTTTTTTGTTGATTCCATTGCTGCAACATGTTCTTGTTAAGCAGATCATATCGCTCATTTTATATAAATACCCGAAAACAAATAGTCTTCATCAAAGTTAAGAGTAACCTTACCGTTCCCTCTTTTGACTTCTATATAATTCGAAAATTTTAGATCATTGAAATTGATGATGTCATTTTTGTTGAATAATTTGATAGCTTCCTTAAAAGAGATTCCAGGGCGAAGACCATTGTCAAATGAAATATCCACCTGTTTAAAATCCTGCAGGCTATAGCCACTTAAAAGATTGTTTTTGGGATTCTCACCATCACCTTGACCTGCAGAAAAATAGAAAAAGAAGTTTTTGTCTTTATTGTCATAAGATACTTCCGTGGTCGAAGCCGTACTGCCGTCGATCACAACCGTCCGCTCAAAATTTTTATTCATAGCTGCGGATGCGAACTCCTGTTCCGTAGTTTTCCCTACGACCAGCTGATTGAGGTTCCAATCTTTGTCTATTTTCACAACAGGCTTTTCTGTCACTTCCTTTTCAGGACTGGTATTTTTAAGCAGTTCCTTCGTATACGCCTCCTGATCACATCCGCCAAAATCAATCGTTCCGTTCATGATATCCCAATAACAGGTTTTGGAGAGATCTGTACTGTTTAAAACGATCAATCGGTCATAATCTGGCGCAAAGAAAATGTATTTTTGCTCTTTCGCGAGATTCCAATATAGCCCGTTATCGGTATTCGGATTTTTAGTTCCTTTCCCATACCTGCTTTCCAGTTTTGCGAGTATCTGTTTCTTGAAGTCCTCCGTTTTCATTTCGATCCGCATACCGTAGATGGTATTTGCTGCTTGGTAGTTTTTAAGAATTTCAGCAAGCTCATTCTTGTCTTTGAAAGATCGCACGTCGATATGACCACCGCCCTGTTTCGTCAGGCTGTCTGTTTTAAGCAATTCCGAATCGATCTGGAAAAATACCTTTTGGCCCGTCAGATCAAGACCGTCAAAAGTGTAGTTTGCACCATCATTTATTTCAATCATCAAGCAAAAGGGGTATTCAACCGTTTCAACACCGATTGTTTTAGGTTCACCAAAATCAATGAGGCTCTCGATGCTTTCATTCAAGTGCAATTGGGAAAGATTTATCTTGTCGCGGTCTTTACAAGATACCAGGACAGGAAGCAAAGCAAATAGTAGAATAAGTTTTTTCATAAAGTTCAATTCAAGGTCATGTACGCTAGCGTAATAAGTCCGCAATGGTTTCTTTTCGTTTATTTTTTCTTAACAGCTCAGACAGGTTGTCTTCAAATATCGTCCACCTTCGTTGCTGTCCAAAATTATCATGCAGATTTTTGACAAAACGTTTTGCATCTGCCTGATTATTTGTTAACAGTAAATATTCAAATAGTTCCTGATAATTGTTGAGTCCATTTTTGTTGATCATCAAGTCCGTCAGATCGCTGGTCCTGTTGATGTTATCATATAGCACCAGCACCGCTTTTAGATCCTGGTGAAGTGTCAAACTTAAAGTTTCCAGGTCCGTGTCCTTTGTGATCAAGTAGCCGTCATCGGTGGCATTGATCAGCGAAGAAATGCGATCTTTGAAATAACACTCGTATTCTTTCGGTTCCACAAGTTCCGATCGACCTATCACTTTATCGATAACGGTCGAATGAATACCACAATTAATATAAAATTTTGTCTGTTCAGAAGTGTTCCCATGACTATTTTGAACGTTCAAAAGGAAAACCAGATCAGCATTTCTTTTATAAAAATTCATCCCTTTCTTCGTGAAGCCATTTTCTTTCAGTAACGGTTTTACCACTTCTGCGATCAGCTGATTAAATTTTTCTTTCATTGTCTGGGATCAAATATTATCTTAAAGGGTCTAAAAGAGACGGTTCAGTTTGTCAATTTCCATTCGAATTACTCCAATAGATAACAAAACACCGCCGTGTTTAGTTTTGAGCCATACCATCAATGACAGACGGTAGTGCCAGTCCATATATATTGCCAAAGGTCACGGGGCAATTTAGAAAAAATAGCGCAATCATTTTATAACTTCCTATACGATGCATAACTTGCAAGTGACTTCACATATTATAATCTCACATGAATGGTATAAAAGATACATTGCGAGCACATATCGAAAAAATCGTCAGCCTTTCGGATGAGGAAATATCATCGCTATTTGATAATTTCACATTTCAGGAATTTAAGAAAAATGAACTGATCATTGCAGCAGGTCAACCGGTTAAGCATGTGTACTTTGTAATTTCAGGATTGGTAAAGCTAACATATACTGATAGCGATGCAAAGGAACATCTCATTTCTTTTGCGATGGAAGACTGGTGGGAAACGGATTTCGTAGCTTTTTATTCCCAGAGCCGCGCTACCTTATCGTTAAAATGCATTGAAAACACACAAATGCTTTGCCTTACCCTAGAAAATTTTGAGAAGCTATGTACGCAAATGCAAAAGATGGAGCACTTTTTCCTTAAAAAATCAATCGCTGGGCATATTGGCTCGCAACAACGTATTTTATCATTTCTTACTTCCAGTGCAAAGGAAAGATACGAGCAGATCATTAAAAACCAGCCCTCTTTGATACAGCGCATTCCCAAAACATTGTTGGCATCCTATCTCGGCGTATCCCGCGAAACATTGAGCCGCATCTTATAAGACATTTGAAAACTGTGATATTTGTCACACGCTCATATAAAGCAACATCGTGATCTTTGTACCATACTTTAATAAAACATTAAAATGGAAAAAAAGATCATTAATCCATGGACTTGGCAAGATGCCAGAAGCTATGTCCAGGCAGTAGAAGTGAAACATGTTGAAAGCACCTTGTATGTATCCGGCCAGACAGCGATCGACGAGCATGGAATTTCAAGTGATGAGCATATGCGCGTCCAACTGCAGAAGACATTGGAAAATCTTGAAAAAGTAATTCGTAAAGCTGACTTCGATCTCAAGAATATCGTCAGGCTCAATATCTACACGACAGACTCAGCGGCATTGTTTGAAAATTTTGATCTTTTCCAGGAATGGATCAATCGCAACCAAATCAAGCAAACAAGTACTGTACTTGAAGTACAGCAACTATTTGAAACCCTAAAAGTTGAATTAGAAGCTACGGTCGTTAAATAGCAAACCATAGAGCCAAAGATCCACCCGATGGAATTTCCAGCTTATCACTTTTTTATCATAATTCCTTGTAAGGCCCTGCTCACAAGGAATTATGTGGCTTTACTCCTTTCAAAAATTTAGAATGATTCATTTAATTAAGTACATTCAATAAGCACTAACACGGATTCCTGAATGCTGACTTGTTAGCTACCAAACTAATGGGGTTGTGAAATTGTTGTATTCTAAACGATATCATTTACTAAGTATACTATATGCTCACAACGGACAAAGAAAAACGGGAATCAGGAGATTTTTATAAAGACGCACTACTCCTCTTACAGGAGTGTGAGTGTCAGTTTATGTTAGGCGGTGCTTTTGCCATGTTCCACTACACGGGCATCTTTAGAGACACCAAAGATTTGGATATCTTCTGCAAGAGCAGTGAATATCCTAAAATTCTGAAACACTTTGCCGAAAAGGGTTATCAAACCGAGCTGACGGACGTAAGATGGCTTGCAAAAGTCTTCCATGGGGACTATTTTATCGATATTATATTCGATACCGTAAACAATATCTGTACAGTAGACGATAGTTGGTATGAACGGGCACCAAGCGGTCATTTTGCAGACGTACCTGTTAAATTTATTCCCGTAGAGGAACTCCTTTGGTGTAAAATTTATGTGCAGAACCGAGAGCGTCACGACAGTGCAGACATCAACCATATTCTGTTGAAATATGGAAAAAATGTAGATTGGGAATTACTGCTGAAACGCTTAGATCCACACTGGCACCTCCTCTTGGCACAATTGCTTATTTTCCAGTTTGTATACCCTTCAGATTATCGCGAGATCATCCCCAAATGGTTATTTGACGAACTGATGAGAAGAGCTGCAGAGCAATATGACATTCCCTCGCCCGTCGAAAAAGTATGTCGCGGTCCGCTTATTGACCAAACCCAATATGAGGTAGATGTAAAAGAATGGAATTACAAATCATACACGATAACGACAATATAATCTATGGAAGTACGCAAAAAAACGAGAATCGCCGCCATGGCGGATATACATGTTCGTGTTTCAGACAAAGGATTGCTCAGGGGCATATTTGAAGAATTAAATGAAAAAGCCGATGTACTGGCGATATGCGGTGATCTGACTGATACCGGGGACGAAGAAGAAGCTAAAATATTAGGTGAAGAGTTAAAAGCATTGCGCATACCTGTTGTCGGCGTTTTAGGCAATCATGATTACGAAAAAGGCAGACAGAAAATCATCAAACAAATTCTGACTGAACATCATATGACTATTTTAGATGGTGAATCCATTGTCTTAGCAGATGTTGCATTTGCAGGGGTAAAAGGATTTGGAGGTGGATTTGATCAATATATGCTGTCTATTTTCGGAGAAGATATGATGAAGCAATTTGTGCATGAAGTCGTCAATGAATCTTTGCAACTTGACCGTGCACTCACACGTTTAGAACAAGAATGTCCACATCTGCCCAAAGCCGTACTGCTGCATTATGCACCGATAAAAGATACCGTTGTAGGTGAACCCGAGCAACTGTTCCCTTTTCTTGGCTCATCACACCTGGCAGAACCCCTGACCAGAAGACAGGTGTCGATTGCCTTTCATGGTCATGCACATGGCGGCACACTCAGCGGTCATACCACAAGTGAAATCCCAGTATACAATGTCGCTCTTCCGGTATTAAAACGGGAGAAAGAGGGTCAGTCCTATTTAATTGTAGAAGTTTAAAATTTTTCTAATCAAAAAAGGCCTTAGGCAACGACCTTACTGCCCTTCGTCTTTTTAAATTCTGATAAGCTCATCTGATGCCGTTTTTTGAAAAACTTATTCAGATGGCTTTCATCTGAAAAACCAAACTCCGTGACGATTTCATTGACCCGCATATCACTGAACAGCACCCGGTGTTCAATCAAGCGCATTTTATAATTCAAGATGTACTGCTGAATCGTTTCTCCGGACTGATTTTTAAAGTAACTGCCCAGATAGGTTTCTGAAAACCCGAATTTCTTCGCGATCACAGCAACTTTCAATAATGCGGGATCATGGATGTTGCCTTGGATATAATCTATAATCTGAATCACCCTTTTATCTGAATTGGCCGTAATCTGCTCCGCTCGCATCTTGGAGATATTTCGTGCTGCGATGACAATCAAGGCATTCACGTAATTCAACGTCAGCTCATCCTGATACAGATCCGGATGATGGATACCATGAAGCAGTGACTCCACAATCGAATTGACCAAAACGATATCAGGCTTATTCTGTAAAATACATCCGGAAAGAAAGGAAGCACCATATAAAAGGCATTCCATGGAATTAATGCTGTTCCAAGGGTAGTTTTTCACATAGCGTTCACTGAACTTCACGAGCAACAGGTCCGTACTTTCCAAGATTTCCAGATGGTGCTGATCATTCGGAGTCAGAAGAATCAGACTCCCTTTACTGTAAGAAGCCATATTGTTGTTGATGTTCAGAAATCCTTTTCCAGAAATAACATACACAATCTGAAAAAAGGAAAAATGCATATCCCGTAATGGACAGCTAGCGCCCTGATGGTATTCCACCTTGACCAATTCATCGATGTTCTCGCGTTTCATAAGGCAAAAATACCTAATTATCATGAAAATATACTGATTTTTCACATTTTTTCTGTTCAATTTTGCCATACATAAATTTTAACAAATAATGAAAACATCAATTTACGTCTTAGCACTTGGCGCTTTTGGCATTATAACCACAGAATTTGGGATCGTCGGCATCCTACCGACCATCAGTCGGCAATTTGACGTATCCATCGATACGGCAGGTTGGCTGTTGAGTGCCTTTGCGATCACCGTCGCCGTTTCCTCCCCTTTTATCACCTCATTTACGACCAAGATAAACCGAAAGCTATTGCTCTGTCTGGTCATGAGTATCTTTGTATTTTCGAATTTAATTTCTGCCTTTTCGACCAACTTCAACATGCTGATGGTCGCCCGTATCTTACCTGCGATCCTGCATCCGCTATTCTGGAATATCGCCATCGCCATTGCATTTAAAGAAAAGGGTGCAAAAGGCGTTTCTACCGTTATGCTGGGGTTAAGCTTAGCGACGGTACTGGGTATCCCCCTCACCACCTATGCTGTAGATCTGTTCCAGAACTGGCAAGCCTCCTTTTTCCTCAGTAGCGCAATCAGTTTAATCGCCTTTATCGGTCTATTGCTCTTTATTCCCTCAATGCCGGCAGATCAGGCGATCTCCACCAAAAATCAGGTCGAAGTGTTGAAAAGCCCGCTTCTTTGGCTCAATCTTATTTCGACCATAGCCACTTTAGCGGCCATGTTTGCCAGCTATACCTACCTGACCGCCTATCTAGAAGAGATTACCAAGATGGACGGTGCGCAGATCAGTATGATGCTGCTCCTTTTCGGTGGCATGGGAACTTTAGGAAACTGGCTGATGGGACTGGCCCTGAACAGAAATGTACTCTTAACAGCCAGACTGTTTTTAATACTCTTAGTGACGGTACAGATCTTAGCATACTATTTTGGCGGACATTATATTCCGATGGTCATCATCGTATCCCTCTGGGGAATGATCCATACCGGCGGGTTTTTGGTGTCCAATATCCGCACCACACAATCTGTTCCCCATCATGCCTTAGAATTTGTGAACAGCTTACTGACTTCCTCTTTTAATATCGGAATTTCCTTAGGGGCATTTCTTGGAGGAATAATCAGTGTACATTATGGTGTTCATTACGTTTTATGGGTGAGTATCCTGTTGCTGTCGGTTACGTTTATCCTAAGTTTTGTAAGCTTCCCGAAGAAGATCTCAGAAAACGAAGAAGAAAACCAATTGGACAGAGCTGCATCAGCCTGTGTACACTAAATGAGACGAAGGTTATATTATAACCAAAGAGCGCTTCCATATGGAGGCGCTTTTTGGTTATAATTGATACAATACCCATAAAATTGCTATTTAACTTAATAAAAACATGAACTCCTAAAAGGTGCATTCAAGTTTGGTATTATGCAAACCAAAAATTCTAGAAAGAATATAATTGTAACGAAAAAAACACGATTATTTATAAAAACTATCAGCTAAAATTTCACTATTTTAGCTGAAACATATTTTTAGTTCAATCCATGACAGAGCCTAATCAATTGCTTTTCTTTTTTAGTGCATTAGGTGCTTTCAACGGTTTGCTACTTTCTCTTTATGTTGCGATCAATACAAAGAAAAAGGTTTTTGCCAACTATTTTTTAGCTTTCTTGTTACTGGTGCTAAGTATCCGGATTATCAAATCCGTCTTTTTCTATTTTAATCCTGAATTATCCAATATTTTTATTCAGATCGGGCTTTCCGCTTGCATTTTGATCGGCCCGTTCCTGTTTTTGTATCTTAAATCTTTTTCCGGCAACAAAAATTCCAGTTGGGTCGTTCATATCCTGCCGTTTATCGTGGGCATTACAATTTTAGGAATTGCCTATCCCTATACCGAACATCGAGGTGTCTGGAGCCACTGGATTGTCCTGGGAATTTACCTGCAATGGCTGGTTTATATGATCGCATCATTTAAATACCTGATACCGATTTTAATGAAAATAAAGGCAAAAGAAAAATTAATGGATTTCGAGGTTTGGTTGCTCAGTATTTATACAGGTGTTGCCATTATTTGGTTTGCTTACAAATTTGGTGCTTACGCCTCTTATATTGTGGGGTCATTGTCCTTTTCTTTTGTTTTCTACTTAATTCTGTTACTTATCATTTTTAGAAATAGCCGGGAAACTACTTTTTTCCAGGAAAAAGAAAAATACAAAAACAAAGAAATTGATACCGAAACATTAGATCTCATGCATCAGAAACTCGCTATCATCGTTGATCAGGAATTGTTCCTGGACCCCAATTTCACCCTGGAGACCGCCGCAAAAGAACTAAAAGTGACAAAGCATCTATTGTCGCAGTACATCAATGAAACGTTGGGGAAATCATTTTCCAACCTCATCAAAGAGTACAGGATTGAAAAAGCAAAACAATTATTGGAAAAAGAGAGCAATTACACCATCGAAAGTCTAGGTTACGACAGTGGCTTTAGCTCGAAGTCAACTTTCTTCACCGCATTTAAAAAAATCACCGGTTCCACTCCTGCTGAATATCAAAAATCACAGTCCAAATAAGTTCTATTTTATAACATCGAACTTCTTATTTATAACCTAAAACCCCTTTCAATAGCCTTTCTCAGATATTTGAACTTATTAATTTTAACAATTTCAAATCATTAAAAAAATGAGAAAAGTACTATTATTTATTGGGCTAATTCTGTTGATGCTACAGGTTAACGCTCAAACTGATGATGCCAATAACGATTGGCATTCGGTTCAAAAAACCCTAAATCTCTACCTAGACGGAATAGGCACGAGCGATTCCATCAAGGTATCTAAATCTTTTCACGATTCTTGGCAATTGAAATATTTTGAGGATGACAATATAAATATCATCAAAAAACCAAAATATATGGAACGTTTTGACAGTGCTCCCCATGCAAAATCGGCTAAATGGTCAGGACGTATTGTTTTTATTGATATCACCAACACTGTTGCCGTCGCAAAAGTGGAAATCAGCACAACAAAATTGCTGTTTACCGATTACTTTAATCTCATGAAGACCAGTGACGGCTGGTATATTGTCGATAAAATTTCGACCAGAAGTCCGCACAGAACCTTAGAAACCCCAACTGCTCCAGCAAAATAAAAATCGATCTAACATGACAAAACTATTCATATTGCTACTTGCTATTGTAGGGTTGAATGTAAACATTCACGCGCATATAGATTTGAATGTCAGTATTCAAACACAACATAAAATCTTGTTTGTTACCTCAAATCAGGATTTTTACGGAAACACCAAGATCAGTACGTCCAACCATTTCGGTGAAATTATTCATCCCTACGATGTTTTTATAAAAGCGGGATTTCAAGTTGATTTCATCAGCCCAAAAGGTGGCGCAATCCCTATTGGTTACCTCAACACTTCCGATAGTCTCCAGAAGAAGTACCTGTATGATGCGTTGTTTATGGATAAATTGGAACATACATTGAAACCAAACGCAATAGTAGCAGATAATTACACCGCCATTTTTTACAGTGGTGGTGGCGCTGCCATGTTCGGAGTAGCGGAAGACCAGACCATTCAGCAGATCGCCAGAGACATCTACAATAAAAATGGTCTTATTTCCACACTCTGTCACGGAACAGCCGGAATAGCCTATTTAAAGGACCATAACGGCAAATCGCTGTATGCAGGGAAAAGAATTACCGGCTACCCCGACAAATTTGAAGATACCGAGATGGACTATTACAAAGCATTCCCGTTTTCAATAGACCAGGCCATTCAAAAAAATGAGGGCAATTTTGTTTATTCCGACAATGCAGGCGATGGCTTTTATATAGTCGATGGCAGATTTGTAACAGGTCAAGATCCAAGTTCAGCGACGTTAGTGGCCAATGAAGTGGTGAAAATTTTAAACAAAACTATAAAAAGCACCACTCCTGTCTTTCAAACCGATTCAGAGCAAGTAACAACAACACTTCTGCATTATATAGAAGGAACGGCAAACGGACAACCAGAAAGGCTTCGCAAAGCCTTTCATCCCAATTTTAATCTATACACCGTAGCAAAAGATTCGCTGTGGACACGCTCTGGTCAAGAATACATCTCGAATATAAAAGTTGGAGAAAAAGTAAATAGAATCGGGAAAATTATCTCCATTGACATTGAAAAGGATGCCGCCATTGCCAAAGCTGAAATTGTAATTCCCGATGTGCGCAGGTTTACCGATTATTTTTTACTCCTAAAATATGAGGGTACCTGGAAAATAGTTCATAAAAGCTATTCGTGGATAGATTTCCCCCCTACGGAAGCAAGTAAATGATCTGATCTATTTTCTGGCTCTATTACTTTCAACTGGATCAGCACTTTATCATGACTTTTATGGCAACAGAATTAAATAATGATCGCAGGTCACTACGCTGCAATATAAAAAAACAGCACTTCCATACGGAGGTGCTGCTCTTATTAATGATGCATTACGAGTCTTTTTTTACGATGAATTATCCAGCAATCATCACTTAATTTTCGATTGCCGGAAAGAAGCTCAGCACACTTTTTCTATAAACTTTTGTTTGCTAAAATAAGAAACGATTTTCTTCGTTTATGATTGTATCTATGAAATAACATCAGCTTGTGAGCCAATAAGGCATCAATTTTGTGTTATACTATTGGTCTGGCTAGAGACGTAATAAAAAAAGGTAATCGACTATTTTTATTATATCTCCGAGATGCCTGTCAAGCAGTAATTTTTAATTTTAAAAACTATGAAATATCCGTTAATTATTTGCGCTCTCCTAGCGCTGGCAACTTTAGGATCAAGTTGTACCAGTAATAAAAAATTTGCCGCACTACAAGCAAGTTACACCCAGTTACAACAAAGTAATCAGGACCTGAGTAGCCGATTACAGGCATCTGAAAGTGATTTAAACGGTTCAAAAATCAGAATTAAGAGTTTGGATGAGCAGATTGCTTCCGAAAAAGCAAATGTTGCCGCTTTACAGACAGCATTAAACAATTGTCTAAATTCCAGCACGCAGGGAAATGCTAATGTTTCGAAACTTGTCGATGAAATCAATTCTTCTAACAAATACATTCAGCAGTTGGTCAATAGCAAAAACAAAAGTGATTCCCTTAATTTAGTGTTGACCAATAACCTGACCCGCTCCCTAAGCAGAGAAGAAATCAGAGATGTTGATATTCAGGTATTAAAAGGAGTCGTCTATATATCTCTAGCTGATAATATGCTGTACAAATCGGGAAGCTATGAGATCTCAGATAAAGCAGGTGAAACATTAGCGAAGATTGCTAAGATTATCACCGATTATAACAGTTACGATGTACTGATTGAAGGTAACACCGATAATGTGCCTATCAGCATGCCTAATATCCGCAACAACTGGGATTTAAGTACGTTAAGAGCTTCATCCGTAGTGATGGCTTTGCAGAACAATTATGGAGTAGATCCAAAACGTTTAACCGCAGCGGGACGTGGCGAATATAACACCATCGCTCCTAACGATAACGAAGCTGGAAAAGCAAGAAACAGAAGAACACAGATCATCATTACCCCTAAGTTAGATCAGTTTATGGAACTTATCGGTAAAGCACCGGAAACAAGTCTGGACTAGATAATTGATGGTTTACAGCTGCAACATTTGTTATTCGAATGTCAGCGAGATCCAAAAAGAAAAAGCTAATCTTTCGATTAGCTTTTTCTTGTTTAAAGACCTTGAATACCTATTTAACGGATCGGTTATCGACGGTAGTACTGTAATAATCAATTTTATTGCTTTACCAAGAGCATATCCTGCAACAATTGGTTATTTTATTGCCATCTGTCAAGGATCTCAAAGTCAAGGGCTAAGTACTGCATTACATAACCACTAATAACCAACTTATTACGTATTATTATTTTTTAGGATATATTCCTTACTTTTTTCTTTAAACCAATTATTTAGCTTTTCAATTCTACTTTTATTGAAGTCCATAAACCTATAGTCAAGTGATGTCAAAGTATCCATTGCTGTTAAAAAATAAAATTGCTCTGCTTTTAGTTTCGTGTTAATTTCTTTTAGTAATAACTCTTCTAACATGGGCAAGGTTTGCAGAATTTCGGGATTTTCCCAAACTTTCATACAATCAAATTCTAATTTTTTCAACTTTGTGAGTTTAGCTAAGCTTGGTAAGGTCTTTACTCTTGTAGCACCAAGTCTTAAAGACTGTAAGTTTTGAAAGTCTGCCAAAAAATCAACATTTTCTAACATTTTTATCGAAGTAATGCTCAGGTTGATCAGGGTCTCCTTATTAAATTGGTTAAAATCACTTGACGTCATGCAATTATCAATACTCAAATGCCTAATATTGTTCAAAGTTTTGAAAAAACTAAACGAATTAATTGTAGTAGATAAATGTAGATTAGTCAATTTATTACAACTTGACAAAGGCTCTAAATCCATAAATTTTCCTGTCAAACTAATATTGGTCAGGTGATTTAATTTTTCAATAAAGGAAAGATCAAGCTTTTTTTTAGGTTCAAGTCGTAAACTTGTCAGTTGCACCATTTCTGCAACTTCTTGTAAAGAAGTATTATTAAAACCATTGAAATAAAGCTTTTTGACATTACCCATTTTTGTCAATAATGACAATTCTTCATTTGTTATGATGCGATTGTCAGCAACACTCCAAACATGAAGAATTAAATCTGGTCTTACCTGAAAAACGATGTCATTTAGTTCTTTTAATACTGATAATTCTTCCGCTCCAAAAGCAAATGTTACAGAAGCATTAGGTCGCAATATTTGAATTGCATCATTCATTTTAACGTTTGTCCAAGGAACTCCGTTCATGGAATGAATCCATTTTTCTGCCATAACTTATCCTAACTAAAATCTATTTTAAACACTTATTACCAATTGTTGATCGTATTCGATTTATCAATAATCTGTTTTACGATTGCATTAAGATGAGTATTCAATCCATTGGTGGCATCCTCTAATAGCAATTTGCCATTTTGGTCATAAATCGCCACTCGATCCTTCTTGCCTTTAACAAGATTTAGCGTCGTCCAGCCACTATTACCATAGCCTCTTCCAGCTCTGAAAGTTCCTTCGTACCATCTTTTAAGTTCAAAAGTAGGACTGTTGACCCGAATCTTGCCATCTTTAAAAAGAAAGGACAAGGTATACGACAGGTCATATTTATAATTCGTTTTTCCAAAACCACCACTGCTATGTTTTACAGGTATGGCTTTTTCTTCATATGCTGTCAAGGTAATACTTTCACCCTCTAAGACACTGAGGCCTTTTTGAGGATTGCTGTACAGCGAATTTATGGCATTGAGTACATTCTTGTACAAGTCCGCCTGTTTTACGTTAGGCACATCTACGACCGCAAAATCGTTATTGTCGTTAGATACAAAACCGTTGGCTGTTAATTTAAAATATTGCGCAAAACTCAGCTGTGTAACCAGCAGAAGTATCACCATACCTAGCATTTTCTTCATATTCATCATTTTGAAAATTTTCAATTCTACCTTTGTTGCTGGATTCATGATTTAAATCATGCATGATCCAATTTGGATCAACAAAAATATAATTATTTGTCAAATGGCAAAAAATAAGTTTTTAGAGATACGTGATTTTCAGAAGGCCACGGCTTTATTTCAAAGTAAATTACCAGTTATTTATCGTTCCGGACTTATCAATAATTTGCTTTAGAAGCGTATTAAAATGATTGTTTAAACCATCGTAGGCATCTTCAAATCTTACTTTTCCATTATCTTCAAAAAGATATAATTTCGATTTTCCGACTTTTATCAGGTTTAGCGTAACCCATTCATCCCCACTCCAGCCACTTGCCCCTTTGTAAGAACCTTCAACATATCGTCTCGCTTCAAAAGCAGGACTGTTGATCCGAATCTTGCCATCTTTAAAAAGAAAAGTCAGTGTATACGATAAATCATATTTACGAAGGGTTTTTCCGAGACCATTAGAAAGTTTTATGGGTAGAACTTCCTCCTCATACGCTGCTATACTAATACTTTCACCCTCAACAACACTAAGCCCTTTCTGTGGATTTCTGTATATGCTATTAATCGCATTGAGGACATTTTTATACAGATCCGTTTGTTTTACATTCGGGACTTCCACCACCGTATAATCACTGTTGTCGCTGGATACAAAACCCTTAGGCGTTAGTTTAAAATATTGAGCAAAACTCATCTGGGTGACCAGTAAAAGGATGACAATACCTAGCATTTTTTTCATATTCATCATAATTAATATTTTCAATTCAACCTATGTGCCAGATTAATGACTTTAAAAATAAAAATCCAATTTGGATCAACAAAAATATAATTATTTGTCAAATGGCAAAAAATAAGTTTTAGACGTGAGTGATGTATACTGAACGTCATCAATCTACGGGAGACTGTTTGAGGAAGTTAATATTTAAAGGGTATCTATACGCCTGCTTATTTGTCACTTTTATGGTGTTTACAATAATCATCACCTGGCTAAACACAGCTAAGACTATCGATATCGGGTGGATAGAAAGAAGCAGACAAGGTAAGATATAAAGGTTCATACTCAGCTGAAAGTTAATGACATCTGTAGCATGTCTTCTAATTCCTTTAACTTGATCACGTTTTAAGATCCAAATGATGATCGGCGGTATAATGAACAGCAGTAAGCCACTTAAATGCAATAGCGGTAACCATTTATCTGTGCTTTTTTCGTCAGACATCTCTAAGTCACCTTCACTATTAACAAGTACATGGTATTCCACTTCCAATGCTGACGCTATAGCTTGCAGTGTATAGGCACGTGGGTCTACGTCTCCGCTCTCAATGCGCTGTATTGTCCTCACGCTAATATCTGTCTTTGCCGCCAGTTCCTCCTGTGTGATACCCTTTTTTAACCTTAAGTCTCTTATCAATTGTCCTGTTTTCATGGCGGTATTTTTATTTCAAATTAAGTAAGAAGGTTTTGGTACCACAACTACAAATACACGACATTTACACGACAATATGCTAAAAATAATTATTTTTTAACACTACACCCCAGTAAGTTACGATTTTTTTTCTAGCAGTCTAATTCCTATTTTCATCATTTCGTTTAGCTAAATGATTGTTAATTTGATGCCTATAATTACAGATTTGATGTTCAGCTAAAGATTGAACGCAGTACTTTTAAAAACTATACTATTTTTTAATTTTATATTGATCAATTCCACTCTGTAAAAAAGCTTTGTATTCAGCAATATTTCTATTGGCACCTGACTGCGGGACTAATACTTTGCCAGATGGATCTACAATTACATATAAAGGCTGCGAATTGCTGTTGAAAGCCGAAGCTTGAAAATCACTATTTTTATTACCAATTGTTTTAATTTTCTTGCCACTATATTTAGAGACAAATTGCTCACTTGCTGGAAGATCGGTCTTATCATCAACAAACAACTCCGCCATTACAAAACCTTCTTTCAATAATTTTGCAACTCCGGGGTCGGTCCAAACATTTGCTTCCATTTCACGGCAATTGACACAACCCCAACCTGTAAAATCAATTAGGACAGGTTTGTTCAATTCTTTAGCAGTTTCTAAAGCTTGGTCGTAGTCATAGTAAGGATCAAATCCTTTGGGAGTACCACGTTCATGGAATATCTCTGCATATTTTTTCACTTTACCGTCCGAATGCGTTGGCGTACTTGCTATTCCGACAGATAGATCAAAATCCTGAGTTGCTGATGGTGGTAAAAATGCGGATATGGATTTCAAAGGAGCCCCCCATAGTCCTGGTATCATGTACATCACAAAAGCAAAGACTGTTATCGCTAAAAATGTACGTGGTACGGATAAGAATTTGAGCTCACTATCATGAGAAAACTTAATTTTACCAATCAGGTAGAGACCCATTAAACCGAAAATAACGATCCATAAGGAAAGGAATACTTCACGATCAAACCAATTCCAATGGTAGGCAAGATCAACATTTGATAGGAATTTTAATGCTAAGGCTAACTCCAGAAATCCGAGGACTACTTTTACACTATTTAACCAGCCTCCTGATTTTGGAAGGGATTTTAATAATGAAGGAAACATTGCGAATAATGCAAAAGGAATTGCTAAAGAAATAGAAAAACCAAGCATACCGATTGCTGGCCCTAAGCGCTCGCCTTTGGATGCTGCTTCCACCAACAACGTACCTATAATAGGTCCTGTACAGGAAAAGGAAACTAAAGAAAGGCTAAATGCCATGAAAAATAGACCTACCAAACCACCTTTGTCCGATTTGGCATCCATTTTATTGACAAATGAACTTGGTAGCGTGATTTCAAATGCACCAAAAAATGACGCTGCAAAAACGACTAGTAGTAGGAAGAATAAAAAGTTAAAGATACCATTTGTAGAAAGCGCATTAAGTGCATCAGAACCAAAGAATATGGTAATGATCATGCCCAGTGCAACATAGATGATGATGATAAATAATCCATATAATAAAGCTTTTTTTACTCCGCTTGCTCTTGATCCAGACTGTTTTGTAAAAAAACTGACGGTCAAGGGAAGCATCGGAAAGATACAAGGCATCAATAATGCTATAAAACCTCCGGCTAAACCTGCTAAGAATATACCCCAAAGTGATTTTTTCTCTTCGGGAACTTGATCAACTGCGGTCTGTATTACTGTTTTAGCCGTATCTTGACTCAGAGTATCAGGACTTTCTGAAAAGGACAACCCTTCAGTTGATGATTCAATAGCCATTGAAGTGTCATCTGAAGTCTGAAATTGAAGACCCTCAGTACTGATTGTACTATCTTGTTCGAATGCAAAACTTGTTAAAGTGATGAAAAGCGTGAAGAAAACCGTTACAAGTAGAATAAATGTAATTTTAAACATATCTGTCTTTATTATTATTTACGAAAGTAAATCGTTGCTGGTCCTTAATTTATAGATTACTTTTTTGTTTACACAACTATAAACGATTTACAACAAATATTGTCCCTTATTAATCAACATTTTCCAAAGACATCTTCTCCTTCTAAGACTAAATAAGTGACTAACTAAATCAGGTATATCCTGCTGGATCTGGTATATATCCTAAACAAAAAAGCGCAAAGGAAAATTCCTTTGCGCTTTCGTCCCATATTAATTGGTCTATAACTTGAAAGTCAAACCAAATTTAGCAGTACTAAAAAAGTTGTCAAACACATTTATGTTTGAATTAAATTCTGTATTAGATTTGGCACCGTCTACATCCAATTTATATGAATTGAATGACAAAACATCCGCAAAAGCGAAGCTAACTGCAATTCTTTCTGTCAAAAAGTAGTTGGCACCTATACCTGCATTGATTCCAAAACCTTTAGTTTTGATATCATCAACTGTATTAGTACCATCATTCATTTCACCTCCTATTTGATTATAACCAGCACCTAGTTCAGCATAAGTTTTAAAACGTGAACCAACTTCAAGGAAGTAATAACGACCAAAGGCACCGATTCCAAAAGAATTTGTCTTATCGACCATCTCTACATCATTTGCCATTTTAGTGATTTTCTCGTTACCAATCCCCAACTGCATACCAACAGCAATCTTGTCCGTTACAAAATAGCCAAATTTTGGACTGAAATTAAAAAGAGATGTTTTTTCGTCAGCTCCTTTGTCATTTTTGTTAGAAGACTGAAAAAATCCTTCAATGATAAAATCAGTTTTTTTGTAACCAAATTCTTGTGCTTGTGAAGCTACGGTTAGACCCATCAGAGCCACAAATGTTAATAAAATTTTCTTCATTTTATAATAATTTTAGATTAGTAAAGACGGTCCAGCAGTTAAATTGTCCCGTCCAAAAAGAGTAGTTGAAAATTTTTGAATATTTTATCAAAAAATATATTTTACGCCAAAAAACATTCACCACAAAGAGAATTTAATTTTGTTAATCTATTTTACAATCACTACATTTATAAAGAAAACCAAATATGATATAAGCAAAAATAGAGCTTTTAACTTTATAAGTTTAATGAAATGAAGATACCCGCTATCAATATTCGATATATCCTTATACTTTTTCTAGGAGCCATCGTATTCCAATCCTGTACAAAAACAACTCCCGAAGAACCAAAAGTAATACCTGAGCCAGAACCTGAGAAAGGTCCAGACCCGATCAAGGATCAGACATATGTTTACAGCACGGAGAGCCAATTGGAATTTGGCCTATATCAAAATAATGCGTTAATATCTTCATTTGGATCGACTGATCAAGATAAGAACTTCAAGAACCGTCCAAAATATTTCAGACCTCAGGCTATGACCCTCAAAAAGGATTCACTGTTCATTACTAAAGCTGGTGGCTATAAGGAGTCGTATAAAATAAAATGGGAAATAGAAGAGTTGTTTATTTATCAGGATCAAGACAAGGATTGGAAACATTTTGCTACCAAGAACGATAAAAATGAAATCTCATTGAATATTGCACTCTATAACAGCCAATTAAAAAGCGAGAATTCCAATGCCCTCCGCTCGGGTCAGCTTTACAACCCATCGTCGATAAATGAAATATTGAGTGATAAAAGTAGAGCCGCTATGAAAACGATCTGGTTAAAGATCAAGGTTATTTATGTACCCGAAAATATAAAGTCATGAAAGTAAAAATACTCATCATATTATTGCACCTATTTTGTTTAAACGTCATAGCACAAGAAGTCGAGGATGACAGAGACAGGATTTTCACCAATAAAAATATTGAGAAACTATACCTGGGTGCAATAATGAAGATCAGTTCGCTCAATGCCGATAATTATGAATTTGTCGAAGCTGCAAACCTCCCGCCTGTAGACTATTTACAAACAACAGATGTCACGCTCATAGTTCCGAGCAAATCTGCGATGATCAACTTTATAATGAAAGATTTTGATGAGGATGTATTACCAGTAATAGTAAGCGAATCGTCACCCCATACCCGAAAAGTAACATCTTATGACAAATTAGGGGCATTTTTTGGTCAAAAGATAAATCCAGAAATAATGCTTGCCGTCAACCCAAAAGCTAAAAATTCCAAACCGATTTATGCTGCAAAATTCACCAATCTTATCTATAGTTTAGATTGTATGCCTGATTATGCCAAAGCAAGAGCACATGTTGCTATGAAAGGTCGTGACCCACAGGACTATATGTATGTTGATGGAATCTCCTTTGGTAGGGCTGCATCAATTTTTATTGAGTCTGATGCGGACTATGAAACGATAAAAACATTGATAGAAAAAAAATATTATAAAAGAGCAGTAACCGAGCAGGACGAGGCAATCTTGGCAAATTCAACCATTCATTTCCAAATTTCGGATACAAAACAAGTAGACCTTCAGGACGGAGACCCCTTTGAAATCATTCGTCATTATATGACTACTCCTATTACAAAAGAGGATTTCCTAAGACCAATCTGGTTTACTGGAGTTGATTTAAAAGATGGCTATATGGTCTATACTCCGTAGAAATATTTGAACAGGATCACATTTCATTGATTATAGCTTGGCACAAAGTATAAAACCTAATTACGCATTGGATATGATGGCGCAGGATAATCCCTGTCGACATGCATTTTATTGATCAAAATATCGTTGATCCGTTCACGCATGCGCTTATCATCGACCGAAATTTTTAGAATTTTGTTGCTATAATAGGTATCGCTTTTAAATTCGCTTTCAATTTTATTGGCAAATGTGGGGGCCAGCGATTTATATGCAAATGAAAGCTCAGTTTCGTTTTCTGCTATTTTTTTTACGGTCAGTGTCCAGATAAACCCGTATTCAAAGAATAAAAAGCTTTTTTTTATCGGCACAAATTGCGTTTTTTTGCCTTTTAACTTGTAATTATAGAGCATATAAATACTTGGTTTAGAAACGTCTTTCGCTGCTGCTGCGACCAGCTTATTATACTCTTTTTCGTTGTCAACAAGAATTTCAGTACTTAAACCCTTCTCCTGGATTTCAAAGGTCGCCGTAGTATCTGTATGCGCCAGGGCTTTAACCTCCATATCCTGATCAATATACCAGCCATCCATATCTGGGATAGCATCTTTTACACGTTCAAAACTTGCCTTTAATTTGATTGGAAGCAACTTACTGGTCACCGTTTGCGCATGCAGAGCATCCACTGCAGCGATAAAAAGAAGCATTATACAAAGATATTTTCTCATCATGATTATATTCATTTAGCAAAATGAAGAACTCCCGTAAATTACAAGTTTTATCGGTAGCATTCTATAACCAATTAATATTTGAGGGGCATCGTTTACAATTCGTAAGGTATTTGTGTTCATTCGTACAGTTTGATATGGTATACACCACCCTCCAGACTACTTGTTGTACAACTTAGCGTCTTCTTAAGACCAATCTGGTTTACTGTATGTGATTTAAAGGATAGCTTTATGTTATATACTCCGTAGGAATATTTGAAGAGTATAATGAACATTCACTTCATAAATTATTGACACAAAAGAAGGATTTATTTAATCAACTACTTATTTTTTAAAAAAGCCGTTTACATAATTGCAAACGGCTTTTTTTTGATTTGACAACGATACGAGTAGTTTATTAAACTGCTATAACCCTAGTGAATCTCTGATCTGCTTATTAGATTCTTTTAAGATAGAATCCATATTAGTAATATTACTTTCTTTGATAAATTTATTATTATTGACCAGATCTTTTTGGATTAATTCATAATATTCAACAGGAATTCCTTTAGCTACAAACTCTTTTTCACTTAAGTTAAACACCATCTTATTATCTTTTACGGCAAGATTTTCATAAGTAACAGTCGCAAGCTTTTTTAATAATGCTTGCTGTTCCGGCGTTCGTAAACTATCCGGTATCTGTTGTACATAATGATAACCTGGTTTAAAATAAGGCTCATCCTTCTTAATTTCCGTTACTTTTTTATTTTCTACTGTTTTATTACTATTCTGACATGAGAATAATATTAAAATTATAAATGGAATAAAAACAAGCTTTTTCATCCTTCTAAGATAACGTTTTTTTTATGTAGTTGCCTTCCAATTTGCTTTACCTCCATTAGAATCAGTAGTTTGAAAGGTAATACTAACTGAGATATTTGAAGCATCAAGACCTACATCTATTGAAGTCCATGAAATTGGATTACCAACTGCTGACTTTGACTTCCATCCTCCTAAGGCTTTAGTTCTACAGGTATATACTGGTGTAAGCGCACCTCCTCCCTTACATTGAAAATTAACATTAGTAGCGGCGTAAGGCGCAAAAAATGCATCTCCAACCTGCTCTTGTCCATTACTGGAAAGCTGCCCACTCGGCATAGTTTGTTTTAAAACTTCTTCACTAACACTTTGAGGATCGATTAAAACCAGCTCATGATTTTCTTCGTTTTTTATTACTTTAATTCGTTCATTGGTTTTCCTTATTTCTTCCGTAACATAATCAAAATCCTTTTTTGAAATCCCCATCTCTAAAGCCTTTTCTAAGGTTAAATCAAGGGAATATGAATCATTCTTTAAATTTAGTAAATGATAGATCGCAGTACTTACATCATCTGTTTTAATTTCATTTTTACTCATGATAGTCTTCATTTAATTTTTTTATGAATTTTATTGTTTAGCTTAAGATCCTAGGTCTATACTTAAACAAAGTTAAATGGAATATCTTGCAGAGAAGTAATGGTTTTTGTGAATTGGATGTATCAAATTTCTCTAAATAACACAGATAGCATACTACCTGTAGATTATTCCGCATCAATTTTTCTATACGAATTTGGTGACATTCCAAAATATTTATGAAACATTTCATAAAAATTAGGCAGGTTGATATACCCTACGCGAAGTGCTATATCTCCAATAGAAAGATTAGTGGTTTTTAGCAAACGGACTACTTCTGTCATCCTTAACTGTCTTATATATTTATGAATTGACTTTCCGAATAACAGGCCTGAATACTCCCGAACCTTCCATTTGGAGACTTTAAGATACATAGCAACATTATCAATACTAAGATCAGAATCAGAATAGTGTTTTTGAATATACTCAAACATTAGATTGGCAATATCAACCGAAAGTTGACCTTTGAGAAAATTCTCCCTCTCTAATTCTTGGTCATAAAATGTTAAAAGCTCAACTAGTCTTTGCGTAAGATTCGAACGATGTCTAAATGGCTCGACACTTATTACCCTCATAGATTTCCATATTTCCGTTATTGGTTGAGTAAGCCGACACATAGGAAGAATCACCTCGTTTTGGATATTTTCTCGCACACCAGCAACTAGTTCTCTAAGTTGTGGATATGCACGTTCAGTAGTTATGAACCAGTCACGATTTAAAGATATTACCATCATAGCATGCTTTCCTGGATTTGATTCAAGAATAAAATCGGTAGTTGGATTATAGCACATATAAAAGACTCCACCCGTAGCATACGACACTAATGTATCATTCCGCTGAAATTTAACAAATCCTGCTATCATGATAACGACAAAAACTGTCGGTGCTTCTACAGAAAAATGTATGAAACTATTCCTTTTGGATTCAAATTCTATAAGCCGCAAATTATTCCCCAGAAAAAACATTTGTTGCATACTGAAAACGTAATCGCTATGGGTTGCGACATCCCAAGGTAATCCATTAATCGAATAGTTGCAAAAAGCAGGGCATTCTGTGATCCCTTCCAATTGTTTCACGATCTTTCCATCATGATGGAAAGTTACTGAATTAGGCATTTGTTTCTTTTCCTCTTTTAGTTTATATAATCAGCTTTCAAAATCTATAATATAACCAAATTCAATGAGCTTAAAAAATTAATTTTAATCAAATCCCCTTGTTCCCTTACCAACTTTAAAATTAACATATTTTTAGAAAAAGTTAATGGTCAATTATAATAACACATACTATTCGTTCCTAAAGACGTTAAACATAACTATCCGAAATATTTCCGATGATACTTTTCTTTTTTCAGTTGGTAATCATATGGATGCTCCTTCGTGATGTGATATCCCTCACAAAATTCACAGTGGTATACATATCGCGGAGTTGCAGTTTTCGCACCGAAACCTTTATTTCGGTGCTTCCGCCGCACAGGTTTTTCTAGCCATTTCCGAATCCGCCATTTAAGCCAATGAATAAAGAAGGTCGCTTCTGCCACACCGTTGAATCTTACTTTCCCAGTTGCTCGGCATTTGCGCCTCTCGATCACTTCGTTGATCTCGATACTGTAAAACACACTGTCCACAAACTTTTTATAACTACTCATGATATTTCCTCCTTTCAGTCATTGCGATCTTATTCTTTTTATCTTCTGGGCAGAAACTGAGCATTCCTCTTTCTTCGTATAAAAGCACACCAGCATCGCGTATAGTACTGTATACCTCTTGCTTATCGCTTCGATAATGTACAGATGCTGTGACTAATTTATTCTTGGGCACACAATCCCACCGCTTGATTGTAAATCCTTCCCAACGGCTCATTTCTTCAACGAAAGCACGCAATGGTATATTTTTATAAATGCGCACTTTACGGGTCCACATTTTAGCGATCTCAAAATCCATATTCTCCATACGGAATAGCGTATCTTTAGGCACATTGGATTTAGCAGATTTTGTTGCCACCAGTACCCCAAGATCACCGGGACAATACATCGTCTTACTTTTCTTAAGGCTGTACGCGTATAGATCCAACTTCCCATTATTGAGTACGATTTTGGTCGATTCTTTTACCGCTTTAATCACAAAATCACTCGCCGTTGCCGTCACTTTACCCTTCACAGTACCGACAATAAATGTTTTCTCACTGGTCACTACATAAGCCTCACCTATCAAATCAATATAAGATGTGTCCCTTTTCTGTATCGGGTAGCGCACCCAGGTCTGTGCATTCATCCTGATACGTGTACCATCTTCAGTCTCCAGGACACATTGTTGTCTCGCCTCCGTGTGGATCTCTAGATTTGCGATCGTTGGCGCTTCATGATTCCCTGCCCTTCTTTCAATTTTCAACACACCCTCTTTTGTCCTGCTGATCAATAAATCCCCTATCTGCTTGATTCTGCCGACATGATCGGGGTAAACTTTAATCCAGGTCGACTTACCGACAAGAAGCATACAGGAGGACTCCTCAGAAGGAATATCTCCATCATTAGCAAAGTGCAGACTGTTGTTTCCAGCAGGAAGGACATACGTAACCTCCTGCCTTAAGGCAAAATATATTAGCGTAGCGAGTCCAAAAAATAAGAGGGCTGCAACGGCAACAGCCAAGTAAATTTTTTCTTCCTTTTGTACTTTAACCACTTTTTCCTTTTCGGCTTTTAAGGCTTTCGCTTTTTCGATGATCGCATCAACATCCGGTTGCCAATCCTGCAGAATACCTTTGGGCAATTGTCCGCCCAGTTCCCGCAACACCTCTATAACCATAAGCTCATATTCATCTTCAGTATACCTTATCTTCTCACGCTCCAACAACTTCTCTTCCTCCACAGTTAACTGTTCCAATAACTGCTTTTTGATTAACTCTTTTATATTTATATCTGTGTGTCCCATTGTGTATAGTTCTAATGCATGAATAACTCAATTAACTGTTGCGCTCACCGTTTTAGCAACTTCCGGATCTTCTTTTTTGCAGAACTCAGCAAGTTCCTGATTCGTTGAGCCTTGAGGTTATGGACTTTTTCCAGCTCCTTATTATCCATTCCGTCCACTTTAGAGGCTATAAAAATCTCTTCTTCCCGTGGTGTAAGCTGTTTTGCGTGCTGCAGCAGTTCATCGAGCGTCTCTTTATAGACCAGAGCCGTATCGGCCTGTTCAGAACTGCGTAGGTTTTCATGATCTTCAATCGGTTCTTTTAGTCGTATTCTTTCGGACCGAAGCGTACTAAGTGCTGTATTTCGGGCAATGACCATTATCCATGCAAAAGGGTCTTCCAATTTCCCTATTTTTTTATGATCCGTCCATATCGCGATCAGGGTAAGTTGATAAACATCTTTTACCAATTCATCATCATTCTGGATGCAACGGCTTATCTGCTTCACCAGCTCAGGGCCATGCAGCTCCATGATAAGCCGGAGTCCCAGATCCGGATCATCAATTAATATTCTAAATGCTTCATTTACCATATCTTAGGTTTTATGTCCATTCCTCTACTATCCCAATGAAAAAAAGTGAAATTATACCGCTGATAATCAATTAATTAAAAATTAAATGAAAATACAGGCGGTATATTTCCCATAGTTGGGATAGTTATATATACACGAAATGAAATTTATAAATGGTAATATAAAGATACAACACAATTATTAAATAAACAAATACAAATAACTGATTAATAAATAGTTGCAATAATTTAGCGACATGAAATTGAACTGCAATAACTGAAGGAATTAAATTCAAAAGGTTCATTAAAGCTAGAAAATGATTCAGTTAATACAAGGGACTACAATTAACTAAAAAGTTTCCTTTTATCAAATGATGAATTCTGCATAGTCAAGAAATGAATTCTACCTAACACACGATATAATGTTAGCTATACCTTTGAGATATGATATTAATACAATACAGGGAATGCAAACAAGTATAACTAATCGGCTCCAAAAGAGCTGGCGCATTTAAAATGTAAATAAGAAAAAACTAAAATAAACGATCATGCAAGAGCAGGCAAATAGAAAAGGACAATTTGGAAAACCACCGCACAGAAAACGGTTAGCAGGTGTAAGCTATGCAACCACAGCGATATGCTGCAGAATGGTTGACCGAATTGGGAACCGCCACCATTCTTTGAAAGGAAGCTGTTGTTGCGCCGGTCCGGTCAGAGATGCACATGGACGCAGATTTACGACCTTCCCCATTGGGCAGGGTAAGAAGAAAACAAAACAGTGTGGCCGAATGAAACAATGTCCCGACGCCATAATTACTGTAGGCACACTTACGGGTGAGCCGGGGCCAATATAAATCACAAAATATGATAAAGTATAAGATTGTAGCATATTATGGCATGGTTCTCATTACAACCAAGCGGTAATCCTATACAGCCTTCAGACTATACATTATTGACTAACCCTCCAACGGGTTGTAGCGGTACAAATCAAATCTGTGCAGTGCAAGCAACTACAGGTCCAGGTAATACTCCTGTGCTTTCTGCAGCATTGAAAGATGAAATGATCGAAGCCCTACATAACAGGACGGCATCAACTAATGTAGAGTTAAAGAATGCTTAGGATTAGCACGCTAGCAAATGCCTAGGAACTGGGTTCCGAAGCGAAATATAAAGATTTAGAACGGGGTAACCATTGGCTACCCCGTAACTGTTTTATATGATCTCTTCAAAAAGCAACACCTCTAAGGGTCGCTTTTCCGCTATAATTACTAGATCATAAGCTTTCAATTGTTGATTCAATTTCTCTAAACTCGAGTAATCATCAATCTGAATATTCATCTTTCCATCTACTTCATCCACCACAGGAGGATAATTACCCTGATAATCAATCATAAAAGCGAGTACACCAGTACCTTCTACACCTCCATCACTTTTCAATGGTGAAACAGCTTTTTTCTCTCCTTTTAGCTTCTTAATAACTAGACAAGGTAATTCTTTCTTAGTCCAGTATACTTTCAAACCAAAGAATGCATTGAGGTCATCAAGTATGATCTGAGCCTGCGCCGCTTCCGATCTTTTAATTTTATCAGAGCGTTCATAGCAAATTCCATTTTTCACCAACCATTCATTGACTCCCTCCGCACCTTTGAAATATTTAAACCTGCTGGAATCTTGAACATTCCAAAAAATACGCTCATCCTTCAATATAAAGCTAGGTTTTTTGATTTTACTCAAAGCGCCAGTGTAAGCACCTAGTATATCCATATTGTAAAAGTTCGTTTTTTGAAGATTCGAAATAGAATCGTATTTTATTTGAATACCTATTGTTTCAACCCCATCTTTATATTTAGAAATATCTACAGATCCGATTATTTCATCTTGAATCAACAAATTTGCATCTTGTAATCCATCATTAAAGTCAGACTTCAAAGGCAACTTAATGAAACCATTTTTATAAAGCTTCTCAACATTTTCATTTTTCACAAAATCAGAGTGAGTTACAGCCTGCACCTTATTGTGGTAAAGCCATGCCGTATGTGGCACACCTTTATGCGGGAAATAATTACGTAAAAGATCCGCCGAATATATCGTTGGTAAACTGACTTTATTTTCCTTCAAGAAACTATTCGTTTGAAAGAATTTCTCAATTGTCTTTTGATCCTGCCAAGTCACCAAAATCACTTGCAGCTTATCTCCCAATTCGTTTTGGAGCTTCTGTAATTTCGGCATAGCCGAAATACAATTGGTGCAAAAAGTATCAAAAAAATCCAGGATCACCACTTTATCCCGAAACGAATTAATATCGATATTACTCTTTTTATAATTAAGAACGGGCTGAACTGGCATATTAGGCATGACCTGTCCTATTTTCAGTTCTTGACTACGGTCGATTTGTTTTTGTGCCCAGACTATTGGGCACAAAAAAATCATGATTGCTATTATTATCAGTTTCTTATTCATTAGATTATCTTTTATTTTGGGACATACCAGATTCTGAAATCACTAACTCTGGTATCAAGTGTGCATATTTTAAACTATTAGGTTCTAAGCGATATTCCTTTCCATCGATAACACGTACCAATGTCTTTTTAAATCGATCATCTTGATTCAAACGCTTCAGATCAGACCAGCGCTGACCGCGAAATATCAACTCTTTTCGACGCTCTTCAAGAACAATACGAAGCAATTTATCTGGATCAGTCTCTGTTATCGGGATGAAATGATTAGCATCGATCCGATTTTTCAACAGCATATTAATATCAGACAAAGCCTGGTTGACTTTACCAGTACGGACAGCTGATTCCGCCCGGATCAAATAGACCTCGCAGGTTGTCAGGCCAACAAAAGGCTGTGCATCCGAATTATCATAAGAACCCTTAAACCCATAAGTACCCAGATCGGAATCATTAGGCTGAAAGAACAGTTTTTTTCTGTAATCATGGAGGCCATATTCTAGATATAGATTTGAATCCACACGAGCAATATATTGAGACAATATTGGTGTATACAGACCAGTAGCAGGAAAAAGTACTTCTTTATTAAAACGTGCCATAGGAAAACTGGCAGATGCATTAAGCTCTTTATAATTCAACAGCTCATGTTGCAATTGCAAACAAGAATCTCCGTATAAATAAGCTTTGGCGTAATCCTGTATTTCCAAGTATACACGGGCTAAGCCCGCATAGGCAGTAGCTTTATGAGGCCTACCCTTCAATACTTCCGACTTAGGAAGATGTGCTATGGCAGCTTTATAGTCGGAAATGATCTGATCATAACTTTCCTTTAAAGTTGCACGGACCGATTTATAGTCCATTTCAGGTTTCAATCGCAGTGGAATACCCATTTCTTGAGCAGCAGTACTTTCCCGGTATGGCATTGTAAAAGTGGTAGCTACTTGATGAAAGGCAAAAGCTCTAAAAAAATGAGCTGCACCTAATACGTTACTGTACTTTTGAGGATACTGATTTGGATCCAGTTTACGGACAACATCCAAGATCTGATTACTGAGATATACTGTCTTGTAAGGATTTTGCCATTGCGAATTTAAATTAATCATATCAGTTGACCAGATGTAAGTCTGCTGTTCTTCAAATTCTGACAATGAAAACCAATCTGATGTTCTTAAAAAATAATTATCGTTAGCAATCTCACCCAATGTAGGATAACCAGTATTCATAGTTGAATAATCGTTTAACAGTAATTCACAATGCTCTAATGACTTAGGAACAGCCATTTTCTGGTCGGGTTTGAGATCTAAAAATTTAGAACAAGAACTCAAGGAAAGCAGTGCCACAATAATTAACATATTTATTATTCTTCTCATCATCTTACAATTAAAGGTTAAAATTCAATCCTAAGGAAACGGACATCGGATCTGGAATCGCATCTCCAAATTCCGGATCTAGACCTAATTTATTTGCACGCCAAATCGTACCAGGATTTTGGATATAGGCATAAAGGCGAACATTTTTAAAACCTGCTCTATTTAAGCTATGTAAATTGTAACTCAATTGGATATCACGTAACTTGATTTGATCAGCAGGTTCTACTAATGCTGCGGAATAATAATACAATTCACTCGCATATAAATTATTTGGATAGATAAACGCTGGTACATTTGTCTGTTGTTCATCCCCAGGTTTTTGCCAACGTAGAGCATAATCAGAATGCCCTCTTCCATTGTCAATAAACCAACGGTTACTAAAAGAATTCCTTAAAAATTTATGACCTAATTGGTAAGAAATATTAAAGGATAGTTCTAAATTTTTATACGAAAAATTATTCCGGAACGAACCAAAATACACCGGCTGTAGAGAACCATGATTTTCCAGATCTTCAATAGTTCCGCGATTGACTATTGTACTATAATCTTCGGATACTTCTCCATTTACAAAACCGCGTGGCATTCCAGTTTCAGGATTTAGACCGGCCCACTTATAAGTCAAAAGGCTGTAAAGCTGCATACCTTCTATTGGAGTCATTGTCATACCATAAGGACCTGTTATGTAATCTTTCCCTCTAGTACTAGTAAGATAAGATTTGAGTACTTTTGTACGATTATATGCGAAAACTAAATTAGAAGTCCAATTAAAATGGTTACTCTTAATATTCACACTATTCAATGAAATATCGACACCCCGACCATCTAAATTTGCTGAATTCACGTTAAGCGAACTATAGCCCGTTGTCGGATCAATCTTAGCACTTGCTATCAGATCTTTTGGACGTTTAATATAATATTCCAATGAGCCCGATATCCGATTTTTAAAAGAAAAATCCAATCCCAGATTCAACATTCCCACCCGCTCCCAACGTAATGAAGGATTCGGTGGCGACTGCATACTTGCGTAAGGCTGACCCGTTATATAATCAGGACTTGTCTGTATACTAATAATCGGATAAGCAGCCGTGCTGTTATTAACATTGCCATTATAACCATAAGTTGCACGCAATTTCAATAAAGGAAATAGCTGATCATTGATAAAAGATTCTTTCGATAACAACCATGATCCACCTATTGACCAGAAAGGTTGCCCACGCCCGTTTGATTTTACACCAAATAAATTGGACGCATCTTTACGGACACTTCCACTTATTATATAGCGATCATTATACGTATAGTTTGCATTTGCAAAGAACGAAGTATAGCGATTAGTAGAAGCTGCCATATTTGCAAAATCTCTCAAATACAAGGAACCTGATATACCATTTAACGCAGGAATAAGTTTACCATTCTGGACTGGCTGATGTGTCAACAGTTCTGGATCATAACCCCAATACACAGCATTCTGCACTGTAGTTCTAATTTGACGTACCTCTGCACCTCCTATAGCACTTATTTCATGCAATTCGTTCCATTTTTTATGAAAGTCCAGTTGATTGCGAATCTGATACGTATCATTGTTTCTGTGAGATGTATTGAGGTAATCACCTACAGGTAAATTCCAGATCACTTTATCCTTATTCCACGATGCACGATAGTTAATTGTTTCACGCAAATGAACTGAGCCCAACCCTTGCCATTCATCAGTAGGTTGATATGCTCTTTGATACGCATATAAAACTGATGCACTTATTGAAGGTAAAATCTGATACTTAGCTTTAAAATTTAAAAACGTTTCCCTGATATTAGTGAGTAAGTGCGTATCATCCAATTCTTCAAGCGGTCGATATTTCCAGTCTAACAACCTTCCTCCTGCTACAGTATCCCTGAAGATTGGATTATAACCAATAGCATCTACAATTAATGGTTTTCCATTATCATCCGCCATACGCATATAAGGGAAATTTCCAGCTCCTCGCCCCATACTATTATAACCGACCATATTTGCCATGGCGTCCTTTCTTTTAGACTCGGTATAGGTAATACCTAAATCCAAGGTTAGATTTTTAATCGGTCTAAGCTGGGTATTATTCTTAACGATCAAACGATTATAGGAAGAAGTCACCAGATTGGCCAAATTTTTATCATAACCAATAGAAAAAGTAGTATTCATCTTTTCCGAGCCCCCACTCAACTGCACATTATATTGCTGATTAACAGACTCGCGATAAATGTATTTCAGAAAATCTTCCCGCATATCGATAGCACGTAAAGCATCCAATTGTTGGTTCAAATCCATTTGGCTCAAATCACCTTCTTTGTGCTTTTTTAGCAATTGAATCACGGGTGTTAAATTAACATCGTACCGATTGATCCTACTATTCCAATAGCCTTTGTCAAACAGTTCTTTTTCCAAATCGATATAGTCTGATGTATTCATCTGAGGATAATAATAGAGATCGGGTTTCTGCGCAATGGTCACATTACTATTCACTGAAAGTTGAAAAGGCTGATTGTATTTACCTCGCTTTGTCGTAATCACTATTACCCCATTTCCAGATTGTGCTCCCCAAATTGATGAAGCTGCAGCATCCTTTAATACGGTGATATTCTCGATATCATTCGGGTTGATATTATTAAAGCTACCATTTAGAGGATCAAAATTATTTTGATAGGGTACTCCATCAATTACAACTAATGGCCATACATTCCAGTCCATTGTACTCGTTCCTCTAATATTGATCCCCAATAATTTACCTCGGCTAGGTGCATAAGTTTTGTTTGTAGATATACTCGGAACTATATCCTCCAGCCTACTCACAAAATCTGTCGAAACCTTCCTATTGAATAACTTATTATCCACAAATTCAAAGCTTCCGGTCGCCCTTTCTTTGGGTATTTTCTGGTATCCCGTAGACACCACTTCCACTTCGTCAAGTTGATTTTCGACAGGATTTAGTTGCACATGCAACACTGTTCCAGAAGTATACTCCAGCTCTTGGGTTTTGTAGCCGACAGAGGTAAACTTCACTTTGCCCGTACGCTGGGATATAGAGATGCTAAAAGAGCCATCTTTCTTGGTCGATGTCTTCACATTGTCCGCTTCAACACGCACGGATACAGCTTGTAATGGATTCTTATCTACAGCAGAAATAACCGTTCCCTGCAGCACATAATTTTGCTTATTCTGAGCTTGTGCAGATACCGATCCGAAAGTCATCATCAGAAGTAAAAGCAGCACTGGTGAGAACGTTGATTTTAGCGATCGTTTTACAAATCCCTCATTCACAACATCTCTAACACCCCCTTGCACTTGATTTGAAAAGCATTTTAAGCGATTAGACAAATTATTAATGCAAAACCACTCAGATGCCTGACAAAACAAATTAGATCGCTTAAATCCTCTTATTTTAGATAAAGCACTTTCCTTGTAGGGATTAAGTATGGATGAAGCATAGATAAAGCGTTGATAGTGCGTTAGTAGTGCGTAAATCGGTACCGTTTTACGCACTATCCATGCTTTACCAGTACTTAGCATACGCATTACGGACGCTTGGGCTATACATGGAAAACTAAATTTCCATACTAGCCTAGCACAAGCCAGTCCCAGCACTGCTAAGCTACCATCTTCAGTATCTCTTTGGTAGCTCTCAGGTACATTCGCAGTACCTTTTTGGTACCTTTTCAGTAGGGCATTGGTGAATAAACCGTACACTGACCGTACAGCAAGACCGATTTTAGCAAGTACATTCTTCATGAAAATCATAAAAAAAGCAAAGCCATTGGTTCGGATCTTGTTCGGACTTTCTTTTAACCGTCTTTTACCCTTGTAGCAAGTTTCCCCGTAACTGCACCACACTTGCACCGTAGTTGCACCGTCCTTTTCCTGGTGCAGGGACGGGAGAGGTACGGTGCACATACGGTGCATCGACGACCGGAGGTAAAACAAGGTCCGAAACGGGTTAAAAGCAGGTAGATATCGGGTACCTCCCAGACAATGCCTCAATTTACTGTTTGCCACATCCAGTAAATTGCTACTAACTTTCTCAACCCTTTCTTCACCTCTTTTTCTACTTCCACTTGACTTTTGCTCGACTATCCTTCGACTTTTCATGCACTGTAGCCGATGAAATCCCGATGCAGAGTCGAAGCCCAGTCGCAGAAACTTAGAAGTTGGTGTTAAGTTGGTCAGGAAAAAATTAGAATTTATTAACCTTTCCATTTTTCTAGTTTTTCTTTGCTTACCTTCTGCTATTTCTTTGGTATTTCCTTGCTTGTTTATTGCCGATTCATTGCCGTTTGTCTGGCATTTCATTGCCAATTCGTTACCGTTTCTAGGCTTATTCTTTACTTCTTGCAGGCTTCTCCTTGCAGACTCCGTTACACCTTGCTTGCCTTTTCTGTGCTCTTTTATTACTGTTTGCTCGGTATATTGCCGATCAGCTATCAAAGATCTACCCATGGATTGCCGAGCCAGTCCATACTCAGGTGCAAGGCGGTCCCTAAGGATAACCATAGCTTCACCAGCATCGTATAAACGAGCGATTAAACTACAATTAGTTGCATGTGCAATATTATTTTTAAACACATTTTTAGCAAAAGCCCATTCGGGTAATTCCGTATCCTTTTTGCTCAATAGCACACCTTCCCTTTCAGGCTTAAATAGTTTCCGAAGATAATCCCAGAACTTGACTATATATTGTATGTTTATGTTCATTATTTTAATTTTTTAGACATAAAGCTTCCCTGCTCCTTTTACTGCCGAGGGAGGCTTAATCATGAAGCCTTTTTCCCTTGGCAGCATCCGGAGATCACAGGTAGTGAAACTTTACTAATACTTTTCTAAGATTAACTCTTGGTTTTCTTTAACCGTTCTTTTGGCTTTAATGATCATCATAAGCTGTTCCTCCCAGATCAACTCTACAGACTCTCCTGCTATGCTCAATACTTTGCGACTATCTTTTACGATGGTCAATCTTTCTAAGGTCACTTCTATTCCGAAGTGCTTGTTGAGATCGTTCAATATCCGTTGTCGGTACTGTTCCCTTTCTGTCCGTGCTGGCACCGCTAGTTCATAGCAATATGAGGAGATACTCTCCCCTTTCTCTTTTGGTATGAACTGTTCCTTATGCTCTCCCAAAACCAGTATTTGGTTAATCGGAAAATTAGCAGGTAGTCCCAAAGCAAAGAGATAAATCTCAATGACAGTCATATTGATCAGTGAGATCCGCAGTACATCGGTATTGTCATTGCGCACAACCATACTGAAAGAATCGGAAGGCTCTAACAGACGGATCATGAGCGAGTAATAACGGTGCTCCGGTCTTTCTTTCATGACATACTTCATCGCCGATTGCGCGAAGCTTTCGGAAATTGGTAACGACGCATTTTTAAAAAATCGTTCGGGTAAAAGAGTGATCATAGTTCGTTTTTTAATAACAGGAACACGAATTTCACGCAGATAAGAAGACATTTCCTCTCTTAGGGTTAGCGCATAGCTATCCCAGTAGCAAGTATTTTGCATTTTTTTAAAGTTTAAATTGGCTCCCTTAAAACCGAACTATTTGGACATGGCTCGCGCCGTAAGGAAACCAGTTAAAAAAATATTAAATCAAGAAAATGCAATTTTACGTCGTCTTCAATTGGTTATATAATGGTCTTCATTATTGCATTTCAATTTAGACTTGCATCAAGTTAGTTCTCTCCAATTATTTATGATGCAACAGTCTTCATCTACGTCAATCCTTTTTCCCAAAGAGTGAATGGTTAGATTGTCTTAACCTCACTTCTTGTTCCGTTAGCTTTTTGCTAGGAAGCAATGGTATTTCTAAATCTTCCATACTCATCTTATATTTATGTGCTAGATAATACGCAACCAGTGCTCTAAACAAGTCTAGCGAATACGCTTCTAGATAACGTTTATCAGGTTGCTCCATTATACCTTCGGGATCATCTACATCTCCCAAAAACATAGCTACAATATGATCTCTACTACTGTTTATATCATATTTCTTCCAAAAATTCTCAATATTTAATATTGGATTGTATCCTTCAACATGGACCTCATTAAAGACCTGGTCAAATGGTATTAATTTAAAAAAATCTGCGTTCATTGTCTTAATTGTTTTTTGAATAATTAATGCATTACAGAAGTTACTACTTAGAACATATTTCTCCTTTTATTGGTACATGTACATACCTGTCCCAGTAGCAAGTATTTTGCATTTTTTTAAGGTTTAAATTGGCTCCCTTAAAACCTTACTTTTTGGACATGGCTCGCGCCGTAAGGAAACCAGTTAAAAAATATTAAATCAAGAAAATGCAATTTTACGTCGTCATCAATTGGTTATATAATGGTCTTCATTATTGCATTATTTGGGTTAAAGAACAAGATCCGACTTTCCATTATTGATGTAATTTAATAAAACTTGATGACAATGATTTGCTTTATGACTAGAAAAGTGTAATTTTAAGTTGCAAAACGTTAAAATCCGATCCAATTTAGCCTATGCAAGCAATTGTATATCAAAATGAAAGTCGGTAACATAAGCCATTAAGGATGGTAAGAAGCTGATATTAACCTGTCAAGAGCTCGCATTTTTTAGTATGAGGTATGGTCATCACACCATGCTTTCTACTATCTGCGCACCTTTTGATTCAGGACTAGCTTTCCCCTTCCCTATTTGCACTTATGTTTTACTAAACGCCCTATTCTGGCGGACAGGATATGTTCTTTATAAAATGGGAATGTGCGAACCGGAGACAATAATCCTGGATTATGTCGTGGTTGGTTCTTTGGGTGGTTAATAGTCGTTCTATCATAATTAATTTTTGTTATGTGAACAAGACATTCTGGAAGTACAAAAAGAGCAATGCCTTACTGTACTCACCAAAGTGCTTGATAACGACCACCACAATAGCTTTCCAGTAAGGCATGCCCTCCCTTTAAGGGAAGCACAAAGATAGTACTTTCCTTTGAAAGGGCAATTCTTACTGTCTCGAAAGTGGTCGTTAGTCAAGCATCGAGTCTCGTAAATTATTTTGACTGTCCTCCTAGAGGTCAGCTTAATATCAATTAGTTATACAAATATAATAATAAAAAATCAACTGGTCGACAAATCGACCAGTTATTTTAATTTTTAAAATTTTGACAATGAAAACATCAGAAGAACTAGAAGAATATCAAAAAAATCTTGTTAATTTTCTAAAAAACAAATTTTGTGATCCTTACAAAATCGATAATAAAAAAGTTTCAAGAAATATGTATGCTGAAAAAAGCGATATTGGAAGTTCTACTCTTACAAGAATCACAGAAGGTTTAGGATATGATGTCCCATTATCTACACTTTTTAAACTATGTAAATTTGAAAAAATTTCATTAGCTGATTTATTTGTCGAATTTGAGAATACTAATAAAGATATCAAGTAGCGAATAAATAATTTATTAATAAAAAGTTCTATGCAACGAAATACGCTTTGAGAATTAGATTGCAGAAAGAGTTTATATATTAGTTTCCTTTTACAAAATGTTAGTGGTCAGCCTAAAAAAAAATACAAAACGCCAATGATAAGATGAATCATAATTATGGGACTAATAACGGTAATCTTAAATTTATTTGGCTGTACAGGACAGACAAATAAAAATGTGAGTGGGCTTACAAAAGAAATAGAAGAACAACTAACCCAGTCTGTTGAAGCATTTAAAAATAGACCTATTCACAAAGAATTGACAGAACAGATTATTGACACGACTTCGGATGAGAACTTATTGCAAGTAGTTTTTGACAACTTATCCGAAAAAATACCAACAGACTATGAAAAGGAATATGAAACCATAATGGGCTGGAACAAGTCAAGACAAGCAATTTATATGATTTGGGTATTGGAAGCAGAAGTTAATAATGGAGGTTACAACCAGTTTTACTTCAATTCAAGTGGACAGTTTACTACACATTTATCAGAAGCGTTGAGACTTGTTGGTGCAAATAAATTTGCCGAATTGACTAAAAGAGCCAACGACACATTTGAGAAAGAGAACCTGAAAATTACTCAAAACAAAACAGTTAATGCTGTTTTAAATATAAACGCACATTTCTCTTTATGCAAACACAATAAATATTTTTTTGACAAAGACATTGCAGATCTCAATTCATATTTATCAAAAGTCAATAATATCGCTAGTGGCGATGATAAGCACTCCGACATGTTTCACCCCCACAAAGGAAATCCATTGTTAAACTAATCTTTATCTACGATAGTTATATTCAATTAATTTTGTCTTTAACGTATTAATAGTAATACCTAGCATCCTACATGCCTCGGCATTACTATTAGTCATATTCATAATTTTGAGGATATGTTGCTTTTCAACAGACTTTAAATCAAAACCATATTCTTCGATATTATCAAGCAGCTTTAATGGAAGCGAACCTCTGGACACATGCTCTTCATTGAAAACGTACAAATTTTCGATTAAGTTCTCTAATTCTCTCACATTCCCAGGAAATACATAATTTAAAACAGCACTCTCAGTATCCTTTTCCAAAATCAACTGCTTTGTCCTTTTGAAATGCTTCTTCTTTGTTCTAATAAAAAAGTCCAATAGTTCTTTAACTTCAGATCTCTTACGATCTTTCAAAGGAGGCAATACTAATTCAGTTACGGCGAGTCGATAATATAAATCCCAACGAAACTTACCTTCCGAACACATCAATGAAAGATCCCTATTTGTAGCCGCAAGAATACGAACATCTATATCTCTTTCTTTTGATTCACCTATACGAAGGATTTTTTTCTCTTGAATAACTCTTAATAAAAGCTGTTGCATATATGGTGAAATATCCCCAATCTCATCCAAAAAAACAGTACCACCTTTTGCTGCTTCAAAATAACCTACATGATCTTTATCCGCACCTGTAAACGCACCTTTTGTATATCCAAACAATCGAGACTCCAACAAACTATCTGTAAAAGCTGAGCAATTTATAGCTAGAAAAGGTTTATCCTTCCGTATTGAATTGTTATGAATATAACTCGCTAAGTGCTCCTTCCCTGTTCCACTCTCTCCAAATATCAAAGTGGTAACTCTATCGGTCTGAGCTATTAAATTAGCGCTATCATAAACTGGTCTAATAGATTCAGTAATCTTGTACCCACTATTTACTGATGTCTTTACCCCCTGTTCTTTAATCAAAGCAGAGTATCCAGACAACGATTGTTCAACTGTGACATTCACTCTCTCTGGATATCCTAATTTCTTGTCACTGTATTTTAACTCTTTGAGTTGAAATAAATTAGTTCTAAGTCCCAAAGTCATATGACACAGATACCAGACGATTTGCATAGAAGGAGTACCAGGAGACATGAAAATATCAATTTCATAGTCAGAAACATCTAATAAAAACGGTTCCACTTTACTTTTAATCATATTAATATTGATAATCTCCTTAATGCCCATATACTTCACCTCTATTACCCTTTTTTGAAAATCCTTACGTAATTCTGAAGCAAGCAATTCAGCCCTATTATCTAATTCTTCAGCTGCCGACAAAATAATATGCTTATCTATTTCACCGAAGTAATATTTATGATAATTAAAAGTTGGGCCATCTCTTTTTACTAGACCATTTTCAAAATCGTTATTAAAAGCTAACCATGAAACAAGTATTTTCATATCAATATTTGATTATTAAAATCAAATATTGATATAATATTTAACAAAAACAAGGTTTAAAATCATTTTTAAGTAATGGTACACAATTAGCCATATAGATGGTAATGAAAAAGAAAGGAGGTATATAAAAATGGCAAAGAAAACATCAGTACATCGGGACGCAGGAACAGGTCAGTTTGTAACTAAAACCTATGCTGATAAACATCCCAAAACAACTGTAAAGGAAACAGTCAAAAAATCCAAATAGATAGTTGGAGTTATCGACGATAAGATAACTCCACTTTTTAAACATTAAAATTTTAAAAATATGGCAATAATAATCACCTACGATATTCCGTCAAAACATCCGGAATTCAAAGAAAAGATGTTTCTATTGGGTTACAAAGAAAGTATTCCAAATAATAATTGCGGAACACTTTATTTCCCGAATACCACGCTTTACCATGCTACAAAAACAGCTACCTCAGCTAAAGACGACGCACAAAGTATCGCTACTCAATTAGGAATTACGCTAGACAGGTGTATATCTACGCAAATAGGACCTGATTGGAATGGAGTATGTGGTAAACCATTTAATTAAACAGAATGAGAGGAGATAGTAGTAAAAAATTCAAAATACTCTCTATAGACGGAGGCGGGATAAGAGGACTTATCCCAGCCAAAGTCTTGGCAGAGCTAGAAGCAGAACTTCAAAAGGAAGAGCCTGATAAAAAGCTTTATGAACACTTTGATTTAATATGCGGCACATCTACCGGGGCTATTCTAGCAATAGGAATCGCTTTGGGAATACCGGCGAAGGAATTAGCAAAATTTTACGAAGACCATGCAAATATCATCTTCCCGAGATTTGTTTTCCGTTTCTTACCTCGAAAAAGCAGGGCATTCTTTAACGCTATATATAGCAATAAAAAGCTTTTAAAAAAGCTAAGAGAAGTATTTGCAGATGCTAACGGAGGTCGAGATCCGCTATTGCTTGATCTTAAAGCTAAGGTTTGCATACCTGCTTTTAACGGGAATGATGGGGCAATAAACGTATTAAAGACAAAACATCATCCTGAGTACAGGAGAGATTACAAACTCCCTGCCTATCATGTGGCAATGTCTAGTGCTTCCGCCCCTGTGTACTTCCCTCCTCACAGTTTCTCGTTCAAAAACGAGCATGGAGAAGGGACAAATATAAATATGATTGATGGAGGCATTTTTGCAAACAACCCTTCACTCATCGGTGTCTTTGAAGCTACAGACAAACTAGATATTGCCATCGGTGATATAGTCCTCCTTTCACTTGGAACTGGACAGGGAAAGCAAATTATTAAACGTTCTTGGAGGCCCAAGAATGTATTTGACTGGCTATTCCCTAATCCAAAGCTAGTGGATATCGTACTTGACACACAGGCGCAGATTACGGAGCAATATTTAAACTTCCTGCAACGTGCATTAGGCAAAATTGGAAATACATTTCAACACCTCCGCATACAGCATGATATGAAAGGAGATAATATAGAGCTCAATTCATCCAAGAAGAAACACATAGACCGAATGAAGGCTATTGGTGAGGAATTGGCAAAAAACAGATTAACGGAAATATTAAATTTTTTAAAACAATAACACTATGGCAAATTGTCACAATTTATTTCAGGATTATCATGATGAGATATCCATTGGATCGAAAAAGAACCAGAGAATGATGGATTCAAAAGAGGGGCTTAGAAAAAGAATTAGAAAATGGTTTCGAGAAAACCAGCCAAAGTATATTCCTTATTTCTATATACAAGGATCATACAAAATGAAGAACGGCATCCGTACTTCAGAAGATATTTGTGATTTAGACGATGGAATTTACTTTTTACGTGCGCCAGATGTCACTGCCACCGCATTAAAACAATGGGTTAAACAAGCGGTTGAGGGCTATACAAGCACTGCTGCTGAAAACCGTAAAAAATGCATTCGTACAATATTTGTTGACGACTACGAAATAGATCATCCTGTTTACTGCAAGGAGGAAGGGAAAGAATACCAAATAGCAGTGAAAGGAGTCGGCTTTGAAGATAGTGACCCTAAAGCAATGGTAAACTGGTTTATCTCTAAAAAAGATAAAGAAGGTAGATTAGTGCGTAATATTAAACACCTTAAAGGTTGGGCTGATAAACAGTCGTTTAAAATGCCAAGTGGTTTGGCTTTGACCATATTAGCTAGTAACGCTAAAGAAAAAATTGTTTTGAATGAACGTGACGATATCACTATGCGAGACATTTTAAAGGAGATTAAAAAAACATTAAATAATGATTTTAAATGTATAGTGCCAGCAGTACCAAATGATGACCTTCTGGAAAACTATGCAAATAAAGACAAGTTTCTTGAAGCCTTAGATAAGTTTATCACGGACGCAGATGCAGCTATTCATGAAAGTAATCAAAAAGAAGCCAGCAAATTGTGGCGCAAACATTTAGGTGATAGATTTCCTCTTGGCGATAATAAAGATGAAAAAAGAACATATGGGGCTGCTGCAGCTGCTGCAGGAGCAATAACTTCATATCCATTTGCACATGAATAATGCATATATAAGTTTTACTGCTGAAGCTAATGAAGCAATAGGTGAATTTCCCGAACTACAATTATGTGTTCGGGAAGATTCACATCCCTATTTGGTTGGAGATATTTCACTATACGACGAAAACAACGTCGTATACGACAAATACTCAATCAGGATAGAGTGCACCACAGAATATCCCGCCAGCTTTCCTTATGTTTTTGAAACCGCTCAGCGTCTTCCACATAATATTGACTGGCACGTATATGGGGACGGACATTTTTGCATTTGCACGCCTGTAGAGGAATTCATTCATTGCTCTAAACGAATTACACTTAAAGGTTTTATTAAAGAGCATGTAACACCCTACTTACACAATCAAAGTTTCCGTGAAAAAGAAGGATATTTTCTCAATGAAAGGTCGCATGGTTCAGAAGGTATTTTAGAATCTATTTACGACCTGTTAAATACTAATAATGTAAACGAAGCATACAAACTACTAAAATTCATTTACAATAATAACACACCTTCACGCACCTCAATGTGCTTTTGCAATAGCGGTAAAAAATACCGCTATTGCCATCGAAAAGCTTATCAAGCCCTAAAAACCATTGGTCAAGAACGTTTGCTTTTAATACTTAATTACATAAAATGAATAATTAATTCGTAATCACCTCATAGTTAAAATGTTCATTTGTTGCATACCAATCTTGATGTGGATTATCATATGAAACAGCACTCTCCCTTGAGATTAAAGCCTTATTCAACTTAGGTACTTTCTCCAACAATTTTCTAAGATTTTGGTCTCGATTAACTGGATTTTGATAAACTAATAGATAGTTATTCAAAGGATACTCATTAATGAAATCATTCAAGGAGCGAGCTAGATCCCCTATTGCATCGAGATCAATGTTAGAAAGTGAATTAGCGCAGGTTATAATAACTGTATGAGGCAATACAAATTCATCTTTATAATAGCCGGGGTCACTTTCTCTTAACTCACAACACAGTTCGAAAGTATCATTAGACTTAAAGATTCCTGAGTCAATGAACTCTTGTGCCTTGGCAAGCATAGTTTTAGAAACATCAATTCCTAGATAGTGTACCTTTCTTCTACTATCAGATTTAAAAACATTATTAAATGCCAAAGAAGCTGTCATAGGACCGCATCCGAAATCTATAAACATTACTCTTTCTTCTGTGTTTTTAAACTTTGATTGAAAGAATTCTTTGTGGTTTAAGAAAATACTTTCCGTTGAAATAAAATGCTTCCTCATACTCCAATAACAATAGAGCAAAACATTCTCGCGTGCTGTATAATAAGTAAGTAGTTCCTGATTACCAATTAAATCTCCTACATTCTGCTCATAGTTCAAGTCGACCTGCTGATCAAAGTCAGCCAAACCATAACGTATAAGGTTATTACGGGCGAAATCCGTATTCAATCCCAATATTTCATTTGGCCATTTGGTACGTCGATCCTTTCTTACGAGACTCTCAACTTTATTCTCGAATGCAGCTTTGAACGGTTCATTGATTGACATAGGCTTTCTATCCTTAATAGAAGACGTGTCATTAGGAAAAAAAATAGGTTCATTATTTATTATTCCTGACAGCGAATTATTGATATAACCTCCTTTTGACTTGCAGTATTCTATCAATCTTAAATATATCAGGTTACTTGATAAAATATAGTCATTACCAATTAATATCATTTGCTCTCTAGCCCTAGTAAGAGCAACATTTAGTTTTCTATCAACATCACCTTCATCATTCAAATTAATCATCCCTCTAAGCTGGAACGGATTATTAATTGAAAAGGAATAAATTATAATATCTCGTTGACTTCCTTGGAAACGTTCTACAGAGTCCACCGTTATAGCCTCGTAGTTTGGGATTCCGGTCTCCTCTAACTTGTGTTTGATAAGAGCTATTTGATTTCTAAAAGGAGCTATAATACCAATAGTCTTACTAGGATCAAATTCCTTATTGTTTGTTTCATATAAAGAGATAATGTCTTTAACTATTTTTACAACAAAATCAGCTTCGAACGTATTAGACTTAGCATAGTGATCGTCAACCTTGTTGTTATTAAAAAATACTAATCTTTTTTGACTTAATAGTTTCCGCACTGTGTTTGCACTAGACTCGTGAAAATCTAAATCTACGACTTGTCTATTTAGAGACGATTTAGTCTCAGCATCGATATCAGGGGTATCATAAGCTTCTCGCAATCTACCGTTATAGAATGCAAAATTGGGAAATAAGGAAATTTCCTTATGCATGCGGCCTTGATAAGTTAATGTATCGTATGCATGAGACAAAAGATTATCTTCACAGAATTTGTAAAGACGCTCGAATAGCGAGTTCTTTCTATTAAATAACCCAATTGATTCGAGAAGCTTATTATTCGTTTTTGATCTATCTATTGATTGTAAAGAAATGGCAGGTAGTTGCTTGTGATCTCCTATAAGAATAAATTTTGATGCTTTTGCCAAGACACCCACCAATTGCGGTTCCAAAATCTGAGAGGCTTCGTCAACTATTATATAATCAAAACTCTTTACTTGAAAAATACTCAGTTTGCTTCCGACAGAAGCTACTGTAGAGACATAGACATTGTTTTGAACTATAACATTTGTTACTTCGGCACGTCCAAATTTTTTATCGAATGCTGATAACTCCTTTTCTTTAGCTTCGATCACAACATCTATAAGGTTGTCATGATACTTAGAACTGGTAGATAGCTTTGAACCAAACCGAATGAAATTAAGTTTTTTTCTACCACCACAAGCATTATCAATTGCCTCGCAAAGTTCATCAACTGCTCGATTTGTATATGCAAGAACTAAAATGCTTTTATTAGTATCAATTAATTCCTTAATTAAATTTTTAATAATAATTGATGTCTTTCCTGTGCCAGGAGGACCATTCAATAAAAAGTAATCATTGGCAGATAACGCTTTATTTATTACAGTCCTTTGTTCCAAAGAAACTGCTGGATTTTTATAACCATAATCTCCAGCTTTCTCAGGAAATTTTTGTGTCAATATTAAATCCTTATATGACTGGCCTGCTTTTAAAAACCCGTAAAGATTCCTATACATAGAATTGAAAGAGGTCTCCATAAAGTCGCTCTCTAATGCCCACTTACCCTTCTTTCCAAAAGACTCAAAGAACGCCTTATTGCGCTGTTTATATCGAAAATAAACAGTCACATATTCTCCAACAATTTCCTTTATAGTACATTTAAAAATTTGACTATGTGAAACGATTTCTGACATGTTATTTCGAGGGTAAAGCACACAGATATCTCCCTTTCTAAAATTAACATGTTTATTATCCAAACTTCTCCTTCTGAAAACTATTTCCTGCTCTACGCTGTCAATTTTATTATCAACAATTTCAAGATCGTAAAGTATCTCAAACCTACTTTTCTTTTCCTCAAAGCTATCCAACCAAAGTCTTGCTAAACCATTCGATCCTCCTTCTTTATCTCTATCTGATCCACCAACCTTGCTCAAAAAATGTTCGTATGAAACATAATTTGCAAACGAAATAAAGTAATTTTTCTCAAGATCTGAGGCCGATGTAATTGGAGTAAGAAAATCAACTATTTGAGGTTCTATTCGAACTCGGAAATTAGGATGAATATCTTTATTGATTAAGTTTTGTGGATTTATTTTAGTTAGAATACCTTCGGTGTTCTCCTTACTATCTGCTATTAGAAGATGCTCGGTAGAGACTATTTTATTCCTTAGGTTAATAACTTCCTGAAAACCTTTTAAATATGCCCCCGTATTCCTTAAATTATATTGACTAGGCTTCGAGTACAAGATAAAACCTTGCAACCTATTATTCACCTGACTAACATTTAACTTACCTACCTGAGAATAAAGAAGGTAATACATAAACAATTGAGCAAGATGATTGCCTTTAATACTAGCGCCGTCATCAGGCCAAGGTGTACTACCAGATTTCAACTCGATTATCTTGGATACCTCGCTTCCTTTTCGCCAATCGAGCATATCTAGTCGACCTTGTAGACCGAACTTTTCTGATAAGAAAGAAGGCTCAAGAGAGATGTTTTCTAAATTGATATCTAATTTTGAAAATCCATTTTCAATAATATCTTTAATTTTCAGAAACTGCTTTTGGCTTTCATCATAATAAATTTTAAAATCTTTTGTTTCTGCTATGTCCTTACAGGTGGTATATTCAAGTGGGGTTGTTTTAAAGTGTTTAAGAAAAACACTATTGAATTCCACCGGTGCCAAAGGATTAGAAAAAACTTCATCAACAACCAAGTTTGCAAAGTTCCCCAACAATAAATGTTTAGAATCAGGTTTTTCTTCAAATTTTGACTTTAGAAATAAAAGTTCGCTTTCTCCATAATCTTGAATGCATTCTGCAATAGAGGATACATCTAAAAGGTAATCTGGCTCTAGAACAATGATCTTGGGATGAAAAACTTCATTGGCATCAATATCAATATCAATAAGATATAACAAAGCACCAATCCAAAAATTTTCACATGATGTAATAACTTCATTAACCCCTTGTTCCAATATTTGAACAGTAACCAATTTTTCAGGAGCAAATTCATAGCCACTACCTTTGATACTTAGTCCATCAATTTGACAAATTAAATGATTCTCTCGCTTCTCTACAATACATACTTTAGCCTCATTAAGTCGAACACTTTTAACAGGTGCGTATTCAACTCCTCGCTTTCTTCCATTCAACAACACTTCTGGTACGTTAATAGAATAAACTACTTTTAAAAAACCTGCAAAAAAAGCTATATGATTTTTGTAATCGTCCTCATTAGGTTTAATCCCCTCATGCAAAACTTTATTAGCTGTAATACGTAAACCGTGAATTGCACGATCTACATTGTACATATTGCAAACAAAAACCAATCTAGAAAAAAAATCAGAAAACTGAGTTGAGCTATTTAACGTAAGGTTTTTACAAACCTTCTCTAATAAAGTCCTAAGTTGAGGATATTTTACAGATAAAGGCAATCCTTCATTCTTATGAATACTTTCAAGTTCATCGAGAAATTCTAATGCAATTATTTTTTGAGACATTATTAATATAGTTTAGGTCTTTTATTTCAATTATCTAAATTCGTTAATAACTAAATCACCATAAAAATCATTAAGCAATTTAATATTATTTACATATCCTTCTTTCCAAAAAGGATGGGTTATTAGTGTTTTGTGGCCGCCTTTCATCAAATAATAAAATCCATTTTGTTCCAACAAAGACGAATTATACTTTTTAAGAATCAAAGATTCAAGATATTGGGAGAAGTATTGTTTCCAATACGGCTGCGAAAAATTTAAGTCAATTGCTGAATCTTTTGCTAGTTGAGCAAGATCGAGTGCCAATCTCCAATTCAGTAAACTATGATGATTTTGATTATAATAGTCTCGTAGACAATCATAACATGATGAAGTGCAATCTTCATGCACATTATTATTTAAATAACCGTAAACGGTACTTTCGTTTTCAGAGCTCAGCTGATCAATAAAAATTTTATTCGCGATTTCATAATCGGTATCTCCATTTAAATAAGCACAATAACCTGCTCCGTTAACAGCTGTCTCGACGATAAATACTTCATGCTTCTTCGTATTAGGGGATATTCTATAACCCACCTGCAACTCATTAGTTTCGATATCTAATTCCGTACAAATTGATTTTCTAATTAAATAGCCCCAAGATAAAAAAGCTGATTTTTGATAAATACAATTTTGTCTGCTCTCATTATTAATTCCAATATCATTAATCGCCAGTGTCAAAACACCTGTTTGCTTTGTTGATATTAAAGCGTATTCTTTTTCTTCTACTACTTTAACTTTCCTATTTTTAAAAATATCTTTACTAACCCAAACAGGATCGTACCCTGCGCTATCTTTTCTCTTTTTCCAATATTTACCTAAAAGAAACAGCGCTCCTCCATTATCATTGATAATATTGACCAACCCACTATCTGGCTCCGCATTATTATACAAAAGAATATTACCAATAGAATTTTTCGACTTCTTAAGATTTGAATCTGGGTCTAACTGTACTTCCCCTCCTCTAGAATTAAAGTCAAACCTTCCGTCGAAATCCTTTGCCTCATCCTCTTCTGTATAAAAACCTAATGGAGAAATTGCAGGAAAAGGAACAAGTTCCATTTCGCAAACTTTACAAAGTTTGTACTCAGATTCCTTAGAATAAATGATATCGCAAAGAGTACATTTAAAAATTGTCCTATTTATTGGTCCTCTTCCATCAACTATATTATATCTGCCCGCTTTTTTCTGATATCCAATTACTCCCAACGACTTAAGGATTCTTTTGTCTTTTACTACTTCGGAACCTGGTGCAAACTCTGATATTGCTAAATCCATTGTACGCTGGATTAATTGAGATTCTTCATTTTTGTCAGAGGGTTCCTTTTCGTATAAACTACGAACCTGTGTCGGGAATCCGAACATTGGAAAAACTCCTGCATTTGCTAATTTCTCAGCTATGTTATTCTGTGGATAATCTTCGAAATTAAGAATAATATCTTTCTCAAGTTTACTCAACCAACCTTCATAATATGAATCGTAAATTTCAGGATCGCTTAAATTTATCTGTGTACCAATCTTAAATTTGAAAATTATTTCTTCAATTAAGACTCTATTACTTAATACAATGCTGACAAGAGGTTTAATGATAGGCCAGTCATCTATAGTTCCGAAAGCACCATGTACATCTTTCCCCTTAAACCCACATTGCTTTGTCGCTCTATAAAAAACCTCCTTATTCACAAAACGCATCATTATGCTCATCTGTTCCATTTCTAAATATGGATCTGCTGGAATTGCTGAAACCATTCTCTCAGGTTGTGCATAGTAAGATTGATCGTGCGAATTTCCTTTTGCAACGGTAAGTGCTATAGACATTGGTAGTCCCCGCCTACCCGCTCGCCCTACTCTTTGCTGATAATTAAACCGTTGAGGAGGAACATTTCCTAGCATAACAGCAGTCAACGCTCCAATATCTACCCCTGCTTCCATTGTAGTAGTAACACTTAAGAGGTCGATTCCATCAAAAGGTTCTTGTTCATCATTAAGCATCCGACCCTGAAAATGACGCTGTCTGATACGTGCTTCTGATGCATCTGTTTGTCCAGTAAGTTCCTCACAACGAAGACGAACCGGATTGTTCTTATAAATATCGGCTAAGAATAAATAGTAATTTTCTTTTAGAAACTTATCAACAATCTCTTTCGGTTTCTTCTGTAAAGACTTATTGAGACAATTAGTACATACATTACGGAAATTTCTAAATTGATTATTTCCACATGTTTCACAATGATAATACGTATCTATATCCTCAGTATAATGAACAAACAAATTATTCCCTGATAAATTATTAGAATCTTTCAACGTTAACTTATTCTCTAATAATATAGATTCAAATACTTTCTTAAAGCCATTAGGAGCCACATTTCCTTTAAAATTCAGTACAATACGCCAATACCTCCAGAGTTTTTTCGGAAAGCTTCTACTTGAATAGGGACTTCCCAAAACTAATCCAGATTCAGCCATTACTTTGATCGAGTTTTGAATTAGGTCTTCGTCAAACCCATAATAGCTTTCTATTGTCGCTCGAACATACCCAATAGCGAGTGATTCGAATGAACGTCGTCCATTAGCATAGAGGCTACTTAGTAACTCATAAGTTAAGCTTTCTTTAATATCCTTTTCTAGACCTCTATGAAGAGATTTGAATAGTAAACGATTAGAATTATCGCTATCTAAACCCTTGAACCATTTGTCACCATCTTCTCGATTTAAAAACGTTATAGAATGCTTTGGTCCACCTGGATTAACACCTATATCAATCAGCTTGTCTCCAATAAGCATAATTAAATTGGAGAATTCAACGCCCCCTTTTCTTGAAATCTCGGCTACTAGTGAAACATATTCATCAGACTGTTGATTTGTACTTCTCAAGTATTTATTAATCTTTGCAATTAATTTATTATAACTGCTATTTTCCACTCTTTCCTCATCCATCTCATTCAGTATATCCTCAGTGTGAGCCTTTCCTTGCAATGTTTCCAAAGCGTATTGAGAAAATTTATCGCCACTAGATATTTGGTTATACAAAATAGCTCGAATAGTATCCTTATAATGATCTAGTTCAATACCTGCCGAAAGTTTGGCAGCAGCCTGACGAGAATCTGAGAATAAAACAAGTTTGGCAAAATCAGAATCCCCCTTTCTAAGTATGCGTAATAAACTATCTGCCATTAATTGGTTTATTTTCTGAACCCCAGTATAATGACGGTGAATTGGAGTAAAAGAGTTTTCGTCTAATTTATTTTCATCCAAGCTATGATCACATGAAAAGCATTCATGTGGATAAACAGCTTTATAGCTATCCGCTTTTTCAAAAAAAACTGAATTAAAACTACCTCTAGAACTTCTTACATAATTTAAGTTTTCACTTAACTCATAACTTTTCCATTTAGATTTATTTTCTTTATTAGAATTATATTCTTCACGTATTTCAACAATTTCCGCTCCGTTTAAGTTTTTAAAAACAATATTAGAATATTCTTCACCATCAAACCCTCGTTCAATGTAAAGCTGATTTTCATTACTATTTTTCTTTTTAAATCCATTAAAGTACAATTCTCCACACTGGCGGCAGGTCAACACTTCAAATACAGGGCTTCCACATTCGCAATGACTAATCGGTCGCTTGTAAAGTTTACCTAACGTTCGATTGCTAAATTTAAATGTTTCATCGACTGCACTACAACAACGATCGACACAAGCCCATAATCCATCAACATTCTTGAAGAAATAATGAATTCTCTGTGGTTGTTCGTTGATGCCGTTGCTGTTTAGTTTTGTTAACTCCTCTAATATTAAACTTAAAGCTTGCTCCGATTTTGGTTCTGTGGGATCGTCGAATAGCTCTTCTAAAATATCTTGTGTAAGCATTGGCTTAGGGATTTTCGAACGTAACAAACTTAATAAGTCGTATTTCTCAAATATATCCTCCCTATGTTCAATACTTTTTAAAACGGCAACTGCATTTAACTTTTCAAATTCGCTGGTAACTTCTCTTTTGCTCCCTCCTATTAGTTTAAAATTATTATTAAAATATGTCTCAGATATACCAAAGAAACCTTTGATAAAATTCTTGGATCGTTCTCCTTCTTGCATAGAAGCACTTGAACATAAGTATCTAACCTGAGAAGACTCAGGATGTAAATTTAAACGCTGAAGTAACAAACGTATCAAGTATGCCACCTCTGTACCTGCTGTGCCACGATAAGAATGCAATTCATCAATCACTATATGAAATACATTTTCCGGATTTTCTTTAAGCCATCTTCTTGTTTCTTCAAAAATAGCACCTTCCGCTTCCCGCATAAGTATGATATTTAACATACTATAGTTGGTAATAAAAATATCAGGAGGATTTCTTTGGATATCAAATCTATTCCAAAGTTCAATTGGAATATTTGGATTTACAACATCGTAGCGGTACTCATCATTGCCCGTCGTCAATGACAATTCACATGCAGAATCCCAATTCTGAATCAAAGAGTTTCCTTCCTTATCTAATTTTGATTTATTCTCTTTTCCTGAAAACGGTGTAATACCTGTATAGCGAGCGAAAGTAATATATTGGCTATTTAGTTTTTCATCAAAAAAATCAACGACAGAATCACTACTTAAAGATTTTCTCAATCGCCGCATCTGATCCTCTGCGAGGGCATTCAAAGGATACAAAATTAGACTCTGCATCCCTTTAAACTTACTTTTTTTCTTTTTAGTCTGTAAAATATTATAGAATAATGGTAATAGAAAGCTTTCTGTTTTACCTGATCCTGTACCAGTTGTAACAATAATATTTTTCTTGTTTTTGACAGCTTCATATAGACTCTCTACCTGATGCTCATACAGCTTTCCTCCTTGATAAGGGAATAATCCACGACAAATTAAATCACTAAATAGCGGGTCTAAATCATATTTTGCACAAGTATCGCTTACAGATAACTGTTCCTTGTACTTCGTAGTTAGTTCGATGATGGGCTTTTTGCATATCGCGTCATCTCTTTCATACAATAATCGGCGTTCTCTTTCAAGCTTTTTATCATACATAGGCAAACCTGTGTCTATATACTTTAAATAAACATCTTTAATTTCAGACCATATATCAAATGCATTTGTCATTTATAGATACGTTTAATTTGTTTATAAATCTTACTATCAATCTGGTAACGATAGTCTAGTGGGATATCACCAGTGGTTAAAATATGATGTGTAAATAGTGTTTTTCGAATAGGCTCTAAAATTGGCAACAATTCAAATAATTCACCTATAGCATCATCGTACATAAATGCTACTTTTTTACTTAGAACCAGCAAGTAACTCTTTACTAGTTCGGCCGTTAGAAAATCATTTAAAGGAAACTTATAGAAGTTCCCTTTATTGCAAAAGCAATATTCATAATGGTTTTTGTCATTAAGATGCACTTTGTACAGTGATGGTATTACATCAAATCTTTTAACCTCACTCCAAGTACTATTCTTGTTATTGGGCAGCCATTGTTCTAAAGAACTATAGGTTGGCTTTTCTACATCAAAAATAAAACGCTTTTTTATAATATCAGAAATTTTAGGAATAACCTTCAAAACATCGAGCGAGTCAAATATATTTTTAGAGGAATTTTTCTCTTCATTTTCAACCACCTTATAATTCAGCCCCACAAACTGCACTTCATTTGGCTTTATAGGATCATTAATGTATATTGTTCGTTCGGAACCACTTATTATAGTTGATTGCATTAGCCTGTAGGCAAGCTTTCCGTTCACAGTAACTCGATCTATTATTCCTAAATATAGAAGTAGAAAATATGAACTGTTGACTATATTCTTATCAAGTACATTAGGCCGTCTCTCAATTAATTCCTTTTCAATTTGCTTTCTTTTAACCTCAGATAGAGTAAAGTCTTTAGATAATGCAAAAAACTGATAAAATATACCTGCTATTTGAAGTCTGATCATTTTCCCACTTCTAAATTAAGAGCTATAGACAGTTCGATATCACTACAATCAATAGTAGGTATCTCTAACTCTTCCCAAGCTGAAAAGGTTTCATCATTTACGTCAAATCCAAAATCGTCTATATCTTGCTCTAATGGAAAGAAAACGACGCGTAAGTTGGAGGGCCAAGTCCGGCCATCTCTAGGTAAAGTTTTTCGGATATTCCGACTTAAGTCGATAAGGGGTTTTGCATAACATTCGGGACTCGCTATGTTGAAATCTAGTAGTAAGTAGTATATAGATCTCGAAGGATTGTTATAAGCAAATTCAAATGCATCTGACAACCCTTGATTAACGAATTTATCAAACTTAATCCAATCGACCTCTGCATTATTTAGGTAAATTTGACTATTACCTAAAACATGAATTAGTCTCAAAAAACACTCTATATTATCACATCTAAAAAACCTATTTCCTTTCAGCTGTTTTATTATTTGATGTAATTTATCTTCTGTATACTCATCTAATTCCAGAAAAACACTAAGATTATCTAAAAAGTCTGTCATCCTTTCATACAAATTTGTACTGCTATTTGAAGATTTTTGAACCTCGAAATTAGATTTCAATTCTTTCGTAACTTCACTGCCTATTCTTCCCTGAATTTGCATAGAAAGGATAATTTCATCTTTTCGCTCTTCTAACAGATTAATTTGATTACTTAGCATTTCGATTATTTGATTCTTACTCTCAGTTTGCGTTGAAATCTCCTGTAATTTAATCTCGCTGCCGCTTAACTCTTCTCGAATCAAATTCAACTTATGAGATTCTTTTTCCAGTTCTTGGTCGAGAAGCTCTTTGTTCTTATCCAAGAACTCATTCTTCAAAATATCTTCAAAATCTTTAATACTACCATCAAAAACATTAGACCAAAAACTAGAATTATTACGTAAAGCCTCAAATTCATTATACGTAAATGAGAGTTTATCTAATAAAGTCTGAACCTTTTTAATTCTTGCAAACTGGAATTCATCTAGATTTTCACTTGTGATCAGATCTTTGATTGAGTTAATGAATCGACGTGCCTCATCAGTCATTCTTGATTTACTGATGATACTTTTTACGCTTTCAATTAATTGAATATTTGTAGAGCAGTCATATTGCTTTACAGCTTCTTTAGATAAATGCAATATAAGAGATGTTTCCTTTTGAATAGGGTGATCAATCTTTAAACACTCATTGATATCATAAGCATTTACAAGTAGGGATGATCCAGCTATTACTTTGTTATTCTGAATTTTAAAAGGGCCGTAAATCAAAATACCATTGCTGACATAGAAATTACTTTCGGGTAGGCTATGTCTTATAAAAATCTCTTTTTGTAATAATTCAATATTAAGGAACACATCATCCACCTCAATCACATTTAATTCTAAACATATAGGTATATAGGCTCTCTCAACAGCAAGATAGTGTAACTTAGGATGACTTCTCTCTACCTCATTTATTACCTCCTTTTCCGTAATGCTTAGAAAATCTCCCTCTTTAAAATTATATTGCTTTAATCTTGGAACAAAAATTTCCTTAACACCGTCAAAACCCCTTAACAGATCCTCATCTTCTACGACATATCCATTTATAGACTTAGAGATTTGCTTTGCTAAAACTGTACAAAATGAACTATCGCTATCCCCTGCATAATTATTTAAAATTGCGATGTACTTATCGTTAATCATAATGTTGGTATTTAATTGATTTTAAGAGATTATTCGCAGATAAAAAATCTTGTCCAGTGCAAGCTTTCGACCACTGATTTATGTTCATTTCCTTATTAATAGTGTCCCGTAAACTTCCATATAACCGAAGTCCTTTTAACAGTGTCCCCGTAGTGTCGATAGTAAAAGAATTTAGTCGTAGTCCACTATCAACCTCATCGACATTAGCATTATCTTTATGGTCTAAAACTACAAATCGCAAACTGGTATGACCAGCAACTTTTACATTGTACAAACCTGGCTGACATTCTAAAGAGTTATAATCTTCAAGAATAACCTGCTCTTTTGGATGATCGAAATCTGTATATAAAACGGAGTAATTTTCACCGATAATTTCTGGTCCAAAATTTTGGACGTAATTCCATGTGTGCCCTAGACGAACCCCTTTTAAATAAACTGGAATTTCATCTTTTGTATTTCGTAATTTATTTCTTAGAAACTCAGGAATATAATCATCGATAGTAAAGAAACAACGAATAATATTAAATCCAGAATGTTTATGATTAATATTAGTTCCTATCTCTAATCTTCTTCTAGAAACAAGGATTAACTCCGTATTTAGAGAAAATAAGTTTGATTGTTCAAATTCTACCGATCCAGCTACTCTTTCATATATATATACATCATCACCTTTAAAGATCTCGTAAAGTTGATGGACTTCTGTCATATGACGATAGAAGTGAATGGAGTCTTCCAAACCAAATTCAATAAAATAAGTAGTTTTCCTGTTGCGCTTCGACGTTTCCTTTTTATTTGCGATGCTATCCCATTCTCCTGAATTATAATAATTAAAAACTTGTTTAAAAAACAGATCACGAGTCGTTGTCTCGTGCTTTGACTTGTTATTCTTTCTACTAAAGGTTTGAGCTAGAAATTTTCTATAAAAAATTCCATTAAATTCCTTTTCCGATATCACCTTTTCTATATCTAGGTTAATCAAAACCTTATCAGCAATTTCTTTCAAGTCTTCCTTATTTAGAACCACCTGTGACCTAGGAAATTGATTATACCTACCTGGGCCTTTAGTATTGTTAGGTATACTCAAATGAAAGCCCAAATTATCCCTTAAGTAATTTTTCGCTCGATTCCAAAGCAGCTCCTGTACATGCTCGCCAGCAAATAGCTCAGAAAAAAGTTCCTCAAGTTGTTTCTTTTTAACACCTACAACATTACAAAAACGTTTAGAATAATTAGTTACTGAAATTTCTTCATAGTTTTCCATAGAACTAGCTCCTAAACATTGGAGTGCAATAAGGCCGAAGTAAGCGGGAATTTTCAAGCCATTATAACTATACGGCTGTAGTAATTTACTCCAAGGGGCTAATCTAATTTCTCTGAAATGAAGATTCTCTAACGAATATTTTTTTTTGAATATTTCAATTTCATACTCGTCTATCGCCAACGAACAAAAGCCGTTCTTTAGCGTAGTTGTACGATAATAATCATAAACCCATTTATTAAATTCGAGGTAGCTCATATAAACACATTAAAGAAAACCGTTTTCTTTTTTCGCCTTGGAGATACAAAACAAACCTCCTAAATTATTGAACGAAAAATTGTATCAAGATTCTATTTCATAAATTAGTTAAGATTTCATAATTAATCATATGGTTGTTTAGAAATCATTTACAATATAAACTGAAAATCAAAGATTAAAAAATAAAAAGCAAAATAGTTTTGTATTCTGCAATTGCGCGCAATGATAAGTAATCTTATTTTACCTAGTATACGGGAAACCGTAAAGGGGGAAAAAGAGGAAAACATTCGGCTTTATCGACTCTGCTTAACAGACCCTGCATAATTTATGCTGCAGATTGCAATTGTACCTTTGTCTTTCGATTCGTTTCAGGAATCAAAATGATAATTACGCCTTTTATATTAATTCAACATCAATACATTCATCGCTGATAAAAGTCTTTTTTATTTCCTTTTGTAGTATATTAGCAAATACTAGATTTCTTATGCTAACAGTGATACAAATTTAAAATTCAGTCTGCCATTTTCGCCAAGCCACAAACCATCTGTAATTTTACTAATACGACAAATACAAAATGAGAGTTTATAAAACGGGAATTATTCTGATTATTTTAAGTTGGATTGCTTGCTTAAATCCTTATTGGATAATATTTGGAGGACCAGTTTTTATAATCGGACTTTTGATAGTATGGCTCTCTAAAATCAAGCTAAAGACAAAATTACTAACGACCTTTTTACCACTGCTACTTTGGTATCCTGGAATGCTTGCATTCGTCTTTTTAGGCTCAAAGCATATGACACCAGAGACCTTTCTTATTCCTAAAGATTTTAGAGGTCAAATTACGCTAATTTATAATGAGCCTTGTGGACAGACTGTTCCAAAAGTAGACGGAAGACTGATTTACAAAATTCCAGATAATGGAGTTATGATACTCACAAACAAATTTGAGACTGGTATTATAGACCAAGAATATTATTTTGTTGATAACAACTGGAACAAAATAGGAAAAATACCGGAACTTATACAGCAAGACTTTATCGAAGACTACACACTTGAAAAGAACAAAAATGAGCCTCCAAGAAATCAGGTCGGTATATTTTTACTTGGGACAGGTAGCGGATCTACTGCAATGAATGAGAATTATGAGTTTCATATGATGGCAGTCACTTCCTGGGACAATTTTAGAGTTCAAGACTATGGAGGTATTCCGGACAAGTTAATCGACAGCTTATTATTCGAATGCAGAAAAAAATAACCATACAATATTTAATTGGTGTAGGACTTGCACTTTTGACAATTCCAATAGTTGAAGGGGCACTTTCGGTACTTCCGAACATTGGTTGGCATTTTTTGACAGTTATGTATATCACGGTATTTACTTTGCAAATCACCTTTTACTACCTGACAACAAACTTCAAATTTGGCTGGACGGTTTTGAGTTTTATTTTAAACTTTATACTCTGGACATTTGAGCAAGTAATTATTGAGAAGACTTTTCACGACTCCATTATTTACAATGGAGAGAACGGGAAACTTGGCGTATACATTCTTGGCGGACTACTTTGGGTAACAAATAAAATTCTTATTGATAAACTTTTTAGCCTTAATAAATCCATTCACAAGCAGAGCAGTAGAATAAATGCATAGCGTATTTTGCATATTGCTTTTGGCTTCGTTGGTACTTTCTTTCCTTTCAAAATGAAAATACAAATGTAAATCGATACTACTATTTGAAAATGCATAAAGATATGTCTAAATAATATATGCTGCGCTAAATAATAAGAGTGAAATTTCTGTTAAAGAAAGTTAATTGTTAGATGATTATTTCTAATATAATTACCTTTAATAAAAAACCAATTATGAAAAGCTTACTAATTATCGGTTTCCTTCTTTTTAGCTTGGTAAGCTACTCGCAGGAAGATATAAAAATTCATCTTTCGAGAGAAGTCGATTTAGAAGTACAGACTATGAACCAAACATTGTCTGCTCCAAGTAGTGAAACATGGTCAAAAATATATCCAAAAATGAATATAACTGCCATCGGTTTGGATAGTGTGGTTGACTTGAAAACCTATATCATTTATCATCAAACTATTTTCCAAGCATATAAACGAGGAGATGTATCTCAGCATTACTTAGATAACCAAATTACTAAATGGGGATTGGATAGCACTAAGCTTACTGATCAAACAATTCATTCTTATTTATCTGGTATTATGGCTTACAAGAATGGTCGTCCCTGCGTTATAATTGATAAAAATGCCAATCAGAATCTTGATGATGATCAGTTATATTTTGAAAACGAGGCTAAAGGAATTCACTTAGTTAAGTTCCAGCGGTTTTCTGACAACAACATTGTATCGGATTCCATCAGACTTGAAATATCAGATATTGACTACAAAAAGAAAGTCATTCGTTTCAAGTTTGTTGAGGTTAGAAAGGGAGATTTCTATTTAGGTAATACGAATTACTCGTTAAAGCTTGAGGCATTGCTAAATGATTATGATTATACTCAATTTTCGAAGATTAAATTTTCAGAAAAAGATACAGATGTATTAGGTGTCTATACCCGTGGAGATTTAGTAAAACTTAGAAAGAATATTTATAAAATTTCTGATATATCAGTATCTGGTGACGATATAACTTTATCACCCTACAAGGAAGAAAAACAATATTCTACTCAAATCGGAAAATATCTACCTAATTTTCGAGCACAAAATCTCTTGGGAGATACACTTGAATTGAATGATCTAAAAGGAAATTATACGTTAGTTTATTTTTGGAATTCTTCCTGCTCTGCAAGTACATTAGTGTTAAAGCAGTCTGTTAAGGATATTGTCAAAGATGAATCTAATCTCAAATTATTAGGTATTGCACTTGATGAAAAGTCACAGATTGAAAAGGAATATGAAAAAAGTTTTGATCATGGATATCTGATTGTTCAGCCTGCAAATGGAGAAATAAATAAAATTTTTGATGTTAATGTATATCCGACTTATTATCTGTTGAACCCAGAAGGTAAGGTTTTGGTAAAAAGTGGAATCAGTATAGATTTAACAAGGTTTCCTAAAGAGATCCGGGAAGCAATAAACGCTGATAAGGAAAATTTATGAAGTGTCAATGCCATTTTACAGCTATTTGACTACTTACCGCAAAGCGGTATGGTCATAGCTGATACAAGCCAAAAGAAGATGTTAGACGAAGCCCTACTGCGTCGATTTGACTTGTCTATTTCATTAGAGCTACCTGAGAAGGAACAGGTCGAATAATTGATCAACCTTGTGCTAAAGGAAGACCAGTTTGGTTTTGACAAGAAGGTATCTATACCTAAATTGATTGAGCGTTTAAAGGACTCTCCTACTTTAGCATACAGAAAACATTAATTAATACTATAAAACGGAGTTTGTTTGCTATGAAAAACAGTCCGAGCACTCAAACCGAAAATAGATACACCGATCCTGGAAGGGATCGGATAGAAGAAGAAAAAAGCGTTGGCAGTTTAATAACTTCCAACGCTTTTTTATTTAAACTTTTTAATATACTTGAAATCTTCATTAAGACCTCAAGAAAACTGTTTAACTTCATGGATGCTCACACTTACAATCACCCTAAAAATATAGTCAGATATTAGAGCATATTGCAGAAATTCACTAACCTCTCATAAACTCTCCGTTTGGCCTATCTAATTTCAAAAATGACTCAAGATCGTTGTCTGGAAATAGATTATTAATTATTCCATCTGGAGCTAACTGTCTGCTACTATCAAAAATAAGAATGTCATGAGATCTGAAAGGTACAGGGCTATTTTTGTCATATTCGACCATTTCGGTACTGTATAAATAATCTACTTTCGTCTTTTTTCTCTTTACCTTGGGGAGCTTTGGCACATCACCTCCAGCAATAATCTTATTAACTGATTTCTGAAGTACTTCTATGCTTAAATTTTCATCTATGCAAACCTTAGTCAGGCTAAATATCAATTCCACATCATTTAAGGGAAGCATTACCTTCAGATATTTCCATGATATAACTGATCCCAATACCCCAACTTGAATTTCATCAGTTACTAGCTGTGCAAAAGCAATGGCCATAGTAACATTATCTACACTGAAATTATTGCCCCACTTTTCCATTAACCGCTGTGATTCAGCAGTAATGAAAACTTTATTATTCTCCTTCTTTTGATCAATAAAATACTGACCTATTTCCCATTGGAAATTAAGGTATGCATTATTAATACCCTGAAGGATTGAATATCGTTTGGAACCAATAAAGTCCATTGTCAACTCTTTATTTTTATTCTGCATCTTCGATTAATTTTTACTGATTTATATTTAAAAATAACAACCAAAACTTTAATTACCAAACTATGCACGAACCCGTCCTTTGATATTGTCGGGTTATGACTTTGGTACATATCGGACCATCATAGTACTTATAGACTGCATTAATTGTAAAGCTTGCACTGATCAAATAACCATTTGCCAAAGGCGTCGCAACATAACTGACCGTTGAAGGCATGACAGAAATTGTACGAACAACGAGCTCACCATATATATTTGTATATTCATCAACAGGCTTTTTTGGAATTGGTACAACACTTAGAATCGTCATTACTTGTCCTGTAGACTGACTTCTGGTTTTTACCACTTCAAGCATAAAATCAAATGGACGTGGTTTGCTAGTTCCATTATCGTTATAATAATCGTCTGCAAAGTATGATAAGCTACCACTTGGGTCAAAATTTTGTTTTGAAGTCTCAGTTGTAAATCCTGATCCTGTATTGCCTCCAAATCCTCCGCCCGAACCTGAGCCTCCACCTCCTGTTCCACCACCGGAACCACCTCCACTATCTGAACCGCCCCCAGAGCCACTTCCCGAACCTGGTCCGACCGGAAATCCCCCACCACCACCTGTACCATCACCAGGGTTAGTTCCTGGTGGATAAACGTCCACTTCATCTATTTCATTTCCGAATGGCAAATATTCGCTGTTTCCATCATCATAAATAATATGCCAATAGTAGGGGGACGCCCAATCGTCTGTAACCTCGCTTGGCCAATCGCATGCAGCTATTGGTGGATTGAACATTAATCCTTGAGGACACTCCTTTTTGATCTTCTCTAAAATTTGCGGATCACTTGAGGCTTTTAACTTACTACCTCCCGTTTTAATTTTGTTCAGATCATACCATCTTCTAAACTTTCCAGTTTCCGTGTTAAAGACTCCTTTCCTGAGACTCTTACCTTCGATTGAAAAAATCGTCAATTCAATTTCCTTTGCTGAAAAATCACCGACATATTTTTTTATAATTCCGATACCAGATCCTTTACCATCCATCAGAAATGCAAATTCGGCAAAGCCCTGCTCATTATTCAAAATATTCGTTATTGGAACAGTTAGCACACTATTTCCCTCTTTGTTAGTTACGACAGCATGCTTAGCCCAATTAACCTGCAGTTTATTCACTCCAATGTCATTGTTATTGGTTTTTGGAAAGTTTGTCTCAAGGAAGCTTTTCGCCTTTGATACAAACTCATTTCTTATTTCTGAACCATCTTCATAGGTCAGATCCTTTTCACATGATGTAATAATAAAACAGCCCAAAAGGCAAATAATAGTTAAAAGTTTTTTCATAAAATAAATTTGGTTAAAATTCAATAGATATTGCTGTGCCGTATTGTCTTAAGATCCCTAGAACCTATGCGCATGAACATAATAAATTATGCAAAACAGATTTCGAAAATTCTACATATTGCGGTAAAAATAAGGTGACAACAAATTAATTGTAACACTAGTACATGAATAATTTCTGCAACTCTAACTTATCATTTTATGGATATAGTGCCGATTTTATGATATTATTAAGCACAGACGTTTATAATTATCAATAAGGTAAGAAAATTTTATCGTAGTCTATATCAAAAATAATAATTTGGTGAAAAGCTACTCGTAATTGCGGATAGTCATCACTTACTTCATTAACATGATCAATACTAGTGAGTGATATATTGTTGTTAAACACTTCAAATTTTAGTATGAAATTGTCTTTTTTGTTGTAAAGTAATCCATGCTCTTTCCCTTCAGCATCTTCATAGTAACCTACCAATAGCGTCCTTTCTAAATTAATGTTGTTTGATATGATTAAATTTTTTAAATCAAGCCATTCAGTATTTAGTAATTCGGTTAATTCTTCTATTTCTAATTTATAATCTTGGAATTCTTCTGTGGTCATTTTAATGGTTAATAAAGGTTTATAGGATCTTAATGTTCTGTTTAAAATGAAATTGCTGTTTATAAATTCCTATCAAAAGCCTTGTTTAATTTATGTTTTATTTTCTGTTATACTGCTTTTGAAAATCAAGTCTGGAAACGACTGTTTGAAATCAATCTTTTGTAAGGTTAACTTTTTCATAGTTCAAAATTATCTATTTTTTTATGTGAAAACTTCAGCGTATAATTTATCTCTCCTACTTTTTTTGTTGCAATTCGTGCTTGATTAAGGTCAAGTCGATAATCTTTGAGGCAGGTTTTGATACTGCTAACCGCTTTTTCACTGTCTACAACCTTGCAAAAAATATTTAATTTCTTTTGACCCATATCAAAACCATCCACATCGCCTACTCCATTCCAGCCTAGATGGTCTTTTAGATATTCTTGCACCTTGTCTTTTAGCCATAAATCTCTTTTATTTCCTAATTCACTCTTTAAAGGAAACTGAACAACAACCCAATGATGATTGTCTTCATCGATTTGATAATAGCCATTACTTTCACAGTCTTTACAGAAATTATGTACAAAATCGTCATTTGCATTTTTCGTTTCAATCGTTATCTCTTCTACTTTTCCTTTATAACCAACTTTTCCATAGTGAACAATAGCTACTTTTCTGTTTTCGTCAAACCAAGTTTCTTTGTAAAGTAGTTGTTCTTTATCGTCAGCTTTATAATATTTTATCATGACAGGTTCACTTTCTTTATTATGTACTAGGGTCATTTTGACCAGCATATCCAATTAATTTTCGGTAGTTTTCATAACCTTATTCATTTTTTATTGATTATTATAATTAAAACAACAGCTTCATATGCTAAAATCTTTAATAAACAATAGCCGTTGACAAACATTGCTACAACTTACATACCTAAATTATGCTGGCATCCGTTAAATGTAAAAAGTAAATAATGTTAGATTATTTCTGCTTTCAGAATTACTACTGGAAAGCGAAAATTCTAGTGAATTTTCTTCAAAATGAAGTCATCGGTATCGTCTTTATTATAAATTACAATTACCTTTTCTCCTATTTCATAACTTGCAGGGTAATTTCCGACAGAATATTTGCGTCTGACGTTCTCCTTATCCAAAGTTTGATATCTGACTACTGGATAGTAAACACTGATTCTACTCCAGTGATCAAAATCTAAATCGACAATAATTCCTTCTGTTCTTAATCCGTTCTTTTCTAACCTACGTTTCTGCTGTGTCCTTGAAACCAATACATATACTATTACAGTACTGATAAACAGAACGAATACTACAGTAGTAAAATCGACATTGATCTCCATTTAATTTTTGTTAATTACGATCTTAAACCAATTGTTAAAATAATTTGTGATAGCTTCTTTATACTGATTAGTTGCTTCTACCATTTTTTTAAGGTTCGCTTTTACATTTAAATAAACGTTTCCCGATTTACTCCCAACGGTTATTTCATTTGAGGATTTTACTCTACCATTCACATCATGTAGTAATTGGTGGTGCACGATGATAGTAACACCAACAGAAATAAGTACTCATTCACAAATGACTGGCATATCTAAAATACAAAATTAAATTACGAATTTTAGATATGAGCAATATAAAAATTTAACATGCTCCGGAACTCAGATTATCGAATAAATTCAGATGTGCAACTAGAAAAACAATTGATGAGTAAGCAGAAGAGCTCAACCTAACAATGAGTAATGGATGAAGAACTTTACAAATACTGCTCTATTAAATAAGATCCATTAGCTCTGGCTACTATTGATAGACTTCTAAATCTGTAAAATCGACTTTGAGGGTAAATTACGATGAGTAAAAAAAGAAATTTAAATAGCAATAATTTCTAATCTAAGTAATGTTCTTCCCCATTAACCATAATAGAAATTACCAAACCAAGCTTTCCTCTAGCCCAAACTTGTAATCCTAAATGTGGATATTCATAAACATATTGGGGCACCTTTCCTTCTTCAAAATCCAGTTTATCCTCTTCAACATAGTCTTGGCCAACTAACACAGAAAAATGAGATATCGATATTCCTATCAGATTAACACCATAGTATAATAACTCTTCGTAACATCCGATAAAATCAATACGATTATCGCTGACAAATAATGTAATTGATGGATTGGGAATACTATAATTTATAGATGGAGCGACATCATCATTACTCATATCTGCTACATCGAATTGGTAACTACTTAAGTATTGAACAATAGGGCTACCGATCAAAAAATCACCTACTTGCTTAAATGGAAATAATTGGGGAATCATTTTATATTGATCTTATTTTGTTAATATCAGCATACTCCTTCCATTCACGGTGGGAATAAACAGTTTTGATGGTTCCGATTTTCGAAAATGCCATTTCAAAATAACCATCGTTTAACACTGTTTCTATGATTTTATGAATACTTTGGTAAGATAAATCTTCTACAATAAGCATATCTGTTGACCAAAAGTATACCTCATTATTGTTGATCATAAGCTTTCTAATATTTTTTAATGTAAACAACGTACCAAAATAAACATCACCGTTACTTAAAACAATATTTATATCAAGATTATCATCATAAATATCTGTTACTTGATACGGAGCAGGAAAAATAATCTTAAATGGCATGTTTTATTTTTTTAAACTTTTAAATATTTTTGAGTTTATTTAAAATTTGCTTCTGAAATAGATTTAAAATTCTGATTTTTCATTGTTATGCAGAAGAAATAAAATTTACAGTCAAAACTCTTAGGTTTACATAATGGTCAGAAAGACGAATTCAAAGGATAATTAGTTTGAACTGGTTAATAATGAATTAAAGCTTATAGAAAACTAGTTCTAATATTAAATTTGACACCTCCACTCCTTTTCGGATTTGAAAATGGTAATTCTTTCATAAAAGTGATAAAACCATCGATATTTTTAGTTTTTTTCGCATCGTACGAAACAGATTGAACAACAGTTTCCTGCAAAAGTATATTTTTTGCAAAAATATTAATATTATCATGAGGAATGGAAATTCCAAGAATGATTCCCGGTAGTCCGCCAAAAATAGATGGTCCAAGAGGGACCTGTATTTCCTCACTGTAAAAGGCTACGACATATATGGAATCATTTAAAACACCATTTGCTCGACGACATTCATAGCCCCCAATATCCATCCTCTCATTGGTAAACTTCCATTTAATTGAAATGCCTTTATCTTTAATAAACATGGATTCTCCAATGACATTTTTCTGAATGAAAACAGAATCAGTTGACAAATCCCGATAGACGTATTCAGTAGGAAAGTCAATATAAAAGTCTAAATTATTTTTAGAATTATCTTTACTGACAGAACTATATAGTCCTGACTTATCATCAAATTTTAAGGTATACTCCTTAACAGCAAAACGATCTTTAGCCAAAACCTGTAAATACTCTTGATAAGGTGATTCTAAAGCAGCATCATGAAGAATGTTTTTTGCTCGCTCATAACGGTTTGCTCGCGATTCATAAGTTATCTCACCTGATAAATTTTCAGATATAACTTGCCCAATCACACTATTGCATAGACCAAAAAATACGATTAATACTAAAAATTTTGTTTTCATCATTCTCCCATTTTATTGAAATCCCACTTAAAAGTCAACAAGAAATAACGTCGTACAACTGTATATCTATTTTCTGTAAAACCGATCGAAGATTGCTGTCTACTAAAGCCATTATTTTGGTTAAGCAAATCGTTGACATTTAACTCAATACCGTACTGAGAGGTCTTTCCGAACTGTTTCTTTACTGCGGCATTCCATAACAACCGATTTAATGATGTACTCAATAAGTTATACTCAGGTTTATAGGTGTAATTCAAGTTCTGCGTGACTGTAAATCTAAATGGTAAAGAATAAGCGAAATCTCCATTTGCTCCTAATCCTAATCCTTCATAATTGAGTTCTGTATTATTGGAATAGCTCATTTTTTCGTAAATAGGACTTACATTGACATTAAACCGAAAGTTCTTTCTTTTAAAATATGAAAATGAAGAGTTTAACGTATAGAATATAGATGTCAACTGATTATCAGAAGAATTTACAGAACTATAATTTACCGATCTTCCTGTTTGCAATGCCAGTAAAAAATAATCTTTATGTTTATTCACTTCAATGCTAAAGCTTGAGGATAGATTGATGGAAGAAGTAGTTCTACTAATATTAACAGGTCTATAAATCAACGAAGTGTCTGTAATTAAAGTGTTATAACCAATTGCATTACTCTTTAAACTGACATCGATTGTTGTACGGAACACGCGCATCTTTTTAAGCCTAAAATTATGAAAAACAAAGTTTAAATTATCACGATGCTCTGCCGTTAGAAATCTGTTCCCCTCATATATATAAGGTAAACTTTCTTTGGATTTAAACGGTTGTAAATACCTTAAACCGGGAGATATTCCTGAGTGTGAATAACTTAATCTAATTGAGTAATCTTTGCGGAAATCAAATTCTAGATTTACTTCAGGTTGCACAAACAAAAAATTATTCGAGAAACTATTCTCATCTAGTTTGTCTTTCAAACGATTTCCTTCGAATAGTATACTTGTTCCGAAATAAGCTGAAAATTTACCTTTTTTCCAATCATAATAACTATCGAACTTATTAGCATAATGATGATAATGATAAATACCACTAAAGACCGAATCTATAATATTTGAACCTTCTGACAATGTTTTTGTATCATTAGATAATTTAGAATAGTCATTTGTATAGCCCAAAATCATAATACCACTGCCTAAGGGATTCGAAAACTTAAGAAATGAATTTAGACCAGTTGATTCCGAAACATTATTCACATTAAATTTATCATTATTGCTTTGATCTACATTATTTAGACTTTCTACTTGCAACTGATTTCGATTCCTACTAAAACCTGGATTAAATCCCACTGATAGTACCTGCTTTTCTTTTCTTAATTTTTTGTTCCAGTTTAAATTCATATTTAAAGAAAAGTTACTCCCGTCTGAGGATCTTTGTTGCAAGAGATCATTTAATAAATTACCAGATTGTAGAGTACTGATTCTGGATACAGTACTTGAGTTGCTTTCGGTTTGTCCCGTTCCCGTATTCAAATCAAAATAAAAATTAGAAGTACCCTCATATTCATAATTCAGTTTGAGATTTTGACTATTATTATCTCTTTTATACTTTGAATCATTATCATATCTCAATTCTACAGCTTCAGAATTTATTAATCTAAATGAATTATCGGTCCCTGAAGCCGAAATTCCACTTACTCCAAAGCTTGCTGAAAACTTATGCTTATCGTTCCAAATATTTGCGTAATTCAGACCTCCTCCGTACACTGAAGGTATCCCCTTTCCTGTATAATTACCAGATGATTCACTGTACTCTCCACACAATGCTCCACCATTAGCACTCAAGCTCTTATACCCCATACCTATTTTGCCCGTATTGCTCAATACCCCATAAGCGAACATCTTTTCTTTTCCATTAAACCGATTGACGGTGAAAAGGTTGTTATAAGTCCCGTTGAGATAAGCACCTTCTAAACTTCCAAAATAGCCTACTTTTTTATTTTCCTTTAATTTAACATTAATTGTATTTCTCTTAGCATTATCCGGAATACCGGTAATCTTCTCATTTTCACTGATATCTTCATAAATCTGAATTTTATCGACAATATCTGCTCGGATATTTTTAGTTATTAATGTTGGATCATCACCAAAAAATAATTCTCCGTCTACAAGAACCTGTTGGATAACTTTACCAAATGACAGTATCTGGCCTCCACTGCCAATCTGAAAACCTGGCAACTCTTTAAGTGCATCTTCTACTCTTGCATTGGGGTCAAGTTTAAGACGATCAAAATTATACTCTAAAGTATCACCCTTCTGAGTAAGGATACGCCTTTTCCCTATAACGGTAACTTCATCTAATTTGATTGAAAAATCATTTGGAAATATTTTTAAAACACCGAAATCTACACCCTTTAATTCTGTTCCTGTATAAAAAGGTATAGATAAATCTGTGTATTTTGGATAGGTGACTACCAATATATATGCTTTGGTAAGAATTGGTTTCCTTACTTCAAATTTCCCATCTTTATCTGTTTTTGAATAAGAGTGATATATAGAATCACTTGCAGTTATTATATTAATTGTTGCATACGCCAATGGTACGCTATCAGGTGACACTACTTTTCCCCTAAGAATATTTTCTTGAGCAAATAATGCAACACAATACAAAGTCATAAAAAAAACAATAGTAATTCTTGCCATTCCTTATTATTTAAAAAATATGTAGGCGGCTTTCTGACCAATATTTTTAATACACTCCAATTGCATTTCCAATAAAAACAAGTTAATAACGGTTATTCAGTAAAGTAAATCACATAAAATATTATTAACTAAGGGCTTTAATCCTAGAAATTTATCTGTAGAATAAAACTATAGAAAGATTATACATTGTTCTATTTCTAAACGAATTACCAATAAGTGATTTACAATAATTAGTTATAATAAATGTATTTAAAAAAAACTCTTTAAGCAAATAAATTCACAAAAATTAAATTTAACTATTCAAAATTTTCAGAACTTTTAATCGATAAGCTCTAAAATCATTTACTTTTAACCATCAGTGATATACTCTTAGAAGAAACGGGAAATTTACAGTAGCTAAATTAACAATACTTTCCATGCATCCATTACACGTCCATTTTCTAACAATTGCTGAGCTTTTAATTGCAGGAGCATCGTGCGATTCTTGATATTGGTATTAAGCAGCTCTTTTACTTCATCAGTTTTACTAAAGGCTTCTACCTCCTCATCTGAAGGCAGCGATTTAACAAGTGCCAATAAACCCAAATTATTCCCGGTTAATATGCTGGAGTTTTTAACCTGTTGAGGAAAAGCATCTACACCGATACCTACTCCTCCATTATCTATGGGTTTGGCTATTTTAAATAAACTGTCGCTGGTTACCCTACAATACCAATCACCACCTAAACGAGCCACCAGATCCATTTTATGAGGGTCTAATTTACCATTATCATCCAAAATATCTTCATTGATATGAATGCGTTTTACCTCAGCAATAATCAAATTACCTGCTCCTCCGTTTCTCCCTAACGATATTACATCATTCACAGCACATTCCAATTGAATGTTAGATTCTGCTACTCTGGGTGGTTTTACCGTTTCTGAGGGCAATTCAGTAAACCCTGCTTTTAAAAACTCATTTACTTCTTTTGGATAGTCGGTGCTTGTTAAATAGGTCTGTTGAACCATATTATAGCTCACAATATTAATCACACATTCAGGTATTTCCAAAACGTATTCAAGCGTATGCTTAGTGCTGTTATCCCGCACCCTGCTTGTCACCGAAAAAACACATATCGGAGGATTCATACTGACTACATTAAAAAAACTAAACGGACTTAGATTAATCTTGCCGTTTTTATCAATAGTGGATGCGAAGCATATCGGGCGGGGTGCAATGGCAGCGTGCAAATAACTTTGTATTTCCGTTTGCGCTAATGATGAAATATCAAAAGTTTTTAAGCCCATTTAAATTTTTACTAATGTGAGTTTGGAATATGAAAAGTATACAAAAGATATGGGTTCTGCCTGCTACATGATTGCCAACAATATATACACTAATACCAAAATCCTTTGCTTAGAAATGAAGTTACAAAAATCTTTGTAAACACTCCTACTACACCATACAGAAAACATTGATCAATGCGATAAAACTACCCACACATCTATAACAAAGGCACAAAAAAACCGCTTGGAATCCCAAGCGGTTCTATATATTTTAGAACGATGTTCTACTTCAGTTTTTCGATCTCTTCTATTGAAAGTCCGGTACCATTAGCGATTTGCTCTAAAGGTAAACCCATCTCTTTAAACCTCAAAGCTGTCTCAATAGCTTTATTGTGTTCGCCTTCAGCTTTTCCTTCAGCTTTAGCTATTAATGATGCTTTTTTAGCTTCTTTTTTAGCTTCTTCCAATTGCTTTTCTAGTCCATCTTGGTACATCCGCACTGCTTCGGCATCCCATTTACGTTTTAAACTAATATCATACATAGTCCGTTCCTCCTTTGTCAATTTTGCGTAGCTGGCCAACTGAAAGAAGCGTTGAAATACTTCGGAATTCATAATCCTTGGCAGGGTCTTTAACGTAGACATATTTTTAAGCATAAAGAATACTTTGTCCAGTTCGTCTTCAACCTCAGCTTCGCTTTTAACAAAGTTAATCAATTCTAAATATATAAACCCAAATCCTTCATAGAAAATTTGTCCTGAATCTCTATGACACAGGCAGGTATCATGAAAATATGTACTCCGATCACCTCCCGGCATATGAAAACCGTCCATCAGGACAATGGTATAAACCTCGGGAATGGCATACCCCCAGGCTTTGCGGTTTCCTTTGGGTGCTGTGTCTGAAATGACCTTGCTGGCATAGTACAGCATGCGTTGCTTCAGGTTGGTCTGTGTACTCGTCTGCATCTCGATGATGATCTCTTCTCCTGTACTGATCTGCACTACAAGATCAAAGATAACTTTACCAATCTCTTCGGTCGCTCCGATACGCTCGGTATCCCGATAAGTAAGATCTGTGATGGTCTTACGACCACGAAAGATGATGTTTAGAAAGTTGATCAGGTTGACTTTGTCTCCAAATAACCGCTTGAATCCTTCATCCGTGGTTGGATCAATAAATATGGGTTGTGAATGCGCTAACATAATTTTAGGATTTATTTAAATAATTAATTACATAAACCAAATATGATAAAAACTAAAAATATTAGTCGGTTATTAAACGTTTGTAGTCGTTTGTAAACGTTTGCTGTCGGCTAGCACAACTTGGATCAATATTTAGAGATACAACAGAAAAAAAAAGCCACATCTCACGATGTGGCTCTGACTAAACATATGAATTAAACTTAAATTACTTATACGTGTTGATGGATTGCGATACTTTCCAATTACCACCGTCATTGACCAAAGTCACTAGATCGGACTTGGTAAACCCTTGAAATTGTTGGGTTACTTTTGCCACCATGTAGTCTCCTGACTGCTCAACGATTGTAGTGCTTGTTTTACAATTTAACTGCTCTCCTTTTTGTTTTTTCAGGAATGAGATTACTTCTGAACGACTGTTCGTCTTATCTGCTGATTCCTGTACTTTCTGTTTAAAATCTGATGTAAACAACTGCTCTACTCCTGCCGACTGTCCTTCTGTCATAACCGCAACGTAATGATCGATAGCGAGATCTGCTGTGGATAAATTAACGACCGCTTTTTTAGAGTTGTCTCCTAGTGGTTTGCCTGCTGCCATCGTGAATGTTGATACGGCGATCAAAGCTGCTGCTGCGAATGTTTTTGCTAAAGTGTTCATAATGTCTTTATGTTATATTGTTAGTTTATTGTTCTTAATTGTTGATTCAAAAGTAGGATGTAATTCGTCCCTACCCTATGGCAATTAGACTAAACCAATCAAAAACTCGGTGAGTGGTGGAAATGGCTAGGTGAAGTGGTTGAGCCTGGATAGTGTTATTCTACTGTCGCCCACTTGTCAATAACAAAGGCACAAAAAAACCGCTTGGTCATCCAAGCGGTTCTGTATATTTTAAAAATATAGGTTTCTTGATCTTTTCAATTTTAGTGCGTAGAATGCTTCGCAATTTTTCTATGCAATCCAAGAATTTGCTCCGGTTTCGTATTCTATAAAAGGCTTTTAAAATCTGAAATATTTGTTCCCGAGTACATCTTGAAAAACCTGCTAAAATGTGCCGGGTTTTCAAACCCAAGTTCATACGATATTTCTTTAGCTGATTTCTCTGTATAATGGAGATATCGCTTGGCCTCAAGTATAATTCTATTATGGATTAATACCGATGGTGCGGGCTGCTTTAACAAAGCGAAAACATTACTCAACGTTTTAGGTGATTTGTTGAGTGCTGCAGCATAAAATTTAACCTCGTGTTCCTGTCTGAAATTCCCTTCCAATATTAGCGCAAATTTTCTGACTACATCCATTTTTTCATCAGGTAATTGCTGGTAACTCTCACTCTGAAGTTTTGCAATTCGGGTTGTTTTTATGATAACCCTTTTCAAGAGTGTACGCAGCATCTCTCCCTGAAAATTATCTTTCAACATCAACTCATTTGCAAACACTTTTTCAAGGTGGTTCATTTCTTCAGATTCCTCTTCGTTTAATGTTATAAACATCGGATGCCTAATGCCATAAAAAAGAAAGCCTACACAACCTACTTCTGTATCATGATCCACAATACAGTAAAATTCTCTGTTAAACTGCCAAGCGGTTAAGGTTTCAGGATGTTTAAAAACAAAATGCTGATTAGACACCAATGGAAGAATGCACCGGGCGGGTATGGTATATGTAATTTCATCTATGATTACTTCTTGGGCTTCTCCTTTATTATAGATAAACGTATTGATAGGATAAGGAGCTGGATTACGAAGTCCCATGCCTGAAAATAGTTTGTTGTCGCTATGCATAACAAACCGTGCTGCTGTTGCATTGTCGTTGTACTCTCTGATCATTTCCTTACTATCATTATCATATGCACTATATAATTTATTGCTCCTTTCCGGTTACATTTTCATCAATTACAAGGTTATGACCTGTAAAACATAATGGCTTATTTACAAATAAAAATGCAATTGCCACCACAATCTCTTCATCCTTCGAAATTCTTTCAACAGCTGTCTTTGATAAAATATTATGCAGCTTTTCCTGTCACGTCCATTCTTTTGTCCTATTCAAAAGCACCGCTATAATCTATTGTCAATACAACTAACACATCTTTATAGCAACAATCTTGCCTTTATTCTTTTTAATCATTGTTCAAAAATTTAGAGATCTTTTTGAATACTGGACGCTGCTGCTAGCAAAAGGTCCTCGGATAACCTTTGTTTAAAATCGGGATTGATGTACTCAAACTGTATTGTTCCCATTTTATCAAGAATAAATACCGATGGAACAGGAAGCAGCAAATCAACATCTTTTCCACCAGTCGTTTTTGGAAGCATTTCCCAATAACCTTTTGGCGCTTTGTATGCAATCCCCATTTTTTTCGACAATTCAAGATTTGCATCCGATAGCAGTGTATAACTCAATTTTTCTTTTGATGCCTCTTGCATTAATCCGTCTGATACGTCTGTACTTATAGCAATCAGCTGATACCCCATTTTTTCCAGACCGGGTAAAGCTTGTTGCAAACCTGATAATTGTTTGGAACAATAAGGACACCAGCCACCACGATAAAATACTAAGATGGTTGGCTTTTCGGAAATGGCTTTATTGAGGTCAAAACTTTTACCTGAAGCATCAGGCAATAACGCCAAAGGTATTTTTTCTCCATAAAGCAAAGGACTTATGTCTTCCGGCTTTTGTGGAATAACATAAGACATCTGTTTCATTTCCATTTTATCCAGCATACCGAAAGAGTTCATGTTTCCGGTCTTCTCCTGCGCATTGGCTCTTCCTACTAAGCAAAGTGTAAACAATATCATAGCAACAAGCGCAACTGATTTCCTTTTTATTAGACTTTTCATTTAACAATGTTTTTATTATTTAGTTCACACCACTTAACCCAACCTTTTTGCTAAAGGAAACGCAATGGACACTTGAGCTACTGTGTCCAATATGCTACTTTGCAAACTCTAGTAGTGAGTCCTCTTTTGGGTCAAATATTACGCTACTACTCTCTTTATATTTTTAAATGCATCATTAATTTGGATACTATTCTTTTGTTAAAATATTAGTTGATGGTAACTTTAACAATATTGGATATTGCAGGAAGTGTAGTAAAGGCATTGGGATTCGGTAGCACTTGAATGGGCTTATTTTCATCTAAAGGCGTTCCAGCTAAATTGAATTGGGTAATCCCTGCTCCTGGGAATTGATCAACAGCAGTGCCGTGATCATACAGACCAATGGATGTGGATATATCTCCTTTTGCCACCGCATCTACACCATTATCTTTACTGGTAAAAAACCAGTCGTTAGAAAAACCGTACATGGTTGCAATTGCCAAACGGTCTCCTTTTGCTACATTTAACATCTGCGAAACGCTACTTCCGGCTTGCCCCCCAGCTTTTGGCAGTAGAACAGTAGTATTTGCTGCCTGAAGTACATGTACTTCTTTTACACCAGCGACTGTTTTAAGATATGCAGCCAAACCTGTTGCATCACCTTTTTGCGCCAAATCTTTAAGTCCTTTTCCACGATCATTTTCACCGACTTTATAAATTGGATTCTCTATTCCATTGTACACAACCACTAGTATAGGTGATAGCGGAGTGAAAATTCCCGTTTGCGTACTTATATAATTTCCCAACACACTATTGTCCCCCATCTCCGCAATATTTGTCAGGCCATTTGCACTTGGCTTTCCTGATTCAAATAATGGATTAGGGTTTAACAAATTACCTCCTGCGATATAAGAGATGGCCCATACTCCCGGACTGAAAGGCGTGGAATTGGAAGTACCTCCCGAAGAATTGGTAAGGGTAAGGGTGAAGGTGGAATTACCTTCGTACTTTAGCGCCGCTTTCATCAGCGATGAAGCCGTCGCATAGGTATTTCCCTGGGCATCTGTTCCATTTACTTCTGTAATAGCTTTGGGAGCCGTTTCTGCCGTTCCTGGGTGCAGGATAGTAATACCGGGCGCTTGATTGATGCGTGTACCATTATCCCACAATTTAATCTGTGATGATACGTCACCTTCAATGGCTGTACCATTATCCTCATATAATTTAATACCCGGATTTGTAGGTGCAAAAAACAAATCATTTGACAAACCGTACATTGTCGCGAAGCTGATAGCCTGTCCTTTAGCCGCCGAAAATTTAATGGTGATGGATTCTCCTGGCATTATAAGCGGTGATGTACCGTCCTTTTTAAAAGTTCCGGATTCCACAAGCGGTTTGGAATCTAATACATTTTCTACCGTAATGGTTGCCGAGGATGTCGATGGCATATCATCATCCTTATTGCAAGCGATAATTATTAAGGGCATTGCTGCCATAGATAACCAAATTGAATGTTTACGTCTCATAATAAATCTTTTAAAATTGTTTTACAAATTTAGATTTGGAAGAGCTGTTGACGGTATCTGTACTTCCCGCTGTATTGTCGATATTTCCCGTTGAAACAATTTGTCAGCAATTAAATAGATGTAATAGTTCTAACGAGATAACGCAGATCTATATCCTCTTTTGGCAAGGGATATAAAGAGTACATAAAATGGAATTCCGAAAGAAAGGATAAAGCATTTATTAAACAAGTATTTTCCACTGTAGCTAATGAATTAAAGGATACTAATGAAGATATTCTGGAAAAATACCAATCCAGAAGTCTTTGATTGATTCCTTAAACTTTTATGCTAGCAACAAAAACATTAAAGGGTCGGATGTTGTAATGAAATGTAATGGAATTCGCATTCCACAAATTAAAATCAATGCTTGGAAAACTGTATCTAATACTAAAATTGACTTAATTGATTATAAGAAAATAATGATATTGTCAAATGTAGCAGAACTTAAAGATCTATTGGATAGTAAAAGAGAGTTTTTGATGAATTTTCTTGATTCAAATAATAATCAAACAGAGAAAAACACAAAACAGACCTTTAAGCTATTAATTTTAGATATGATTCAAACAGAAAGAACTATACAGGAATATATTGAATTTCATGAAAAAAGTAAAGCCACATCTCACGACGTGGCCTTTACTAAACATATGATCAAACAATAAATTACTTATACGAGTTGATAGATTGGGATACTTTCCAGTTGCCACCATCATTGATCAAGGTAACTAAATCGGTCTTGGTAAATCCTTCAAATTGTTGGGTCACTTTTGCGATCATATAGTCATTGGACTGCTTACAGATAGTGGTGCTTGTTTTACAGTCCAACTGCTCGCCTTTTTGCTTTTTCAAGAATGAAATAACATCTGAACGACTGTTCGTTTTATTTTCTGATGCATGTACTTTCTGTTTAAAATCTGATGTAAACAAGTGCTCTACTCCTGCCGATTGTCCTTCCGTCATAACCGCTACATAATGATCAATGGCTAGATTTGCTGTGGATAGATTGACCACTGCTTTTTTAGAGTTGTCTCCTAATGGTTTGCCTGCTGCCATAGTGAATGTTGATACGGCAATCAAGGCTACTGCTGCGAATGTTTTTGCTAAAGTGTTCATAATGTCTTTATGTTATATTGTTATTAAGTTGCATCAGCCCCACATCCACCAACTCAAACCCTGATGCCTGCTTTGCAGTTCTATTTGTTTGTTGATTCAAAAGTAGGGTGTAAATCGTTCCTACCCTATAGCAATTAGACTAAACCAACTAAAAACTCGGTGAATGGTGGAAATGGCTAGGTGAATCTTTGCAGTTATGCAATAAGCTATATTCCAACAGGTTAAAAGCAACAAATTGGATTTTTTCTATTATTATTCGTAATTGCAATATTTTCTTTCTTATGAAAATTATTTAGAAGGGTAAGTCGATTCTTTTTATGCAAAATGAGCGACCGTTTAGATAACGGTCGCTTATCATAGTTTTATTGACGGATAAAACGGGCGACTAAACCGCCTCCCGATATAAAATCTTGCTTAATAACACTTTTAGCTGTTACTGTTGACGTTTTGATTATGATTTTCTTCGCATCATCTGGATTATCCTGAATGAGTTCCATTTTGTATTTGCCTTTGGGTAAAAAGTCAAGTGAAAAAATTCCTGATCGTACTCCCTCGCCATTAAGCACGCTGAGGTACCAGAGATTATCTTTCCTTTTTGCAAATGCCGCTAATTCTCCAATAATACTCTGCGGCAAAACAATTGTTTTGTCCCACTCCACTGGAACGCTTTCAATAAAACTCCGCGCCTGGGAAGATTGCAGATCTTCAATATCTGCTGCAAACATCAAAAATGGTGAAGTCATGATATACATGGAAGCCAGCTGATGCGCATAGCTCGTTCCTCCTGGCCAAAAGGCTCTAAAATTGAGCAGGGTATAATCTGCAGGCCCTGCTAACCAGCGTGTAAAAGGAATAACGGTATTGTGATATGGCCACGGTGGTCCTGGAGCCCATGAATTTTCTCCGCCAACTGTCTCTAAACCTCTTACTGCTTCTTTTGCTAGCAGATTGGGATAGGTTCTCGAATCTCCTGTAGGTTTATTCACGCCGTGAAAGATGACCATCAATTTTTCTTTTGCTGCATCTTTCAAGATATCTTCCATTAGGTTAACAGTATATTCATTTTCTGTATGGAAAAAATCGATTTTCAATCCTTTGACCCCTATTTCTGCACATTTTCTCATAAATGCACGACGTTCTGAGGGTAAATTTAAACCGATATCACTGCTGTTGCCATAACGGGGAGCCACGGGTCTCCACACCCAGATATCCACTCCTTTTTCTTTGGCATAATCCGTGACTTCCTGCAGCAGCTGCCATTTGTTTTTAGTGCTTCCTTTCTCTGATCCCCATTTCTCCCATCCATCGTCTATAACAAGCGATCTGATATTCAAAGCAGGAGAATCGTCAATATATTTTTTATGTGTCTCGACACTTAAACGCTCTTCTCCCCCTTCTCTTAACCAGGTGAAGATGGAACGGCTTGGACGGATCCATTCGGTCTCCATTCCTTTAGGAAAAAGTTTAGGATCTGGCTTATCGGCAACATTGCTCACCATATCATTATTGACAAGGCCATTCAGATCGGAACTGATGGTCAGCACACGCCATGGGGAAACAATTTCATTCGAATCTGTGTTTGGTTTTGCGATCCAGGGAAGTCCGGTCACTTTCTCATGCCAGTATTGACTGGACGGTAGTCCGATCTTAGCTCCTGTAACCGTATGCCCTTTGTTTTCCACGAAACCGAACTTGACCTGATTGGCTTTTGTTCCGAACAGAACAGCTCCATGATAATTGAACAGATTGCTCTCTGTGATGGAAGCATAAACGCCATTGGCCAATAAGAAAGTAGGGGGCGGTGCTAGCAACTCGCCTTCGATATTTGCCAGATCACGGTGCTGATACGCCTGTAACCAGTCATACTGAAAGGGTCCGCTAGAATACCAGACTTTGGTACCCTGTGGAAATTGGAAGGTTGTTTTGTCATCATAGATAGCTCGGGGCCCTTTTGCCTCAAGACGGTATCTGATGGCTATTCCGTTTGGATAGACTCGCGTTTCTAAATAGAAAATCTGACCGGTAGCATTATGCTTCAGTTCGAAGGTCTTACCTTCGTAATGATCGCGATTGAAAACGTGATTTCCACGATTCTTATAGGTCTCATCATACTGCATATCTTTAACATTTAATACGGTAACACCGCTTGCTACATTCTGGTTATCGACCACCATACCTAATGGTGAAGCCATAATAACGGGCTGACCTTTGTATTCAACTGCGTATCGAATATCATCTTTTAAAAGATCAACATTTAGCTTGATTGTTCCTGCAGGAATTGTTTTTTCATCTAAAACCGATTGAGGTGAGGTTAATGTATAATTTTGTGCATGTAAACAGCCGTATAAAAATGTGCTGCTAAAAAGCAGGGCTACGGTCTTAATGGTTGTGTTGGTCATATGTACGATTGTGTTATTGTTCTTTTTAACTGAGGCATATGAATCTTTGTCCATATGCCTCCAAATTTTTATTTTAGCTGCTAAATTTTGGTTTAACTTTAAAGAATCTAATAATTGGGGTTTTGCGTTAACTTGCCATTGCTTCGCTGGATCTCACTATAAGGAATCGGTGCCCAGTACATTTTATCTACCCACCTGCGGTTATCGTCAACGACGTAGTCATACTGATATTCGATTGTTGAACCGTTTTTATATACGTCTACGCCCATTGCTGGTTTGCCTAAAGCTAACGGACCTATTTTCCATCGGCGGATATCATGCAGACGGTGATCTTCAAGCATCAGTTCTACTCTACGCTCTCTCCTGTAACGCGCTGTTAAAGCTGCGCCAGATTCAGTCACGGGTGGGATACCTGTAATTTTTTGACGTATGGTATTGATGGCTGTTCTTGCGGCAGGTTCATTTCCCAACGCTATTTCGCACTCTGCATAGTTGAGATAAAACTCTGATTTACGGAAGTAAATCCAAGGATTTGCCTGTCTATTGGCTCCAAAATTTCGGGATCCAAGTCCTTCCACTGTATACTTTTTAAAGTTATAACCCGATAAAGATGCGCCATCGGGGTAAAATAATGCGCCTCTTGATTCGTGTCCGTTTAAATTGGAATTAGATGGATTATTTTTATCTCTGTAGTATTGAAGCGCTCGGGTACTTTTGGTGGTATATGGGTCGTAGTAAACCGCACCGTTGAACATAAAATTGGCGTAGAATCTAGGATCTCTATTGACATATGGATCTTGTGCATTATATCCTGATCCCGCTTCGGAAGGCAATTTTCCATTGCTCATTTCATAGCTGTCGATGATATCCTGCGTCGGTACCATCGCCGACCAGGCGTTAAATGCATTGGGGAAAAGCCAGAAATTTGCGCCTTCATCTCCAGACTGCGAATTAGCAGCTGTAAAATAACGTGCAAAAATAATTTCGGATTGATTTTTACCGTTAAAGGTGTTATAATAATCTAAAGTGGTTCCGTTACTGATCAGATTAAAACCGCTCAGCTCCATAACGGCTTTATTGGCCTCTCGGGCAGCGATCCATTTGGCCTGATCATTTGAAGGATTGAACAGTGGACTGGCAGCATACAGCAACGCTCTCGCTTTTAAAGCCATTGTAGCTTCCATAGTTGCACGCCCTTTATCGGCTGTAGCAAATTTTGGTAGTGCCGGTATGATTTCATCACACTCCTTGGTTATAAAAGCCATGACTTCATCAATTGTATTTCGCGATACATCAAATGTCTTAGCATCAAGCTGAAATGTGGTTGTGATGAGCGGAACGCCACCATAAAATTTAACCAGCTCAAAGTATTTGAAAGCTCGGATAAAGCGCATTTCTGCTCCAAATTCGGACAGCGCTTTGGGATCGACAGTACTTTTTGTTGCCTGCTCCATAAATAGATTTGTCCGGCGTATAGCGGTATAAGCATCGGCCCATAATCCACGTGTCATCTGCTCTCCGTTGTCTCGGATCAGTTCTCCTGCAGTGTAGGCTCGTTGTCCTGTAACAAAACGTGCATAGGCGTTGTCCGTCATTCCTTCGGTAAGACCACCCTGATCATTAAACGGGTGTCGCAGATAGATGTAGGTACCATTGACAAAAAGTCCCAGAGTCTCTTTGTCTGCAAAAACTTTATCGTCGCTAAAAGAATCCAATGGTGTTAAATCCAGTGCTTTCTGACAGCCTGTGAAAAGAATGGAAAATAAGGATAGAAAGGTAATCGTATTTTTTATCCCAGGTACAACTGGAAATATATCTAATAATTTCATGTTACAATTTTTTAAACTGGATTAAAAGGTTACATTGATTCCTAAAGTCAGGATTTTGGTCTGTGGAAAAACAAACCCTTTTGGATCTACCTGCTCAGGATCGCCAAGTCCGTCTTTTTTCAACTTATCGAATGTAAGCAGGTTGTATCCGTTGACAAATGCTCTGGCAGATTGAAATCCAATTTTAGACAATAGACCGCCAGGTAAAGTGTAACCAAATTCTATATTTTTAAGCCGGAGAAATGAAACGTCTCTTAGAAATAAATCATTATTGTCTTTACTACGTCCTATTCGAGGAAGTGTGCCACTCTCATGCTCTGGACTCCAGGCATTTTTCAGAAAATATTCGGGGGAATTATTAGCTGCATCAAATAAATAGCTGAAGTATTGGGATGCTCTGGCTTGTCCCTGGAACTGGGCACTCAAGTCAAATTGACCGTACTGTGCACCAAGGTTAAATCCATACTGAATCTGTGGTGTAGCATTTCTTTCTATCGGAGCCATATCATCACTGTTGATCTTTCCGTCGCCATTGACATCGGCATAGATAAGATCGCCGATTCTTTTTCCGTCAAGTCCTGGAAACTGATCTAGATCAGCCTGATTCTTATAGATGCCGACTACTTTGTAAAGAAACTGTGTACCGATCGGCCTGCCTGTACGACTCTGATATTCTTCGGCAGGTTCAACCTCATCAACGAAAACAACTTTATTTTTTGCGTAGGTGAAGTTTGCCCCGATATTGAAATGTACTTTACCTACAGTTTTAGTGTAATTGACCTCGCCGTCAAAACCATTATTGTCAACGATACCTATATTCTCGTTGGGTAATGACAGTCCTGTGTAGTTGGGGACTGTTGCATTTCTTCGGGTAAGAATATCGGAAGTTCTGCTCTTGAAATAATCAATAGTAAAGGATAAAGACCGGTTCAGAATAGTCGCATCTAAACCAATATCTAAACTTTTTTTCTTTTCCCAGGTGATATTTGGATTAGCGGCTACTGATGGATTTAGAGAAGAGACATCTTTGTCCCCAAATACATAACCGCCACCAAAATTGAACACATTGAGGTACTGATATTGACCTACACGGTCATTGCCAAGCAAACCATAGGATGCCCGCAGTTTTAGGATATTGACAAAAGATATTTTTTTCATAAATGCTTCTTCAGACAATACCCAGCCTAATGAACCACCAGGGAAATTACCGAACCGCTGTCCTTTAGGAAAGATCTGTGAACCATTTACTCCGATGTAAAACTGAGCCAGATATTTCTGATTATAAGCATAAGATATACGACCCAAATAATTTTGTCTTGCTCCGTCGCTGGCACTTCCGTTATTGGACTGATTGTCCTTTATGGGACTTCCTGCAAAAAGCTGATCGATCAATGGGGAAACAAAGCCTTCGCGTGCTGCTTGAACATTTTCATTTTTGGTCTGATTTTGCTCGAAGGAAACGAATGCTGAAATATCATGCTTATCAAATGTCTTAGCATAATTTAGCTTAATATTTTTGGTAATAGATTGATTCTTATCTACCCTATGCGATAAAGAGGGTCCGTTGGGACGAATACCTGGTACTGCAACCCCATCGACATCAGTATAATAAGTCCAAGGCTGTTGCCATACTTTGCTGAAATATTGGTATTGATCCAGCGCATAAAATCCATCTACTGACAATTCAGGTAAACCTGGTATTTTATACGTGGCTTTCAACGTTCCATTGAAAATATTGTTTTCATTTCTATTATATGAATCGCTGGTGACCACGGCTAATGGATTATTATTTCCTCTTCCAGCCGCGGGGTAACTGCCAAGAATGGTTGCCGGCAAGACAGGACTTCCTAATACACTCCAACTGAACAGCTCGCCATCACTAACACCTAAATAGTTTTTATTTTCACGTCTCCCTGCAACATCCAGTCCTACGCTAAAGTTTTTATTCACCTGCGCATCGATATTTGATCGAAAATTATACTGTGTATATTTAGATTTATCGTCGTTGATATTGATATTTCCTTGATTTCCTAAACCGAGCGAAAGGAAATATTTGACACTTTCACCCCCACCGGACAAACTTAAGTTATGGCGATCTTGATTAAAACTACTTTTTTGTGTTTCCCTGAGCCAATCCGTACTGGGTAATGTCCCGTTGATATAATCGGTCACTTGTTTTTCCGTGTAGGTAGGTGTTCTTTTCTCCTGACGATCAAGATCGTTTATACCTTTTACAAAATTTCCTGCTTCACTCATTTTTAAATAACGTGTGGGACTCACAAAACCATTATTATAGGAGTAATTGACTGTGGGTTTACCTAATTTACCACGCTTGGTCGTTACCAAAACCACCCCATTTGCGGACTGTGCTCCATAAATAGCGGCCGATGCATCTTTTAATACGGTGATGGATTCAATATCATTGGGATCAATGCGGGAAATACCATCACGATTAGCAACTCCATCCACGACGATTAAAGCAGATGTGTTGCCCACGGTACTGGCACCTCTGATCAATATACTGGCTTCATCACTTCCGGGTCTTGAATTCCTTTGATTGACAATCAATCCGGGTACTTTACCTGCAAGTGAATTTGAAACAGAAAAAGATTTACTTTCTAAAACATCTTTGCTCTTGACAACGGATACCGCAGTGGTAAGATCTCTTTTTTTCTGTGTGCCGTAACCCACAACAACGACTTCATCTATAGCAGATATACCGGTTTTGAGTTCGATGCGCAATGGTGACTGGCTGTCCACGGTTACCGTCTGACTGATATAGCCTACCGCTGAAATGGTTAACTGCTGATCTGTATCATCTAAGGATATTGAAAAATTTCCATCCTTATCCGTCGTGGTACCTCGTCCAGTGTTTTTAACAAGTATGGTCACATTAGCAAGCGGTAGTCCTTTTTCATCAACCACAGTACCCGAAATGGATTGCTTATTAACCACGCTTTTACTATAAGTTATGGTCTTTGGACGTTCGATGACAGTAATGGTTTTTTCATTAATGCTATAGGATAACTGCTGGTCTTCAAATATGTATGCCAGCACATCTCGAACTTCGGCATTTTTGACTTTAATATTAACTGGCTTTGCATTTTTCAAAATATTGTCTGTGTAAAGAAAATAGAAACCACTCTGCTGGCGTATTTCTTTCAAGACGCTTTTTAATGGTGCATTTGACTTTGTTATACTAATTTTCTGTGCAAATCCTGAGGCACTCGCATGTACAAAAGTAGCCATCAGCGCTGCTGTTGTCCATTTCATAATTGGGAATAGTTTAATAGCATAGGGTCTATCTGTACTATATTTAATAGTATTTTTTTTATACATTTGGTTTAATTTGGTTTTGTATGAAGAATACCTCTTGCTTCGAATCTCGGGCTTCTTCATAATGATTATTCAATAATTTTACAGGCCAAACTTGAGGTCAGGAACGCAATGCGTTTCTGACTTTTGTATGGATAAAGACTTTTACTTCTATAGCACCAGTCTTCTTTTCTTCTTTCATTCTCTTATCATAATAGGTTTTAAGTAATTTTTTTAGGTTTTATTTTAATGGTTATTATTACTTGGGTTTAGAAACGTATATTTTTTGACCTTCAATTTCAAAATGGACTTTACGGGTGCTTTCTAATGATTTTAACACTTTGGAGACCTGATCAAACTTGGAAAAACCTCCTCCAAAAGTTTCTTCAGTTTTTTCGCCTCTATAGATTACCTCAACATTATAACGACGTTCGATCATGCGCATGATGGTCTCCAATTTTTCACTTTCGAATATAAATTCTTTGTTTTTCCATGCCACAGCCAATTCTGTATCAACAGTTGAGACCTCCATTTTCCCACTTGTATATAGTGTTGACTGGTCATGTGGTGATAGAATCTTACTGCTATTCATGCCTTTGACCTCAACACGACCTTCTAAAAGGGTAGTTTTCACAACAGGTTCATCACTGTAAGCATTAATGTTAAAATGGGTCCCTAAGACGGTTACCTTCTGCGTATTGGTTGTCACGATAAACGGTCGGTTTTTGTCTTTAGCAACTTCAAAATAAGCCTCCCCATCCAACAGCACTTTTCGTTCACGTCCTTCCTTAAAATTGGCTAAATATTTTAATGTTGATGCGGAATTTAACCAGACGGATGTTCCATCTGGTAATGTTACCTGATATTGTAATCCTTTAGGTACGGTTAAGCTGTGGTTGCCTTCTAATGATGAATTACTGCCGGATTGATAAACCAATTTATCATCAGCTGTTTTAATTGCTTCTGCACCTCCCAGAGTTACTCTTTGTCCTATAGCCAAGGTAGATAGGACAATATGATCTCCATTTCCCAAAGTTAAGGTAACACCTTCCTCCGAAATTTCAGCAACTGAATTCTTTGGTGTAGTGGATAGATCTTGGAGATATGAATTGTTATAAATAATGAAACAAACAGCTGTTATAAGTATAACAGCGGCAGCACTGACATATCGGTATAGCTTATGAAGTTTTCTACGTTTATTGTGTTGTTCTATTTGATCGCTTAATGCATTGAAAATTTCGGTTTTTACGTCGTCTTCCTTATTCATAAGCTCAGGAACCCAAACTTTATACTTATGACTTAAAATATTATAAACACGCTCAAACTCTTTTTTTTCGATATCTGTAGCTGTCCCCTCTTGATATTTTTGGGCCAGTTTCTTAAATTTTTCGTTAGTCATATAATGCTCTTATACTTAATAGTCTAGTATAAGTGCCAGTGACCCCAGTAAGGTTTAAAAATATTTTTTTATTTAATAAAGGAGAGCTGATAAGATAATGATCAACAGGAAGAAATCACTCAATGTACCTCTGATTCTTCTTAATGCAATAGTGATTTGAGATTCTACTGCTTTGACCGTGATACCGAGCCGTTCTGCAATCTCTTTGTTTGTAAGAAACTCATGACGGCTCAAAATGAAAACCTGGCGACAACGTTCGGGTAGCGATAAAACTTCTTTTTCCAATAATATATTTATATCGTTGACATGAAGTTTGTCGTTAAGCTGTTCAACCCCAGCCAATAACTCCAGATCCTGATCATCAATAAAAACTTTCCGGGAATCGGCCGATCGTATATAAGTTAACACCTTATATCGCGTAGCGGTTTGAAGGTAGGCTCCTAATTTCTCTATTTCCACTTTGTCCCTTCTGATCCATAACTGCAAAAGTACTTCCTGAACAATATCTTGAGCCTGATCTTTCTCTTTTAAAATAGAATAAGCTGAAAGAAAAAGCCGTTTCCAGAACTTTTCATAAATTAGAGTGATAGCTGACTCCTCACCAGACTTCAATAATGAAATTAATTCATGGTCTTCGTAAACTTTTTTCTCAAACATAATTTCAGATTCCACATCGACAAATAAAACCAGTTAACACAGTGATGCATTCTTTTTTATAAAGGATAAAGGTTTATAAATCAGATTCTAAATCCATAGGCTACACAGATGAATATTCAATTGGTATTTTGCTCGTATTTAAGCCCTAAACAGATACAATAATATTGCAAATCTGCATGATATTATAACTCAATATTGCTGAATATAGATGCTATATTAACATAAAGAAGCTGTAAACTATCAAATAGCTATTGTAAATATGAAGATGGGATCGAAAACAACTTTATAACTGTTTAAGTCGCAAACTGTATCGTTCCTAAGATAGATATACACAAAACGAGTGTATATGGCATTAGACTCCAAGAATAAACAGCCTGCTTGTGGAGCAGTTGTTACAAAGCATTTTTATGACAAGCGCCTAATTAAAAAAATCGTAAAAGAGGTTGAGGAGGATCTGCCCCATTTCCGAAGCATTAGCAATTTATGGTATGAGTTCATCAACGCTCCGTCAGTGGATGCTTAAATATGGTTCAGATACTTATTTGACTGCTAAAAAGCCTCGATTTACCAGTGACTCGGATAAACGCACAGTTTTACCGGCCATTGATTCGGGTATGAGTATTGAGGAGGCTAAAGTAGTTTTTGGTATACATCCGGTCACAATTCGTGGCTGGACTACTAAATTCGCTAAAAATGAAAAACTTACAGATTATAAATCCGTTGTTATGTCAAAGCATGAAATAAAATCAGAGGTCAATGATGAAATTAAAGAGCTGCGAGTTTTGTTTGACTGCGCTTCGAGACTGCTTCGCCCCTTTTTCGGAACGCCTCTACTGTTTCCCTACCCTGCCTATACTGTTTTTGTAGAGGCGAGGTAGACAAACAGTATACAAACAGTAGAGGCACAATAGACGTTTCCCGAAGCCTTACCGAACAGCGTGCGAATAAGTCCCGAAGCTGACGTCTATAATATTCATCAACATTCTAGAAATGTATCGTCCTATTATAGCTATACAGATTTATAAATTATTACTGATATTATTATAAACGTTGTTTTATTAATACTGATTGTGCTATACATTCAATTCTTTTATTCCTGTTTCTGCTATACTTTCAAATGCCTCAGGTTTCAGGATATTGAAAAGCTCAGTGAAAGTGAATAGAATCACGGATTTCTCTCTGCTTGATGCATTCCTCGCAAAGAGTAAGATGCAGGCGATACCCAAGTAATGCAAACAAGCCAATTAAGGAATAAGACTATAACCGTCTTCTTTTTTACCAGCCTTATGAAGTAAACGAATATATTCCTTATTTTCTAACGGATAGTAAACTAATTCTATAGATTGTAAACTTTCCGAAACTTTAACTTTCTTCCATTTTAGGTAAAAAATAGACAGTGTATCTCCATGAAATCGATATACAAATGGGGATAGTCCCTTCATCGTGTTCAACGTATCGGATCTTGTTTTAAGTCTATTTATATCCTTTGTGATGACTGTATATTGGTTGTCATCCGTAACACCCCAATTAAGTGTATTGATATAAACTTTTTCACCAGTACTTGACACAAGTTCTTTAGTATTAAGAGTATCACCAACGCTATCACAACTACCGCACAATAGCATCAATATAATAATCAAGCTAAACAATGGTTTATTATTTCTTTGTTCCATAATTAATACCGTGTAAGATTCGACGACCAGCATAAGATTCTTCACCATAGTATGGGGCTGGACCAAAGGATTTCCCGAACATCATTATCAAACCAATGTTTTTCATCGACAATTGCCCTTGCTGATATGCTCCAGCTAGCTTCATGTAGGTCATTCCACTAATTTTAAAGCCCTGATGGAGATGCCATAACATTCAATCCGGTTTGTGGATTTAAATAAAATGTTACAGGATTATTTGTGTTCCTGATGCGTTAATATGTTTCAAATTAAAATCATTCATTGTTTGATAAAAATCATCAGAGAATTTTTCGAATATCTTTTGTGCACTATTAATTTTGTTCATTGATTACAAATTAGGCTTTCTATTAAATCTATTAATAAACTTGAAATTTAAATATATTTATTAGATTCTAGAGAATAAATTAAGTATCCTTAAAAGGAACGTGGGCTAGGAAAATGCACCGAAACTGCATAATTTGAGATTTCCAACTTTCTTAGATGATGAATTGCTTCCGGTAAAATAGTAGAAATAACAATATACTCAAGCTTATTTTAACGAGCATCCAAGTTTCCAGGTCTTGGTTGGTTGCATACCATCCTAAAGCAAACTCTAAGCTAAAAACACAAAATAAGATTAGTAGTCTAGTCCACTTACTTTGTCGAAAAGACAATCTTACAGGAAGAAACAATAATACTACTTCAAGTATTGGAAGAGAAAGCAACATAAATACCGCCAAGAAAAACCCTTCACAGTTAATCTGAAATTAATATTTGATCACTTTCCTGTTGTTAAATAATTATTTTTGATAATGGTATCTTTACTGGTAAAGATGCGATATCTTTACGCACTTTAATTACGATATTATCGTTCTCGATCGCAATGGATTTATACATCTCAAGGAAGATTTCCACTCCTTTTTCCGTTTTATCTAACACCTCTTCAAAAATTAAGTTTTCAGAACTTTGTAACGTGAATTTTGCAACCATTCCATCCTTTTGAAATAAAATCCAAATAGAAGCTCTCACTTCTTTTCCATCTATTGGGATGAATACATCAATCACTCTAAAATCAGGATTCAATTCTATTTCTAATCCTTTTTTGTAAGCATAATTGGCAGATTCTAATAGTTTTGGGTTTTTATTACTCTTAGCCGCTTCAATCAAATATTTATGCGCTTTTTCCCACACAAAATTATACTGTTCCTCATAACTAAAACTTTCAAATAAATGCAAATCAAATACCCCGTAGTATCTTAAATGTCCATTATAATAATAGGAAGTCTCTCTCGGAAGAATTGGATAAAGTTTAAAAGTATTTTCTGTCAAAAAATCAATATTAATAAATTTAATTTTTTTTCCGTCATACTTTTCATTTAGAAGTCTGTTTAATAAAAAACTTAAACCAAAAAAATCATTTGTAAGATTGATTAATTGTTCATCTCCATCTTTAAACCAAAATAATGTTCTACCAATCTTCATATGTACTAAAATTTTATAAGCGATTTAACAGGTACGACTGTGTTAAAATTATTTGGACAGGAAATTTTCTTACCCGGCAAAACGAAGTAGCTTTCCCGAGCTTTTAAAAATAGAGCGTCATTTTGAGCACACTCATAAAAAATATGATCAGTATCATATTCTTCCACAAGAATTTTTCCAGTAATTTTATCTATAGCCAAGGTATCTACTTCAAACTTGTAAAAAATAAATGTAGTTTTCTGTTTCTTCGATTACTTTCAAACTGTTCATGTTGATTAACTCCTTCTGAAACCTTCACGCTTTGGATTTCTACTCTTAATTGTAATCTAATATAAAACTAAACTATCATCAATAGCTTCATTGTTATTATTTTCAATATATAGGTATCTGCCAACTTCATTATTACCTGCATACAACAGTAAACAGACCTCAATATTATACTCCTCGAAAACTCTTTTCGAAAATACAATTTTTATATCTTTCTCAATTAACACAATATAATCAATAGGCATACCTAATTCATCTTTCAAAAATTGATTTTCATCATTTCGAATACACTTTTCGAAGCTTTCTTTGGCTTTATGATATAGTAGCGATAAATGTGAGTCCGAATTTAAAAACTCCATGATCAATTAATTTTAAGCTTTGTAATAAATTGTATTATTTCTTATAACCCAATTTGATTTACCCCGTCTACCTTTATTAAAATAGTTATCGACTTACTGAGACAACATCCTCGCAATTTAAGGAGCATTGTAAAGTTTTTTACTTCTTAACACTCTTATTTATTTTTTAGTAATTCGTTTCACTCCCATAACCATAAAAATTGCTAATATTAAACAAAGGATAACATCAATAAGAAGATAAATTATGTTAAACCATTTTAGATTTTCACAGTTTTCACATTTCCCTCCTGTATCCTGAAAAAAAACAAAAGGAAAACCAATTCTCGTAATACCATCGTTTATACCGCTAAAATCTCCCAGAAGAATATTTAAACAAAAAAATTGGACACAAAATACGATAACAATCCAATTGAAAGTTTTTTTCTCAAAAATATTTCCCATAACTTTTAATCTTTATTTAAAGAACCACTAGAATATTTAGTGAAAATTGTGTTTATCTGATACTTAGTTATTTTAACTGATTTTTTAGTATTCAAAAACCCAGACTCTAGGTATTATTAATCCTTTATTCGGGGTTTGCTTCACCCCTTATTCGGAATGGTCCTACTTAGGCGCAGAGTAGACATTTCACGAAGCCTTAGCGAACAAAGAACGGATATGGAGTGAATATGCCAAAAAAAACCGCTTGGTGATCCCAAACGGTTCTATATATTTTAGAACACTGTTCTATTTCAGTTTTTCGATCTCGTTGTTAGTAAGACCTGTCGCCTCAGCAATTTGTTTTACTGATAAACCTATCTTTGTAAGTTTCAAAGCTGTCTCCATAGCTTTTTTATACTCGCCTTCAGCAACACCTTCAGCTTTAGCTGTTATTGAAACTCTTTTAGCTTCTTTTTCTGCTTTCTTAGCTTCTCTTATAGCTTCCTTCAATTGCTTTTCTAGTCCTTCTTGATACATCCGCACTGCTTCAGCATCCCACTTACGTTTTAAACTAATATCATACATAGTCCGTTCCTCCTTTGTCAATTTTGCGTAGCTGGCCAACTGAAAGAAGCGTTGAAATACTGCCGATTTCATAATCCTTGGCAAGGTCTTTAACGTAGACATATTCTTGAGCATAAAGAATACTTTGTCCAGTTCGTCTCCAACCTCAGCTTCGCTTTTAACAAAGTTAATTAATTCCAAGTATATAAACCCAAATCCTTCATAGAAAATTTTTCCTGAATCTCTATTACACAGGCAGGTATCGTGAAAATAGGTTTTATGATCACCTCCCGGCATATGAAAACCGTCCATCAGGACAATGGTGTAAACCTCCGGAATGGCATAACCCCAGGCTTTGCGGTTTCCTTTGGGTGCTGTGTCTGAAATGACCTTACTGGTATAGTACAGCATACGTTGTTTCAGGTTGGTCTGTGTACTCGTCTGCATCTCGATGATGATCTCTTCTCCTGTACTAATCTGGACTACAAGATCAAAGATAACTTTACCGATCTCTTCGGTTGCTCCGATACGCTCGGTATCCCGATAAGTAAGATCTGTGATGGTCTTTCGACCACGAAAGATGATGTTGAGAAAGTTGATCAGGTTGACTTTGTCTCCGAATAACCGCTTGAATCCTTCATCGGTGGTCGGATCAATAAATACGGGTTCTGCATGTGCTACCATAATTTTAGGATTTATTTAAATAATTAATTACATAAATCAAATATGATAAAAACTAAAAATATTAGCCGGTTATTAACCGTTTGTAGTCGTTTGTAACCGTTTGTTGTCGGCTAGCACAAATTGGATCAATATTCCGAGATACAGTAGAAAAAAGAAAAGCCGCATCTCACGATGTGGCTCTAACTAAACATATACATTCAAACTTAACTTACTTATACGTGTTGATGGATTGGGATACTTTCCAGTTGCCACCGTCATTGACCAAGGTGATTAAGTCGGTCTTCGTAAAATTTTCAAATTGTTGGGTCACTTTTGCTACCATATAGTCACTGGATTGCTCAACAATTGTAGTGCTTGTTTTACAGTTCAACTGCTCGCCTTTTTGCTTTTTCAAGAAGGAAATTACTTCTGAACGGCTATTGATCTTAGCTTCTGCCGCCTGTACTTTTTGATTAAAATCTGATGTAAACAACTGCTCTACTCCTGCCGACTGTCCTTCTGTCATAACCGCAACGTAATGATCAATGGCTAGATCTGCTGTGGATAGATTAACCACTGCTTTCTTAGAGTTGTCTCCTACTGGTTTGCCTGCTGCCATTGTAAATGTTGATACTGCGATCAAGGCTGCTGCTGCGAATGTTTTTGCTAAAGTTTTCATAATATCTTTATGTTATATTGTTAGTTTATTGTTCTTAATTGTTGATTCAAAAGTAGGGTGTAAATCTTTCCTACCCTATGGCAATTAGACTAAACCAACTAAAAACTCGGTGAATGGTGGAAATGGCTAGGTGAAGTGGCTGAACCTGGAATGGGGTTATTCTGCTGATCTCTACTTGTAAATATCAAAGGCATAAAAAAAACCGTTTGGGATGACCAAACGGTTTTGTATATTTTAGAACACTGTTCTACTTCAGTTTTTCGATCTCTTCGATGGAAAGTCCGGTAGCCTCAGCAATTTGTTCTACTAATAAACCCATCTTTGTAAGCTTCAAAGCTGTCTCAATGGCTTTATTGTGCTCGCCTTCAGCTTTTCCTTCAGCAAGTCCCTCTGCTTTAGCTGTAATTGATGCTTTCTTAGCTTCTCTTTTAGCTTCTTTCAATTGCTTTTCTAGTCCATCTTGGTACATCCGCACTGCTTCAGCATCCCACTTACGTTTTAAACTAATATCATACATAGTCCGTTCCTCCTTTGTCAATTTTGCGTAGCTGGCCAACTGAAAGAAGCGCTGAAATACTGCCGATTTCATAATCCTTGGCAAGGTCTTTAACGTAGACATATTCTTAAGCATAAAAAATACTTTATCCAGTTCGTCTTCAACCTCAGCTTCGCTTTTAACAAAGTTAATAATTTCTAAATAGATAAACCCCAAACCCTCGTAGAAAATTTTCCCTGAATCTCTATTACACAGGCAGGTATCGTGAAAATAGGTTTTATGATCACCTCCCGGCATATGAAAACCGTCCATCAGGACAATGGTATAAACCTCGGGTATGGCATACCCCCAGGCTTTGCGGTTTCCTTTGGGTGCTGTGTCTGAAATAACCTTACTTGCATAATACAGCATACGTTGCTTCAGGTTGGTCTGTGTACTTGTCTGCATCTCGATGATGATCTCTTCTCCTGTACTAATCTGAACTACAAGATCAAAGATAACTTTACCGATCTCTTCGGTTGCACCGATACGCTCGGTATCTCGATACGTCAGATCAACGATTGTCTTTCGACCACGAAAGATGATGTTAAGAAAGTTGATCAGGTTGACTTTGTCTCCGAATAACCGTTTAAAGCCCTCATCGGTGGTCGGATCAATAAATACGGGTTCTGCATGTGCTAACATAATTTTAGGGTTTACTTAAATAATCAATTACATAAATCAAATATGATAAAAACTAAAAATACTAGCCAGTTATTAACCATTTGTAGTCGTTTGTAACCGTTTGTTGTCGGCTAGCACAACCCCGATTAATCTTTAGAGATACAACAGAAAAAGAAAAGCCACATCTCACGACGTGGCTCTGACTAAACATATGAATTTAACTTAACTTACTTATACGTGTTGATGGATTGCGATACTTTCCAGTTGCCTCCGTCATTGACCAAGGTGATTAAATCGGTCTTGGTAAATCCTTCAAATTGTTGTGTTACTTTTGCTACCATATAGTCGCCTGATTGCTCAACAATGGTAGTACTGGTTTTACAGTTCAACTGCTCTCCTTTTTGCTTTTTCAAGAATGAAATTACTTCTGAACGGCTATTGATCTTAGCTTCTGATGCCTGAACTTTTTGATTAAAATCTGATGTAAACAATTGCTCTACTCCTGCCGACTGTCCCTCGGTCATAACCGCAACGTAATGATCAATTGCTAAGTCTGCTGTAGATAGATTGACCACTGCTTTTTTGGAGTTGTCTCCTGTTGGTTTAGCTGCTGCCATAGTGAATGTAGATACTGCGATCAAGGCTGCTGCTAATGTTTTTGCTAAAGTTTTCATAATATCTTTATGTTATATTGTTAGTTTATTGTTCTTAATTGTTGATTCAAAAGTAGGGTGTAAATCGTTCCTACCCTATGGCAATTAGATTAAACCAACTAAAAACTCGGTGAATGGTGGAAATGGCTAGGTGAAGTGGTTGAACCTTTTTTTACTTTTAGTAAGTAATGAAATTAATCGAAACCAAATTATCTTTTAAAACATTCAGTCATATTGAGAAATGGAATTCAAATTGTAATTAGTAAATTCGTTTAAAGTTAGAACATGTTAAAGGCTAGTCATTAAAGTTGAAAGACCTAAAGCAATATGATAAATGATCTCAAAATATTAGATGAATCTCCAGAATATACGCTAGGCTGTAGAGATGAGGAAATAATTTTAGTCAATAAAGGAGAAAAGATAGCTATATGCATTGGAGAGATGTATGGAAACCCTGATTGTGGATTGATCGTAAACAAAGTATGTATAATCGGAGGTGAACATCTTTTAATTTGGGATAATCATCAAATAACTAAATTGGACATGGTAGGTCATATAGTCCAAATGCGCATTATGAATGATGATATGATCGAATTTTTAATTGACCCTTGGTCAAACCAGGCATCAGTCTGGCAATTAAACCTAAAAAATAAGATACACTATAAAATAAGCGATTTTGAAAATCTTAAAAACATGCCATATACAGAAGAATATACTTGGTGAAAGCATATATTAAAAAAATAATAAATGATGAACTTTTATAAATGGAAAAGTTCTATTTTATAATCAAGCAATATAAAATTAAAGAATGCATTTGTAAGTGTCCCAAAAAATCAAACAGCTTAAAACTGGACATAAATGTTTAGATTTAAGTAATAAGATGAAAAAGACACGTTTTACAGAAACACAGATTGTAAGAGCTCTCAAAGAGGGAGAAGAAGGTAGAAAGACGGATGATATCTGCCGGGAGCTTGAGATTAGCAAAGCCACCTTTTATAACTG
>NZ_SLYV01000015.1:0-143811 GCF_004342035.1 Sphingobacterium sp. JUb20 | reverse complement strand
CAGAGCTTCTAAAAGATAAGGGACCTATATACATATTTAATAATTATGGCACAGCATATAATATGTTTGATGCAGGAAACTGGTTATGGGGTTATTCTCAACAGACGCTGGGGACCTCATCTGGCCAAGCTATTAAATGGGGAACTATGTATAATTATCAAGATAGTAAGGCTGATAAAAGGGCTATCACAGAAGGGTGGTCTTATGGAGCCGGTTTTAGGAAAGTTGTTCACGGAAGATAAATCATAATGAAAAAGTATGTACGTTGGTTAGTATATGTTCTAGCTGTTTTTTCGATTATTATAATAACGTTTGTTCTTTATCATATGATAGACGCAAGAAGAACCGAGCGTCAGAAAAAGATTTATGAAGAACGATTAGACTATTTTAAAAAAGTGAAGCCCGATCATTGATCGGGCTTTTGTTGTTTGTTATTGTGCACTTGTAATTGCAACTTAAAAGTGGAGATTTTTTATGCCGCTAATTTCTGTTTGAGTGATAAAACGATTCCATTTGATTTGAATGCGAATTTTTTTTCTTTGATAATTTAGATATATTTAGTATTTTCAATTAATTATATTAATCAATTTTTTATATATGTAAACCGATATTGACCTAGCAGGATATTGTTAAAGGATCTTTTATGTAATTTCATGGATTACTTTCAAGTTCAGCAATAGTCGGAAGGCAAGTGATGGAGTAATATAGTATTTTAATAACCAATTATAATTTATGAAAAGTGACAGAAATAGTTTTGCTCTGGAACTTCGGTTTCTTTTGATTCTATGTCCAGTTTTTTTCTTTTGCGACAGATCATTGGGACAGGATGCCACATTGACAAGTGCGGTCCTTCGGGGCCATGTTTCCGATGTCCAGGTGATTCCACCTTCGGTGGAAGCGGCCTCGCTGGCAAGATATGGCAACCAGAATATATCTAAATTTACCGGCCAGCCCAATATTTCTGTCCCGATTTATCAGATCAGGGGAACTGCTATTTCACATGACATCTCTTTAACTGCCAATGTTTCGGGCTTTAAACCTGCAGAGCGGGCCGGATGGACAGGTCAGGGCTGGACTCTGAATATGGGATGCGTAATCACAAGGAGCGTTCAGGGTGCACCGGATCTACCCAGCAACTATTATAATGCACAGGCCGCAAATTATGCTCCGCCCAATGCACAAAAATTATTTGACTATCAAAATTATCTTGACCAGATCGACAATGGTACCATAGAACGGCAGCCTGATCTTTATTACTTTAATATCGGTGGTTATTCTGGGAAATTTAAGATTGCGCATGATGGGACTGTCAATCAGAAAGAATCAAGTCTATTGAAGATTATTCCGAGCAATGTCTCACAAGATACTTTTTCGTTTAGGATAATTGACCCGGAAGGTACGGTATATTATTTTACGGAACGGGAACAGACGCGTATGACAGCGACCGATTTTGGTGATGAAGCTAACCTGAACAGTTATAACTTTACCTCTGCATGGTATGTAAGCAAAGTTGTTAATTCTTACACAAAAGAATCACTGATCTTCGACTATCATACGATGACCGTAGAGGAGGAACTGGCACGGGGGAATAATAGTATCTTTTCGATAACGGTGCCGGTAACTGACCTGCGGGTCAGCCAGTGCTATCCCAGTAATAGTAGTTTTTCTAATGTCATTATCGAGCCGTTTACCTATATCAAGAAAAAGTTTTTGAAATCAGTTGTTCTCAGTAGAGAAGGAAACTTGTTAAAACGAGTGGATCTAAATTCGCAGACAGGGGTACGCAAAGATAGTCCCATTTTGGAAGAGCGTCAGCTTAAAAGCATTCAGGTGTCCAATTACTTGAATGGAACAATAATTCCTCTGCGGACGTTTACTTTTTACCACGGCTACTTCTCCAATCTTTCTAATATCGGTCATGAGCGATACAGGTTGCGGCTCGATTCGTTGACCGAGTCTGTCGGAAACGAACGACTTCCTCCTTACATCTTCAGCTACCACGATGCCTGGAATCTTCCACCCATCAATACAAAGGGTATCGACCATTGGGGATATTTCAATGCTCGAAGTAACAGTACGTTGGTCCCGAACCTGACATTACAGGGTGAATATGGTGCTGAAATGGTTTATGGCGGTGGTGCTGACAGGTCTCCCGATCTCGCCGCCAGCCGTTCCACAGTGCTGCGCAGCATACAATATCCTGGAGGAGGACGGACCGAATATGAATATGAGTTGAATGAGGCTTTTTTTCAGAACCAACGCGTCAATGTCGGTGGTATCCGTCTGAGCGGTATTGCCGATTTCTCTTCATCCAATGTGGTTGCCGGAAAAAGGCGTTTCCAATATCTCAGTGAAGACGGAAATTCGAGTGGTTTTATCGGCCGGATGCCGCAGTATGTGCGTACGACAACGCGATTGGTGCATGGCCTGAACATTAACCCACCAGGTTCGACAGATCTTTGCGCACTGAAAGACAAGATCTTTATGACCCATACACTCTATTCTTCCTCGATATATGAACTGGGGAGTTTTGAAGGCTCACAGGTCGGCTATGAGCGGGTCATTGAAGAAACCATTTCTCCCTCAGAAGGCCGAGTTATAGGAAAAACAGTATCGCTCTATAACAGAGGGTGGATCGGTGAAGAAGAGGATAGGTCTGCCGGAAAACTGCTGAATCATAAGACCTATAATATCAGTGGCAAGCTGGTGCGGGAACAGAAATTTCAATATGGAGTGGCCGTACTGGCGACACTTTATGGCTATTATTCAGATGCCCGACAGTCGCAGAGCAGTTATCAGTATCATTGCAAGAAGTCTGATTTTGAATACATTAACTATTCGATAGATAACGGCGCTCCCGCTGGCTGTTTGGAAAGTAGGCGTATTCCTACGGTCAAAGCTGCTATGACAAAAGCATTTTCGACACAGGAAATAAGATTAGTGAAGGAAGATAACATTGAATACACTGACAGTAGTATCCTTACGGAAGAAAAGAGTTACACCTATCAAGGATTTCTCCGCCTGCTGCCCTCCGCATTGACTCTTAAGCGATCCAACGGAGAACTGTTGGTCAACAGGAAAAAATACATTGCAGATTTTGACTCTGGAAGCGGGATCAGGCCGAGCTGGGTTCGGAATATGTACAATGCCAATAAGCTTAGTGCTGAAGTGGAGAGCGTGTTGTTGAGTAAAGCCAATGAGAGTGCCGCTGAGCAGGTTATTGGGGCAAATTTTTACGAATACGCAAATAATGCACCTGCACTTGCGCGGGTTTTCCAGCTGGAAAAACTTCCTACAGGTATGTCATTTGTCTTATCAGGCATTGATGCATCAGGAAATATCACTCGTGATTCCCGTTATGCTCTGGAGAAAGAAGCAGGTTATCAGTCAAATGGTAGGATCCGGGATATCGTAGCAAAGGACAGCTCGACAGTTTCTTATTTATGGGACAGCCAGTTCAACGAACCGATCGCGATCAACCAGCAAGGTGATTATAGGAATCTGGCAAATGCCAATTTTGAGACCGGAGAGACTGGAGGGTGGCAGGTCGACCAGATCACCTATTCGAGCGGAGCGTTTACAGGTAAGCGTGCTGGCTTGCTCTCTGTGGGAAGCAGAATCTACAAGCTCCAACTTCGTCAAGTAGCTGTTCCGCTGGTACTGGAATTTTGGAAAAAAGGAGGAAGTGTTAAAGTTGTTGTAAACGGAAGTACTGAGGTCGTTCCACAATCGGTGACGGTGCTTCAGGGCTGGAGTTCCATGGTATATAGTCTCCCGACAGGAACAGTTTCGGTGGAAGTTACTGGGAGTGGTGTAACAGTGGATGATCTGCGGTTATACCAATCAGGTGGAACAATAGAAAGCTATGGTCATAGTGAAAAAGGCGTCGTTTCTAGATTGGATGCCAACAATTTCCCCGCAACTTATGAATATGATGTTTTCAATAGACTCAGTTCAGTAAAGGATATAAACCAATATGTCACCGAGGGATACCATTATCAGATCAACAGGCCAGCTGTAGTCGGTGTTACACCTGGTACACTATTCTTCAGCGTGCTGAAATCAGGATTTTTCACAAAGAATAACTGTCCTACCAATGGAAGTCTGCCTACCCAGCTTGAATACATTGTTTCTTATGGAAGCTATGTATCTGCTATTAGCCAGGCAGATGCCGACAATAAGGCACAGGCTGATGTGCAACAGAACGGACAGTCTTACGCTAATGCTAACGGGAAATGTCTGTTTTATAACGATCAACAGTCCAGAATGTTTTTTAAGAACGACTGTCCGCCAGATAAAGGAGTGGGAAAACGGATAAATTATGTAGTTCCTGCAGGTAAACATTCTTCCGAACTAAGCAAGGAAGATGCAAATGCCAAGGCCGACCAGGATATTGTCCAGAACGGACAGGCCTATGTCAATGCAAACGGTACCTGTTCATGCGATGGTCCTGATAAGAAAATGGTTGGTGGGATTTGCGAGACTGGTGTACGCGTCGAATACAGTTCAAGCTATCTGGGCAATAACCAGTGGGAATGTAAATACAGATACATGTTCAGTGATAGCAGTTATTCGGCCATCTATTCGGAGATCAATTCATCGGCTTGTCCACAAAGTAATTAATGGTGTAGCGTATTATGAAAAAGATTGTTTTATTCTTTATACTGACAACAGGGTGTCTATCTCTCTATGGCCAGGGATCTACAGACTGGTTTGATCTGTCCATGGTGGAGAAAACAAACCATATTGTAAAATATAATCCGACTGAACGGACAAGAAGCCAGGACTCTGCACTCAACCATGTAAAGAATCGCATTGGTATCAGTTATTTTGATGGACTAGGTAGAATTGTGCAGGAAATACAGTTCAAGGCGAGTCCGCTTTTTTCGGACCTCATCAAAGGAAGTGCGTACGACGGTTATGGGCGTGTGTTTAGGGGTGACCAGGTATATGCTAAATCTGGGAACAGTGGAAAATTCAGTCCCGCAGGATTTAATGAATTGAAGAGTTTTTATACCGAAACCCAGGCCACTATCAATGGGGTTAAAGCGATGGACTATCCTTTTGAACAGCGCGTATTTGACAATTCAGGGCGCTCTGAGCCTGTAGAGACAGGTTTCGCTGGTGCAGTTTGGCAACCGGGAACTAGCCATACGGTCAGGCGGTCATCTGGAAGCAACGGACAGGACGAAGTGCCCCGGTGGAAAATGGACAATCCTAACCAAGCCTCGCTACAGGGTTTTTATGCTACAGGCAAACTTTATAAAAGCATTGTTAAGGACGAGAACTGGACTCAAGTTAAAGGGAAAATGGGTACGGTGGAGGAATATAGGGACTTTGAGAACCTTGTTGTGTTGAGGCGGATCTGGGAGACTTCTACCAAGAAATTGGATACCCATTATGTTTATGATGAGTATGGCGATCTGAAATATGTGATCCCGCCTGGCTTTACGGCTACCACCGTTACGGAGAGCAGTTCAGATTTCAATGAACTGATCTATTGCTACCGTTATGACAGCAGGCATCGAATAATAGAAAAGAAAATCCCGGGAAAAGGCTGGGAATGGTTCGTTTACAATAAAAGTGACCGTTTGGTACTTAGCCAGGATGCTGTACAGCGGAGTCAGAACAAATGGAGCTATACAAAATATGATGCACTAGGGCGTGTTGCGCAGACCGGTATCTATGCAAAATCATTTTCATCGCAGGCTGCTGCACAGACTGACGTGAATACAGTTGTTAAGTATTGGGAGAGCCGTATCGGTACGGCCAGTTATACCAATCAGGCCTATCCTAAGACGGGGCAAGCAGTGATGACGATCAATTACTACGATGATTACAGTTTTAATGGAGCGTCTACTGCAGCACTTCAGCCATTGGGTATCAGCTGGAGCCAAAGAACAAAGGGGCTTCTGACTGGAACCGCCATTTGGAAAGATGACCGTACGGATTCGATGTTGACAGTCAACTATTATGATGATTATAGCCGGTTGATCCAGAGCGTGGGAAAAAATAACTTGAAGGGTACAGACCGACTGACCAATGAATATAATTTTTCTGGAGATCTGGTTAAAAATGTGCGTTTGCATACGCCAAGTAGTGGTGCTGCTACAACATTAACGACCACAAATGAATATGATCATGTAGGTCGGCTGGTACAGACTAAAAAGAAAGTGAACAGCCAGACTGAAATTCTCCAGAGCAAGCTTGCGTACAATGAGATCGGCCAGCTGAAAACTAAATCACTGCACAGTGAAAACGGTGGGAGTACCTTTATGACCAATATTTCTTATTCCTATAACGAACGGGGTTGGCAGACCAAGATGGGTTCTCCTCAATTTAGCTTTCAGCTGAACTACAATGTCAACGGAACTACGGTATTATCCAATGCACAGTACAATGGCAATATTGCGCAACAGCTCTGGGGGCATGCGTCTACAACAAACAGTACATTTACCTATGCCTACGATGAACTAAACCGATTGAAGAGTGGTGTGAGTACAGGAACAGTTATGAGCGAGTTATTGACCTATGACGATATGGGTAATATCAAGACATTGACACGTGATAATGGGGCTTCAATTACCTATGTTTATAACAATGCAAATAAGAGCAATAGGCTTTCTAGCCTTTCAGGTGGATTAACTGGGACATTTACATATGATCTGAACGGTAATGCGACCAAGGACCGCACAGGTATGTCGTTTACATATAATCATTTAAACCTGCCAAAGACAGTAACAGGTGGCAGCAGGACTATCGTATATAGTTATGATGCGATAGGAAACAAACTTAATCGTAAGTCTACAGTAGGTACAATAATCACAGAACAGGATTATATAGGAGGAATAGAATATAGTAAGACTGGTACTGCAGCTCCCGTGATCGAACGCATTGCTACGGAAGATGGATTTCTGCTGAACAGTTCGGGCACGTATAGCTATCATTACAACCTGACCGATCATTTGGGTAATGTGCGTTCCGTGATCAAGCGAGAAGGAAGTGCGACTGTTCCATCTGTTGTTCAGAAGCAGGACTACTATCCGTTCGGCAAAACCAAGTCTATTGCAACGAGTGTAAATAATAAGTATCTTTATAATGGCAAGGAGATGCAGAGTGACCTTAATCTGGGTACGCATGCCTTGGGAGGTTCTTATGTCTTGGAAGGACAGCTGGATTACGGAGCTAGATTCTACGATGCAGAGATAGGACGTTGGAACGTTGTGGATCCATTGGCTGAACAAGGACGACGATTGTCTCCATATTCTTATGCTTTTAATAATCCGATCAGGTTTATGGATCCGGATGGACAATACCCTATTGAAATACATGTAAGGAGTTTTGCACCTTTTGATTGGTTTGGTGGAAATTTATGGAAAGGTGATGGCTACAATAGACGTTTTTCGACAATATATGAAGGACACTCCTCAAGAATAAGGCAAATTACTTCGTATGAAACTACTACAATGACTTCAAATAGTACACCTTATGGTAGTTGGTCAGAATCTAGGTATGGTGCGAGAGCATTTTCAGATGCCCAAATTGAAGATGATTATTCTTATGGTAGCAGAATTTATACGCATTTATCGGGAAATGATGATGCTTTATTTCCTGGACTTGACGGAGGTCCGTCACATGATATTGATGTCTGGACTGATGTACATATTGGTGTTTCAGAAAATAAGGATGGTTCTTCTATTTTAAGTTTAACTGGTGATTTAGCAGGCGATGGTTTTCCAAGTTCAGAAGCTTTTGTTGTTGATGGTACAGGAAAGAACAAAGTATTCTTAGGAGTTGGAGCTGCAAAAGCAGGATCCGATAAAGGACCATTTTGGGCTTTATTAGGTGATAAAAGAGAAAAACAGTTTGATATTAATCTTCGGATAGCAGTAGATAAGAAAGGAAACTTTACCGGTGTTTATTCTATTGGCCAGAATGGAAAAGAAACAATCATTCCTATTGCTGATTGGAATAAACAATTTGAAAAACAAAACCCAAGAGGACAATGAATAAATTAAAGTTTTCACTCACAGCCTTTGTTATATTGGTTGTGAGTTCTTTTATGCCAGTTCTACAAGTGCTAATAATGTATTTGAATAGCATTATAGCTGAACCTATAGGAGTTTTATTAAGTAAGAATGACAGCATAGGAATGTATCTGGTGAATAGTTTGTTTTCTCTGACTATGCTTGTGCTTTTTTATTTTTCTAATACTACAGTTGCAAAAATATTTTCAACAATAGGTTTTTTGCTATTCTTTCTACCGTTATTTTTTTATTCAACAACAAATCTGTTTACCGATGAAACAGGGAGATCACGGTTAGAGAGGTTTTATTTTCTACAGTTTTTGATAGCAGGATTTGTAGCAGGTTTATTGCTTGTTGTAATAGAGCTTATAAAATCAAAAAAAACGAACTAATGAAGTGATCTCAAAAGTTTGGACAGGTAATACATGTGACTCATACAGATCCTTTCAATAACTTTATGTTAAAATAATGGTAGAATTGCTAGTTTTACCATATTCTAACTCTTACTATCCTTGAGTAGTTAACGTTCTTTAACAAAAGTTGTTAGGAGTTGCGACAGAATCGGGCAGACTACGGAAAAATCATGGTAACCAATATGATTACGGCGCGAGGTTCTATGATGCAGAGATCGGACGGTGGAATGTGTTGGATCCGATGGCGGAAAAGATGAGGAGGTATTCGCCATATAACTACGCTTTTGATAATCCTATAGTATATATAGACGCTGATGGTATGGCACCTGAAAAAATTATTTTAGGTATAAACGAGTTAGAAAATAGAAAATTGAATTCAAAAGAAATTGGAGGTATAATGCAAGGACTTCAATCAATGACTGATGATAAATTATCTTATAATTCAAAGACAGGAGAAGTTGAAATAGCCTCAAGGGATCGTGGTAGCAAGAATAAAGGAACGGATCTAATACGTAAATTGATTAGTAATAAAAATTCTGTAACACTAGATGTTGCGAGAAGTGAGACCAGAGGAGATGTTGCTGGAGCAAGTTCTGGAGCAACAAATCCAAATTTAAAATATAAAACTGAAAATGGAGATGGAACTAATGTCAGCGTTTCTTTGGGAAAGGGGCTTAAACATTATTTATCTAATAATGGACGTATAAGTGAAGAATCTGTTAATAATACTAATGAATTACTAAATCATGAGTTATTGCATTCTCTAAGGCAGATGAATGGAGAAGCTTTAGCTGGTGAACAGAATAATCAATCAATTGTATATACAGATGATAAAGGTGTTTCTCGTATGGAAAAGGTTAATCCAGAAGAAGCAGCGGTATTTAGAGGTGGAGTACAGTCAAAAATTTACCCAGGCTATAGATATCCTTCTGAAAATACCTTAAGATTGGAGCAGGGATTGAAACCTAAAGTAAATTATTTGAAATATTATCAAATTAGGCGATGAAATATCTATTATTATTATTATTATTATTATTTGTATTTAGTTGTTCACCTAATGCAGATAAAAAGGAGTGTCGGATAGTGTACAGAATCGGCTACAATTTTATTAAATTGTCCCTTAATGAGGATGGTAATACGACCGCTATTATTGGTGAATCAAATGATTTGGAGAATGATCGATTTAGAGTAGATACTATTATAGACAGCGCTAGATTTTTCTTGAAGACAAGTGGTGATTTTTTTAAAAAGCTACAATCAATAAATGTTAAAAAAGTAGAAGAAGGGAAAGGTTATAGTAGAATGCAGATATTTTTAAATGATTCACTTTATTATGATACGCGGACATATAGTCCTGAATTTTGGAAATTGTATTCGATTATTTCTGATGATATCCCAAATGAATATAATCCTTTTAAAACTAAGAGATTTGAGTAATTGATCAAGTAAAATAACAGAGCCCAATCTTTCATCGGATTGGGCTTTTTTGTTTATTGTGCATAAGCTTTTCTTGCCTTATAATCTTTGATGAGCGCATCGAGTACAAGGAAAACCTGTTTTTTATCATCTTTCGGCATTACGGATATCTCCATGATCCTATCGAGTGTTACCAAATCCAGTTCGGTGTCGATTTTTCCCGAAAGTTAATCCAATGATTCATCAAGCACATTGGCCAGCTTGGATGCCACCTCTACGGAAGGCGTCACCTCGTCACTTTCTTGCCCAGATCGCCCCGTGAGAGCTGTAGTTGCTACCTTTGAGTGGAGACGGATTGTAATCCCCCGCTCTACCGCATGTTATGTGAGTTGTATTCGAAAAGTTACAAAGAATAGCAAAAGCTATCTTGACTAAGGTCAGTCGCATCTCGCAGTTCAATAATATTAGGTGACAAAATTTTTATTGTTAGGTCAGATTTTGTGATTCTTTAATTTAGTATAATATAAAATTATAACATAGCCTTTTCAGGCAAAAAATCTTTTGGGGACATTCCAAAATGATCAGCAAGTAGATTAATATGGTCAATATTATATTTCGCTCTATTGGATGGATTCTCAACATTTGTAATAAAGACTCTGTTGACAGCAATAATTGTTGCTATATCTGCTTGATTAAGTTTTTTTCTTTTCTAAGTTTAAACACATAATCAATGATATATTGTTCAATAGTGCTAATATTGAGACTGATCACATCTCGTTGTTCGATAATATTGAATATCAAAATTTCTATTTAAGTTTTTTCAATATAGCTTTGTTATCTAGCAATGATCTCATTTGTGTCATCGCAACTTTATTCAGTTGTGTAAGTCTATCATTTTGAGGCAAGCCTTGTTGAATTAATAGGGCATTTATACTTTCCATATTGCTTAGTACAACCAGTTGTTCTATTATTGCAAAATCGCTAATATTTCCTTTCTTGTCAGGATTTATATCTCTCCATTCTTTGGCTGTCAGCCCAAATAGTGCAACATTTAGTAGATCGGCTTCACTGGCATAAACGAAATTAGATTGTTGTTTGGTAATTTCTGGTGGAATAAGATTTTCTTTGATTGCGTCAGTATGAATTTGATAATTCACTTTAGATAGTGTTCTTTGTAAATCCCAACTCAGCTTCAAGCGATCGTTTTCATCATCTTTTAAACGCTGAAATTCTTTGATTATATAGATTTTAAATTCGATAGAAATCCAAGAGACAAATTCTAGGGCAATGTCTTTATGTGCAAAGGTTCCTCCGTATCTTCCAGCTTTGGATATTATACCAATAGCATCAGTATTTTCTATCCAGCGTTTAGGGAGTCATGACAAAGCTATTGAGGCCAGCTTGCTTTTTAAACCCATCGAATTCGACGGGTTTAAAATTAGGATTATAAATAGTTTCCCAAAAACCTAAAAGTTCAATGGTATTTCGATTTCTCATCCAATTTTGATTAAGTCATCAGTAAGCTCAGAATTTTGTATCTAGCAATATCAGTTAGAGATATGTAATCATTTTGATGTTCTTGAAAAAGGAAAATATCAACTCCTTGAACATTAATCTTTTTATTCTTAGTCATACTGTTAGATTCAATAAGTTCTTTTTCGTCATCTTGGGATAGACAAATAAATAACTGGCTATTATTTTTATTAGAATACGAGTAACAAATAGGGGAGTTACTCGCATCTAAAAAGCAAATTACTTTTGCTCAATTATTTCGAATATTTTTTTATTCATATCTGTCACACTATTAATAAGTTTTAAAATAGCATCATTTTGCTTTTCATTCACCCCTATAAAAGTATGAAATGTAGAAGCATTAAGGATCGTAGAGTTTTCAATATCACTAAAATTATGACTTGAAGTATGAGACAAAAAATGTAAGGGGTCCTTATTAAAAAGTTTTGCTCCTTTCTTAATCAATTCAATAGTAAATTTGCCATTTCCATTTTCTAGATTTTCGTATTCTTCCTTTTTAAGATTTAATCCTTCAGCAATTTCTTCTGTAGTCAAATCGGAATTTTGCCTATTCAGATAAAATTCGAAACCTATTTTTTTGTGATCTAGTTCTATAGATTGTAGATTTTTCTCTTCCATTTTTATTAAGGTGCTTATAAATTATCTTTTGACGTTTATTAAATATCTTTATTATCCAATTTTTCTAATAACGTCATCATACGGTCGTTTAATTTAATGACATTATCAATTAGTAACAATATTGATTCATTTTGTTTCTCACTATTTCCGTGAAAATTATGAAAATTAGAAGCATTTAATATTGTTGAATTTGTAATTTGGGAATAAAATGCATCAGGTGGTGAAGATAGTAAAAGGAGCGGATCTATCTTCAAAATATCAGCTACTTTCTTGATAAAGTCAACAGTGATTTTTGTTTCACCTCTTTCATATTTTGTATATGCAGCTTCTTTAATATCAAGCTGCTCGGCAACATCAAAAGCCTTAAGTCCAGCAATCTTCCGCTGAATATATATCTTGTGTCCTATTTTTTTATTATCCAGTTCTAAATAAGGATGCTTTTCTTCATTTGCCATATTTCACAAATCTAATCATTCTATATTATTGAAGTTTAATTGGCAAGTAGTTTTTAACTACTTATTGCAGTGGTAAATATACTAAAAAAAATAGTATTTCAAGTTCTTTTTCTGTAATTTTGTTTACAAATTAATAGTTTAAAATTGATTTAAAATCATAGTAGCAAAAGTTTACTTGATTTAGTAACTTTGCAGAACTTCAAATAGAAAGAAATGAAGCTTCTGCTTCGAGTCTTGTTCTGGAAACTAGCACTTTTAAAGAACACAAGATGAGAGGTAAGAACTCCCATACTATAGGTATGGGGTTCCCTTCTTATGTGTGTTCAGGGCGTGCTAGCCCTCCAGAACCATAGGTTGGGGCCCCATACTTTTAGAAATATACCCACCTATAGACTCGTTTAACCATTGGAATCGAGTTATGAGTAGAAAACAAAAAAATAAAAACATCAAATCCCCGGCCGATTAATCGGCTCATGTAGCCATTATGGCGATTTTCTAATAGAATGCGTATCGATGACCGATATGAAACCTGTATGATAACTTTATAACGCATTCTAAAGCAGTTAACCATTTTTTTATTTGTGACCTAAGTTAGGCTTAGGATCATGTGGATGCGTTTGTAAGTATCTGCATTTTAATCTTTTGTCAATAGGTCACAGCCCTTAAAACCTTTAAAAATGAGCAATTTTTACAAGGGTGGGAGAGAACTTGCCTATTTTAAAGGGCTGTCCCACTATGCTGTACAGCAAAAAACTACAGCAATCCGACAACATTTACAGATAGCTTTGCAAGACTCTATACTTGCTATTGCCATCTTGTTTATTAACCCCATCACTTTACTCCGTAAGCTATGTAAGAGCAAAGCAATCCTTTTACTCGGGATCGCTTTGTTACATATGTTTAGTTTATCAGCTCAGACGCCCCGCAAGGACAGCGGGGCTGATGGGGTGTCTCCAAAGGATTTGAAAATGGGTGATTTTGTACCCGAGGACTTTTGGAGTGTGCAACATTTGTTTTACCAAAACGGGGATACCATAAGAAGAGATATGAGCGCATATAAAGGCAAACATATCATTCTCGACTTTTGGAGCTTGGACTGCGGTGCCTGTATATTGACATTTCCAAAAATGGAAAGCCTTCAGCAGGAGTTTTTTGATTCGATCGTCATCATACCGGTGAACAGCCAGAAAAAAAGGCATAATTATGAGCGGTTTCAACAGTTTTTCAAGTATGGTAACCGTGCTATGCCTCAGCCTATGAAGTTGCCGAATATCATTTACGACTCGTACTTTGCCCAGCTTTTTCCGATCGACATACTGCCGCATTATGTCTGGATAAAACCGAGTGGTATGGTAAAAGCCATTTTATCTGCTGATTTTATCAATCGAACACAAATAGAAACGATCATACAGATGGAAGGGGGCGAATTATGAAACAGATAACATTATTATGGATACTGGCTTTGATAACTTCTCTTGCCTCCGCACAACAAAAAATCAATATTATTGTGCTGGATAGCCTGACCCAAAAACCTATTGCCCATGTTAATATCAAAAATGGACTGCATGAAACTGTTGGACAGACGGGTGAAAATGGATCTGTATTGATCCCTGTAGAAATGGCGAGAGGCAATTTACAGTGCTCACGCGTGGGATATGAGCCCTCAATTATTGCTGCACTTTCCATTGACGGTCGGGAACAGATCATCATCAGATTGTTGCCTAAAAGTATTGAAATGGAAGAGGTACAGGTCAATACAGGTTACCATTTCTTACCCAAGGAAAGGAGTACCGGAGCATATTCAATAGTGACAGAGAAACAACTGCAGGAGCGGATAGCTCCCAATATTCTGGATAGACTGGAAGGAATAGCACCGGGACTACAGTTTGATAAAAGATCCGGTAACAGTGTTATGAATATTCGTGGTATAAACAGTTTTGGATCTGGAGGAATCGCTCCGCTGATTATCGTTGACAATTTTCCATATACCGGTGAAATCAGCAATATCAACCCTAATGATGTTGAATCGGTCAATTTGCTCAAAGATGCGGCCGCTACGTCAATATGGGGCGCACGGGCAGGAAATGGTGTACTGGTGATTAATATGAAAAAACCAAAGGCTCGTAATGAACTGAGTTTTACAGCCAATACTTCTTTCACCGCCAAACCAGATCTGAGGTATCTGCAGGAAATGTCGAGCACAGATTTTATTGCAGCCGAACGATTATTATATGATAAAGGTTTTTATAAACCATCTCTCACAGGTACAAATGCACGGCTTTTTGTGATGTCCCCAGTTGTCACTTTATTGAATCAAGTAGATCAAAAGTTGATTACGGTAGCCGAGGCGGAAGAGAAAATACGGTCTTTTGAAGGACTGGATTATCGTGATGATTATGAAAAGTACTTCTACAGGACAGGAGTCAATCAGCAGTATAATCTGAGTACAGGTGCCAATATGGGCGCCCTGGGATATCGGGTCTCAGCGAGCTATGATAGCAATAAAGGAAATATGGTAGGTGAAAAATCAGAGCGGTTGACACTGACCTCATCTGTCAAATATGAACCGAACCGAATGTTTCGTTTTGAGTTAAATTCTTCTTACAATAACAATGGCCGTATGGCAAGTCTAGGTGTCCCCAATTACCCTCTTAATGTTGGGGGAGGAAAAGCATCGCTCTATCCTTATGCACAGCTTGCCGATGCGCACGGAAACCCTTTAATAATACCTTACCAGTATAATGCGGCATTTGTGGATACTGTTGGTGGTGGGCGATTGTTGGACTGGCATTATGCTCCACTCACTGATATCAGTAAAAGCAGAAGTACGATGAACAACCGTTACCTCTCATTTTCACCTACTGTTCAGATCCGGCCCATGGATGGTGTTATGTTTGCACTGATGTACAATTATGAACATCAGGCCAACCGAATATTTGGAGAATATGATGTAGAGTCCTTTTACGTACGAAATATGGTTAACCGTTATACCCAGATCGTGGGCGGTATACCGAGATATAATCTGCCTAAGGGTGCCATAGCAAACGTAAGCAACAATATATTAGCAAGTCACAAATTTAGGATACAGGGAAATGTAGATAAAATAATAGCATTGGATCATCAGATCAATGCCTTGCTGGGAGCAGAAGTTACAAATAATATGACATCTGGGGAATCGCGCCGTCTATATGGGTATGATGGTATCAGGTTGACGCAGTCACCGATTGATTATCTGACCAGATTCCCTATCTATGGAGGTCTGGCCAGTGCCGCAACTATACCATTTACAGATGGGTTTTCAAAAGGTCTGAACCGATTCATCTCGGCTTATATGAATGTCGGCTACACTTATAAAAGTCGTTATGTCCTATCATTTTCTACCCGTCGGGATGCGTCTAATTATTTTGGGGTCAACACCAATAATAGATGGAAGCCGCTTTGGTCGGCAGGAGCAGCCTGGAATCTGCAGCAGGAAAAATGGCTTGAGAACAGTGATTTTGTAAATGCCCTAAAACTGAGAATGACCTACGGTCATAGTGGAAATTCGACTGGTCAGGTTTTTACAGATGTTATCTTGCAGTACGCTACTGCACCTGACACCTATTATGGAAAACAGTATGCACGGATCATTTCACCTCCCAATACAAACTTAAAATGGGAAGATGTCGCCCAGTTAAATGTCGGTGTAGATTTTGGCTTTTTTAGAAATCGATTATCCGGATCTGTCGATCTGTATAGAAAGCATACAACTGATCTGATTTCCACCGATCCGATAGATCCGACCGTAGGCTTCGCCTCTATTAATAGAAATGTGGCTTCGATCAAAGGACGGGGAATAGATCTGCAATTAAATGCACTGATTTTGAATAAGGGATTTAAATGGAACAGCAGTTTTTTTGTATCCTACACAAAAGATAAGGTCGAAAAATTCAAAGGTAATAAATACACAGGGTTAAATTATGCTTCTTCCGGAGGTAGATCGATATCACCTATTGTGGGGTATGTCATGTACCCGGTATTTTCCTACCGCTTTAAAGGTTTAGATCCTAAAAATGGTAACCCATTGGGCTTTACTGCCGACGGTCCTAGCGACAATTATTCCCAGTTGCTAAAAGATTCGGTAGAGCAGCTTGTCTATCATGGATCGGGGCTACCGCTGGGACATGGGGCGTGGACCAATTCATTTTCGTGGAAGGGAGTTGAGTTTTCCTGGACACTTTCATTCAAATTTTCATCTTATTTTATGAAGCCCACGATCCGCTATATGGATCTGATGAATAATTGGACAACTCATGCAGATTTTGCGAACCGATGGCAGCATATCGGAGATGAACTGACCACAACAGTACCCTCATTTAGCTATCCCGGAAATCAGAATAGAGATAATTTCTATTCATATTCGTCAGCAAATGTCGAAAAAGGAGAACTTTTGCGTATCCAAAATGTACGCTTGGGCTATACAGTACAAGACCAAAAAATGTTGGAAAGGTTACGTTTAAAAAGAGCAACACTATATGTTACAGCCAATAATCTAGGTTTATTGTGGTCGGCCACTAAATCGGGCTATGATCCAGATTTTACGTACTTACCAAATGCCAGAACAATTAACTGTGGTATTAATATTCTATTTTAAAAATAATGAAACGATATAAAATTTATATATTCAGATGCATAATAGCTATTGGAATAACAGTTTTCATGTTTAGCTGTAATAAGTTTCTTGAAGCTGTACCCGATACTTCCAAAGTAATTCCTGCAACGTTAGATGATCTTGAAGCTATGCTTTGGGATGGATATGGGCTCAATGGTGGGGCAAGTGGACTTATCGAAATGGGAACAGATGATTTTTATCTGAAACAATCCGTGTTTGATGGACTTGAGGTCTTCAGCCAGCAGGTGTACACGTGGGACAGAGTGCTTGATATTACCAATGCAAATATAAATCAACATTGGGGATCGACCTATAAGAAGGTGCTGACAGCTAATGTTGTACTGGATAAACTAAAGTCAATCCGCTCAGATGATCAAGCCAAAGCCAAAAGATTGGAAGGAGAAGCTTTATTTATTCGAAGTCTGGCATTTTTTCAATTTTCACAGATCTTTATGGATACCTTTGACCCCGCTACCGAAAATGAAGGTCCAGGTATTCCATTAAAACTAAGTTCAGATATCAATGAAAAGGTGTTTCGGTCTACAGTCGCCCAGACTTATCAAAGAATCATAGAAGATCTGAACACAGCAAAGGACCTTTTACCGACACAGGTTGAATATAAAACAAGGCCTGCTCTTCCGGCGGTAGAAGGGTTATTGGCTAAGGTATATCTGATCATGGGTAATTTTAAAATGGCTGAAGAATCTGCTGAAAAGTCGCTGGCGTACTATTCGTACCTGAGTGATTATAATAAGCTGAATTCCAGCTTGGCTCAACCTTTTAAAACGTTAAACGATGAAATCGTTTATTTTGCTTATACTGGATCGACCGATATGTTGATCTCTTATACAACCAATGTGGATAGTACCTTGATCAGTCTGTATGAAAAAGATGATTTACGGCGAAAATTATTCTTTGAATTTTCCACAGATGGCTCTGCAACTTTTAAAGGATGGTATTCAGGAATCAATAATTGCCCATTTTTGGGAATTAATACGTCAGAAAATTATTTGATCAAGGCGGAATGTTTAGTTAGAAGGGCAGCTTATCAGGAAGCTAAAAATGAGTTGAAAACATTATTGAAAAATAGGTACAGTCTAGGAAAAGTGGCTTTCATTGATGAAGTACGTAACGAACGTTTATTATCCCTTATTCTTGAGGAAAGGCGCAAGGAACTTCTTTTTCGTGGTAGCCGTTGGAGCGACCTGAGAAGGCTTAACCGAGAAGGAAAGTTTCAGACGACGCTTTGGCGGGAGGTGATTGTGAATGGAGAGAAAAAACGGATCAGTTTAGCACCAAATGATAAAAGATACATTTATCCTATACCACTCCAGGTGATTGAACTGACTGGAGTAGTTCAAAACGAACGATAAGTTAAAGATTCTTACAATTGAAAGCAATGGAAAAAGACCAGAAATATGAAAATTCTGGTCTTTTTGATTTTTGAGTGACCTTTTAAATTATTATAAAAGATCTGATTGTTTTCTTGTGTCTAGTATTCTCTGAAAGCGGTTACTGTTTCGTTTTCAGTTTTACTATTCGCAAGGGCAGCTTCGATTCTATGGGCTACAGTTTCGGTACCGGAAACAAGCTCATCCATTTTCGGATGCCCTGGGTTTAACGGATCCTCCGGAGCATCTATGGAACAGATGGTTTGCGGCACCCCACAAGATTTTGTAGGGTGAGGTGAATCTGCGTAGAGGTTGGGATTGGTTACATTGCTCGGACTGTCTGTCCCTTGAAAGTACCAAGTCTCATTTTCAAGCTTGATGGAAGGTATAACTTCCACAGGTGTTTTTTTTATCATCACTGCAGCTGCTGCAATCGTACCGACTGCAACTAGTGCCAAGATTAAAGTGAAGAGTGATGCCTTCACTGTAAAAAAATGTTTCATCATAACGTAAGTGTTTTGATCATAATGCTAAATTACTATCGAAAAGCACCTCACCGTTAGGCAGTTTTTGATGTGGAGTAAGGCAGTGTTTGATAACTTCATTTATGGCTCATAATCTGCGTGCCTATAGGGGTAGCCAAGGGGAAACTGGTCGTACACATGGAGATAGGCCAATACCAGAGGCGATATCTTTCTACGATTGTAGAGCGCAATGATGCTGGGTAAGTGCAGCGGATCTACAGCTGGATCGTCATAACCTTCCAATACCTGCTCGATATCTAATTGTATTTGCCAGAGCTGCTGCTCTTTTTCTAGATAATGAAGGTCTTGATAAAAGATCTGCTGATAGCTTTCCTGCAAGTCGGTGATTAAAAGCAATTCATAGTCCCAGAAGTTCAAATGAAATCCTTGTTTTTTTAAGATAGCAAATAGGTTTTCCAAACAGTAGAGTAGGTCCATGTCGTCCAATGGTGGACAGGGGCATATGGCAAGCATGAGATTTGCTTCCTCTTTTTCTATCTGTTTGTTTCGGTAGGCGATTTCGATAATAAGCTCTTCGAGCTGGATTTCATCGAAATAGTATGCAGAGCTATGGTGATCTCGGTGTAGTGTTGAGTCTGCTGTTATGTCAAGTAAGAGACCTGCTAGAATATAAAAAAGCTCCAGATGATCGTGATATAATGGAGGAAAAGTGATCAGGAAATAACTGTCAAAATCAATTTCCTCATTCCAGGGTATATCTTGTTCTGGAGTAAATGGACTAAAATAATGATGTGCTGGTGCTTCTTTATTACTATCCTGACAATCATTGTCATCACACCAGGGTATCTCTTGTTTTAGATCAGGAAGGTCGACAGTTTTGGACTCAGGATGAGAACTATTAATATCTTTATAATCATCATACAGCATTTTACGATAACTGATCATCTCTTGGTGATAAGGTGTCTGTTTCCAGCCTAGTGGTGCGATGGCTTGCATAACCTGAGGTACGCTATCGTATACTTCTTGTAAGATAGCTAGGACTATTGAGGAAGGTAATCTTTCGATTTTTCTTTGTTTCATAAGTAAATAATTATTTCATGAGCTAGTTTAGGGTTTTAGTTTTTGTTCAGCTTGCTGTTTAAATTGTGATGCGGTAAGACCGGTGTGCTGGCGAATAAATCTGTTCATCTCGTTGGGTCCGCTAAAGCCGGTCTGCTCTGCCGTGGCAATCAATTTGTCGTTTTCGACGATAACCTGCTCGATCAAGTTGAGCAGCAATTCATGCCGGTAGCTGTATAACGTCTGATGGTATTTCTTTTGATGTTCTCGGCTCAGGTACTCTGGGGCGGTTTGCAATATGAGCGAGATTTCTTGGAGATGCGTCTGCGCTCCTTGCTGCACGATCATGATATCGAGCAACTGTCGGGCCTGATCCACCAGATCCTGCGCTGCGCCATGGAGTAGTTTAAATCGGCTTAATTCGACCAGAAAGATTAAGTGTTTGAGTAGAATATACTCGTTGTTGAGGGTGTTGGGGTTCAGTCTGCTAAATAGAATCCGCAAATATTTGAGTGTGGTTATTCCTACCCGAAAGTCAACACTCTTGTCTGTATGACATGCGTGTTCTTTTTTTGCTCGTACCAGATGGCTGATGAAGTCAAAATGACGGATGGCCGGTGGCCTAAACATGCCTGCATCCAGAATAATGCCTACCAGAATGTGATGACCAACGGGAAGATGAAGATTGTACATACCCTTGGCTAAATAAAAATAAGCGCCTTTACCAGGCGTGAGCTCAAATGTAAAATCCACATCTGTCCTTTTGCCATAGATACTTTGCTCACTCAAGAGGGGGTAGATCAGGTGCAGGTCGTGCATGCTGATCTCAATGGGTATATCCATCGCTTCACAGATCCAGTACTCGTAGTAGTAAAGGTATGCAAAGCGGCCATCAAATACTTGTTCGCTTATCTGGTTGGAAGGGGACCACCAATGTTTTTCTTGCGCATTTCGTATGGGGTAACTAAGTTGCTTGCGAGGTGCTTCTACGGATTTAAAATCTTCATTTAATGTGAAGGTAGAGGGTCTTTTCATATTGGTTATCGCTTTGGTTAAAAGATGAGTTTAGGAAGTTTATTCACTGATAACCAAATAAAATTGTACATCGACCGATTTTGATTGTAACTCCGTACTTCCAGATTGCAACTCGCTCTTTTTCGTTGCAATTCGGTTTTAAGGACGATTATGGTGTTGCAACTCGGTTTTTCCCGTGAATGTACCTTTATTTGAGGGGCCTTGTTTTTCAATATCCATATTTGCTCCCATTGGATCCGATATGGAGTTATTAATTGTCTAAAATAGAGCCTGTACAACCCTATAGAAGACCTTATGTAAAACAATAAGATACTTTGAAATGAACGTATTGAAAGAACAGATTTTAATAAACGTAGCCCAGACGGCTGAAGGACAGGCAATATTAGAATGGAACGAGTTACTGCCTTTTATAACAGAAGAAGCTGCGAGCGGGGATCGGTGCCCCATCTTAACTTTCTAATCTAAGCAGCCACATTACCCCTGTGGAAGGAGAAGCACGGTTGTGCATGCTCCTTCCTATTTTATGATCTATTAAGAAGTTCACTACATGCCTATTGAAGATAACCAAAGCTGGGAATATGCGCTTTTCTCAGCTCATTTGTACCGGTACATACCAGCAATAAGTTGGGATAACCATGCCGATATTTATAAAAAATGGACGATCGTTCACCAACCCAAACCTATAGGAAGTACTTTACAGTGGGATCGATCTTTTTTACAGGAATTAGATTGGACTACGCCACAGATTATATGTTTGTACCATCTAGGGATGCATGCACAGATCCCGTTGGTACTGGCTGCTCATGGTCTCTGTTTCGATATTCTGATGGATAGAGCTGTGTTTGAGAAGCAGCGAACACAGTTACTGCAGTTGCAGGATGAGCTTCGTAATAATGGACTGGAATATGGTTTTTTAATGAGCGACGATCCGCAGGTTTTGCTGAAAGCGCGTAAGGCTATCAGAGAAGGAAGACATCTGCTTGTTTTTGCGGATGGCAACAGTGGGACTTCGGAGTCTTTGAATAAAAAGGTCAGAATTGATTTTTTGGCTGCAGATATTTATGTTCGCAAAGGTATAGCATTGCTCAGTTTTTTATTGCAAATACCTGTGATCCCGATAACTCATGTTTTTATAAATGATGATTACTATAGCGTGGTTGCAGGAAATCGGATTTGTGTGCAACCTTATGAAAATCGAGACTGCTACATCACTCGCTGTATGCAACAGGTATATGATTTTTTGGCTATTGAGATCAGTAGGTCTCCCTGGAATTGGGAGTGCTGGAGCTATTTGCACGAAATGAACTGTTACAGCATTGCGGTGCCTACGATCAAAGAAATTGGGGAGCAAAATACTGATGCAGGGATTATTCATATTCAATTGGCAGGTGAAAAAGGAGTTTTTTACAGGAAATATTTTTGTTACTCGCGGAGATAATTATTTTTTATAAGTAAATTTAAGTTTTTGACATTTTAATTTATGATGAAAACTACCGCCTTTACCCTGTATAGTCATCTGTTCATATTTGTATTAATGTTGACTGCTTTGTGGGTAGCTAATCTCTTATGGAGTGGTGAAGATATTCCATTTGTCCAGATCATCATTGCTGCTGGTTTATATTTTGGTTACAGCTATTTGATTTCGAACTTAATCTTACGGTTTTGGGGCGGAGCTCGTAAACAGAAGGTAATAAGTGTGATGTGCTATTTGATCCTTTTCATCACCGTGATACCTATTGTCCAGATATTGATCCATGATGTGTTACCCTTGTTCGGGATTATTTTTTTTGATGATTCTCTTCCCGAAAATATGCCTAAGTTTTATTTCAGGATTGTGAGCGGTTATTTAATCGCCAATCTCTTGGCCATGATTGTCGCGATAGGAAACCGGTATTTTACTGTTAAACAAGAAAAAAAGAAGCTTGATCAAGACCTCCGCGTTTATAGAGATCGGGTCGTGGGGCTTCAGTATACATCACATTTTTTGACCTCGATATTTTTGACAAAATTTGGCGAGATGCTACTCAATGATGTCCCAAAAGATAAGACTACAAAACGGGATATTGTTCAATTTTTGGCTTATTTGCTGGAAGTGGAAAGACCAGGTGATCGGAAAAGCTGGGCTGAAGAAATGGATCAGTTACATTGCTTTATCCGACTATTGAGCAGGCATTATGGAGAGAAATCTATTTTATATAGCGAAATGCTACATGATCGTATTTATCCTGCTATTCCTGCTGGAATATTATTTTTTCCTTTGGAAAACTGCCTCAAGCATGCTCATATTTCAACAGACCAGCCTATCGAATTTAGATTGGATGGTAATCATGATGAAATTTTACTTACCTGCCAGAATTATTGGTCGCCGAAAGATGAAAGACTTGAACCTGAAACGGGATTTGAAATGTTACGGTATAAACTTAGGCAGATGGATACGGAGGCAGCTATTGCTATCAAACGTACTGAAAATACCTTTCTTGTTCGTCTACAATTAAAACTACAACCTAATGAAAAAGCTAAGTTATAAGCTTCTGATTGTAGATGATAAACCGGAAACACTTGTCTACTTAAAAATGTTACTCGATGATATACCATTCATCAATAAAGATATTGAGGTCATCACCAATGCGGTAGATGCGATACAATATCTGAAAGAAAATGAAGTGGATATATTACTATTGGATATGGAACTTGGCTCAGGTGAAATCAGCGGAATAAGACTGTCCATGATGATCGCCAATCCGCCTGTGATGGCTGCTTGTTCTGCTCATCCTGAGTATGTATTTGAAGCCGAGGATACATCAATATGTGCTTATTTTAGTAAAAAGATTAGTTTTAATGCGCTTCAAGTGAAGATGGAAGAACTGGTTGAGCGCGTGGACCGAAAATTGGAAAATCAAAGTCGTGATATTAAGCATTTGCTGATGACCAATTTGGAAGGAAAAGTGATCGAACTGCCTTTGGCAGATATTTACTATGCGATTATTGATAATAACACATTGACTGTTTATCTGGAGTCGGAGCAGTATCAGTTTAATGAACACTTGAATAGTTTTCAATCCAGATTACCTGCCCATTCTTTTGCACGGCCACGCAACAATACGTTAGTTCACCTGGCCAAGGTAGATCTGGTACGCACGAATGAATTCTATCTGTGCAAACCTAGAAATATTGATCCGTTATCAATGACAGCAGATTTTAAAGGTAACTTTAAACATCAATTTGAGATTTATAAACAAAATAATAAGTAAAATGGGGTAGGGCTGCCCGCATTTCATGGTATCGGCAAATGAATTTTTTTATGTCGCAATTGAATGAAATTGTAATTATGTTGAAGGAAATCAACGAAAAAATGTTTAAGATCTTCCGGAGAATATTTCCGGACGAAAGCGAAAAACAGATCGTGGAAGTTGATCTATTAATGACACGGATGATGGTTGTATCGCGGTTAGGGATTTCTGAAAGAACCTATAACCGCTGGGTGAAAGTAGGGATTTTAACTCCTATTGTGCTGGGCAATAAGCACTACTATCGGGAAGAGGATCTGCGGGAAGCAATCAAGCGTAGTATAAATAGGGGGCTGATCTAGCTGTTGGAAATAAGAGGTCGATTCGGAACGGGATTGGCCTTTTTTATTTAACACTACGTTACTTTTTTCTGCCCTTTGTTTGCTTATTCTTTACTGTTTTATTGCTGTTTGCTTGCCTTTTTATTGGTGTTTTATTCCCTATTGTTGCGTGATTTTTTGGTTATTCTTTGCTTTTTGTTTGCCTTTTCTTTGGGCCTGATAGGCTATTGGCTTGCTCTTGGTTTGCTATTTCCCTGCTTATTTACTGCTATTTCTCTGCTCTTTAATAGCCACTTTTTATGCTCTTGCTTGTTAGGTAGCACTTATAGTTGCTTGCAATAGGCCAATTTTGACCGAAAAAAATTCTGTATTTAAGCTAGCCAGCTGTTTTGAAATACACCACCTGGTCACTGTTTAGTCACTAGCTTTACTACCTAAAATCTGCACTATAGTTATTCAATTCTTCCATTTGTATGTCGCCAAAATCGGCATTTCCAGTCAAATGATGCCAAATGGCGCCATTGCTCGTCTTTCGCTACATGCTGTCTTTACTTTAGCTGTATGATATCGATATCCGTGGTTGTCTGCAGCGCCACAAATATGGTTTAACAGTTTAAAAAATTAATATTATGGCAAGATTTATTAAAGGAATACACGGATCGTACCAGGGTAAAGTGGGCAGTGTCGTAGGCGCGTCCTGGCGGGGTATTGACTATGTTCGCTCGCTTCCAAAACGTAGTTCAAAAGCAGCTAGTGAGGGTCAAATGGCACAACGGATTAAATTTGGGATGACGACCAGTTTTCTCAAATCTATTAAGGATGTGCTGATGCTTGGCTATTCCGACAGTAAACAGAAAGGGAAAACTGGGTATAATGTGGCTTTCCAGCACTTTATTAAAAATGCAATCTTAGGTACTTATCCTAATTATACGATTGACTATGCAGCTGTACAGATAGCAAGTGGCAGTTTAGCAACATTGATGGGATTGGATGTTCTAGAGTCATTTCCCAAAGTGTTGAATGTGAATTGGGATCCAATAGGTAATAGATTTAATGCATTTGATGATGATCAAGTCTTTGTGGTCTTATATGACCCAGCGGATAATCTGTTTTTTGCTTATGAAGGAATGACGAGGATTGATGCAACTATGGAAATTACTTTGCCGGATAGTTATACGGGCAAAACTATAGTTGGCTGGATATTCAATATTCATCGTGATGGTTTGATCACGTCCAGTAGCCAGTACCTGGGTGAATTTATTTTGAGTTAAAGTGTAACAATGGAATCTGGATTAAAAGTCATCCGAATCAGACAGGGGAATAATAGTACCCTGTCTGAAATTTATCTCAACAATCAGTTTGTATGCTATGGTCTGGAAGATATCCCGCGCGAAAAGAAGATACCGGGGAGTACCTGTATTCCCGCTGGAAGATATAAGCTTGGTTTCAACCGTGATGGAGGGATGAACGGTAATTATTACGACCGTTTTCCGAAACTGCACAAAGGTATGATCGAAATTAAGGCTATTCCAGGTTTCAGCTATGTCTATATCCACATCGGTAATACGCACAAGGAAACGGTGGGTTGCCTGCTCGTCGGAACAAAGTATGTGTTCGAAAATGGGGATTATCGATTGGTGCAGTCGGTTACGGCATACAAGAAACTGTATCCTTTGTTGGCGGAGCTTATGAACAAGGGGGAGGTTTTTATTGAGGTAACTAATAAAGGAGTAACGACGTAACGAGTGATGTAGTGATATAGAGAAGGAGTTAAGATTAACGTAGTGACAGGGTAATTAGTGGAGAAGTAACGCAGTAATGCAGACTTGTTCACTTCTCCGTTACTATCCTTCTAACCTCATAACTTTCTCACCATCTAACCTTTTAACAATAAACAAAATGAAAAAAATTATCAAAAAAATAGGACAGGCACTCCAGGTAGTGCTTATGGCGCCGATTAAATTGCCGGGAAAAGCTTTAAATATTATCAAGTACATTGCTCTTGGACTTGGTGTAGTGGAGACGGTACTGGATGATAAAGATAAAAAAGAAGAGGATGAGTCACCGCCACCAGAGAAGATCGTGTCTCATAAAGAAAAGGAGGTGCCTTATGAAATTGAATGATATCCGCTTTGGTGCTTTGGGTGGGACACTTTGTTCCTTATGGCTAAGCCTTACCTTCAATGATTTGTTACAAACAGCTTTGATGGCCGTGGTAGGAACGGTTGTTAGTTTTATGACGAGTAAATTATTGGGAATGATCCGAAAAAAGGAGTAGTATTTTTGCAATAAGCCTTCCAATATAGAGGGGGCTTATTTTTTTTAATCGATGTTAAAAAAAAACTTATTTAAGAATATTTTGTCGACTATATCTTCTTCTACTTAAGAAATTGAAGAGTTTGCTCTATTTCTATTTTTTTATATATTTACACTTATGAGTTTTTTGAATACATTGTGAATTTCTCATAAATAATGAATATATAGTCGTATTTTTCCAAACTAAAAAGTACGACATAATAATCATTACATTGCTACCTTTTAAAAGTTCTATAAATATAGAACGATGTATCTACTTATTTGCTAAAGATTGGGTCGTACGAAACTTATTTTGTGATAAATACTTTAATAATGGAATTTGAGAGTTTAAACGATGATCAATTGATTGCTCGTCTTCAAATGAGTGATGCGAGGGCAATAACTGAAATCTATAGACGCTATTGGAAAAAACTACTTGCCATTGCATATAACCACATTCGAGATAAAGATGATGCCGAGGAAGTAGTACAGACTGTATTTATCAAATTATGGGACAAAAGAAATGATATTGCAATTGGACAATTACCCAATTACTTAGCTACAGCTGTTAAGTATTCAGTTTTCAGCATGATTCAGAAGAAAAATAGAAAAGATGAAGTAGGCCAGTTTTTTGTAATGAACCATCAGTCTCAAGATTATGAAGAAGAGAAGATCTACACGATTTTTTTGAGACAATATATTAAGGGAGTTGTTGAAGAATTGCCAGATCGTTGTCGACTTGTATTTACTTATAGCAGAGAGCAAGGAAAAACCATTCCGGAAATAGCGACCACTATGAACATCGCCGAAAAGACAGTAGAAGCGCATTTAACCAAAGCTTTAAGAAGAATAAAACATTCCTTGAAAGCTATCGGAATAAGTGTGGCTATAGCTATATCCTTTTATATATTTTGGTAGTTATTTATTATTTAATATTTTTTTAATATTGAGTAAGGGTTAATCATGTTGACGAGTGACTATATAGTATAACCGCTATTATAGCCATGGAGTCTAATAAATTACATACTTTAATTGAAAAATTTTTATCTGATACTGCTTCTGCTGAAGAAATACAGGAGCTTAATCAATGGTATCGTGATAAAAATGATCATGACGTCCTCTGGAAGCATGATACACCGAATGAAGAAGAAATTGTCAGTCAAAGACTTCTCACTAAACTGGAACTTCATGTCGGGAAAGAACAAGCTATTATTCGTAAACATCGTATTCGTCATATATCTCGATTGGTTGCGGCTGCTTGTATAATAATAGGTTCATTTGTCATTTATTTTGTCAATGATGCTAACGAAATCACAGATACGGTATTAGCTCCTGCTGATAATATTGAAAATCGCTATGTACTGCTCCCAGATAGTAGCAAAGTTATCTTACGTCCAGGTGCTGAAATAAAATATAGATATACCGAAGGGAAAAGAGAAGTGTTTTTAACCGGTGAAGCTTTTTTCGAGGTCTCCCATAATAAGCTGAAACCGTTCTTAGTCCATGCCGGCGATATTACAACACGAGTATTGGGAACTTCTTTTAATATTGAAGCATATGCAGAAAAAAATGTTGTTGTATCAGTAACAACAGGTAAAGTTGCAGTAAATGATAATAAAGAAAAGACACTTGCAGTTTTATTGCCTAATCAACAGCTACAATATAAACAAGATCACATCAACGTACTTCTGAAGGACGTGGAGATAAGTAAACTGACTTCTTGGGTAAATACAGATATGCAATTTTCTGATATCACTTTTGGAAAACTTGTTACAAGTTTGAACAGAAGGTATTCGACGAAGATTGAATTTGAAAATGAAGACTTGAAAAATTGTTTGATAACGGGACGATTTGATGGAACTGAATCCTTAGAAAATGTACTGGACATACTCACTAAAATGACCGGAGGAAATTATAAATGGAAAGATAAAAAAGTGCTTCTGTCTGGGAATGGTTGTGCCAAAAAGATCTAAAAACAATTAATAAATTATGAATATGCAGAAGTTCTACCTCTAAAGATATAACAGAATAGCCACTACCTAGGGAAGTGGCTATTACTCTCAAAAGCTGGTAACGATTGAGAGTTAAGGATAAAAAATTTCAACTCATTTTTTAACATCACAATATAATGAAAAAAAATAGAATTTTTTTCAAGGATAACCTGTTGTCTAGTAGGCAGGTATTTTTAAAAACTAATTTACTGTTTCTCATGAAATCAGGTTTATGTTTGTCTATGACTCTTTTGAGTGTCAATATTTTTGCTTCGGGCACCACATCCGGACAAACGCTCAATGAGACAAAGATCAATTTTGAAATAAAAGCTAACACATCATTAAAGAATGTATTAAGCGATCTGCAAAAACAAACTAAGTTTAATTTTTTTTACTCCTCTTCGAGCGTAAATAAGCAGACAATCGTTGGACCTAAACAAAATTTTTCGGGAACTGCGGATGAATTGCTGGCTGAAATTTTAGAAAATACTGGTCTTGCATTTTCGGAACAAGGAAATCGTGTTGTTATCTATGAAAATGTAGCTTCGACTAAAAACAAACCAAAGTTTCAGACGCGTAAAATAAGTGGTACCGTAAGAGATGAAAATGGATCGCCAATTGCTGGTGTGACGGTTACATCAAAACTTAACCCGACTTATTCAACGACGACAAATGATAAGGGTATTTTTGAAATCAGTACAACAGGCAATAATGATTTCTTACAATTTAGTTTTGTAGGTTATAAATCGCAAGAAATTCCAGTTGGAAGCAAAGAAACCATTAATACTTCAATGGATCTTGCTATAGGTAGTTTGGACGAAGTTGTTGTTGTTGGTTATGGTACACAAAAAAAAGCTACTGTAACAGGTGCTGTAGCGCAAATAAAAGGTGAGGATATAGCTAAATCTCCTGTTGCTAACGTGACAAATGCACTTGTAGGTAGATTACCCGGTTTAAGAGCTGTACAGCGTAGTGGCCAACCTGGGGCCGATGGAAGTGGAATCGATATTCGCGGATTTGGTAATGCACTTGTCATAGTTGATGGAATACCTAGTTCAATGAGTAATTTAGACCCAAATGAAATAGAAACATTTTCAGTCATTAAAGATGCATCAGCGTCGGTCTATGGTGTGCGTGCGGCTAATGGAGTAGTTTTAATTACGACTAAAAAAGGAAAGATCGGTAAACCAAGCATTAACTATTCAACTTATTACGGTTTTCAACGCATCAATAAATTTCCTGAACTGGGTGATGCTGCCCTATATGCAGAATTGTCCAATGAGGCTGTAACAAATACATGGCATATCAATGGAAGAAATTCGACATTAAGTTTACCTTTTTCAAAAGAACAGATTGAGCAATATCGTAATGGAACTCTAAAATCATATGATTGGTTCAATGAAGCTATTCAAAAGAATTCGCCACAATCTTATCACAACTTAAATGTGAGTGGTGGAACAGAAGATGTTAAATATTTTATGAACTTGGGATTAGTTGACCAGGATGGATTTTGGAAAAGTGGTGCTACGAATTATAAGCGATACAATGTAAGAGGAAATGTGGAAGCAAAAATCGTAAATGGATTGACTGCAGAGTTAAATTTAATGGCACGTATGGGTAAAACAAATAACCCAAGTACATCAACTCCATTGCTGATGGCGGGCTTATATAGGACTTATCCAACATATTCTTTTTACGCAAATGATAACCCTGAATATCCCGGTATTCCGAATAATGCTTCTCAGAACACTTTGATGCTGATGGACCGTAATAAAACAGGATACAATGATCAGACAGAAAAGGAATTTAATGGGATATTTTCATTACGATATGATATTCCGAAAGTAGAAGGGCTGTATGCGAAAGCTTATTATGCGTATAATAATAAAATAACCGACGTTAAAAATTACAATCGTAAATATAATTTGTATAGCTATAATGCTGACAATAAAACTTATAATGTTGGTTTCACAGGAAATACTCCCAGTAATCTAAATGTGAGCAACCTGAATGAGGTGAATACCGTTTTTCAACTTTCATTGAATTATAACCGTCGCTTTGCAGATGCGCATAATGTAAGTGGTCTCTTTTTGTTTGAAGCACAAGAAGGAACAACAAATTCGTTGTCAGCATATAGACAGTTTTTAATTGATGGTGTGGACGAGTTATTTGCTGGAATTGCCGCAAACCAGAGAAATGACGGTTCCTCTTCAGAAAGTGCACGCTTGGGATATGTAGGTAAATTCAACTACGATTATAAAGGAAAGTATTTGGCTGAATTTGCTTTTAGATACGATGGTACTTATAAAGTGATGGATGGCTCCAGATTTGGTTTTTTTCCAAATGCATCCATTGGTTGGAAAATTAATGAAGAGAATTTTTTGAAAGATGTTTCTTTCATTGATTTATTGAAAGTTAGAGCGTCACATGGTAAGGTTGGGGATGATGAAGATATAGCTGCTTTTCAATATATGACAGGCTTTACTTATCCTAACGGTAATTATATTTTTGGATCCTCCGCTATTCCTGGATTGGTAGATCGAGGATTACCGAATTATTTGTTGACATGGTACACTTCTAAAACAACTAATATTGGTTTAGATGTATCCCTATGGAAAGGATTATTAGGTGCCGAAATAGATGTGTTTTACAGGAAAAGAGATGGTTTATTGGCTAATCGCTTATTGAGTCTTCCTAATTCATTTGGTGCAGTTTTACCACAGGAAAATCTGAATGGTGATAGTCATAAGGGATTCGAAATCATGCTGACACATAAAAATAGGATAGGTGATTTTAATTATTCAATTTCCCCTAATATGAGTTGGACAAGATCAAAGAATGAATATCTAGAAAGAGCTCCATCGACTAACTTAGTTGATAATTGGAGATCTAATAATTCTAATCGTTGGAAAAATATTTATTGGGGTTATGTGGCAGATGGTCAATTTCAGAATCAGGAAGAAATCAATGTTGCCGCCATTCAAGATGACCAGGCAAATAAGACTCTTTTACCCGGAGATATTCGTTATAAGGATTTAAATGGAGACGGTATTATTACAGGTGCGGATCAGCAGGTGATCGGTAGAGGTACTACACCAGAGTTGTTTTATGGACTTAATATGTCTGCAGGATATAAAAACTTTGATCTATCACTTCTTTTACAGGGAGCTAGTAATTTTAATGCTTATTTCACTGAAGAATTACAAAACCCTTTGTTTAATAATGCATCTGCCTACTCTATGTTTGCAGATCGCTGGCATAGAGCAGATCAATTTAATCCTGATAGTGAATGGATTCCAGGAAAATATCCTTCTACGGTTAGCTCTGGAACTAATAACAATAAGCGTGTGTCATCTTTCTGGCTGAAAGATGCTTCATACTTGCGTTTGAAAAACTTTGAACTCGGGTATTCATTTGATAAAGAGATGATTAATAAATTAAAGATCAGAAACCTGCGTGTTTATGTGTCTGGACAGAATGTATTAACTTTTGATAAAATCAAATATATTGATCCAGAAGCTGAATCAGGAAGAGGAAATTATTACCCGCAACCGCGTATATGGACTGCAGGATTAAATATCGGATTTTAACATAAAATAGGATAGAAAAAATGAAATTCAAATTAAATTATATAGCCTTAAGTATCTTGTTGGCAGCAGGAACATCATGTTCAAAAGATTTTCTAGATAGAAGACCTCGTGATTTAATCATAGAGGACGATGCTTACGGATCTCAAAGTGGTATTGAAGCTTTAACTGTTAAGCTTTACAACGACATGTTATTAGAGGACTTCAGTTATGAAGTTGCTGAGCAGGCAGGTTATCTTTCTACTGTGACGGATGAGGCTGTCCGTTCATATACATGGGGAGCAGGAGTTATCAATGGTACAGTGTTAGGAAACTGGTTTGGATCTTGGGATTATGCTAAAATTAGAAGAGTCAATAGCTTCATTGAAAAAATACCAACATCAAAAGTGAGCGATGATCTGAAAGCAAGATTTTTGGCTGAAGCACGATACATCAGAGCATTCCATTATTTTCAATTGGTAAAGCGTTATGGTGGTGTGCCTCTAGTGACTAAAACTCAAGAGTATGCTTTCGGCGATGATGTTGCAGGATTATTTGTTCCTCGAAGCAAAGAAGATGATATTTATGCTTTTATTGAAAAAGAATTGACGGATATCAAAGATATTCTACCAACCACAAATATAGCTGTAGATCAAAATAGAATCAACCGGTTCACTGCTCTAGCATTAAAAAGTAGAGCTATGCTATATGCAGCATCTATTGCTAAATATGGACAGGTTCAGATTGATGGATTAGTGGGTATTCCTAAAGGTAAAGCTGAGGCATATTGGCGCTCTTCTCTCGCCGCTTCTCAAGAAATTATTAACGAAAAGCAATATTCTTTATATAAAGGTGACACTGATAAATCGCTTAATTTTCAGAATTTATTTTTGAAAGAAAATAATAGTGAGGTGATCTTTAATAAAGTCTATCGTACACCTGAGGTAGGACATAGCTATGATTTTTTTAATGCTCCGCAAAGTTTCAAAGTAGACTATGGTTGTGCTACCAGTCCGACTTTGGATTTAGTAGAGGAATATGAGTATACCGATGGAAGTTCCGGGGAGTTAAAAACTACGGATAAAACGGGTAATCCTATTGTTTATGCCAATCCATACGATATTTTTAAAAATAAGGATCCACGTTTACTAGCAACGATTATGTTACCTTTTTCAGCTTGGCAAGGTGGTGAGCTTGAAATTAGAAGAGGTGTTTTGAGAGATGGCCAAAAAGTAACTGCCGAAAACTTAACGACAGGTTATCCGGAAACAGGTTCAAATTTTAAAATTGTTGGTAAAGATGGACCTTTAACTACAGCTGATCCAACAAAAACAGGTTTTTATGTTAAGAAATCTATGGATCCAACCAAACGAGTAAACGATGGTGAATCTGTTGCGCCTTATATTGTATTTAGATATGGTGAGATCTTATTGAATTACGCTGAGGCAGCATTTGAACTTGGCTTGAATACTGATGCTCTTAAATATGTAAATGAGATTAGAGAACGCGCCGGGATTGCACTTAAATCCTCCATCAATTTAGAGCAAATTCGTCATGAAAGAAAGGTAGAATTGGCATTTGAGAATCATCGTTTATGGGATTTAAGAAGATGGCGAACTGCCACTTCAGTATTGAATAATACGCAATTTCATGCCTTATATCCTTGGTTGGTCTGGGAAGAGGGAAAAGACCCAAGTCAAATGAAGTATATCTTTGAAAAAGTCAATGCTCCAAAGAATACGCGAACTTTTCCTGAGAAATTGTACTACGAACCATTACCTCAAGGTGCAGAACCTTATATTCAGAATCCTTTATATTAGATTAATAGAAATGAAAAAAAATATAAAAATAGCACAGATACTTTTAATTCCTTTTTTATTGATAGGTATCGTATCGTGTGAAAAAGATAATTACGAAGCTCCAAGCTCTTCACTTGTGGGAAGGTTAGTAGATAAACAGACCGGCAATACGGTTCCTCAACAGACCATAAATGGTGGAATATTAAGATTATTTCAAACAGATCTTTCAGATAATGCAATTGCTATTACATCATACTTTAGGTCGGATGGGACATTTGAAAATAAAATGCTGTTTGATGGAAATTATAAAGTCGTAGCTGATGGTCCATTTTTTTATGACGATACGGTTTCGGTAAAGATTAATAAAGTAACCAATCAGGATATACAAGTAAGGCCATTCCTGTATGTCACTGCTGAGCTTGAATCTACAACTGCGACTTCGGCTAAGGTAAAAGTAACAACTGCTTTTGGACCAGGCAATACGAAACAGAAAATAGCTCGTGTGGGAGTTGTAGCAGGTACGACAAATTCTGTGGACATTAACTTTTTTTCGAAGAGAGAATTGACAAATACAGAGCAAATTACAGATAAAGAAATTTTGGAAACCGTATATACCTATGAATTGAAAGATTTAAAACCAAAAACTACATATTACATTAGAGGTGCAGCGCGTACAATTAATACTGGTAGTTATTATAACTATGCACCTATATTGACCATTACAACAGATTAAACCTGGTTAAATTGTTATTTAAAGAGGTGAATTTTGGTTTTTACAAATTGAAATTCACCCTCTTTTAAATAAATTTTTGCACTTTAGCAACATCAAATCTAAAGAACATAAGATCATTATGAAATTGAAAAAAATCTATGCAATATTGGCATTCCAGCTTATTGCTGGAGGTCTTTTTGCACAGGAACAGCTCGATAGCCTTGCTGTTACAAAATTAAGTCCCCTCTTTTCTCAACCGACTCTGAAGAATAACAAGCTGGTTGTCCCGCAGATAAAAGGATATGAAGTCTCTCTGATCGGGTCGGATAATAAAGTGGTGATTGACCTAAATGGTCATATATCGCAACCTCTGATCGATAAAAAAGTTAATGTACTCTATAAGATCGTACGTAAATCGGATCAGGCTTTTGGTGAAATTCCGATGAAAGATATTGTCATCAAAGGTGTATATGGTGATAAAGGAGTGGGGGAACAACCTTTCGTAATTCCTTCCTTGCGCGAGTGGTATGGTGTGAATGGCGTATTCCAATTGCGTCCTGAGTCAGCGATCGTGCTGGAACAACAGAATGAAGAGTCGTCAAAGGCTGCACAGCTTTTAAAGGAGGATCTCAAAAAGTTGATCGGACTGGATCTGCCTGTGCGAACTGGAGAACCAAAAGCGGGTGATATTTTTATTGGATCTAGAGGTGACAAGGCTCTGGGAAATGAAGGGTATTCGCTAAAAATTGATGATGTCTTCAGTATTCAGGCTCCAAATTATAATGGTAAGGTTTTCGGAACGAGAACATTACTTCAATTGCTTGCTCAAAATAAAAAACAACTGAGCATACCGAAAGGTTTCTCTCGTGATTATCCTACATACGAAGTGCGTGGATTTATGCTGGATGTGGGGCGTAAGTTTTTTACGATCGATTTTTTAAATGATTATGTGGAGATGATGTCTTATTACAAGATGTCAAATTTCCATATCCACCTTACGGATAACGCCTTCGATAAATATTTTAACTACGATTGGGATAAAACCTATGCAGGTTTTCGGTTAGAAAATGAACGCTATCCAAATCTTGCCTCTAAAGATGGACACTATACCAAAGCTGAATTTATTGCCTTACAAAAGAAGGCGCTTCGTTATGGGGTGACTATTATTCCGGAAATCGATGTACCTGCCCATTCATTGGCAATTAGCCATGCTATTCCTGAAGTAGGGAGCCGTAAGTTTGGAATGGATCATCTTGATCTGGATAATCCAAAAAGTTATGAGGTGGTCAAAAATATTTTTGATGAATATACAAAAGGTCCTAATCCGGTGTTTATCGGAGAAGAGGTACATATCGGCACAGATGAGTATGCAAAAAGTGAATCTGAGAAATTTAGAAAATTCACCGATTACGTGATTAAAGTGGTGCAGGATAATGGTAAGAAAGTACGTGCCTGGGGTGCTTTGACACATGCTCAAGGAACAACGCCTGTTCGGGTTAAGGATGTACGATTAAACATGTGGTACAATGGTTATGCCGATCCTATCGCGATGAAAAAATTGGGTTACCAACAGATCAGTACACCTGATGGTTGGTTGTATATCGTACCGGCTGCGGGTTATTATTACGACTACCTCAATACCGACAACCTGTATAATAATTGGGAGCCGAGAATGATTGGTGATATCACCTTTGAAAAAGGTGATCCGATCGTTGATGGTGGTATGTTTGCCGTTTGGAATGATATCGCAGGAAATGGGATATCGGAAAAAGATGTGCATAACCGTGTGTTCCCGGCCATACAGGTACTTGCTGAGAAAATGTGGGGAGCAACAGATCAACATACAAGTTTATTTACTTTCAATCAAAAGAAAAAATCAGTCATTGAAGCTCCAGGTCTAAATATGAGAGGTCATTATGCGGCTCTTGATCCTGTAATTGTTCACCTGAATTTTGATTCGCAAACGCGCAATCAAATGGATAACGAATGGAAAGAAGCTAGCACCACGGGTACTCAATTTGAAAAAGGTATAAAAGATAATGGTCTTAAGTTTACGGGTGAAACAAGTAAATTGATTTTACCTATTGCTGAAATTGGTGAGCAGTATACGGTGTCTTTCTGGATCAAACCTGAGACAAATTTAGTTGGTGATCTGTTTGTATCGAAAAATGCAAAAGTTTTCAGTGATGGTAAAGGTCTTGGATATGCTCGTGACGGTTATCAATACTATTTTGATTATACTTTACCTATAAATGAGTGGAGTCAGGTAAGCATCACAGGTGATTATATCGGTACACAATTGTATGTGAACGGTAAATTGATCAAGGATATGAAACCTTTTGATGTGGTGATGCCTTATAAGGATAAGAATAATGGTAAAGAAATCAAGTATAAGAAAGTGCAGACCTTAGTTTTTCCGCTGTCCGAGATCAGCTTAAAAAATGCTATTTTAGATGAGCTAAAGGTTTATAATAAAAAATTGACCAGTCAAGAAATTGTGAGTGAATTTAGAACATACTAGCACTTTTTGACAATCATTTCGAACTGCTCTTTATATCTTTCATGCCTGCCATTTTGAAATGGTTGGCATGTTTGTTTTGAGTATAATCGTAAAAAAAGATATCATCCAATCATTGGATGATATCTTTTAAAAACTTTATTTTAGGATATAAGACGAAAGGTAATAGTCCTGTCGGAAATTAATTTGAAACAGCGATGATGCTTTCAAATACTTTGTCCATAAAGAGTACAGTATCCATATTTTTTTCATACTTCCTATGTTCAAATAGAAGTTCAAAATTGCCGTTATATTTCATTGCAACAAGTTCAAATTTGCGTAGTTCCAGCCAGGTTGGAATCTCCTCGATACTGGGTACTGCACAGGTGATGGTTTTAAAATTTCCTTGTTGCGTAATGCTATAATGAACATGGACCGGAGTAGAGGTCTTCTTCGGATAGCTGACCATAATGTTTTGTTTCATACTGAATATAAAAATGAAAAAATAGTTGATGCTGCTCACTACGAAGAGCAGGAATCGCTAAGTGCAGACGATCTGCCTAAAGCCAGAAAGATAGAAGAAGAGATGTCGTTATCAATGAACGAGGACGTAGCGTAATCTCAGTTTTTAATCACATTTATGTAAGATGCTGAAATTAAGTTAAATAAACAAATATTAGGCAATTGTTGTTTACACTATCATACCTTTTTGGAGCGTAAAATTATTGTGATTTATCGGTTATTTAGCGTTAAATTAATATCTTTAGAAATAGAGTCAACAGCATGTCTGACCAATTTCAAATAAACCGATCAAAATAATACCAAGATTATTATGAATACAAGAAGAGCATTTCTCCAAAAGGGATTTTTGGGAATATCTGGATTAGCCTTAGCCAGTACATTTCAATTGGAGGCACAAGCAACTACTTTAGTAAAAAAAGAAAAAGAAGATGGCTTCCATTTGGGGGTTGCAGGTTATAGCTTTGTCAATTTTAAGTTAGACGAGTCTTTAAGCATGATGAAACGGATGGATATTAATTACCTATGCATCAAAGATTTTCATCTTCCTTTTAAGAGTACAGCAGCCGAAATTAGTAATTTTCATGAAAAGCTAAAACAATCTGGTGTTACGGGTTATGCTGTAGGTCCGATTTACACCAATTCGATAAAAGCAATCGACGATGCTTTCGATTATGCTAAACGTGTAGGAGTTAATTTAATCATCGGTATTCCGAATAAAGAAGATTTGACCTATCTATCCAATAAGACAAAGGAAACAGGTATCCGTTTTGCGATTCATAATCATGGTCCTGAAGATAAATTGTACCCGAATGCTACGGTGATTTATAATCTGATCAAAGATTTAGATGCTAACCTGGGGATGTGTTTTGATATGGGACATGATACGCGGGATGGACAGGATGCGATCAAAGATTTACAACAATATCACAAAAGAATATTTGATATACACCTCAAAAATGTCACTTCAGCAACTGCGGAAGGGACTACCTGTGAGCTTGGTCGTGGAGTCATTCATATTCCTTTATTTATAAAAGCATTGCGTAAGGTGAACTATAGCGGTAAGTGTAGCTTGGAACATGAAAAAGATATGGAGAATCCTTTGGCAGGTCTGGCCGAGTCAACGGGATATTTTAGAGGTATTTGTGCTGTTTGATCTTTAGAATAAATTATATGTTTTCAACTAAGTTAATCCCATATTTTACATCAGTGAAAGTATGGCTATCCTTCTTGCTTTTCTTTATGATTGTTGTGGATGTAAGGGCGCAACATCAGGATCATGTTTTATGGTATAAAGAACCTGCTAAAAACTGGAATGAAGCATTGCCTGTCGGAAATGGCCGTTTGGGTGCTATGGTATTTGGAGATTATAATAAAGAGACGATACAGCTTAATGAGGAAAGTTTATGGGCAGGTACCAAACAAGATGCAAATGCGGATGCTGCTAAAAAATTGCCAGAAATACAAGCATTATTGATCGCTGGTGAAATTGAAAAAGCTGCTGCGCTATCCGAAAAATACCTAAAAAGCGACCCGTTAAGAATACGCTCTTACCAGTCTTTTGGAGAATTACAGATTGATTTTGCGAACGAACGGTATAAACCTGAACAGATTACTGATTATCGACGTGAATTGGATATTCAAAGTGGTATTACAACTGTCCACTATCAATTGAATGGGGTACAGTATAAAAGAGAAGTTTTTGCATCGGCTCCTGACAATGTGATCGTCATCCGCTTGACGGCAGATAAACCGGGTAAACTTACTTTCCGTTTATCGTACGGTAGGGAGCAGGATGCTACTGCGATGCCACAGAGTGAAAAGGAACTGCGCATACAGGGACAGATTGCAGATCTGCCACATAAAGATGCGAGTGAACCAGGATTGCATATGAAGTTTGCAGGTTTGATGCGAGGCGTAAACAAAGGAGGTAGCCTAGTGGCGACAGCCAATTCATTTTTTGTGAAAGATGCCGATGAGGTATTGATCTATTTTACCGCTGCGACCGACTATAATTTCTCGATATTAAATTATGACCGTACGATCGATCCATTTTTACGTTGTCAGGAAATCATCGATAAGGTTAAAAATTTACCCTTTGACGAGGCTGAGAAACGTCATGTAATGGATCATCGTAAATTATTTGACCGGGTGGTTTTTAATATGGGTGCTCCTTCTATGTTGCCTACCAATGAGCGTCTAAAAATGGTGAAAGGCGGTCAACTGGATCTGTCTCTGATTAGTCTATATTTTCAATATGGACGCTATCTATTAATGGGATCATCCCGTGCGCCAGGTGTACTTCCTGCTAATTTGCAAGGTATCTGGAATCAGGATATGAATGCGCCATGGAGTTCTGATTTTCATACCAATATCAATATCCAGATGAATTATTGGCCAGCAGAGGTGTGTAACCTTTCTGAAACCGTAATACCCTTTTCAAACTTTATTTCGGCTTTACGTGAACCTGGCCGTGTCACCGCTCGGAAAACATATAATGCTTCGGGATGGACAATGAACCACCTCACGGATTTATTCGGACGTACCGCGATAACGGATGGTGTTGGATGGGGTACTTTTCCTATCGCAGCTTCATGGCTAGTGCTACATCAATGGGATCATTATTTGTTTTCAAAGGATAAAGAATATTTGAGAAAAGAGGCTTATCCGACGATGCAGGAAGCAGCGCAGTTTATGTTGGATTATCTTGTAGAAGATAAAAATGGAAATTTGGTTACAGCTCCTTCGAATTCTCCCGAAAATCAATACCGCATGGCTGATGGAAAGCAGTTTATGTTAACCTATGGTGCCACCATGGATGTACAGATTATCAATGAATTATTTCAAGCATGTGTGGAAGCAGAAACAATTTTAGGCCAAAAATCTGATTTTTCTGATCGCTTGAAAGCTGCAATGAAAAAACTACCTCCGATTAAAATTAGTCCACGCTATAACACGATTCAGGAATGGATAGAGGATTATGAAGAGGTTGAACCGGGGCACCGACATATTTCGCATCTTTTTGGTTTATATCCTGGGAAATCAATTAATGCAAATGACCCTAAAATTTTTGAAGCTGCACGCAGAACGATAGCCCGTCGTCGTTTTTATAATGAGAATGAAGGAAACCGTATGGGAAGCTATACGGGATGGAGTCGAGCTTGGATGATCAATTTTTACGCACGTTTGCTGGATGGAGATGAGGCTGGGAAAAATGTGCAGGAGCTCCTAGCGAAGACGACATTGGATAATCTTTTTAATACACACCCGCCATTTCAGATTGATGGTAACTTTGGAGGTACTGCGGGTATAGCCGAAATGCTGATTCAGAGCCATAATCAGGAGATTCATCTTTTACCAGCATTGCCACCGACTTGGGCAACGGGTGAAATGAAAGGATTGCGGGCACGTAACGGACTGGTTGTGGATATGAAGTGGGAAAATGGAGTACTGACTTCAGCTACTTTATATGCCATAGAGACTAAAAAGGTAACAGTACGCTACAATAATAAAATAAAAACAATGAAAGTGACTGCGAATAAACCGCTGATTGTTCAATTGTAATTTTGATTTATCATAAACACAAAGGGCTCCAATGCATTGGAGCCCTTTGTGTTTTTAATGGTATTTAAAAAAAAAAACAACTGCATTTTAACCTATAAATACGTATCCAAAACTTAGTTCAAAAAATTTTAGATCCATTAGTAGTAAGCTAATGCATGATTGTTTTGAAGACTGTTGTCTTTTGCAAAGAAAACATAGGTAATAGTCAAATTTGCAGTAGTTGCTTAGCAACTATAGTTGAATCTTTACATCGTACAAATAGATCAGTATTTGTGCATGATAATTATAATATCTAAATCCAAAAGTACTTGAACTCATTCATCATATTTTTTGAATTACCAAAACTAATCTTACAGATGAAGTTCTAGCCTTTTATTCGGTATACGTATATAATAATGGAGACGCAAACACAGAATTTTAATCAATTATTTAAAGAATATTATACCAGGTCTTTTTTGTTTGCAAGATCTTATGTGCATGTGTGCGAAGTTGCTGAGGATATTGCGTCAGAGTCATTAGTGGTGATGTGGGAACGCATGCAAGTTGAAGAGATCTTGTCTCCAAAAAGTTTTCTTTTTAAAGTTGTTAGAAATAAGTCTTTGGATTATCTTAAACATCAAAAAATACGCGTCAGAGTGGTGGAATCTCTTGATGACTGGGATCGGAAAGAATTGCAGGTAGAAGCTTTACAACGAATGGATAATGAGATTTTCCTCGCTAAAGAAATTGCAGAAATTACTTTGGAAACCATCGCATATTTACCTTTAAAAACTAAGGAGGTCTTTGTGTTGAGTCGCCATCAAGAGCTTAGCGGTAAAGAAATAGCGGACCAATTGGGGATTACGGTTAAAGGAGTAGAATATCATATAACCAAAGCCTTGAAAACATTGTCCGTCAGCTTAAGAGACTATTTGGTCGTTTAATAGTGTAGTTTTTTAGTATACATAACATGAAGTAATTAATAATAGATACTTCCTTATTTTAAAGGAAATTTTATACAGAAGTATTTTAAATCTGTAGATTGGTTCGTTTATGTTTTTTTGAAATTTGGAAGTATAACATGTACAATCTGGGAATAGATAAAATAATATTGGGAACTGCTGGTTTAGGTGGTGTATGGGGAAATGTAAAGGCAGAGGAATCGATCACTACAATTGAGTATGCCATGTCGCATGGTATAAGTGCAATAGATACTGCTCCGGCATATGGAGATGCTGAAGAATTTGTAGGCAAAGCACTTGTACAATGGGAAGGTGAATTACCTAAGATTAGCACTAAAGTGGGACGGCTAAAAAGTTATAAGGCCGATCAGGCATCATATGATTATTCTGCAGATGGGATGAAAAGAAGTGTGGAAAATAGTTTAAAAACGTTAGGTATTTCGACTATTGATGTACTTTTTTTACATGATCCAGCGGCAATTCCTACTGAAAAAATCGAAAATGTTGTTTCGCGAATGCGATACTTTAAACAAAATGGCTTTGCAAAGAAAATAGGTGTTGGGGGTAATTTACCTGTCGCATTTGCGCCATACCTTGAAGATGATGTATTTGATGTTATCATGGAATATAATAGGCTTAACGCTTGTTGCATTGATGCGCTTCGTACAACTATACGAAGTTGTGAAAATACCCATAAACACTATTATGCGGCTAGCCCACTAAATATGGGACTATTAGGATGTAACTTTCAAGAATTTTTAAACTTCCCGCCAAGTTGGCTCGATATGAAGAGTATAGAACAAGCCCAGAAGATCGATGCAATAGCGAAACGATATCATATTCCCTTAGATGTATTGGCATTACGCTTTATCTGTACAATCCCTGCTTCATTTAAAATGGTGCTGGGGGCCGCAGATCATGAGCAACTTAAGAGTTCGCTCCATGCGATTGAAGCCGGTATTTTGCCTGCAGCTATTTATAATGAAATCCTTCAAACCTTTAAAAAATAATAAATGAATGAAATTGATGATGAAATTTTTAATGTTCAAAAAATTAGCATTAGAGTTTTAGAACCAGTGGCTAACGTCACGCCCTTTCAGGATGCAACAATGGGTCCCTTCCCGTCTTTTGGCTTATCCATTATCAGAATAGAAGATGAGGATGGCTATATTGGAGAGGCTCCGGTATATAATAGCTACACGAATATTTTAGAGACTTGCTTATTTCCAATTTTGTTTCACTGTAAAGGTGTTCCATACAAAGAGTTTTTTCCAAAATTATATTGGTCTATTCGAAATGAAGGATTTAAAGGTGCGGCTTCAGCCTTATTGGGGCAGGTCGATATGGCCTTGTACGATCTAGCTTCTAGACGTAAAAATATTCCCCTGTACCGCTATATTGGTGGCACTCGAAATACGGTCAAAATATATGGTAGTGGTGGCGGAACGAATTATACGCTGCAACAGTTGGAGGATGAGGTGCGTGTGTTTATGGAAGCTGGAGTGGATTGCTACAAGATGAAAATCGGGAAAGATTTTGGAACAAATATCAGTGAAGATATTGAGCGCGTAAAACATGTTCAACGTCTGGTGAACAATAGGATGAAGGTGGCAGTGGATGCCAATCAGATCTGGTCGTGTAAGGATGTGTTTAAATTTATTGACGCTATCGGCGAGCAATCTCTGTGCTGGATAGAAGAACCGATCCATTCTGCCGCATACGATCAGATCGAAGAGCTTTGTAAGCAAACCTCATTGACTGTCGCTTATGGAGAATCGGAAAGGACTTCAAAAATTTTTCCTATGCTGGCTAATTGTGGAGTTGGCCACCTGCAACCGGTACCGACACAATTTGGGGGTATGAAAGAATGGATGGAAGTACGAGATTTATGTAAAACACGCAATTTACAGCTTTCTTCTGGCGGTTATTCTTTATATTCGACCTTCCTAATGACTACTGCCGATGATAATGGAATGATCGAATACCTCTATTCGCTGATGTATGGATTAGAAAAGTATTTTTTGATAAGCCCTACTTTAAGCAATGGACAGTTTCATTTGCCTGAATGTGAGGGGTTACCAGTACGTATAGATTGGGATTATTGTTATAAAGAAAATAAAGTAATACGGGAACAGGTATGGGAAAAGCATCAAGTCTCGAATTACAACCCATTAGTAACGATGTAATAAAATAAAAACAACCATATTGTGAGCTTATCATTCAATTATATTGATTATTTAGTTTTAGGATTATACGCGTTAATCTTATTATATGTTGGATTTCGTTTTAATAAAAAGGAAAAGAATCAGCAGGATATATTTTTGGGTGGACGCACACTGAAATGGTGGCAGATCGGTTTTTCTATTTTTGGTGCTAATGCTGGCCCTATGATGTTGATCGGTTTTGCAAGTATAGGTTTTACGCATGGTATTGTTGCCAGTAATTTTGAATTATTGGCCTGGGTATTTCTCATGTTGCTCGCGATGGTTTTTCTTCCTTATTATTTGAAAACGAAGATCACTACAATCCCTCAATTTTTACTGATACGTTTCGGTAAGCGATCCTATAATTTTTTAATTGTATATAGTTTGATTTCTATTCTGGTGGTGTGGTTAGGAAGTGCGCTTTATGCAGGAGGTTTGCTCATATCTGGAATATTCGGTATTTCGTTATTTACTGCGATCGCTGTGATCGCGGTGATTGCAACAAGCTTTACGGCAATTGGAGGGTTGAAAGCAGTGGTTCGGACAGGTGTATTTCAATCTGTTATCATTATCATCTCTTCTGTTATACTTACCTTTTTAGGGTTTCAAAAAATTGGCAGTGTTGATGCATTAGTCAGTCAAACGCCAGAATCTTATTGGAAACTTTTTTTGCCAGCATCCAATGCCGCATATTCTTGGGTAGGAATTTTATTAGGTTATCCTGTCGTCGCAATTTACTATTGGTGTGCCGATCAGACCATTGTTCAGAAAGTGTTGGCGGCTAGAGATTTGAAAGAAGGCCAGTACGGTGCTATCTTTATTGGAACCCTAAAAGTGATTATGCCGATTATATTTATCCTGCCGGGTATCATGTGTTATGTTTTGTTTCGAGATACAGCGCCTGATAATGCTTATATCACAATGATCAAAGAACTGATGCCTCATGGTCTTCTGGGTTTAAGTATTGCCGCATTGATTGCTTCGCTGGTCGATACTGTATCATCAAGTCTTAATTCATTCTGTACTGTTTTTACGTTGGATGTTGTTCAGCAATTTAAGGTGCTTAATAGGGAACAGCAGGTCAGGATGGGCAAATGGGTTACGGTGGTCGCAGCAATTGTTGGGGTAGGTATTGCACTTTTATTTTCGTATTCAGGTAAGGGATTTTTCGATCTAACGCAAGGATTAGTGTCCATTCTTTCGCCACCGCTAGCAGTGGTCTTTCTATGGGGCATCTTTTGGAAGCGTATTAATGGTAAAGCGGCTGAAATCGTACTCTACGGTGGAGGATTCATTTGCTTGGTGCTAGGTGCTTGTCATGTACTTAATTATCCTTATGAAGGATATTGGCCTCATTTTTTAATGCTTTCTTTTTATATTTTTGTAGCATTGAGTGTCGTTATTGTTGCTGTAACTTTATTAACAAAGTCTGAAGTTAAGACGGAGGTCCCTACATTATTGGACGTTAAAGATAAAATGGGCAGTTCTAGTTCTATTTGGTGGACATGGGCTGCTCTTGCAACGGTCATGATGGCGATATATATTTATTTTAATTGATATGGTTATGAAAAATTTTGGGATAAGTTTTGTTTTATTATGCAGTTCTATCTTATTTGTCATGTGCAAGCAACCTGAAAATAATCAGGGTTCTACAACATTTGAAGAGAAAGTTTTTGTTGTGAATACGGTTGATAATGATGAAAAGCTACAGGAATATTTAACTTATCATAAGCAGGTATGGCCTGAAGTTGAGGCTGGATTTAAGAAAGCAGGCTATAAGCGGATCACACTTTATCATTTTAAAGATCTCATTGTAATGGCGATATCTGTACCTGTGGGTGCTGATCTAGATGAAATGGGGAAAGTAGCTGAAGCCCATAATCCCAAATGCGCTTCATGGAATAAGTTAATGAATACCTATCAAAAAGGTGTCAATGGAACAGAAGAAGGGGAAAAGTGGGTAGAGGCTTTGCCCTTCTATGAATTTAACAATTAAAGTGTTTCAATCTCGGCGGTAATTTTGTATTTCTTGGCAAAATCTCGAGGTGAACTTCCCTTTACATCTTTAAAATGCTTGTTGAAGTTGGAAATATTATTATAGCCACTTTTGTAGCAGGTTTCCGTGATGTTGTAATTTCCTTCCATTAATAATTTGGCAGCATGCCCGATACGTATTTCCTTGATGAAATCAACTAATGTCCGGTTAGTCTGCATTTTGAAAAATCGACAAAAAGCAGAGGTGGACATCGGTACGACAGAAGCCACATCCTGAAGAGAAATATCTTCTTTAAAATGCTTAAATATATAGTCGAATACACGATTAATTCGATTGGCCTCAGTCGAAGTTTCGATAATATGAAATGAGGGTGATGATAGCGTTTTACATGTAGACGATAAAGCCAATTTGTCCAACAGTTGTAACATTAGAACTGCGCGTGTAAGTCCAGTGGCAGTCAACATTTGGTATAATATTTCCTTAGCATCAACCACAATTGTACCGGTGAACAATACACCTTTTGATGCATTTTCGAAAAGTTGATTCAAGTGTACTGCTTCAGGTTTTGTCAATAGATCTTTTCCGAGGAAATCGGGATAGAAATGTACAATAATAGCATCAGCAGGACGCTTGCTGTTTATCGTATTGTAATATTGCCAACAGTGAGGTAAATAACTTCCCAGAAGTACGAGTTCGTCTCCCTTAAAATCTTCAATATGATCACCTATAAAACGCTTTCCAGTGCAGTTTTCCAATAAGGCTATCTCAAAATTCACATGCGATTTTAAGGAAGTATATTTCTTGATTTCCAATTCTTCTGCACGGATCGTAAATGACTGATCTGGCGGAAAGGTGAAATTTTCGTAGATGTGTTGCATAATGTTAGTAATAAGTTCTGGTAGAAGAGCAGATATTATAACGGGTTATTTTTTAGTGCACCTAAAGATATATAAAAAATGCAACTAAATAAAGTTGTTCTGCTTAAATATAGTTGAGCGCAAAAATAACATTATAAAATAGCAAATTATTGGTGGTTATCCCTTTATATAATATTGAGATTTATTCCGATAAACAATCTGTGACCACAGGTTAGCATATCAAAACCAAATTATGAATTATACTATTGGAAGACAGGCGTAAACTAAAGTCTATGCAATTCTTTACGTATAAATAATCTAATGAAAAATATAATTGCCTATGGATAAGAATATAGACGAATGAAAAAAACAATGAAGGAATGCGACTCCTTCATTGCCCATTAATTTCCTAATTAACTAATCAAGAATATACTAAATTATGAAAAATGTCAAATTAATCCACATTCTAAATTTTGGCAAGAAGACAAAGAATCTAACACTATTATGTGCGCTGGCTGCAATCAATAACGCAACCCATGCAGCAACAGAATTTGTTACTTTAAATACTGGTCAAATTGAGCTTGAAAATCAGAAAAATAATCAACAAGAAATAATTGTTTCCGGTAGAATCGTTGATGTAAATGGAAATCCTTTGAAAGGAGTTACTGTAGCTGAAAAAGGGAAACGAAACCAACAGAAAACACAAGAAGACGGTAAATATCAAATAAGAGTTTCTTCTTCAAGTTCTTTAGTTTACACCTACATCGGATATGAGACTCTTGAGCGTGCAGTTCAGGGTAAAAGTGTTCATGATATCACAATGAAAGTGGGAATCAGTGATTTAGATGAGGTTGTAGTTATTGGCTATACTTCTCAAAAGAAATCATTATTGACAGGAGCGGTTTCTACAATGAAAGTCGATGAAACATTAAATACAATTCCTACAACATCAGCGGGAAATTTATTGATTGGAAAACTGCCTGGTGTAAATGTTAGTACTGTAAATGCGATTCCTGGATCGCAACCAAGTATCAGTATTAGAACAGGATCATCTCTTAATGATCAAAACGTAACTTACGTGATTGATGGTGTGGTGAGAGGTGCAGGAGATTTTAACAATTTAAGCCCTAACGAGATTGATGATATTACCGTTTTGAAAGATGCCGCCTCAGCAGCTATATATGGTTCTAGGTCTGCTGGCGGTGTTATTTTAGTGACGACAAAAAAGGGAAGTTTAGGTAAACCGACTTTTAATTTTTCGACGGGATATAGTATCGATACACGTACTAAAAATATGGGTCTAACCAGCGCAGTACAAGCGGGGGAATTGTATTCGCGCATCAATGGATCAGCAGATCCTGCTGGTTGGGCATGGTCACAGGAAGAATTGGACCATTATAAAAATATCAATAATGGATGGGGCTACGATCAGTTGGCGGATGTCTGGCAAAATCCAACAACGCAAACCAATAATTTAAGTGTTAATGGTGGAAGTGAAAGGGTGCGTTATTTTGGGGCAGGGTCTTACGTAAAGCAAAAGGGATTTTTAGAACCGATGACTTACGATAAGTATAATGTGAGAATGAATGTGACAGCTGATATTACGAAAGATTTAGAAATTTTCACGGGATTTGCGTTGTACAATGACATGACAGGACGCATTGCTGATAATGCCGATCCTGCTGATACTTATGGTAAATTGAGGATCTGGCAACCCGATCAACCCGTTTATACCAATAATGGTCAGTTTATAGATTATGGATGGATCGGTAATGTTGGGGCTCGTGTTGCAGGTGCTAGTGGTTACGATAAGGAAAACCATTTGAAGCCACAATTGATTTTGAGCGGTACTTATAAAGCTCCTTTTTTAAAAGGTCTGAGTGCAAAAGCGATGTATAGCAGAAGTTGGGCTAATAATATGAGAAATCGCTTCTTTACAAATTACGATATGATGGTGATGAAGAGAAGCGGAACGAATAATCGTATTGTGTCTACCGATGATAATGATATTACAGGTGTGCGGAGATCAACATGGGTAGGTAAAGATTTTATTGAGCGTAAATCAACTTGGAGCGATGACAAACAGTTTAATATGCAATTGAACTATGCAAATGTTTTTAATGAAAAACATCGCGTAGCTGCAGCCTTAGTTACTGAATGGTATGAAGGTGCTGGTTCTGGTGTAACGGGGGGACGCGAAACCTTTCCAGTTTATAGAACGGATCAATTTTGGGCAGCGAGTGGTGCTAGGGCAGACACGTGGGGAGATGGAGATACGGATTGGGTGAGTGGACGAATGTCGTATATAGGTCAGTTTAATTATACTTACGCTGATAAGTATTTGTTTAACTTTTCTTTTCGTGAAGACGGTTCTATGAATTTTGCACATGAACAACGTTGGGGCTTTTTTCCCGCTGGATCTGCTGGTTGGGTGATTTCTGAAGAAAACTTCTTTAATAAGTCCATCGTTCAGACCTTAAAATTGCGTGGATCCGTAGGCTTAACTGGTAACGATGCTGTAGGAGGTTGGCAATGGCAACAATCGTATCAATCGGGTAGTTCAGCATATTTTGGTACTAGCCCATCGCGATCAGTAGGGTTAACTTATGGAAGCGTAGTTAATCCAAATCTAACTTGGGAGAAAGCACTGAGTTACAATTTTGGTGTGGATATGAATTTTTTGAAAAAATGGAATTTATCTGCGGATTACTGGTTCCGTAATTCTTATGATATTTTAGGAAACCGTCAAAATACACTACCGTCAACTTATAGTTTATCAATGCCTGCTGAAAATTATGGCGAGATTGATGCACAAGGAATGGATTTGCAACTAGGCTTTCGTGATGGAAATGAAAAAGTAAGTTATTTTGCAAACTTAACCATGTCTTACGGATGGAATAAAGTAATTAAACAGGATTATGCAGAGAATGCGCAATGGATTGATATTCCTGTCGGTAAATCTAGAAGCAATATCACGGGTTGGGCGTTCGATCAGATTATCCGTACTCAGGAACAATTAGATGCTTTTAATCAAGCCAATCCTAAATATAAACATAATGGATTATCGCCTGAATTAGGAATGATGGTCTATAAAGATTTAAACGGACCTGATGGTGTTCCTGACGGAATTATAAACGATTGGGACCGGATTATGCTCCGGTCAAAAAATTTCCCTGTCATATTTGGTCTGAATCTAGGAATAAGTTGGAAAGGGTTTCATTTGGAAACGATGTTATCTGGACGTTTAGGGGAAAAGAAATGGATGTCAGATCTAGCAGGTGGAGTCGAGTGGAACCGAATGTGGGATCAATGGTATGATGATAGCTGGACTTCAGAAAATCCAAATGCAACTTTGCCAAAGCGTATCGGAGCCAATAATGCAAAAACATACCAAACGAATAGCGAGTACTGGTTGAAAGACGCTAGTTTCATGCGAATGAAATATTTGACACTGAGTTATAATCTGCCGAAGAATGGTGCATTTTACAATAAAGTATTTGAGAATGTACGCTTATTTGCTACAGGTACGAATCTATTTGTGTTGAGCAAATTCAATAAATATTATGATCCTGAGATCGGTAATGGGAATGCATTTCCAGTGTTAAGGTCTTACAATTTTGGTATCGATGTTAAATTCTAAACCTAAGACGATATGAAACTTAAAAATATTATATATAGTACTGCTTTTGCATTGCTGTTAAGCAGCTGTAGTTTAGATTATGAAAATACGGCTACAATTAGTCCAGAAAATGTATGGTCTGATAAAGTGATGATAAATGCTTTTATGACAGATATTTATGGAAGGATGTTGCCAGAGTGGCCAATAGCTGCTAATGGAACGGATGAAGGTATGAATGGTCCTACAGATATGGGAAACTTGGCTAGGGGATTGATCGACGTCGATAATCAAGGTCAAAAGTGGGATTATGCAAATATAGATCGTATTAATTTCTTTTTAAAACAATTGGAGACAGTGACGGTATTGTCCGATTCAGAAAAGAAAACGATGATTGGTCAAGCTAAATTTTGGAGAGCCTGGGATTATTGGGGTAAGGTATGGGCAACAGGAGGCGTACCACTTATTTTGGATGTTCAAGATATTACAAATGTGCCTTCCTTGTTTGTCTCTCGCAATACTACCTCAGAATGCGTTGCTCAAATATTAAAGGATTTGGATGAAGCAATCGCCGTATTACCTGATACTTGGACAGGTGCAGATTATGGGAAAATTGATAAAGGAGTTGCAATGGCTTTTAAGGGACGTCTATTGTTGCAGTATGCAAGCCCGCTATTCAATCCTTCTAATGATAAGGTACGATGGGACCAAGCTTATTTAGCAAATAAAGTGGCTGTTGATTTTTTAAAGACAGTAGGAAAAGGATTGTTTAATGGCAAATTTGAAGATATCTGGTATAGCGAACGTAATAATGAAGTAATTATGGTCAATCAGTATTACTATCCTGATCATAGATTGGATCAAAAGAATATTCGTCCTGAGCCATTAACTAAAGATAATGCCAATTTTAATCAAGCTATTTTACCCCTATTAATGGCTTATCCTAAAAAGAATGGATCAAAACTTGTCTTGGATGAAAATCGTTTGAAAAATGATCCAGCCTATAACGAACAGTTTATGACCGATTTTTATGTGGATCGAGATCCCCGCTTCTATGCTACCGTTTTTTCTCCGGGTACAGCTTATCCAGCAAGCGATGTTCTGTCAGGAGGGATGAAATATTGGAATGCCTGGCGTAAAGTGGCCGATCCGAAAGCAGAATCTGGCTTTAAGTATACCACCCTAATATTTGATCAGTTAGGTAAGGGAGTAGGTGGTAGTGCTTCCGGATACTTTCAACTCAAAGGTATTGATAAGGCATTGACCATACCTACAGTATATGATGCACAGACAGATTGGGTTGAAATCCGCTTTGCAGAAGTGCTCATGAACTATGGTGAATGTGCCAATGAGGTTGGAAAAAGTGATGAGGCATTACAGGTACTATATGACATACGTAAGCGAGCGGGAATTGAGCTGGGAACAGGAAATTATGGTATTACAGCTACTGATCAAGCTGGCATCCGCAAAGCCTATATGGACGAAAGATTCATTGAATTTGCTTATGAAGGTAAACGTTGGACTGATATTCGTCGATGGAAAAGATATGATTTGTTGAATACTATTAAATTTCGTTCTGGACTTAATGCTGTAATTAAAAATGAACAAGATTTGAAAAATTTTGATTGGGCTAAAGATATGTATGATCCATCGGTACGCAAGTTGTTCCGTTTTGAATTTGTCGAATGCCTAGATGGTGATAAACAATATCAATTTAAATTGGATTTAAACCATTGGTTTTATCCGGTCCATAAGGATGTACTGAATCGGAATTCTAAAATAGAACAAAACAAAGAATGGGGAGGAACATTTGATCCTCTACTTTAAGATTTTTTTAACTAAGATAAAATGGCGACTTATTCACAAAATAAGTCGCCGTTTTGTTTCATGAGAAGCCATCATTAGTTTTGATCATAAGCATAAGTGCAAAATAACATTATAATAGATCAAATTATTGGTGGTAATCAAGATAGAATATAGTGAAGTTTACAGTTGAATCTTTTGAGATGAAGTTTTTAGAGGAAAACCAGCGCTTTATTTCTTGATTTTAACCAGTAATAAAAATCCCAATGTTAATCTAATGGGTTGTTAGCAGTTGATTATGAAAAGAATACAGATACTTTTATTTTTTATTATCCTTCATCATGCCTTACAGGCAAAGGTGAAGCCTGTAGGGCATTTTAATTTTGGGAAAGTAGGAAATGTAACCTATGCAATTGGGCCTGAAAAGGTGAAATCAACGCAAGGGAATTTTACGTTGACACGAATAGATAGGCCCTTGTTTTATGCTGATGCACCTGCAGAAAAAGCACAGCAGGGTGAGGGAGCCATTTTATTTAATGGTAAAACTGATGGTTATAGTATGTCATCTGGAATAGGAGTAGCTACAGAAAATTTTGTTTTTGAAGTCTGGGTAAAAGCAAAGGAAATAGATTCACAATCTGGTGAAATAAATATTGTCGCTTTGAACGGTACGACAAAAGAAGGTTATGGTTTTGCGCAACGTGGGAAAAGCTGGGTGTTTATTTCAGCAGATAAAGGCACGACAAGTATTGGGAATGCAGTCAAAGGTCAATGGATTCATCTAGCGGCCACATTACGGAATGGAGTTGGTGAACTTTGGATGAATGGAAAAAAAACAGGAAGCTTTAATGCGACTAAAACAATAGCTCCTCATTTTTCAATTGCAATTTCTAATGAAGGAAAACAAGCTTTTATGGGAGAAGTCTATGAAGTAAGATGGAGTACTTTTGAGAAACAGGGGTTCGATGAAGAATCTGATTTTTTAATCAATTATAAAAAGAAAAAAGAACGGGATAGAAGCAGAGATCTCTCTAGATTGGCATTAATGAAAAATATTCAAAAGCCTGGTCTAGGTAAGAGTGTGGTTAGTGAATTTGAAAATAAGAGCTACGGAATAGACTGGTTGATTTCTCCAGTAAAGCATGCTACAAATTTATATATAAAAGAAAATAGAGATAATAAAACTGCTCAATTTCAATTGAATAATGGTTTAGTGTCGCGTACGTTTTATGTAGCTGATAACTTAGCATGTATAGGTTACAAGAATTTATCCAATCAGGCAGAATATGTCCGAGCAGTAAAACCGGAAGCGAGAGTTATGCTCGATAGTATCTGGTATGAGGTGGGTGGGCTCAAGGGGCAACCTGAAAAGTCTTATCTGATGGAAAGCTGGTTGCCTGAAATGGAAACGGATGATCAAGCTTTTGAATTAGTCTCCATTGAAACAGCTGCTCCAATGGAACGTTATCCATGGCAACAAAAATACAATGCTGTAGCTACTGATTGGCCAGTTAAAGGACTTCGTTTGATTTTGACTTTCAAACCTACCGAGCGAATGAACATGGTCAAAAATATCGAAATAAAGGTAAACTATGAGATTTATCAGGGACTTCCTGTTATCACCAAATGGGTTGAAGTTTTGAATAATAGTGATAATTTGATTCGGTTGAATGAAATTGAAACAGAAGTTCTGGCCGTAAACCAAGATCAAATTAATCGTATTCATGTCGAAAGTGACTTTTCTTTTGCATTGGTCAATGCGAACTTAAAAGGTAGTGCGCTGATGCACTATCAAGGGGATAAAATTGAAGCTTATCAAGCTGGGGAATCCACAACGAAATGGGTCGTGGATCAAGAGTATAATACCTGGGCTACACACAATCAAGCAGAGGATGGCTTTTTAGATTTTCCACATCGTAATCTTTTAGTCAGCTATTTACCGATGGGACCCGATGTGGATATTTCGAATAAAGAATCATTCAAATCCTACCTGACATTTGAATTGCTACAAGACGCAGACGACCGAGAAAGGAAAAGTCTGGCACATCGTCGTATGTATAAAAAATTGGCGCCTCAAACAACGGAATCCTTACTTACTGGCGGTATCACATCTCATGATGAAAAAACGCTTAAAAACTTTATCGATCAGATGGAGGAGTTGGGTATGGAAAGATTGGATATTCAGGCATGGCCAGGGATCAGTCATGATAATCTGGATGATAAATATGTAGCCTTATGGAAAGATATTGCCTCATACGCGAAAAATAAGGGAATTGTAATGGGCGGTTATGAATTACAGGTAGCCTCCAGAGGTCGTGGTGCGGAAGTAGATTGTGTTCATCCCGTTACGGGAAAACCGGGAAGTCTTTTTGGACAAAGTGTTTGTATTGCCAGTACTTGGAAAGATACCTACTATAAGAAGATGTGGGAGTTTTTTGATAAAACAGGCTTAATGACCTACAACATGGATGGTCCTTATCATGGCGATCCTTGTGCTTCTACAGTGCATCCACATCATCATGGTCTTTACGATTCTCAATGGGAACAGTGGAAAAGTCAGGTGCAGGTAATACATGAATTGCAACGTCGAAATATGTATGTACCGATACCGGATTGGTATTTTTTAAATGGTCAATCAGCAACAGGTATGGGGTATCGGGAAGCGAGTGCGAATCTGACTCCTGATCAACAAATGCTCTTAGGAAGACAGTATATTTATGACGGTACATGGCATAAACTACCAACTATGGGCTGGATCAGTTTACAATTGGTCGGATTCTATTCCAACGATCCAAAAATTGGACTCGAACCGCTAGCTCAAAATCTGGATCGCTATGAACGTCAATTGATGCAATTTCTAGCAAGCGGCAGTCAATTAACAATTAGGGGCAATAGACTGTATGATACTCCCGAAACTAAAGCAATGGTATCACAGAAGATTAAGTGGTTCAAAAAGCACCGCGAAATATTAACTTCAGAAATTATTCATGTAAGCCGCCCAAATGGTCGTGACCTCGACTGCATGCTACATGTAAATCCGTTTATTAATGAAAAGGGTATGGTGATTTTCTTTAACCCAACGGATAAAACGATCAAGAAGGAGGTAAGACTTCCGCTGTATTATACTGGTATTAAAGGAGAGGCCATGTTTACCAATGAAGAAGGTATCACGACGGCAAAAGCTTTGGATGATAAAGCAGATATTGAGATGACCGTAGAGGTTAAACCGGGTGGTACAGCTTGGTATGTTATTGAAGATGCACAAAAGAAATAACTAATGAAAATAAGTGAAGTAGTAGCAATAGCCTGCGGATGTTTAATCTCCATATCTGTTTCTGGGCAAGATTGGTTGCCTGTGAAAAGAGATAATCAAGTAAAATTACGTTTGCTGGACTGCAAGTATGATAAAGCGAAATTACTAAAGAGCCAAGTGATAGGATCAAATTCGGATAATTGGGAGGTTAAGCAGACAGTAGAAACCATAAAAGATGGTGAGGAATCGATCTATCGGTTTACTTTTAAAGCTAAAAGAACAATGGACAATGTTGGTGTTGCAGTAGCTTTTGATGAATACGATTGGAACAGCGACAATTTTGTGATGATACCAGCAGTGGTTTATAACGGAAATAGACAACGCATTGTTAATCGGGAATATGCAACAGGATTGGATAAGTCGGATTATTTTAGAAAAGATCTGGCTTTAACGTCTAATCCGATTCCACAGCTTTCTCCTGAATTTGGGGCTAAATCCCGCATCGAAGTTAATGTGAGCAACACAGCAACGCCCATGATCGCTTATTTGAACAGAAATATAGGAAAGGGGACTTTCTTATTTACAGATCAGGGTATAAGTTGGAAAGAGGAAGTGAAAGATCATGCTTTGATTATTGAAGAGAGTTTAGATCGTCGTGTGGCCAGCTTCATTATCAGTGCACCTGGAGTAAGGGAAAAGAAACCTGAATTTATTGGTTTTAGTGAAAGTCCGGATCGAGGGGTGTCTGTCACCGCTGGTGAGGAAATTACGATTCGAGTGACAAAGATTAATTTTCAAAGCCAAGATGTTGCGACATTATATAATCGTTTTATGCGTGAAAGAAAGGCACATGTGACAGCGGAAAAACCAAGAAATCTGATGCCGATGAGTGAGGTACTCCTCAAGATGGCGAAAAATATCGATGAGCGTTATTACGTTGGTGATGGTGTTGCTTTTTATTGTCCAGAAAATGCAAATTGGATGTCCTATGGATGGGTCGGAGGTTTGATGAATACCTATCCCATGTTAGCACAAGGTGATAAAGAACATTTGGAAAAAGTGAAGAATACATTTGATTTTGCTCTTCCCCAAGGTAAAGGTAAAAGCGGATATTACTATGATGTCCTTGGTGCCGACGGAAAAGTCATAAACCGCGATGCAGCGAAGTGGATTCCTGGAATCGGATTGACCCGAAAAAATGCAGATATCTTGTACTGGATGATCAAACAGTTTATGTTGCTGGAGAAACAGGGGAGATCCAATGCGATTTCAGATGAATGGAAAACGAATATACGACAGCTTGCTGATGCTTTTGTAAAAACCTGGAAAGAAGAGGGAACATGGGGTAATTATTTTGCTATTGAATCGGGAAAGGTAGCTGCATATAACACAACGGGCGGTGCTATGGCAGTAGGTGGCCTAGCACTTGCTTCGTTGTATTTTAATGTTCCAGAATATTTGGAAGTAGCTCACTTGGCAGCCAAGGACTATTACGATGGTTTTGCTTTGGTCGGTTTTACTTCTGGTGCTTGTGGAGATATCCTTCAAAATGCTGATTCAGAAACTGCTATTGCACTGACGACATCTTTAATGACGATGTATGAAGTGACAGGTGAACAGAAATATCTGGATCAGACAAAACAATTGGCAGATTACACAGCATCATGGACGGTTTCATTTCCGTATCGTCTACCAAAAAATACGGCATTAGCAAAGTTAGGAGCAAATTTAACTGGAGCTATTTGGGCCAGTACACAGAATAAGCATGGTGCTCCGGGATTTTGTACCCAATCTGGTGATGTGCTTTTTAAACTGTACCGTAAAACACAAGATACGCTATATGCAGATTTTATACGAGATGTTATTCATGCCCATGCAGAGGGAATACAGCCCAATGGAAAGATTACAGAACGGTTGACTTACTGTGACGCGGATAGTCGTGGTTCACGTGGGGATGGAGGTCAAACAGGTTGGAATGAGACAAATGGAGCCTTAATGGCTTTGGAAATACCTGGAATATATATACGTAAAGATCTAGGAACGGTTTATACATTTGATCATATTGTTGTTAAGGAGATCAAGAAAACGAAAGTTGGTATGACATTGACAATTTTTAATCCAACGACATTCGATGCAACAGTAACGCTATTAACAGAAGATAAGCAACAGGCTTCGACACCTTTGGGTGAAAATGCTTTTTTGGATTGGAAGAATAGGGTAACCATTAAAGCAGGCAAGTCTGCGACAGTAAAAATTTAGTAAATTCAACTTATAAAATAATTGATGATGTACGTAAATAAGAATTTTTTGAAATGTTGTAGTTTGTTTCTGCTTCTGGTGGGAATCGGAAATACTTTGCAGGCACAAACTGTTTTACAGACTGCATATTTTAAGATTGCGATAGATGGAAAGGGGTATATAACCAGTATGCAGAACATAACAAAACGGCCTTTCAGAGAGTTTAGTCCTGCAGACAAACCTTCACCTTTGATGACTCTTTATAATGCAAAAAAAAGAGTTTATTCTTATCCCGAAAAAGCGGTCTATTCGAAAAGTGAAAAAATTATTACAGTAGTCTATTCGAATGGATCTTCTGCTAGGATTCGTATTGAACCGCATGCAAAATATTTTAAAATGAAGTTGCTGTCTTTGACAAATTCACAAGATATTGAAGCGATTCAATGGGGTTCATACCATACAAATATCACGAACCTGATGGGAGAGATTATTGGTGTGAGCCGAGATACCAGTGTCTCGGTAAATTACGCCATTGGTATGCTTGCCCTTAATGATAATACCATTGGCGGTACTGCTGACATTCAAGGTGATGCTGCTCCATTTCAATACATCATTCATTCACCAGATGATAAGCGGTTTCCGTTGCCTGCCCATTTGCATGAAGGACAGGTTTTTACCCTTGGGGGGGATGGTGTTAATGATGTTGCATTTTATGGACATAAAGAACCTTACTACCGAATTTTATATGGAAATGCTGCTGAGGTGGATAAAAATGGTCGGATTTCGATTACTTATCAATCTAGAGATAGAAGAAGTCCACGTGAGGTTTATTTTTCATTGATCCCGAATATGGCGATCAATACTCCTAATCACCTACAGGTACAACCTTTACCTGGTGTAGATTATATCGGATCTTCCATTGCTTTTTGGGGAAGTCCGGATAGCACAGCATTAATGGATGTTGTTCAGAATATTGTCAAAGCCGAAGGTTTGCCTTATCCAACTGTAAACGGTAAATGGATAAAAGATCCTGCGGCCTATGTACCAGATGTGCTGACTGAAGGAGGACAATATGATCATATGATTGACTACACGCATAAATTGGGTTTTAAAGCAATTAGTTTATATGATCAGGGCTTCGTTAGGCCGGATCGTGGAAATTTGGGCTACTTAGATGGACGAAATTTTGAAAAGAAACCTTTGAAATTGGCGAGTGGAAATCTATCTCATAAAGAATTTTCTGATTTGGCGAAGAAGTATAATATCGTGATCGGAAGAACTCCTATTACTAATTCTTTAGCCCCTGGAACGAAAGATGCTAGCCCCATTCCTAGCGATAGCATATGGTACCAACAGAAACGTTTATTAGCGAAGAATATTGATGCAGTCGATACGCTGCTATATGTAAACGATCCGACGCATTTGCAGGAAATTGGAAGTTGGGAAGGCCATTCAAAGAGCTTGAACATTATTAAAATTGGTAAAGAGCTTATTCATTATCTAGGTGTGTCGGATAAGGCTCCATATCGATTGTTGAATGTTAAGAGAGGATATTGGGATACAAAAGCGACTTCACATCAGGCGCTTGATACACTTTATAAACTGCAGGTAACGATTAACTATGGGTATGACGGACTGATTCCGAATATGCAATTGCAGGATAAGATTGCCGAGTATTATGCTGATTTAGCCAATATTAATGGATTGGGGTATTATGATTTTGATGGTCAAGAGTTTTTATTTAACAACGGGCATGGGTATTATTCTACCAAAAGGTTTTTCCGAAAAATGTTTGAGAAAGCTAAGGTGCACGGTATAGCTGATATCCGTTTTACTGGTGCTACCCTTTCGGAAGGCTCTTGGCACTATCAAAGTATCTGGAATGTAGGTGGGGGTAAGAATCTGTATGATGCTGAGACACGAGAATGGGGCAGTGCCACAAGTCAGGGTAAAGATCTAAGAGATGTTTCTTATGCTAATTATTTTCCTGTGGGAATGGGAGGAAACTTTCCGATTACAGAAAAATCAAAAGTAGAAGAGTATGAACATATTCAGGCAATGGCTGTTGGTACGGGTGCCACATATAGCCTCAAATTAAATCAGAAAAATGTAGAAAGTTGCCCAGAGAAAGATCAGATTTTTAAAGTGATCCGTACTTGGGAAAATGCGCGTGCTGCAAATGCTTTTCCAAGATGGGTAAAACAACATCTTGTCGATCCGACCCAGAGTTTTAGATTGGAAGAGTTGGATACAAATAACTGGAATCTATATCGTGTCAACAACAAAACTTCAGGGAGACAATTAATAGCAAAGTTGACTAGGGCTACGGGATATTAAGATATCTAAATTTTAAAACAAAAAAATTGAAATATAAATACTTGATCGTACTGTTGCTATTCGGATTGAATGGCACAGCACAAACAGGAATACAAGTAAAAGAGTATCACGTTGCGCAATCGGGTAATGATGCGAACAATGGAAATAATACAAAGCCTTTTAAGACGATAATGGCCGCAGCTCAAAAGGCGATGCCTGGCGATATCATTACGATACATGAAGGGATTTATAGGGAGCAGATAACTCCACCTCGCGGAGGAAATTCCAATCAGGAGCGGATCGTTTATAGAGCGGCTTCTGGAGAAAAAGTTATTATTAAAGGCTCTGAAATTGTAAAAGGATGGAAACTAATCGGGAATGATACGTGGGAAGTAAAGGTGTCAAATAGGATATTTGGGAAATTTAACCCTTTTCGGGATCAAATTAAAGGCGATTGGTTCTGGCCAACGCCTAAAGAACGTAAATATCATACAGGTGCTGTGTATCTCAATGGACACTGGTTGATGGAAGCTGCTGAAAAACAAGAGGTCTTGAAAGGGGTAGATGACAAAAATCCTTTGTGGTGGGCTGAGGTTGATTCATTGAAGACGACCATTTGGGCGCAGTTTAAAGATATTGATCCAAATCAGGAAACAATTGAAGTTAATGTACGTCAAACGTTATTCTATCCGGATAAGCCATTTGTGAATTATATTACGGTAAGTGGCTTAATTATGGAACATGCGGCGACAAATTGGGCCCCACCAACTGCAGAGCAAATTGGATTAATTGGAACGCACTGGAGTAAAGGTTGGATTATTGAAAATAATGATATCCGCTATTCTAAATGTGTAGGTATTACTTTAGGTAAGTATGGTGATGAATACGATAATAATATGACTGAATCTGCTGAGGGCTATGTAGGGACAATAAAGAGGGCTTTAAATTTTGGTTGGAATAAGAGTACAATAGGTGAACATGTGGTTCGGAATAATACCATTGCGCATTGTGAACAAGCAGGAATTGTAGGAAGCATGGGGTGTTCTTTCAGTAGAATAGAAAATAATGTCATTCATGATATTCATATAAAACGCTTATTTACGGGAGCCGAGATGGCGGGTATCAAATTTCATGGTGCTGTTGATACGAAGATTTCTGGCAATCGAATCTATAGAACTGATAAAGCGATTTGGTTGGATTGGATGGCGCAAGGGGCTCAGGTAGCGGGCAACCTAATGTATGAAAATGATCTCGATGTGTTTTTAGAGGTTACGCATGGCCCCATGTTACTCGCAAATAATATCATGCTTTCGAATAAAAGTTTATTGATGAATGCTCAGGGAGCAGCGTTTGTTCATAATTTATTTGCCGGAGGTATGGATGTGATCAATTACGATAGTCGTTTGACACCTTATCAAAAACCACACGTTACGGATCTAGAAGCATTGGAGGATAATCCAGGTGGTGATGTGCAATTTTTGAATAATCTCTTCGTCCAAGGCGCAGATGTAAGTCAATATAGTAAAGCATTTTTGCCTGTTTTATTGAATGGAAATGTATATACAAAAGGTTCTGTTCTTGTAACTCCTGATTCAAAGAATGAAAAACTCGGTGAAATGAATACAGAAGGTAAAAACAAGATGAAAGGTTATAAGATCAGGAATGCGGTGGAAAAGAATGCTTTAATGGATACCAGTTTTGTTGTTGGAGCAAAATTGAGCAAAGTTGAGAATCAGATATTTCTTGAATTGACTCTTAATGATAAATGGTTAAATCAAAAGCGTAATATGGTTACCTCGCAAAATCTAAATAAGACGGTGATTTCGAATCTACCATTCGAAAATCCGGATGGTACGCATATTCGAATGGATCTTGATTATTTGGGAATGAAACGAAATAGAGCCAACCCTGCTCCGGGACCTTTTGAAATCAAAAAAAATGGAAAATCTCTAATTAAAGTTTGGTAGTATGTGTTTGATAAATTGGATGCTTACAAAAGTTGGCGGGATTTAATTCTATTTTTTACTCAATGATTATCTAAAATAGAACAATAAATTTCTAGGAATCGGTTATTGCGTTCGTCATAGTAACACCTATATTTTTTATTTCGAACGAATTTAGGTTGATGTAAGAATTTTGTCATGAATACTGATGTTATAAAACAGCTCCTATTGAATACGTTTTGATAAGGAAGATTTTATCTAAAGAATCTATACTGTAACTTTTTTTAAGTAGACAAGTAGTTCGCTTTTTTAATAAAAAAGAAATGTATTTTTAAATCATTATAAATCAACCGTAAAAATTATTTATTTAACAATTATTATGAAGAGGTATCTTTTAGGATTACTATTGGCAGTAGCCACTTTACCTACTATGGCTCAAAAAGGTTATGTGCCAACTAAAGAAAATTTAGAAAACCGTAAAATTTTTCAAGATAATAAATTCGGTGTATTTATTCATTGGGGGATTTATAGCATGCTGGCTGATGGGGAGTGGGCAATGCTGCAAAAGAATATTCCCTTTGATGAATACAGTAAATTGGCTCGAGGTTTTGATCCGTCTAAGTTTGATGCAGAGCAATGGGTTGCTGATTTAAAAGCTGGTGGTGCCAAATACATTTGTATCACCTCTCGTCATCATGATGGTTTTTCTATGTTTGATACCAAATACTCGGATTACAATATTGTAAAAGGGTCACCTTTCAAACGAGATGTCTTAAAAGAATTGGCGGATGCCTGTCACAAGCATGGAATGAAATTGCATTTTTATTATTCACTACTGGACTGGGGAAGAACGGACTATAATGTAGATGGTAAACTGGCTTCAAAGTCATATGGTTCCGATTATAAAACTTATCATCAATTCATGCTGAATCAATTGAAGGAGCTGCTGACAAATTATGGTGATGTCGGAGCGATTTGGTTTGATGGAGCTTGGGATAAAGGCAAGACTTTTGATTGGAAATTTGATGAAATTTATGCGTTGATCCATTCGATACAACCGGGATGTCTCGTGATTAATAATCACCATTGGGCGGCATTAGAGGGAGAAGATGCGCAAGCTTTTGAACGCGATCTTCCTGGGCAAAACGCGGCTGGCTATTCGCATGGAGTAGAAATCTCGCAACTACCCCTAGAGACCTGTGAGACGATGAATACATCATGGGGGTATAAAATCACCGATAATAATTATAAATCGGATAAAACTTTGATCCAATATTTAATAAAAGCTGCAGGTAATAATGCAAACCTTTTGATGAATGTAGGACCTCGACCTGATGGAACTTTGCCTGATGTGGCAGTGTTGCGCTTTGGAGCTATGGGACAGTGGTTAAAACTGTATGGTGAAACTATATATGGCACCCGAGGTGGAAGTATTGGACAGCACAAATGGGGAGTGACAACACAAAAAGGCAATAAATTATATGTACATATATTGGATCTGCAAGATAAAGCTCTTTTTATTCCTTTGACCGATAAAAAGGTAAAATCAGCCAAAGTATTTATCAATAAAAAAACAGTAGAATTCGTGCAACGAAAAGAAGGCGTATTAGTATTGCTTGATACAGTGCCCGATGATGTAGATTATGTATTAGAACTCGATTTTTAGCAATCTGTAATTGAAGCAGAGTATATATAAATGCCCATTACGGTTTCTAAAAATAGCAAAACGTAACGGGCGCTCTCATATGTCCATAATGGTTTGGGACCAAATCGCGTTTCATTAACATCTCTGAGGATGAATGCATGTTGTACACTTTTTAAATCCGATAGCTGATTCTATGATTTTTTTTAGACTTGAAACAATAGCATATAGACGTACCGTGATTAAAAGAGGCTAAAATAGCATTACAATAAGTTAAAATACTGCTAATAAAGGACGTCCGATTTGTTGAGATTTATATTTTGACAGGAAGGTGAATAAAAGCGATTAATAATATAACCAATACTATTCGAGTAGTGATCAGTAAATTTTGACCGGTTTGTTCGTTTCTTAAACTTTAAATTATGACAACGTTGGAAGAAATGTAGTATGACTGTGGATAGTAAAGAATGGTGGGGAAAAGAAAATCATATTTCTTTCATTAGCTTTATTTATAAAATTGAATTAAGGTAAGTCAATACCAAATAATTCGATACAGGCAACCTATATGTAAAGGCTTGCAGGTAAGTGTTCAAAATACAAAAATAAGGTTATATTATTCGGTGGGATTTGATGTCAATATTCCACGAAAGATTCGCATTGGTTTGTAATTAAATAAATAAGATTGACATGTTATTATTAGGAATAGATCTAGGTACATCTTCGATCAAAGTTTCTGTTATTGATGCAGCTACAAATAATAAAATTATTTCCTGCCAATTTCCTGAAACAGAAGCAGAAATTATATCCCTACAGGGTGGTTGGGCAGAGCAGGATCCTAATCTGTGGTGGGAAAATACGTGTTTGGCAATTAAAAAAGCAAATGCGTCTGGATTATATGACCCGTTGGATATTATGGCTATTGGTATTGCTTATCAGATGCATGGGTTAGTAGTGGTTGACAAGGAGCAACGTGCCTTACGTAACGCTATTATCTGGTGCGACAGTCGTGCTGTAAATATTGGTCAAAATGCATTTTCTGCATTAGAAGGAAAGGGATTTTTGAATAGTCATCTCAATTCACCAGGTAATTTTACAGCTTCAAAATTAGCATGGGTAAAGCAACATGAACCGCAGGTCTATGAAAAAATAGACAAGTTTATGCTACCTGGAGATTATATCAGCATGCGTCTAACTGGTGAAATCAATACAAATGTAAGTTCGATATCAGAAGGAATTCTATGGGATTTTGAACAACAGCAAATTTCAGATACGTTACTAACTTTTTATGGTATTGATCGGGAATTGGTGGCCAAATTACAGCCCGTATTTTCAGATTATGGATCGCTTCGTTCGGATGTAGCAACTGAGTTGGGATTATCATCGCAAGCGGTTGTTTGTTATAAGTCCGGTGATCAACCCAACAATGCATTATCCTTGAATGTTTTTGAGCCGGGAGAAGTTGCTGCAACTGCAGGTACCTCTGGTGTTATCTATGCCGTTACGGATCAAAGGGTACATGATCCCCAATCTCGAGTAAATACTTTTGCACATGTTAATTATGCACCTGGTATGGAACGTTTGGGAGTGCTTTTGTGTATCAATGGAACGGGAATACAAAATAGCTGGATCAGTCAGGTAACAGGTAACGGAAATGATTATGAAAGTATGAATGCGAAAGCTTCACGTATACCAATTGGATCTGAAGGGGTAAATATTCTGCCTTTTGGAAATGGTGCCGAGCGGATGTTGAATAACAAAACGATCGGGGCACATATCCAAAACTTAGATTTCCTCAGACATGGCACAGTTCATCTTTGGAGGGCATCACAAGAGGGAATAGCATTTTCCTTTCGCTATGGATTGGATCTCTTAAGGGAAAACGGAACCACACCGCAGGTAATTAAAGCCGGTCATGCCAATATGTTTTTGAGTCCTGTTTTTCAAGAAGCATTCGCAGGGGTAACAAACACACCCGTAGAGCTATATGATAATGATGGTAGTGTTGGAGCTGCTTTAGGGGCCGGTTTAGGTATAGGCATATTTGCGGATCGACAAGAAGCTTTTAAGGGGCTTCGAAAATACAAAACAATCGAACCAGAACATACTTCGCAATATGAGGAAGTATACGGTAAATGGAAACAATTATTAGAAGACAAACTATAAATTAAGATAAGATGAAAATTTTGACAGGAAATCATGTGTTCTTTAAGCATGTAGAACAAGTTCAATTTGAAGGTGTAAATTCTGACAATCCTTTGGCTTTCCGTTGGTATGATCCAACACGAGTTGTCGCAGGAAGAACCATGGCAGAGCATTTTAAATTTGCCTGTGCCTATTGGCATTCTTTTAATGGTAATGGGGCAGATCCATTTGGTGGTCAAACGCATTTTTTTCCATGGGATAAGAAAGCAACAATCATGGAGCGTGCAAAAGATAAAATGGATGCTGCTTTTGAATTTATGACGAAAATGCAGTTGCCATATTACTGTTTTCATGATGTTGATTTAGTGGATTATACCGATGATATTCATGAAAATGAACGCCATCTTGATGAGATTGTTGCTTATGCAAAAGAGAAACAGCAACAGAGTGGTGTGAAATTGCTATGGGGAACAGCAAATTTATTCAGTCACCATCGCTACATGAATGGAGCATCTACCAATCCTGATTTTCATGTTTTGTCCCATGCAGGTGCTCAGGTTAAAGCGGCAATTGATGCAACGATTGCATTAGGCGGTGAGAATTATGTATTCTGGGGTGGCCGTGAAGGGTATATGTCCTTGCTTAATACAAATATGAAAAGAGAGAAAGAGCATTTAGCGAAATTTCTACATATGTCAAAAGATTATGCACGTAAAAATGGATTTAAAGGTACGTTTTTCATTGAGCCAAAGCCATGTGAACCAACAAAACACCAATATGACTACGATGCCGCAACAGTGATTGGATTTCTTCGTGAATTTGATCTAATGGATGACTTTAAACTTAATCTTGAAGTAAATCATGCCACATTAGCGGGCCATACATTCCAACATGAACTACAGGTTGCTGCTGATGCTGGTTTATTGGGGTCAATTGATGCAAACCGTGGTGATTATCAAAATGGATGGGATACGGATCAATTTCCAACCGACTTAACCGAATTGACAGAATCACTGATGATTATTCTTGAAGCAGGAGGATTACAAGGTGGAGGTGTCAATTTTGATGCTAAAGTGAGACGTAATTCTACAGATCCTTTGGATTTATTTTATGCACATATCGGCGGTATGGACAATTTTGCACGCGCATTGGTTACTGCAGATAATTTACTTCAAAATTCCCCTTATAGAGAATTGAGAAAAGAGCGTTATAGTAGTTTTGATACAGGTGCTGGAGCAGATTTTGAGCAAGGTAAACTGTCTCTTGAAGATCTTCGTGCTCATGCTATCAATGAGGGAGAACCTAAGTTGATCAGTGGTCAACAGGAGTTTATGGAGAATTTGATCAACCGTTATATATAGCACATTATTCATTTATTATAAACCTACTTCTAATTATATGAATAATATCTTGGCGACCAAAGATTATTTGGTTTTTTTCATCTACTTTATCATCGTATCGGGGTACGGTATTTGGGTCTATCGGCAAAAGAAGACCAAACTTAATGGTACCGATTCTAAAGATTATTTTTTAGCAGAAGGCTCACTAACTTGGTGGGCCATCGGCGCTTCTTTGATTGCATCTAACATCTCTGCCGAACAGTTTATCGGTATGAGCGGCTCGGGCTTTAAGATGGGTCTTGCTATTGCTACTTATGAATGGATGGCAGCTGTGACATTGATTATTGTTGCAGTTTTTTTTATTCCGGTATATCTTAAAAATAAGATATTTACGATGCCTCAATTTCTGCATCAACGCTACAACGGCACGGTTGCCATGATTATGGCTGTGTTTTGGTTGATGTTGTACGTAGTAGTCAATCTAACCTCAATTTTGTATTTGGGAGCACTCGCCGTTAGTAGCATTTCGGGTTTCGATTTAGAAGTGTGTATGTATGCCATCGCTTGCTTTGCTGTTATTATTACATTGGGAGGAATGCGGGTTATTGGGTTTACAGATGTTATTCAGGTTTTCTTCTTGATTCTAGGAGGTCTGGCAACCACGTATTTGGCGCTGAAATTAGTGGCAGAAAATTACGGTGGAGAAGGGGTGCTAGAAGGATATCAGATTATGGCTACTAAAGCCACGGATCATTTTCATATGATCCTACATCAGGATAACGAGAATTATTTGGATTTACCAGGGCTTACTGTTCTTATTGGGGGGATGTGGATTGTAAACCTGAATTATTGGGGCTGTAATCAATATATCACGCAACGAGCTTTAGGTGCAGATCTTAAAACGGCTAGAAACGGAATTTTATTTGCAGCTTTCCTGAAGCTTTTGATGCCCATCATTGTTGTACTTCCAGGAATTGCAGCTTATGTGCTATGGAAGGATGGCTTATTCCAACCTGAAATGCTTCAGAATGGTGAGGTTAATCCAGATCGGGCATATCCAGTTTTATTAAACTTACTTCCTTCGGGCTTAAAAGGTCTATCATTTGCCGCTTTGACTGCAGCAGTAGTTGCTTCATTAGCTGGTAAATCGAATAGTATTGCAACTATCTTTTCATTGGACATTTACCAGAAGGTATTCAATAAAAAAGCAAGCGAAAAGCAATTGGTCAATGTCGGTAAAATAACCATTATATTTTCGATGGTACTTGCGGTGATCATAGCGCCTCATTTAGGGATAGATAGTAAAGGTGGTTTTCAATATATTCAAGAATATACCGGATTTGTTTCACCAGGTATTTTTGCGATGTTCATTTTAGGATTTTTCTGGAAGAAAACAACTTCAAATGCAGCTTTATTTGCAACAATAGGCGGGTTTATTTTATCTGTTCTGTTTAAATTTTTACCGCATATTGCAGATCTGTCGTTTTTAAGTTCGACTGGTTTTTCTGTTTTAAATAAAGCGTCAGGACTGTACGAAATTCCATTTTTAGACCGTATGGGTTTTGTTTTTGTCATCTGTATTATTGGTATGTTGATCATTAGTTTAATCGATCAGCGAAATGGCGTTGTATCAAAAGGATTGGAAATAGACAGAACAATGTTTAAACCGCATACCGGATTTATAATTGGTGCATTGTTGATCATTCTGTTAACGACTGCGCTATATATGATTTACTGGTAATTTAAAATGAAATTATTTTTTACAATGTTATCGTTGATCTGCTTAGTCAGATCAACGTATTCGCAAGACAAAGTGTTGTTTGAAGTGGGAGAAAAGGATAGTAAGTCTTCTGAGTTTTCATTGTCTCCAAACCAATATGATAGTTTTCTAGCTAGTTTTTCAGGAGAGCCCACATATTATGTGGGCTATTCTTTTTCAAATAAACAATGGCCTTATGTGTTACCAGGACCACTGGACCATTGGGCAGGTGGTGGTTATTGGGCGGGATTTCATCCGCGTCATTTTCCGTCGCTTTATTTTGAGGTAGCGCAGTTGACGACTAAAGGTGAATGTGAGTTTACAATTGATTTTGTGGGAGCGAAGAAGGGAACCAACAAGATTCGTATCGAACTGAATGGACATCGTTTTGAAGAAGATATTCAAGGAGTGGATAGTAATACGCTTTTGGAAGGGAAAGCGCAAGAAGCAAACCCAGCTCATATCAAGATGCGATTTCCAGTTTCTTGGTTGAACAAGGGTATGAATAAGATTCAATTAGGGACAATAGCTGGTAGCTGGTCTATTTTTGATGCGATGCAATTGAAAACTCCTGTAGCAGTTACATTAAAGGAAGCGTCTTCTACATTAATTCGATCTGTTGAAGCAGCCCCATTTGAATATCTGCGTAATCGAGGATTGCGCGTACAGCCCGTTCTTGTAGATATGTCTCAATTTGATGTAGCTAGAACGTTGAGTTTTGAAGTGGATGGTAAATTAGTGGAAACACGTATCATTGAAGTTGGCGCTTCTATTCAAGAAATATATTTACCTGCATTACTAAACAAGAATGGAGTTAAAAATTCCATATTAATCATAAAAGATGGTCAAAAGATTGTTTATAGTGGTTCCATAAAACGTTCGTTTCAAGAGCTGCATAAACGGACAGATTATGTTGATTTGTTAATGGGAACGGGTAATTCTAGGTGGATGTTTAAGCCATCACCTGCACTTCCATTAAGCATGGTACAGATTGCACCCGATAATCAGGATGAAACTTGGAAAGCCGGCTATGAATATACGATTGAGAATATCATGGGTTTTAGCCACTTTTGTGATTGGACCATGACTGGACTCTTAATGCAACCTACTTGTGGCGAACTCCAAGTTACTCCTGGAAGGGAAGCTTTTCCTGATGAGGGGTACCGGTCTCGTATCGATAAAAAAACGGAGGAAGCAAAAGTGGGACATTATTCGGTGTTTATGACCGATACGAAGATAAAGGCTGAATTGACTGCCACACGTAGAGCAGCATTGCAGAAGTATACTTTTCCTAAGCGCAATGATGCACGCATCATGATCGATATGTTTACACCAAGTGAGTATCCGCATAATTTGACGGATGCTAAAATAACCAAGGTAAATGATCGTGAAATTGAAGGCTATGCAACCTATTATAACGCCTTTACAGGTTATTCTCTTCAACAGGAGTATACCGTCCATTTTGTTTTGCAATTTAGTAAACCTTTTGATGCTATGGGAGGATGGGTTAATGAAGGTGTTGAGGCAGTGAAAGGTTATATACCGGAATGGAACCGGAATCATGAGTTTAAAAGTACAAATGACATCCGCATGGATATCAATGAAATTCATGGAAAAGGAGATCTTGGTGTTTTTGTGAATTATAAGACCACCGAGGGAGAAGAAATACTCGTACGATCCGGAGTTTCACTTGTGGATATTGCTGGGGCAAGAAATAACCTTAAAACTGAACTTTCAACTCCATTTGGATGGGATTTTAATCAGGTTGTTGCTAATTCGAGAACAATCTGGGAAGATTATCTAGGACGTATAGAGGTTGAAACAGATGATTACCTTCAAAAAAAGAAGTTCTACACAAATTATTATAGAGCTTTATCGGCTAAAGCAATCTGGAGTGATGTGGATGGTCGTTATCGTGATGAAGATGAGGAGATCAGACAATTAAAGGATAAGAAGGATGCTATTGTAGCGGGTGAATATTGGAATACTTTCTGGAATAATCAGCAACTGTTTAATCTCATTGCACCGGAGATTTCTTCTACTTGGGCACGTTCAGCTATACAACTTTATCAGAATACGGGTTGGTTTAATACCGATCCCGCGGGTGTTGAACATACTGGTGTCATGGTCGCGATGCATGTAGCCTCTCAGATTCAAGGGGCATGGCAAAGTGGTATTCGAGACTTTCACCTCAGCACAGCATATGATGGGTTAAAAAAAATGTTGACGGTTTCTCCTCAACGTTATCCAGGCGGTGGTACAGTTGGGGTGGAGCATCTAGACGTTTACAAAAAGTATGGCTATGTTCCTGCTGGAAAAGGTTATGTATCCAATACGTTAGAATATGCCTATGACGATTGGTGTCTAGCCCAAATGGCTAAAGAGCTAGGGAAAAAAGATGATTATAATTATTTCCTGAAAAGATCTGAAAACTGGAAACATATTTTTGATCCTAAAACCGGTTTTATGCGACCGAAGGATGAAAAAGGAAATTGGATAGAACCATTTGATCCTTATCATACGCCTGGATTTGTAGAAGGAAATTCTTTTAATTACAGCTGGTTTGTGCCCCATGATCCCAAAGGGTTAGTAGAAGGTGTTGGACAATCACGTTTTGTAAACAGACTGGATGAGGCAATGGAGAAATCCGCAAAAGCAAATTTTAATGCCGCCGGTGATAATTTTAGTGCTTATCCGTTGAACCATGGTAATCAGACATCAATGGAAGTGGCATATTTATTTAATTGGGCTGGTGCTCCTTGGCTGACCCAAAAGTGGTCGCGGGCCATACAAGAACAGTATTATGGAACCACACCTTACAATGCATATCCGGGTGATGAAGATCTTGGACAGATGAGCAGTTGGTTTGTAATGAGTGCCTTGGGTTTGTTTCAATTAGATGGTGGTGCATCAACGACACCAATGTATGAACTGGCTTCGCCACGTTACCCTAAAGTGGTGTTAAATTTGGACGGACGCTACGGTCGTGGTCAAAAATTTATCATTGAAGCAAAGAATGCCTCAAAAGAAAATAAATATATTCAAAGTGCACAGCTTAATGGAAAGAAAGTCGAAGTATTTTTAATTCCTCAAAGTGCTGTTTTAAATGGAGGTAAATTAATTATAGAAATGGGAAGTACTCCGGTTAAATAGCGGAGAGTACTATTCCGAATTAAAGCAAAAAAGTCATCGGGATGTCTACTTCCGATGGCTTTTTTGCTTTAATCAGTACGGATCAGTAATTGCAATTTTCTATTTTTTTACTAGGGAGAATTCGTTTTGAATCGACTTAGTTATTGCACATCATGTTTTTAAGTAGAATTAAATCAATCTTTAAATAAATCGATCAAAATCAAGTTGATGAGTAGAAACTAAAAGTAGAGATGAGTGAACCAGGTTGTACGAGCTATAAACACAAAAATATAATGAAATACTAAACTATGAGGAACAAGTTGAAAATATTATGGACACTATGTTTCATCTTCATGTTGACCAATCTGAGTCAGGGTGTAGAACTGAAAACGAAACAAACTCAAATTACACTTGATGGCAAGGGATATTACAGTTCTATTAAAGTTGCAGGAAATGAATTGTTAGGCAAAGGTAGTTATCCGATTTTGTCAGCAGTCAAGGCACAACAGATTATTCTACCTAAAGAATTAAAGATTAAAGGAGATCAGTATTTGCTTTCGATGGAAGATGGTCAACAAATTGAACTTAAGGTAAAACAGCTGGCGCAAGCCATCACTTACGAAATCATTAAGATCAGTGATGTATACAATATGGTTGTTTTTGGCCCGGTAAAGATCAATTCACATGAGGTTGTTGGAGAAATTGTAGGTATTGCACAGGATGTTGATGTCGCATTTGGAATGCAATCATTAAATGCGAAAACCAATGGTGGAATACCACAGGAATCAGCAAGTTTATATAGTTCTAAATTTACATACACAGGTGCTAATACGGAACTTTCAGTAGCCAGCGTTCCTTTCTATAATCTGGTCGCGGTTGATGCAAAAGATGGAACGGTTTTTCAATTGTCAGCCCGTAGTAGACAAAAAATTGAATACCGGAAAGTGCAGCAGTTGGAAAAATCGCTGACACTTCCAGTTTCTGGTCCTGATGGATCGATAATCGGTGCAAAGATCGCTCTCTTTGGAGATCATAGGGATGCAATTTTAAATCGCATAGGGCATGTAGAATTGGAACAAGGATTACCACATCCCATGCTTGATGGTGAATGGGATAAAATATCCCGATCAGCGATGGATTCTTACCTGATTTCAAATTTTTCAGAAGAGGATTTCGACTTTGTTTTGGATAAGGTACAGATGGCCGGTTTTAGAAATGTGTACCATACGGATCCTTTTGAGACATGGGGCCATTTTAAATGGAAATCGTCTTTTGTTAAGGATGGAGATCAGGGTGTAAAGGTTCTGGTAGACAAAGCGAAGGCTAAAGGTATTCGTGTTGGGGTGCATACGTTAACTAATTTTTTAACCACTAATGATGCTTATGTCACTCCGATTCCAAGTAAGCACTTGCTTAAACAAGGTGAGTTGAAGTTATTGCACAATTTGAATGCAGATCAGCAAGAAATAGAAATTCAAGTGTCCGGTTTATTTGAAATGCCACTTTCCCTTAATGCTATGCAGATAGATGATGAGCTGATTACATTTGGTAAAGTTGAGAAAATGAACAATCGGATGCGGTTGACAGATTGTAAAAGAGGGGCTTTCGGAACAAAGGCTACTGCACATGATCAGGTACAACCGTTATATAAATTATGGGATTATCCTTACAAGACATTATTCCCTGATTTGGTGCTACAGGATGAATTTGCACAACGACTAGCGACCATATTCAATACAACAGGCCTCAAGCAGATTTCATTTGATGGCCTTGAGGGCAGTATGTATACGGGTCATGACTACTATGCTACAGCACGTTTTATCACAGAATATTATAAAAACTTGAAAGATAAGACCGACTTGATTAATGATGCAAGTCGATTGGATCATTTTTTATGGCATACGCATACCCGTATGAATTGGGGAGAGCCGTGGGGTGAAGAAATGCGTAAGGGACAGGTCGAAAATAGAATCAAGAATCAGGAATATTTTAGACGCAATCTATTTCCACGTATGCTAGGTTGGTTTTTGGTTCGTTTGGCAGATCGTAAGTTTGAAACAACAACTTTAGAAGATCTGGAATGGGCTTTATCAGAGTCAGCTGGTTTTGATTCTGGATATGCAATGAGTATTAATATGCAGACACTCCGAAAACATGGTCAGATTGATCAGTTATTAGAAGCAATGAAAAATTGGGATGTGTTGCGAAAAGCGAAAGCTTTTACAGAAGAGCAGATGAAGCGTTTGCGGGATCCAGAAACGGAATGGCATCTTAAAAAAGTAACTGAAGATCAGTTTTTGCTCTATCCACTTTATATTTCAGATCGCTATCGCTGTGATTTATCGGAGATGCAACCCGGACAACCTGGCGGAGCTGATTGGTCCTGGTATGCTCCAAATGAAGGAACATATGCATTACGTCTAAAAGTAGAAGGTGGAGGGACAATTTCAAATCCTTCATTTACAACTTCGAAAGGTGTGATTAAAATAGAAGGAGCGATCGAAACCGATCAATACTTATTATTGGATAATGATGGAAATGCTTTGTTGACGGATAAAAATTTTAATACGATAAAGAAGCTTCCTGTTCAGGGGAAAGCCATTTTGCCTCAAGGTAATTCAAGTATTGCATTTGCCTGTGATGTACAAGATGATACTCCCACAGAAGTACTAGTACGTTACAGTGTAAGAGGAGAAGCGGAAAAGATAACGAAAAGAAAATAAGGTAATCTTGAGCGCATCATCATATAGGATGCGCTCAATGAATGATAAAAATTAATGACTGCAATAATATTTGATATTACGTATTTATCAACAGCAGGTAAAGTTATGGGCAGATGCCAAAAAGATATTATGATTAAATTTTTGAAGTACAGCATTAGGAGTATGATTTGCTTCCTACTGTTTTTGTCATGTTTTTCAACTGCTAATGCGCAGCAGGTATGGTCTCCCGATAACGGAAATGGAACATTTACCAATCCATTGATGTGGGGTGATTGGCCTGACCCAGACATCATCCGTGTCGGAGATGACTTTTACTTGATCTCGACAAGCATGCATTATGTTCCTGGAAGCCCAATAGCAAAATCTAAAGATTTGGTGAATTGGGAGATCGTTGGGTATCCTGTAGAGCGTTATGATGAAGATCCACGTTTTGATATGAAAGGTGGTACTTTGTATCTCAATGGATCGTGGGCCAATACCATCAAGCATCATAATGGAAAGTTTTATGTTGGATTTTGTACACCTAAGAACTGGGGATGGGATAAAGGAAATTTTTCTATCTGTATTGCTGATAAACCAGAAGGACCATGGGAAAGAACTATTTTTCCAGAATTCTTATACGATCCAGGATTATTTTTTGATGATGATGGTAAAGTTTATGTAGCTCATGGTCAAGGAACTTTGTACCTAACGGAATTAAATGCCGATGCTAAATCTGTAAAAGGTAAAGACGTTAAAATTTGGGACAAGCGTTTTAAAAACGCTAATGAATTTGGAGGTGGATTTGGTATGGAAGGTGCTCATATGTATAAGATTAATGGAAAATATTATATTACTTGTCCAGCTGGAGGTACGGAAGGATGGCAGATTTGTCTACGGTCGGACAATATTTACGGACCTTATGAGCATAAATTAATTATCAATGATAGCAGTTCTTATCCACCAAATGGTTTACACCAAGGTGGAATGGTGCAGTTAAAAAATGGAGATTGGTGGTTTATTATTATGCAAGATCGTGGGGCGATTGGTCGAGTACCTGTTCTTTTGCCTGTTGAGTGGAAAGACGGTTGGCCGATGTTAGGAAGCGGAAATAAAGACGTGATTACTTATAAAAAACCTAATGTTGGTAAAGTGTATCCTATTAAAAGTCCTGCAACAACAGATGAGTTTACAAAGCAAAAATTAGGTTTGCAATGGCAATGGAATCATAATCCTGACAATGAAAAATGGTCCTTAACAGAGCGCAAAGGATATATGCGCTTAAAAGCATCTTATGCCGATTCATTAAAAGTTGCACGTAATACACTGACACAACGCGTTCAAGGCCCCAATTCAGAAGGAACAGTTGAGATTGATTTAATGAGCCTGAAAGATGGTAATGTCGCTGGATTCGGAGTGTTTCAGTTTCCTTATGCTTTTGTAGCAGTAGAACAGACGGATGGTCAAAGACGTATTATTATGAATAACAATGATAAGATTATCGAGCAGATCGATAATTTTAAGGGTGATAAAATTTGGATCAGAGCACGTGTTACTGATCGAGATTTTATTGCTAAGTTTTACTACAGTATAGATGGAGAAAACTTTTATGTTATCGGAAATGATCTCAAGATGCAATTAGAATTATATTGGACAGCCAATCGTTTTGCTTTGTTTAATTATAGTAAAACTAAGACTGGCGTTGATGGGTATGCCGATTTCAATTGGTTTAGATTTACAAATAAATAAATTAACACACAAAAAAGAAATCCCGCCGATCTATGATTAGCGGGATTTTTTTTATACAGACTTACCAGTTTCAGTAAGCGGTTTATTTTTTATATCATCCAACGGAATAAGCTTGCGCCCCAAGAGAAACCAGCCCCAAAAGCTGTTAACATAACAAGATCTCCAGTCTTCATCTGTTTTACATTTTCCCAGATACATAATGGAATTGTCGCTGCGATTGTATTCCCAAGATACTCAATATTACTTAAGGTACGGCCTTCAGGAATATTTAATGAGCGACCTACAGCATCGATAATACGTTGGTTTGCTTGATGTGGCACTACCCAGTTGATATCCTCAACGGTTAAGTTGTTGCGCTGCATGACCTGCGTGCAGGCATCACTCATTGATTGTACCGCTTGCTTAAATACGGTTTTACCGTCTTGACGTAAGTATCTTTTTTGTGTATCATTATCCGATAAGCTTATTGGATATTGGGTTCCACCTGCTTCAATATTTAGGAAAGCGCGACCATCTCCGTTACTTCTCAAGTAGGCGTCCATAACACCTCCTTCTGTAGAAGGTTGTAGTAATACAACTCCAGCACCATCTCCGAATAGGATGTTGGTTGAACGGTCATGGATATCGACATAAGTACTGATATTATCAGCCCCTACGATAAGTACATTTTTGTATCGTCCTGTCTCAACAAGTGAAGCACCCATATCCAGCGCATATAGAAAACCAGAACAAGCAGCGTTTATATCAAAAGCCCAAACATTTGTAAGACCTAGTTTTTCAGCGATGATGTTCGCAGTCGCAGGCATGGGCATATCAGGAGTTGAAGTTGCTACTAAAATTGCATCTACTTCAGCTAAATCTTTACCATACTTTGCTACGAGATCCTGAATTGCACGAACGGCCATGTCAGAAGTCGCCAATTCTTCTTCTAAGATGCGACGTTCTTTGATACCAGTTCTTTTGATGATCCACTCATCATTCGTATCACATAATTTTTCTAAGTCAGAATTTGTTCGTTTATTTTGAGGGATATAACCTCCGATTGCGGTAATTGCAGCGTAAAGTTTATTCGGGAGAGTTGTATTCATATATTATGGTTATCATATTCAAGTATGATCCGCCTTTTGGTATTTAGTTTAATTTTATTATCTCTAATGAGTATGTTTATTTATTCTGCCTTTTTCTCTTTTCCAAAAAGAGTTGTAAAGGAGGTGTAAAAATAGGATAATTTCTACAACAGTATGAAAAATATTAAGATTGTGACAAAATGATTACGATGAATCACTTTTTTTGAACCGTTTTGCAAAACGGTCTAGTTATGATACCGTTTTAGTTTTATTGTTTAGAATATAATTTTGATAAAGTTGCTGTTGACAAAATATATGAAATTATTGTAATGCAATTAAAACACGTTAAAAAACAGTCCTTTATTTAAACTATTAGCACTTCTTTTATTATTTAACCATAACCTGCCGGAAAAAAAACGAAAATAATAAATTTCCAGAAATATTTCATAGATCCCTGTTGAATTAACGAATGGTTTTCTTAATTTGTTGTTCGGGAGCTCATTTTTTATAGAGGCAAAGCTTACCCAATTGAATTTCTGTTATTAAAATATATATGCAATGATTCCATTTTCTATTCAAGCACCACTCGAAAATAGTAAGATCAGACTAGTTCCGCTACAGGATAATGACTTCGAAAGGCTTTTCGCTGTCGCTAATGATCCTAAAGTATGGGAGCAACACCCTAATAAAGATCGGTATAAAAGACCTGTGTTTGAAAATTTCTTTGAAGGTGCGGTAATCAGTAAAGGTGCCTACCTGATCCAGGATAAACTGTCCAATGAAATCTTAGGAAGTACACGTTTTTACAATTATAGTTCCGATGATAACAGTATTTTCATCGGTTACACTTTTTATGGTACAAAGACATGGGGCACTGGTATAAATCCTCAAGTAAAAAAAATGATGCTCGATTATATATTTGATCATGTGGATACTGTATATTTTCATGTTGGGAATAATAATGAAAGATCAAAAAAAGCAATGGAGAGATTAGGGGCACAAAAAATAGCTTTGGAAGAAGTGGCTTATCATGGTGAACCTAACCGTATCAACGTTCTGTATGCTATTAGAAAAGATGACTATTACAAAGTATGATGGGATCTAATATGAGCTTTTTGCATTTTAAAATATAACATGCTGCACACGGGCAAGCGCATATGTTTAGGAGATATTAGAATCATTAATTTTTGCGAAAATTTGAGTTAACTCGGACTTTTAGTTAGATGATTTCAACTTAGTGCAAAGAAGATTGTAAAAAGAACAAGATTTCATTGCTAATCTTGTCATTTTTGCTTGTGTAAATAGATTTTTCTACACCTAACTGTTTCATATGCTATCGTTTATCTTCAAGAAAATAAGTTAAATTTGTTTATAGCTCAATTATAAATGGAAACTTACGGCAACCCAGTATTAAATCGCTTACCCCAACATCTGAAACGTTTTATTGTACCGCAACAATATGATCGTTATACGGCAATTGATCAGGCTGTGTGGCGCTATGTCATGCGTCAGAACTATGCATATCTTCGTAATATTGCATATTATCCCTATATTCCAGGGCTTCATAAAGCAGGATTAACGATTGAGGAAATCCCAAATCTGCAAACGATGAACGACAGTCTTAAACATATGGGTTGGGGAGCGGCTACAGTGGACGGTTTTATTCCTCCTGCAGCTTTTATGGAGTTTCAAGCTTATCGGGTACTCGTGGTAGCAGCAGATATACGTCAGATTGAACATATTGAATATACTCCTGCACCAGATATTATTCATGAATCATCTGGACATGCTCCGATCATTGGAGAGCCTGAGTATGCGGCATATTTGCAATATTTTGGGGAGATTGGTACAAAGGCAATGTTTTCAGAGAAAGATTATGAACTGTACGAGGCAATTCGAAACCTTTCTATCCTTAAAGAAAGTAGTAGTGCAACCGAAGAGCAGCTGTCAAGTGCAGAAGCAAAGCTTATTGCGATACAAGAAAATATGGGTGAACCTTCCGAAATGGCATTATTGAGTAGATTGCATTGGTGGACGGTTGAGTATGGACTAATTGGAACAGTAGATGATCCCAAAATTTATGGGGCAGGGCTTTTGTCATCAATTGGAGAAAGTGCGTCCTGTATGCGTAAAGAAGTCCCAAAATTACCTTATTCATTGAAAGCATTAGCATATTCATACGATATTACGAAGCCACAACCTCAATTGTTTGTTACGGAAGATTTTAAACAGTTGCGAGAGGTTTTAGATCAATTTGCAAATACCATGTCATTTCGGGTAGGGGGAAAAGTTGGTTTGGAAAAGGCTATTGCTTGTAAGAACCTATGTACGATTGTGTATAGCTCCGGATTGCAGGTCTCCGGACTTTTTCAGACAGTTATTGCTGGTAGTGAAATAGAATATATCAAGACTGTTGGTCCAACGGCATTAGCTTATGCAGATAGACAGCTTTCTGGTCATGGAAAGACGTATCACGCTGATGGATTTGGGTCTCCTGTTGGGTATCTGTTAGGAGCAGTCAAAGCACTGGAAGATTTTGATGCTGCTGATCTAAAAGAATATGGCATTGAAATAGGGCAACACACCACACTTATCTTTACTTCTGGAATTGAGGTAAGAGGAGTTGTTCAGTCTATAGAACAGCGGGATAAAAAAAATCAATTGATTACCTTTTCCCCATGTCAGGTTGTCGATAGTAGATCCTGTCAGATTCTATTTGATCCAGAATGGGGAACTTATGACATGGCTGTAGGGAAACAGATTGTATCGGTTTTTTGTGGAGCAGCAGATAAAGAAGCTTATGAGCAAGGAGCCTTTGTGTCAGAAACTAAAACAATCGTACATCAGCAAAATGAGGTCGAAAAATCAAAAAATAAGCTTTATAAAGTTATTCGTGACCGAAGAACAGGTCAAGAACCGGATGTTTCACTTAGTGAGATTTATCAGAATATAACACATAACTATCCCGAAGATTGGCTTGCTTATATTGAAACACTGGAATTGGCTATTCATGATGGAGATCATTTGTTAGCAACTCAAATTGAAAATCGATTGCTGGAAATTATTCAAGATCATCAACATTGGAGTAAATTGATTTTGGATGGCATTAACTTAGCTAAAAACGACCAAATAGCATTGCTTTTAGGACCTAAGTAATGCATATCTACGATTAGAACGAGATTTAAAAATGTATCCAGGGATACTAATAAATCTTTCCAGGACTGCTAAGTAATAAAGAACTGCCATGAGCTATTGTTTGATATCTCATGGCAGTATGTATTTTAAACCGTATTTTAATATTAGACTGCTAATAAAAGAATTTGCCAAGCTGAAATCAATTCACCTTGGTCTAACAGTTTTGCGGCATGCATCTGGAGCAACTTACGTCTTAGGGCAAGATCTTCGTGAGATTGTTCCCAGATTGCTATAATTTCAGGATTTACTAATAAAGTCTTCTCGTCATTCAATACAGGTAATTGCTCTACATTTGCCAATCGACCCAATTGATTTCCCGTAAGAATATCCGAATAACGGATATGTTCGGGAAGTGCGTCAACTCCTATACCTAAATTGCGGAGAGGCTTTGGGACTTCGAAGAGTGATTCTTTTGTTACGCGACTGTACCAATTCCCACCTAAACGGGCAACGAGATCAAGTGATTCCTGTGAGACTTCATTTTTATCGTTTAGTAAGTTTTCATGAATATGCATCCGGACTATTTCTGCAATGACGAGATTTCCTGCTCCCGGACCATCACCGAGATTGATAATTTCATGAACTTTACATTCCAATTGAACTGGTGATTCTGCCACACGTGGAGGATTGATCAGATCTGAAGCAATAGCTGTAAAACCTGATTTATCAAATTCATTAATTCCCTTTCCATATTCGGTGCTTGCGAGAGACTGTTGCTGCACCATGGAATAATTCACAATATTAATAACAACCTCTGGTACTTCTAGCATGTTGTCCAAGGTATGTTTAGTAGAACCGTCGCGCATTCGCCGCAATGGTGAAAAAACACAGATAGGGGGTTGCTGAGACATAAAATTAAAGTAGCTAAAAGGGCTCAGGTTGACATTTCCTGCCGCATCAATTGTACTTGCAAAACAGATAGGACGCGGAGCTACCGCATATTTGATAAGATTATCAAATATTGCTTGTTGTTCAACTGGATCTATTACTGTTGTTTTTTCTGTAGTCATATGTTGAGTAGCTTATTTAATTTAGTGTTCTTAATTATTTGCGGCGATGATGTGATTTTGTAATCGACCTAAACCGGTAACTTCCATTACGATTTGATCGCCGATCTGTAACCATTGTTCTTTATGAGATGGATCATGCAGCTTCGCAGTCCCATTAAGCTCCAGAAAACAACCAGTACCAACAGTACCTGAGCCGATGACATCTCCTGGAAATACTTCAACACCATAGGATACACGTTCTATGATTTCAGCAAACGTCCAGTTCATATCGCGCAGGTTTCCTTTGGATACTAATTTTCCATTAACTGAGCAGGTCATTTCAAGATCATAACAGACGCCAATATGGCCCATGGGCGGATTAACACGATATTTTTCCAATTCATCTGCTGTAACAAGACAGGGGCCTATCACCGTCGCAAAATCTTTTCCTTTAGCAGGCCCCAAGTTAAGTTTCATTTCTTCCATCTGTAATGTTCGGGCACTGATATCATTCATGATCATGAAGCCACCAATATAAGAGTCCGCTTCTGATGCAGCTATATTTTTACCCTGTTTATCAATAACAATAGCAACTTCCAATTCAAAATCAAGTTTGTCTAAATGTTTGGGCATGCAGGAAACAACGCCTGGACCGTAGATAGCACGGTGGTTTGAAAAATAGAAGACAGGAAATTGATCAAATTCAGGAATCATCTCTAAACCGCGGTTTCTACGGGAGGTTGCTACATGCTGACGAAATGCATAAGCATCGCGTAAAGAACCTGGACGGGGTATGGGAGCTTCTAAAATTGTGTTAGCAAGTGTATGGTGTGTTTCTACATTTTTTGAACTAAAAAGCTTTTGATAGGCATCCTTCATGGCGGCTTTGATACTTAAAGCTGCATGGAGATATTTATCCATAGAATCTGGAAATTTAGAATCAACATTCCCACAAGGATATATAGATGTACCTATTAAAAAAGCCAGGTGTTCACTATCTTCCAGAATACAGGTAACAAGTTTCATAATGTCATGAATATAGTATTGAAATCGGTTTTCTCTTTTATTTATATGTACGTTTTCAACGTTAAAAAAGAATTTTTGTACACCGTGTTTGATGTAATTTGGTTAAATATAGGAAGTTCGGGGTTAACTTTCTTTGTTTTTTATGAATTATTAAAAATTAAAATATTATATTTGATATAAACAAAAATCCAATTATGAACACCAGCAGACTCACATATGTAAGAGTCATTTTCGGAATGAGTGCTTTCTTGAAGGCCTTGATCGCTGCTGTGGTGTTTGCGCAGTATTAAATTTTTCCTCTTTTCTTATTTATCTGTGCTTGTGTCATTCGTTTGATCCATGCTTCACTATATATATCATTTCACTTTTTAAAACTTATTTACTTATGCCAATTTATCATCAATTGGGGAAAGTTCCTTCTAAAAGGCATACCGTATTTCGGAAACCTAATGGTGCTTTGTATTCCGAAGAACTGGTTTCTACACACGGATTCTCAAGCACATATTCGTTGGTTTATCACTGTCATCCGCCAACATTAGTTAAACAGATTGGAGAACCCTATGATGTGTCTCCTAAAATAGCACGGCGAAAGCATTTGAAACACACAAGTCTAAAAGGATTTGCTATAAAGTCGAAAGACGATTATCTGGAAAGTCGGGTACCGGTTCTGGTCAATGATGATTTGCATATATCCTTAGCTGCTCCTAGACAATCTATGACGGATTATTTTTATAAAAATAGTCAAGCAGATGAAATTATTTTTATTCATCAGGGATCAGGTGTCGTTAAAACAGGTTATGGTCAGATTCCATTTTCATATGGCGACTATGTTGTTATTCCTCGCGGTGTGATTTATCAGATTCATTTTGATCAATCTGAGAATCGATTATTTATTGTCGAATCCTTTTCGCCGATCCGAACGCCAAAGCGCTATCGAAATGAATTTGGTCAATTGATGGAACATGCGCCATTTTATGAACGCGATATTAGAAAACCGTCACAATTAGAGACTAATGATTCATTAGGTGACTTTGAAGTGAAAATTAAAAAACAGGGATTAATATATCCGTATATATATGGTAGTCATCCTTTTGATTTCATTGGCTGGGATGGTTATCAATATCCTTGGGCGTTTTCAATCCATGATTTTATGCCTATTACGGGGAAATTGCATCAACCGCCACCGGTACATCAGACCTTTGAAACCGACAGTTTTGTTGTTTGCAGTTTCTGTCCACGTCTATATGATTATCATCCGGACTCGATTCCAGCTCCTTATAGCCACAGCAATGTGGATTCCGACGAGGTTCTATATTATGTAGATGGCGATTTTATGAGCCGTAAAAGTGTAGAGCGTGGTCAAATTACGCTACATCCTGGAGGAATTCCTCACGGTCCGCATCCTGGAACAGTGGAGAAAAGTATCGGTCAGAAACAGACCGATGAATTAGCGGTTATGATCGACCCTTTTAGACCATTAATGCTGACAGAAGAAGCTTTGGAAATTGAAGATCAAGAATATTTTAAATCCTGGTTGAGTTAATAATAAATTATAAAAGAAATCTAAAATGAAACAGACTTTTGCTGAAAAAATAGCTTTGGCGCAAGATTTTTTGCCCATTAACGGTACTGACTATATTGAATTTTATGTGGGCAATGCGAAGCAGGCCGCACATTTTTACAAGACGGCTTTTGGATTTCAGTCCGAAGCATATGCAGGTCCAGAAACGGGGGTACGGGACCGTGCATCCTATGTTTTAAGACAAGGTAAGATTCGTCTGGTGTTGACTACCGCATTACGATCAGACCACCTCATTTCAGAACATGTTAAAAAGCATGGTGATGGTGTTAAGATTCTTGCCCTCTGGGTAGATGATGCTACAAAAGCTTTTGAAGAAACAACTAAGCGAGGTGCTCAAGTGTATCAGGAGCCACAGGTATTATCTGATGAATATGGTGAGGCAGTTACCTCGGGTATATATACTTACGGTGAAACGGTCCATCTGTTTGTAGAACGTAAAAATTATAACGGTGTATTTTTACCAGGTTATCAAGTATGGGAAAGTGATTATCAGCCAGAAGAAGTAGGCTTGCTATATATTGACCATTGTGTGGGGAATGTCGGTTGGAACAAGATGAATGAAACGGTCGAGTGGTATCAGCAGGTTATGGGCTTCGTTAATGTACTTTCTTTTGATGATAAGCAGATCAATACCGAATATTCTGCATTGATGAGCAAAGTGATGAGTAATGGCAATGGATATGTGAAATTTCCGATTAATGAGCCTGCAGAGGGACAAAAGAAATCGCAGATTGAAGAGTATCTGGAGTTTTATGAAGGTGAAGGTGTACAGCATGCCGCATTAGCGACGAAAGATATTGTCAAAACAGTAAAAGAGCTGAAAGCGCGAGGTGTTGAATTCTTAGGAGCGCCACCAGAAGCGTATTATGATATGTTACCCGATCGTGTCGGTCAAATTGATGAAGAAATAAAAATTATTCAAGACCTCGGAATACTTGTTGATCGTGATGATGAAGGTTATCTCTTACAGATTTTTACTAAGCCAGTAGAAGATCGACCAACTTTGTTTTTTGAAATCATACAACGTAAAGGTGCTCAGAGTTTTGGTGCTGGAAATTTTAAAGCTTTGTTTGAAGCAATAGAACGTGAACAGGCAAAGCGAGGAAATTTATAATCATAGATTAGCGAGAATATGGAAAACATGAAAGATCTGCTGCAGGCGTTTGAGCGTAAAAGACCTGAGATTGTATTTGAATGGAAAGATACGGAAACAGAGGCTGAAGGCTGGGTCGTTATCAATTCTTTGCGTGGAGGTGCCGCAGGAGGAGGGACACGCATGAGAAAGGGGTTAGATAAAAATGAAGTTGAATCATTGGCTAAAACCATGGAGGTTAAATTTACAGTTTCTGGACCTCCAATCGGTGGGGCTAAATCTGGAATTAACTTTGATCCTTCCGATCCACGAAAAAAAGGAGTACTTGATAGATGGTTTAAGGTGGTCACTCCGTTACTTAAAAATTACTATGGTACAGGCGGTGATCTGAATGTCGATGAAATTCATGATGTTATTCCTTTGACAGAACAGTATGGCCTTTGGCACCCGCAAGAGGGGGTATTGAATGGACATTTTAATGTGCGTGAAAATGAACGAATTCATCAGATAGGGCAGTTGCGGTACGGTGTTTCTAAAGTTTTGGAAGACCCGCAGTATAGTCCGGACATGAAGCGCAAATACAAAATTGCTGACATGATTACTGGTTATGGTGTGGCAGAAGCTGTTAAACACTTTTACAGATGTTACGATACCGATTGTATTGGTAAAAGTGCAATTATACAGGGATGGGGGAATGTAGCGGCGGCGGCTGCATTTTATTTAAGCAAATTAGGGGTTAAGATTGTAGGCATTATTGACCGTGCAGGAGGTTTAACAAATCCGTTGGGCTTTACAGAAGACGAGATCACTGCACTATTTTTAAATCGTAAAGGAAATGAACTAGCAAGCCCAAATTTGTTATCTTTTGAAGAAGTCAATAGCCAGATCTGGCGTATGGGTGCATCTATTTTTATTCCGGCAGCTGCTTCTCGTTTGGTTTCAAAAGAACAGGTAAGCGAATTAGTCACACACGGATTGGAGCTGATTGCTTCTGGAGCGAATGTTCCCTTTTCAGATCGGGAAATATTTTATGGGCCGGTCATGGAATATGCCGATTCTCAAGTCTCTGTCATTCCAGATTTTATAGCAAATTGTGGTATGGCTCGGGTGTTTGCCTATCTGATGCAACCCAATGTAGAAATTTCTGATGATGCGTTATTTTCGGATGTATCTCGTGTTATCGGGCAAGCTATAGATCGGATTAGAGCAATATCAGAATCCAAAATACATCTGTCTTCAAAAGCATATGAAATTGCACTTAAACAATTGGTGTAATCGAGATGTCAACATATAATGGAAAAAGCATTTGCCGTTCAGCAAATGCTTTTTTCTGTAATTGATTTTTGATATGGTTTATTGCCTACCGTCTTTTTGTATATTTTCATTCGAATTATTTATACTAAACTCATTCTCTTTTAGTTCTTCTTCTTTAAGTTCATCCAATATTTTTTTCAACTGCAGGAGATAAGGACTATAAAAATATCTTGTCCATGTAAGGACTATTAATATCGTAATGATACTTACAGTTAAAGTTAATATGGTAAAAGAAATTACGGATTGATCCGGGTCGGTAAATTCTGTAAACTGCAATCGCATACTGTATCTATACATACCTAGGGTAACTAATGCTATTGGGAGCAGGAGAAAACTAAAGGCATGATAGCGCTCAATATTAATTTTAAGCTCATAGTATATTTCCAATAAACTATCCTTTGTATCGGCTGTATAATGATTGATCTTATTATAGAATAATCGGAAAAGGTTTAAATAATATGCTGATATCGCTAATGATAGTGCGTAGAAAGCATAATATAGAACATATAGGGATGGATCTATATTCAGCAGTTTTGGGATAAAAGCCACAAATAGGATACAGAAAGATTGCAGATAAAATTCGCTTTTCATTTTCCGCTTTAGTTTATCTAAAGGATGCTTAGCCTGCCCGAGCTGTTTTATTTTTGATGGAATACGCACATCATTTGTGCTTTCGGAATTCCATGCCGTTTTTAATTCATCAAGATTCATAATTTGTTTTTTTTATGATTTGTTGTAATTTTTCTTTCGTTCTATTCAATTTTACACGTACATTTCCTTCACTTAAACCGAGCTGTATACCTGTCTCTCGATGCGATAGTCCTTCCATAAAGTAAAAGATCAAAGCTTTTTCCACCGCATTTAGTTCCTGTACCGCCTGGTAAAAAATCTCCAGCTGTCTATCTTTTTCAGGATTGTAATCTTCATTTTCAGGCTCTTTTATATTGTCGTAAGTATACACATCACTTCTTCGTTTTTCTTTTTTAAAATAGGAAATGGCTGTGTTAATAGCCACCCGGTACATCCAGGACGAAAAGGCACTCTCTCCTTTAAAGTTCTGATAGGATCTCCACAATTGTATGATGATTTCTTGTTGCAAATCTTCCCGATCTTCCGAACTGTCCATGTACAATCGAGCGACCTTATGCAAGATGCCTTTGTGAACCTCTACTAGGTTTAAAAATGTTTTTTCGATTAAAGAGTCTGCCTGCATATTATGCTTTTGCAAATGTTTTAATTAGTAATGCCTTATTTCTTTTCATAAACCTATTGCTTAGGGATATGTTCCTTTCTGTTTGTTTGGTAGTAAGTACAGGGTCTTGTTGTTTCGTTACACTTTTTTTTGCTAAATTAAATCAAGGCTTCTGGGCTGTTGTTAAAATGTGAATGACCATCACTGATCAGGCTATCGGATAGCTGTTCTAAAAATAGGATTTTATCCGGATGAATTTACAAGTGCACATAGCCTAACTGAATTACGATTGCCATAAATTTCCTACGTCATGTATTTGTCCTGTTTTACGCATGGATTAATGCTATTGGTAATCCATTAGGTATTTGCTTGTTCCGGAAGTTAGCTCATAACTTTTTCTATTGCCCTATACATACTGTGTACTTTTAAGTTCACTTCGGTTTTGGAAATCATTTATGCATGGCTTATTTATATACTATAACAATAAAACTATGATATTGATTTTTAATATTTCGTTAAGTAATTTGTTAATTACCCTAAATTAAAATTGTATTAAGCTTTTAATTTATTAGATTAAAAGATGTTTAATTAAGGATTAGAGGAGTATTTGAGAATATTCTGAACCTGAGCATATAGGTTTAAAAATGAAAATGCCTCAGGTTGGGAGCCTTAGGCATTTTCTAACCAATTATTAATCTAAATTATGAATAAAAGTTATTTCAAATGTTGTGCCAAAAGATAAACTAGTTATTATTAATTGTGTTACATTAACAATATTACATGATTTATAGTAATTTTAGTTACTTTCTTTAATCACTTTCTCTAATTGATAAGAGTTTTCGCCTAATTTTGTAACTTTAATGGATATTCCCGCTTCAAGTTCCAACTCTTGTGCGGCAGTAGTTCCCAGACTGAGCACATGTGAACGATCCCTTCTATATGAAAAGGAACACTCATATTCATTATCAATAAGAATTCGGATTTTTTTTGTCTTATTTGGGAACAATTGTTTTAGATCCTTCGTTATCCTAATCTGATTTTTAGTAACATCTTCTGCAGTGATCTGATTTCCTTTAGAGGGAAGGATTGCCGTTTCTAAATTTATTGTTGTATTTTTTACTGTTGAAGGTGTTCCATCAGTTGTTTGAGTAGCTTCTGAAGTATTATTGTCTGCATTACCTTGATTAGTTACAGAAATTTCAGCTTTTTCAGTGTGAGCTTGCCCTTTCCCTTGTTTCTGATTATTGGTCGCACTTTTGGATTTCGCAGAACTTGATTTTGTATTTTCTTGTTTTTGATTTCCGGAGATATTTTCTGCTTGATCAGGGGGATTCTGCGTATTCACAGTCTTTCCTTGATGACTAGATACACTTTCTGTTTTGGTGGAATTTGGTGTATTTACCACTTTATTTTGCCCCGGATTGTTTTGCTTTCCTTGATTATGTCCTTTATGTCCTGTTTGCGCGGAACTGGAGTGAGACTGTGTCGTTTTTAATTGATTAGGAGTAGGATGCTCCGCTTTCGGGACGGCAGGAGTAGCCGGTGTGACTTTATTGATGATATTTCTAATGTAGTAATTCTTTATTCTTGATTTTTCAGTATTCCGTTCTTCAATCTCAAAATCTTCTTTATAAGCCTTGAAAAGATGCGATATTTTTTCATATCCATAATTACGGGCATCAAAATCAGGTTTTCTTTTATTAAATAAACTACCAATTTCCCCTAAAAATGCCCATCCGCTTTCATCAGCCGTATCATCTACAGTGTCTTTTAATAGTTCGAGCGTCTCTTCATCCAATGCTGATATTTTGTTCCGTTCAATTGGTGATGGCGTCGGACTGGTATTATTGTTTTTCTTTTTTACCGCCTTTTTTGAAACTTCTTTCTCAAGAATTTCCACATAAATAAACTTATCACATGAAGATATGAACGGTTTTGGTGTTTTTCTTTCTCCTATGCCAATGACAAGTTTTCCTGATTCACGTAGTCTAGTTGCTAAACGTGTGAAATCACTGTCACTTGAAACAATGCAAAATCCATCTACCCGATCCGAGTGTAGGATATCCATGGCATCTATGATCAAAGCCGAATCGGTCGAGTTTTTGCCCTGTGTATAACTGTATTGCTGAATAGGTGTTATAGCATGAGTCAAAAGACTATCTTTCCAGTTTTCAACATAAGGACTAGTCCAGTCTCCATAAATACGCTTGATAGTAGGGATCCCATATCGTTTTACTTCATTCAATATCTCTTCTATCTTTTTATAGGAGATATTATCAGCATCAATTAAGATCGCTATTTTTTTTTCTGTTTCTTCTGGCATCCCTTATTTCTTTAATATGCACGATCTATTATTTTGCAATAAAATTCTAATCATTTATTTCTCTTATGTAATCTGAACGAAGTATAGTTGATAAAAAAAGCAGCGTAATACACTTCGTGGAAAAGTATTTAACGTTATTTTAATAGCTCTTCTCTTGTAAATATAATGGTTTCATTTAATATTTTTCTTAATCCATGTTCCGCTTTTTTCAATTATTGAAGCTATTTCATTGTTAGAGATTAAAACTGTTTATTTATGAAGGTATTATTGACCAGACTTGATCCTGTATAAAGCACCGAAGGCCCGGCATCGTCTTTCTGTCAAAAACTTATTATTTTTGTTAAAATTTCAATCTTATGTTGATTATCGATTCACCTTCTAATAATGCTTATTTTAATATAGCATCGGAAGAATACTTATTATATAAATACGCAAAAGAAGCTATTTTCCTTCTGTATATTAATGCACCTTCAATTATCATAGGCAAATTTCAAAATACATTAGCTGAAATTAACTTGGATTATGTTCAAGCTCAAGGAATAAAGGTCGTTCGAAGGATGTCAGGGGGAGGAGCGGTTTATCATGATCTTGGAAATCTGAATTTTTCTTTTCACATCTTGTTGGGCGAAAATGATTTTATGGATTTCTCGACATTTACTCAGCCCGTCGTATCGTTGTTAAATAGTATGAACATACCTGCAAAATTGGAAGGGAGAAATGATCTGTTGATTGAAGGGAGGAAATTTAGTGGAAATGCCAAACTTGCAAAAAATGGAAAAATGATCCAACATGGTACGTTATTGATTAGTTCACAGATGGAGGTACTGGGCGATGCACTAAAAGTTAATCCTTTGAAGTTTATAGATAAAGCTGTCAAGTCCAATCGTGCACGTGTAATTAATCTGAATGAGTACCTACCACAAGATATGACAGTCTCAGCTTTCAAGCAATTGTTGATTGAGGAGATGAGGAAGAATAATCCTGAAGCTAAGATTTATAAACTAACGGATGAAGATATTCTGGGGATCGAAAAATTGGTAGCAGAAAAGTACAGTACCTGGGAATGGAATTTTGGCTTTTCTCCAAATTACAATTTTAAGAAAGCAATAAAGATACCTGCTGGATTTATTGAAATACATTTAGATGTCCATAAAGGGTATATTGAAAAGGCGAAGATATTTGGAGATTTTTTTGCATCAAAACCAATTGAGGAGCTGGAGAATATATTGATCGGACAAAAACATGAGGCTGTCCACCTTGCACAATTACTGGAAAAGCATGATGTAACGGCTTACTTCGGTAAAGTTAATATTGCAGAATTAATGGAATTGTTCAAATAACTCTGGGTTATTTCAGTAGTACTCTTCGCTCGTTATTGAATTTTTAAGACAATTTGAAGAGTGCTCATAATTTTTAAGTCTTACTTTATCCTTGTTCTTATTTGAAGTCAGCGAGAAGATCTTGCATCTTTGATAATTATGCTTCATTTTAACAAGTCCCTGACAAATGGACTTGCCGTCTTTAATCTTTATGGTTATGTTTGTCGTTTTGGGCATTGAAATTTGAAAACGGAAGTTTCAAATTTCAATGCCCATTGATTTAATATTAAAAAACGTCATGATTGCCGAAATAGAAGACAAAGAAATTAAGCAGATTTATCAAACATCAATCATTCAGCAAACGGCCTATTGGTCTGAAGTAAAAAGGTTACAGGGTGTAACTTCAAAAGCATTTAATTTTAAAACTAAGATAGCAGATCTTTATATCGATTCCGAAGACAGTGCCTATTTTATAGGAGATCTATTGATTTTGATTCAGGCTATCGATCAGGAGCACAGTATTGCCTACGTTCCCTATGGACCAGAGATCGAACCATCGGTTGAAAATCAAGGCTATTTCTTGGAGCAATTGTCCGAGAGTTTAAGATCTTGTTTACCTAAAAACTGCATTATGATTCGTTATGATTTATCTTGGGAATCACATTGGGCAAAAGACGATGACTGTTATGATATCAATGGCAACTGGTTAGGAGTTCCGGATAAAAAAATTCAGGAAATCCGTTTTAATTTTAATACCAATAATTGGAACTTAAGAAAAGCCAATACCGATATCTTACCTTCAAATACCATTTTTATGGATTTGAGAAAAGATGAAGATAGCTTATTAGGTGCAATGAAGGCCAAAACGCGTTATAATGTCCATTTAGCAAAGCGAAAAGGAGTCAACATTCGCTCTCTTGGTATGGATAGTTTAGCGATTTGGTATGACCTGTATAAACAGACTGCAGTGCGGAATAATTTCTTTTTACATGATATCAGCTATTTTAGAATTGTACTTTCTGCTCGTGCTAATGATACCCTTTCACCGGCAGATGTTCATTTATTAGTTGCTGAGGTCGAGGGCAAACCGTTAGCAGCCATGTTTTTAGTCGTGTCAGCAAATAGGGGGACATATCTTTACGGAGCATCAGCCACAGAAAATAGAAATTATATGGCAACCTATGCATTGCAATGGCGTGCTATGCAAATCGCAAAAGAAAAAGGCTGTACTGAATATGATTTTTTTGGAGTTGCTCCGCAGGCAGATGAGTCACATCCGATGTATGGATTGTACCGATTTAAAACGGGTTTTGGTGGTGAAATCTTTCATCGTATGGGCTGTTGGGATTATCCACTGGATAATGAGAAATATAAATATTATACTTCTATGGAATTCAAGAACCAGAGTTACCACTTGAGTTAAATTAAAAAGGGTTGATCATAGCGATGATCAACCCTTTTCGATATTGAAATATGTTCCGATTTCTTGGATGAGTAAATTTTACACGGTTTCTTTTACTGCGTCTACATTCCAGCCTGATAGGATACCTCCATAAAAATAAAAAGTGACGTGGAATTTTTTATTACTGATTTTATCAGACACCAAATAACGTTCTGTAACATCATAGGAAGCTACTTTTTTGAAACTTGATAATTTTACCGCAGGAAGGCTGGTTGCAGTTTCTGAACCAGATACCATCTTTTGGATTTTAGCTGTGATCAAATTCATAATACCTTCTTTTTTGAAAGGATCTTTTTCAACCTTATTCGTCCCAACAAGAGGCATTATTCCATTGTTAGCCGCTTTTTTTGCTTTTGCCTGTGCAGTATAATTTTTAAATTTTTCTTTGACTTTAGGATCACGGATGCTGTTTACCGTAAAAATTGCAATTCCCTGTGCACCATGATTTAAAGCTTCGTCCATCTCTGTAAACATAGAGTCGCTATTACTAGCCATCAGCCCACAATATAAGCTGGTCATTTTATTTTTATCTCTTGCATTTTCAATTGTACAGTCTCTGACGAAACTAGCATCTTCCGTGTAGAAATTACTATATACCATTGGGAATACCATATCCAGATTCCACTTTCCCCAATCTTGTCTTACCATACGGGATGCCATTTTAGGGGTTGGAAATGGCGATGCTGCCATAATTTTTCCACTAGCATGTACAACGTCTGCGATCATATTAGCCACATCTGTAATCTGATCACAACGGAATTGTCTCCATTTAAGATCACTGGAAGGATCTTTTTGTGTTCTAGGATCATAGCCATATTGATCCTTAAATTTTTGGATTGCGACGGGATGATAACCATAATCCCAGGCCGCATATTCGCGATCTTGAACAATATTATATTTTGGCCAAAGTGTAGTTGGGAGCACAACATCTACATAGCGGTGATAATCGATCGATATACCATCTAAGCCCTCTACAGCACAGTATGATTCAATTTTCTTTTTAATATAGTCTTTGACTTCAGGTAAGACTGGAGATAAAAATTTATAATAACCGACGTATGCTGTTGTATCTGCCAGGCTTTTTCCGTTACGGTTTACACTGAACCATTCCGGATGTTCCTTTAATATCTTCTCGCGATCATGTTCTAGATTCATGGTCCATAACCAAGCCACAACTTTAATCCCATACTTATGGGCGATCGGGATAGCAACTCTGTAATCGTCGGGTGATGGTGCATTGAGCATCACTCCGTCAATACCTAGATATTGCATTTCACGGCATAAGGAATCAAAATTGCTTGTAGGTCTGTAATCCAACCAAGTCCAGAACATAGGCTGACCATCCTTTTCGGCCGCTTTGGTTTCAGAAGCGGTAAATAGAAATAGCCCAAAGAAAAAAAGAATGTAAAAACGCATGCGTGACAAATGAAGGTGATTCATAATTTATAGCTTTATTGAAACACGGTTTTGGTTATGTTTCGATTTATACTGTTTAAGCTGCAATATAAATATTTTTCATCAAATTGGACTAAATGGTTATAGCTTTTGGTTCGTTTTAATCATTAATTAGACAAAGTGATTTTTATTGTTTGATCTAGCAAAAATTAAGGATAGCGTTAAATTTCTAAAAGAAAACGTTACATGGTGTACTAAAAAACGCCTGAAGCGGGGAACTCCAGGCGTTTTAACTAACCAATTATTAACCTAAATTATGAATACATACTAAACGCATTTAGTATGCCGATTAATATAATTGATCATGAATTTTAACAGATTTTAACTATTTTCCTCACAATTTGATCATTTGTGTCGTATATTTAAGCAATGAGGTCAGTTGAGAGAACTCGTAATATGATGATGAGGAACATGTCAGTTCTCTGTACGCAATGATAAAGTGGCATTATCATTGAAGAAATGTAAAAAATGAAAAGTATACGAATTATTACGATGCCTTTAGGTTTTACCATTTTAGAAATTTCCAATAGTACAAGAGAAATTTTTAACAGCCATATGCCTGCTGTATTTTATAATGTAAATAGCATCAGCATACTCTAATTTTATTATTACGCAATTTCAAGCTGTTCTACATGAGAGAAAAAGTAAATGCCAGTCAAGAGATAAAACAACTTTTTGAAAGATTCGAGGCTCAACTTAGTGATCCAGCCTACATCGAGCTGGACTTCTTGGCTGCATTAATAGATATCTTTAGACCAAAGCGACGATCGTTATATTACCAGGTCGATATTGCGCCATTATTGATTTATTTAGAAGCTTCACCTGACTTCAGGTTCAGTTTTTCTTCTTATGTGCGTCGAGTTATTGATCATAAAGATTTTGATCAATTAATTTCAGATACCGGAATTATCAGTTATGCCGATTTTAGGTATGAGATCAAAAAGAGAATAACGGAGAAATATCTTCCTTCACAACCTCCTAAATCAACATTGCAATATGTGTTAAATCAGCTTTTCTATCATTCGCAAGATGCAGATTGGGTTGCCGTCATTCCCAATGATCAGTTGCAACAACTCTATCTGATATGTGATTTCAATTCATTATACGAGAGCGATGTCAACTTCGAAATCAAGGAGATTCTCTATGGTCTTGAAGTATTGGTTCAACGTATTACAGGTAGGGCAATGGAAACAGATGTCAACAAGATGGTTCCTGAATTTCAAAATTTTGATAGTCCATTTATTGCCATCATGCGTGAGTTTAGCGAACTTAACGATCGTTTTTTAGCGGGTAACTTGCATTTTATGACCTCGGATGATCTTGCTTATAAACAAATCCTGGTTTTGCATAAGCAATGTGAAAATTATATTGATACCGCCTTTGCAAACTCTCATCGTTTTGGCATCTCAATTAAGGTCAATCAATCTTTATTAAGGATCCGGCAACAATTGGAAAGAATTAAAGCCATCATTTCTTTTTTGGTTATTGATAAAGAGCAGGAAAAGGTTGATAAAAGTATTGCTTTTGCTCAGACGTTGATCGGTTACAATTGCCGTAAGAGTAATATTCGCAAACTTGTTGGACAGAGTACACAATTATTGGCTTACGAAATTACGCACCATACCGCACAGACCGGAGAGCATTATATTACCTCCAGTAAGAAAGAATATTGGAACATGTTTCGCTCGGCCTGTGGTGGCGGCATCATTGTAGGCGTTATGTGTATCCTGAAATTGTTTTTAGGTAAAGTAGAGACAAGCGAATTTGGACATGCTTTACTTTATAGTATAAATTATGCGATCGGATTTACAGCTATTTATCTATTTGGAGCAACCTTGGCGACAAAGCAACCCGCAATGACTGCTTCTGCTTTAGTTGCTGCAATTGAGAATGGTGCATCAGGACAAGATGATACCAGACATAGATACTGGAATTTTGCGGTATTTTTTGCAAGATTGTTCCGTTCACAATTCATTGCATTTGTAGGCAATGTGATAATGGCTTTTCCCGTAAGTCTTGTTTTAATATGGGGTATACAGGAACTTTTCCATTATAATGCGGCAGCAGGGAAATGGATGACCTTGGTCAATGATCTTAATCCGACCGAAACTCCTATGATCTTGCATGCTTGTATAGCAGGTGTTTTTTTGTTTTTGTCAGGAATTATTGCCGGTAGTATCTCTAACCGTGATAAACACAATTCAGTGTATTATCGAATCGAGGAACAACCGGTGTTAAAGAAAGTATTCGGTAAGGAGAAAACTGCAAAAGTTGCCCGTTTTTATGAAAAGAAATGGGCAGGGATCGTTTCTAATATCTGGTTCGGGGTTTTTATGGGAACAACAGCTTCAGTCGGTATGTTTTTAGGTCTTAATTTAGATATTAGGCATATTACTTTTGCGAGCGGAAATTTAGCTTTAGGATTATTTGGGAATAACATGTCGCTGACTACTGATATGTGGATCTGGGGCATTTTAGGTATAGGGCTTATTGGTTTTTTTAATTTTGCTGTTAGTTTTTCACTATCGTTGACGCTCGCATTTCGATCCCGTAATTTATCCTTTGGAGAATTGATTAAAATGGCAAAAGCAGTCTGGATTTATTTTAAAATTAGTCCGAGGTCATTTTTCTTTCCACCTCAAGATAAATCGTAATATAGGTCTGCATATGTAAGCTATTTTAACTGACCTTTTCTGATGGTGACACATAAAAGTTGATACCCTTCATCTGTTCTTAAGAATTCAAGATGATCCTGAACCATATCCTTTTTGTTCTTATGGGAAATAATGATAGACATGGTCGGATATTGCCAATCTTTTGATTCACCACAATTATTAAAATATTTCTGAAATTCTGGGGTATCGAACATAAAGGGATTTAAGCCATCTGCCGAAATGAAATAATCCGTATCTGAGTTTGTAATTTCCATCAGTTTATTTTTAATAAGATCAAAATTATGTTCGATAAACACGATTTTATCCGATGTTTCCCAAGCAATGGACGTTTCCCAAGTAACTTTTGGATAAGTTGCCGTTAATAGTTTTGACTTTGTTAAATCAACCAGTAAGTCTGTCTTTAACCAATTTTCAAATTCTTTCTGAAAATTAATAAAGGAATAATGTAAACCGTCATTTCCGACAAAAGAAATTCGAGCGGGATCATCTAAAAGCTCTTTTGTTTTTTGAAGAGAGAAAAAATTTAGAGTTGGTTGGTATTTAAAATCTGCAATTATAACGTTATTACTTGTATCTAAAAGTACTTCTTCACCACCAACCCAAGTTATTAAGCTGTCTATTCCGACGCGTTTTTTTGTAGCTCCTTTTAAAGCAACCAGAAGACCATTATGAACGCGGGTCAAGCCACTGTACATGGCGGGAATGACGATATCGCCATTCCGGTTGAAAAGACCTGTTAAATAAGTTTGTGGATCTCTAAATCGGATAAATCCTTCACTTTCACAATCGGCGCCATTGTCGATGATATGCAGGCTATCGTGACCAATTTTACGGCCTGATTTTGTTAGATAGAATGAATTCCATTGACCATTATTTTTTTCAGTAGCAGCTAAGATATCATCAAAACGATTTGCTCTTGTGACACCTTCAAATTTAGGTTTGATTTTCACATAGCTAAGTCCATCTTTAAAACCAATAAGAGTACTGTCTTGATTGTAAAATGCATACCATGGGTCGCTTTGTTGCGCAAACAGATTACAGTATGTAAATACTAAAAACAAAGACAGTGTGAAATATCTCATAGGACTAAAAATAAAAATCTAATAAAAAGGTTCTGATGTAAATTCTGATCTGCTCAGTTTATTGCAAAGCTTGTTCGAGGTCTGCAATTAAATCTTCGATGGACTCCAGACCAACACTGATGCGGATAAGACCATCCGTGATACCGGTTTTCAGTCTGATTTCCCGAGGAATACCAGCGTGCGACATTGAGGCCGGATGCGAGACCAAAGTATCTACAGTGCCGATTGAAACAGCTCGTGTACATATCTGTAGCTTATTGACAAAATCAATTGATTTTTCATATCCACCTTTTAGCTCAATACTCATGACAGATCCCGCATGTCGCATCTGCTTCTTGCTAATTTCAAAATCTGGGTGGCTCGGTAGACCGTTATAATGTACGTTAGCAATCTCCGGATGATTATTCAGAAAATAGGCTACATCCATGGCATTTCGGCAATGCTGTTCCATTCTTAATGGTAACGTTTTTATTCCCTGCAAAACTAAAAATGCATCAAATGGATTACTGTTTACACCCAGTAATTTATGTGTCTGGTGCACGTAAGTCTGCATGGCATTTAGATCACGGCCAATCAGGACACCACCGATTGCACTACCGTGTCCATTTAAAAACTTTGTAGTGGAATGAAAAATAAAATCCACCTGATATTTAAATGGCTGTTGTAAATAAGGCGTTGCAAAAGTGTTGTCTACAGAAACTAGCTTCTGATATTTTTTTGAAATCTGAACAACACGTTCAATATTGATGCATTGCATCGTTGGATTAGCGGGGGACTCAAAATGAACAAGCTTAATTTCGGGATTTGCTTTCAAAAGTGCTTCCAGTTCAGTAACATCTGTCATATCCGAAAAATAGGTTTTGATCCCAAATTTAGGAAGCATTTTCGTGATAAATTCATGAGTGCCACCATAAAGAGAAGGCGTAGCCAATAGTGCATCTCCGGCATTTAAGCAAGAAATAAATAAGGTAGCCATCGCCGCCTGTCCACTTGAGGTTAACAGCGCCCTGGCGCGCATTGGCGTTCCGTCTTCATTTAAGATCTTCCAAGTTTCAAGATCGGCTATAGCTTGAGCTGTGGCATCAGTAGTTGGGTTTCCAAACCTGGAGTAAATATAACCAGAATCTTCACCGGAGAATCTTCGCATACCCTGTTCGGCACTGTCAAAAGTAAAAGTGGAACTGGCATATATGGGTGCTAAATGAGAATGGTGACCATCAGTATGCAATTGATGTATGGCAAGTGTTCCAAAATCGATGCTTTTTTTATTCATTGGGTGTAGGTTTTAGGTTTATGATGAGTTTATTATTAAAATTACTTTCGGGAATTGTAGCAAAATATCAGATATTCCTGCAATACAAGCGCATGCGTGTGCTCTTTATCCTTAGCAGCATAAAGTAATGTTATGATGGGATGCTCTTCCCATTTATCCAGATAAGAAATTAACTGTTCATTATTTAGGAGTTCGTTTTTGTACTGGATTTTAAAGATTTCCCATCGTTCCGGAACATGAGCATAGGCGAGCCGGGTTGCGGTAGAAGGTGCAATCTCAGTAGCCCATTCGTCAATATGAGCTTTTTCTATAGTAAGACCTCTTGGCCATAGTCTATCCACCAAAACTCGATAACCGTCATGACTATCGGTTTCTTCATAGATACGTTTAATACTTATATCTGGTCGCATAGTTTAAATTTAGTGATAAATCCTGATAGCAAATCTATTTATGCATAATTAATATAAGTACAAACCGCTTATTTATTTCATTGGTAAAGGAATCAATATGGAAAAGGACATCGACTATTAATAGATTGCAGTCGATGTCACACTTTATGAAGCATGTTAAAAAGTAATTTGTATACCTATTTCAGTAATTGTGGTAAGTCGCAAACGATTATACATGCGATATTTGTTTTAGACCGAATATCATGACATGATCGTATTGAAATTTACCTTGAACACGATGGTAAAATGATATAAAATGATGTGAAGGAGCAGAAGTAGAAAATGACACGTAATTAGTTGTTATTACTTTGGTCAATTTATGTTTAGTTAGCTCCGAAACCCCATTTCGGAGCTTTTTATTTCCATCTTTATTGATAGGAAATCTGATTCGTTTTTAGCGAGAATGGATGAAGCTTGTTGGAAATTAAGTGCAGTATCAGTTTAAAAAAGAGATAGTTGAATGCCTGGTTTATTTGGGTCGGGTTTCTGGGCTTTTCCCATGACAGTTCTACCTTCATATTTCCAGGAATCTCGTCGTTCCTGCTCAATGATTTCTTGAATATCAAACTGAGGGTTGAAATTCGCCTCAGCCTGAAGAACAATCTGATGCAGTTTATTGATCGTACGTAATTTATCAGACTGTCCCAATTTTGATTTTTCTATTCCTTTTCTTAAAACAGCAATACTATTGTCATATATTGTTATTGGCACGGGAAAAGGGTGGCCATCTTTACCACCATGTGCAAATGAAAAACGGGCCGGATCTTGAAAACGGGCCGGACCACCGTGTATAACCTCACTGACCAAAGCTAGGGACTGCATGGTGCGGGGGCCTACACCTTTTAAAAGCAACAGTTCTTCAAAATTGTCGGTCTGTAGTTCACGAGTTACATATAATAAGGCGCCAAGCCTTTTAAGATCAACATCAGAAGATTGGATATCGTGTCTTGTAGGCATGATCAAATGTGCAAATTCTTGTATTGTTTTTGCAGGATCTGTTTTTGCAATGGCGAGAATTCCCTGTCTATTGGAAGAAGCGCCCGAAGCTGTTAGGTTTAATATTCGCCCCTGTGATATACCGTTAATACCGGTATGCGGTTCATCGATGAAAGATTTTAATTGTTCCGAATGCCAATGGTAACGCCTAGCAGTCCCATCATGATCATGCATTCCCTGTTGGACAACTGTCCAATTTCCTTTATCGGACACAATGAAATTGTGCAGGTACAATTGGTATCCATCTTGTATTGCGGTGTTGTCCACTTTTGCAGTCAATTTGCTCGCACGCACTAATTCCTGTCCTGCTAGACCAGCATGATCGGCTACCCGCAATAGCTCCATTGGGGTTTCTTTGGATAACTTACCTTTTCCGCCACAAATGTATAGACCTAAAGATGTGGAATTTGGATTGATGGCTCGTTTTAAAGCACCCATTACCGATGTGGTGATACCGGAAGAATGCCAGTCCATACCGAGTACAGCGCCAAAACTTTGAAACCAAAATGGATCGGACAAACGACGAAGTACTTCATCTTTACCATATTCCGTTAAAATTGCCTCTACTATAGAAAGTCCCAAAGCCGACATACGTTCATAAAGCCAAGCAGGCACTTTTCCATAGTGAAGCGGTAAATCGGCTGTCCCGGAACGTTTCATGTTGTTTTTGCTAATATTATTAGTGTAAATGTAGTAAATAAAAATTACAGTTCATTTTTTTATATCTTGATTTACCAGGTAAAATGGCTATAGCAACAGTTGTTTATTCGTCTTCATTGTATATATTCGCTTAGAAAACAACACTCCTAAACTAAACTTAATTATGCAAGACCAAAAATCACAGCGACTGGAGTCACTGGATATTCTACGGGGATTTGACTTATTTTTATTGGTTGCTTTACAACCTGTGCTAGTCGCGATCGGTCAGGTATGGGACAATTCTTATTATCATGCCTTTTTGTATCAATTTGATCATGAAGTTTGGGAAGGTTTCCGATTATGGGATTTGATTATGCCTTTGTTTTTATTTATGACCGGTGTTACTGTTCCTTTTTCTCTTGACAGTAAGATCGGGCAACCTGTTGGACCGATATATAGGCATATTTTTAGACGTTTTGCTATTCTTTGGCTCCTAGGGATGATTATACAGGGAAATCTACTGAGTTTTGATTGGCATTATTTCAAACTTTATTCCAATACATTGCAGGCCATAGCTGTGGGATATTTATTCACTTCATTAGCTTACTTTAATTTGCCGATACGAAAAGTAATTACTTTGAGTGTCTGTTTATTGATTATATATGCTATCCCATTTGTACTGGACGGCAATTATAGCCCGCAAGAAAATTTTGCAATTCGTGTGGATAAAAAAATATTAGGTTCCTGGATGGATGGAGTGTACTGGGATCAGGGCATTTGGGATTTTTCAGACACCTATGATTACTCTTGGATATGGAGCAGTTTGACCTTTACAGTTACCGTGATGATGGGCTGTTTTGCAGGTAAAATCATTAAAGAAAATACACGTATTAATCCCAATAGAGTTTTTCGTGATTTGATCGCTATCGGTTTTATATGTTTATTGTTAGGAGTATTATTGCATTTTCAAATGCCTATTATTAAACGTATCTGGACCAGTAGTATGACCTTGTTTTCAGGTGGAATCTGCTTTATTCTGATGGCTATATTTTATTATGTGATTGATGTTAAAAAGGTGGTTAAGCCCTTTAGATGGTTAAAAATATATGGCATGAATTCTATTGTTGCTTATTTTATTGGTGAATTTGTTAACTTCAGATCAGTAGTTCATTCTTTGACATTTGGTTTAGAGAACCAGTGGCCGGAACTTGCTCCAATCATATTAACTACCGGAAATTTTTATATCGTATTTCTGATTTTATACCTGTTGTATAAAAATAAGTATTTCGTGAAGGTTTAAAATGTGATTTATATCTTTTTCGCTAACCTAGTAGATGGCAACTATTTGGATTGATTTTTGATTTTACTATCGTGGAGGATTATATAAACTTACGGCACACAAACAGTTTATTTAATACCTAAAATAAAAAACAGTCAAATAGTAGAAGAACTAAATTATGATTTTAATTGTTGATGATAAACCAGAGAATATCTATTCCTTGCAACAACTGTTAGAGTCTAGAGGTTTTAGTGTAGATACCGCTTTTTCAGGAGACGAAGCATTGAGAAAGACGTTTAAGAATCGATATGCGCTTATCATTCTTGATGTAAAGATGCCCGATATGGATGGATTTGAAGTGGCTGATCACTTGGCAAAGTATAGCAAAACCAAAGATATTCCGATTATATTTTTATCAGCAGCTAATCGTGACAAGAGATTTATAGAACAGGGATATAAATCTGGCGGTATTGACTATGTGACCAAACCAGTTGATATGGATATATTACTGCTCAAAGTAAAAAATTTTTATCGACTATATGAACAGACTTTGGTTCTTAATGCCGTGCAAGAAGATTTAAAGGCCGAAATTGAACGCCGTAAAAAAGCCCAATATTCGTTAGCCGCCAAAGCCAATCATTTACGTTTGATATTAGAAGCTCTTCCACAGATAGCATTTACGGTAACACCGGATGGGAGGATTGATTTTGTTAATCGTAACTGGTTTACTTTTTCTAGGACGCAAAATGATTTTCCAGAATGTCATCCAAATGATCCAGCTATTCTGGTAACTTTAAGATCACACATTCAAAAAGGAACTGCTCTGGAAATGGAGGTTCGAATAAAACCTCTAGATGCACAACTTTACCGTTATCATCTTTTAAGAATTGTACCTATTGAAGAGGATCAATTCATTACCCATTGGGTTGGTACTTTTACAGATATTGATGATCAAAAACAGCTTTCACAAAAGAAAGATGAATTTTTAAGTATTGCATCGCATGAGTTAAAAACACCACTTACAAGCATGCGTGGTTATGTGCAACTTCTGAATCGTTCTTTAAAAGACGAGCCATATTCAAAAGCATATAAATATATGAACCGGGTTGAAGGACAATTAAATAAACTAAGTACTTTGGTTGCAGACCTGCTCGATATTTCAAAAATTGATAATGGTAAATTATACGTCGATCACCAATTTTTTGATTTAGATGCTGTGATTGATACAGTGGTCGATACGATGCATCAGACTCAGGAAAAGAGAATATTAAATATTGAACGCACAGGTGAAAAATTGGAAATCCCGATTTTTGGAGACGAGATGCGTATAGAACAAGTTTTGATCAATTTTATGAGCAATGCAATTAAGTATGGACCAGATTCTGACCATATTATAATTCATACGGAAAAGGATGATAAGGAAGTGAAAGTCAGTGTGCAAGATTTTGGTATTGGTGTTCCGCCTCAAAATCAAGCGCCAATATTTGATAAATTTTATAGGGTAGAGGAGACTTCGGTACGCTTTCAGGGATTGGGATTGGGTTTGTATATCTGTGCAGAAATTATCCGTCAACATGAGGGACAATATGGTATGACGAGTAAAGCAGGTGAAGGTACCACATTTTATTTTACACTTCCTTTAAGAGTAGTACACTAAAATTACCAGAGTTTCCAAAAATGTGAGAAACCTCAGTATCACCCTTGATGAAAAAGAACATACTACAAAAAAAATTAGCACGAACAGTTTAAAGATAGAGCCATGGATAATAGAAAGAAGATTTTAATATTTGAAGATGATGTTTCCATTTTAGAAATTGTGACCATTATTTTAGAAGATGCGGGATATCATATTGCCATATCTGAGACCTCTCACGATATTATTGAGAAGGTTGCTGAACTGACACCCGATTTGATTTTGATGGACAATTGGATTCCGGATATTGGAGGGAAAGAAGCAACAAAACTATTGAAACAACATCCTTTATTTCAACATATACCCGTTATTTACGTTACAGCAAATAGTGATATCGCGTCTCTTGCAGCAGATGCAGGTGCAGATGATTATCTTGCTAAGCCATTTGATTTAGAAGATCTTGAAAATATTGTTGCTAAATATCTGGAGTAGCATTTGAATTACTTAGAAACCTTTGATAAAATCACTTTTGAGAAAGGGCAAAGATAAATAATCCAATAATAGTCGTTCAGATTACAGGATCGACTATTATTGGATTATAGTAATGAACTAACTTAATTGCGGATCTGTTTTTGAATGTTTTCCAGTTTCCACACGGCCTGCAAAATGGCGTTCGAAAGCTGTATTGACTACATGTAAACTGAGATCATACCAGCCAGATTGTTGGTGTGTGTCAATTTTCCAAGTGATCGATCTTCCTGCAGGTAATGATACTTTTTTACGCCAGTTGCTATATGCATTATCTTTTGCTTCAATAAGTAAGGCTTCTTTTCCTTTATTTATTAAAGTGATCAATAGGTTACCTGTTGCCTGATTTGCTTTATCCAATTCATAAGAAGACTGTACCTGTAGCGTTTCATCTTTACCTTTAAATCCGCGCATAAATCCATTCGGCCCATAGGCTGTTAAAGTATAGGTATGGTCTTTAAAGTCCGATAAATTCCAGCTGAAATCTAGAGATTCTCCAGCAAGAACAGCAAAAGGCCAAAACTTCACGCCACCTTTATAAGTTGAGCCTGCGTATACATTGTATGGACTGCTTAGCGCCATTTTTCCAAAAATGGAATTCCCTGCTTCTAGTTTTAAATTAATTTTGTTCTCTTTTTTATCAATTTTTTCATGCACATGTAGTTCGTAAGCGAGTGCATTAGATGGTCGTTGTCCTTTTTCTTGCTTCGCTAATAACGAATTGTTTTTTTTATGAAGTTTCAATTGCGCAATATCTACTTCAGACCATTGATGATAGTTATTAGGCAGTGGTAATTTTTTAGCTTCATCAATAGCACGAATTTGCGCATTACGATCCAAGAAAGGAAGATTTTTAGCATTGCCTGAAACAGCAGTGCGAAAGACAGATGTCAGATCTCCAGTAATTGCTCTTCTCCATGAACTAATATTATCTTCATGGATATTTTTACCATATTTTTTATTTACGAATTGCTCAATAAATTGAATAGTAGACGTAATATCAAAAACTTCGGAATTGACCCACCCACCTTTAGACCAAGGGGAAGCTATAACTAAAGGAACACGGTACCCTAGTCCGACAGGTCCTTCGGTGGCATTTTCCTTATCAACACCTGCGTCCAATTCCTGTTGCAGACTGACATACTCTCCAGAAATATCCAATCCAGGCGATACTTTTCCAGAAGTAGGATCGGCAGGATTCGGGGCTACAAAAGGAGGAACGTGGTCAAAATAACCATCATTTTCATCATAATTTAAGATGAAAATTGTTTTACGCCAGACATCAGGATTTTCAGTTAATATGTTTAAAATTTCTGAAGTAAACCATGCACCATACATGGGGGCACTAGGATGATCTGAAAAATATTCTGGGGCGACCAACCAAGAGACAGTCGGTAGGTTTCCCGATTTTACATCTTGTCTAAATTGATGTAATACGTCACCTTTAGGAACCCGAATGTCTGTACCTTGTTCATTTACGGTAATGGCTTCGCGATAATTCGGGTCGTTTTCATTTGTTTGGAAGGCACGACGGAAAAGGGCTTGTTCTGATGGTGATAGCTTGTTGAAGGCTTCCGGTGTTAATGACTCAAGCTTTTTCTTAAAACTTAGTAGCTGTTCTTTCTTTTGCTTCAGTTTATTCTGTTCTTTTTGTACACTTGTTGCTTGACCGTCCTGAAGCAGCTTCTCTATATCAGCGATTTCAGCAGGAAGCTCTGCTACGCGTTTCTTTAGAAATGCTAAATGACTTTCCTTAAATTCTATATGATATTGTGAAAACCACTCCAGATTATTATCCGTGTAATTGCCCAATAACCCATCGTCTTGTAGGCCAGATTGTATGCTTATTTCATTTTGGTACACCTTCCAAGATACAGCCGCCGCTTCAAGTTTCTCTGGAAATGTTTTCCAGCTCGCCCAGCGGTTAAAATAAATATCCGAATTGCGTACTAATGGTTTTTCTCCTTTACCCGGTACACAGGTACCTGTCCAAAAAAAGTGTCGGTTTGTTGTCGTACCGGTTATTGAAGAACAGAAGTTTTGATCGCAGATTGTGAAAGCATCAGCAAATGCATAGTAAAATGGATTATCTTCCCGTGTATAATAACCCATTGTTAAAGGTATATCTCTAAAATCTTTATAGTCAGAGCGTTTTGCGTCGATCCAATTATCGTGTTTTCCCTGGTTGCGTGCAGCAGATTGATTCTCCCAGGAGTGTGGTAGATAGCTCGTCCAGGCCGCCTTAGATCTTTTAATATCCAACCGGAAAGGAGAGAACGTTTTTCCATCTTTTCCAGATTGTAACCATACTGGATTTCCATTCGGTAATTGTATTGCTCTAGGGTCTCCATAACCACGTACACCAGACAGCGTACCAAAACTATGGTCAAATGAACGATTTTCCTGCATAAGCATGACAATGTGCTCCGCATCTAAAAAACTAGATCCGGCAAGAGGCTCGATTGCCATCGCTTTCTGTATGGCGTCGGGCAATCCCCATTCTAAACCCATCGCTCCAGCTAAAAGGGAGGCTTTCTTTAAAAAATCTCTTCTATTGTCCATTTCGTGTTTTATTGTCTTAATTAGGTTTAAAAGTAAAAAGAATTTGTAAGTATGTTATGTAACGATTAGGTTTCAAAAAAAACTGTGGAAGATTTTTTTCTCCCACAGTTTCATCATTTGCTAACGTTTATTTCAAGATCCATATTAGGTTATTGATGTCATCAACACCATTAAATTGTCTTTTCAATGCTTCGTCCAGATTTGCACTGTTATTTTGAAACTCTACACTTGGGTAACGCCAGCGTACCGGAATTTTAGTAGGAGCGTCTGCATTTAAACTAGAGGCAGGATTGATTTTCCATTTTGGATAACCTGTACGTCTGTAATCGTAGTACGGCGTTATGCGTGCCTGTAAGAAACTGGCTAAATACTTTTGATTAATAATAGCCTCGATTTGTTTTTCTTGATTTGCAGGAAATGTTGCCGCATATTGCGCTGTTGCATTTGCTATGTAAGTGGCATCCATAGGCATATCGTGTGTATATTGACTTGTAGCCGGTGTATTGCTAGCAATGAAACTCATGGAGGCCTCAATTCCTTTTTTATACCAATCAACAGCCGATTCTTTAACCCAGCCTCGAGAGGCTGCTTCGGCAATTACGAAGCAGAGATGTGCATAACTATACTGTTGTGTTGGTTCTCCTGTTACCAGCTCTGTATAGCGATCATTGAGTTTTGAAAAATCTTTAGATTTTGCAATTCCGCTCAGATTTTCAAAAGGTAAAGAAGGATCAACTCCTGTATAGGCATCAAAGTTATTTGGCTGTAAACCCTTTTCAAGTTGGGCTGCTGCAGGATTTGCATAGAAAAATAATCTTCTATCTTTTAGTGCTTTCAATGGGCTGATGATTTCATCCGATACCATCGGATAAATGACAAAGTTATTTCCTACCTTATAAAAAGGATATACCTGACCACTTTTATCCGATCGAATCAATTGAAAGTTATCTGAGTTTGAAGTGAAAATAGGTTTTCCGGCCAATACACTTGCAAATCGTTCTTTAATTTTTAGATCAGTATCATCAGCTTTCTTACTTAACTGGATCAGTACGTTCAACTGGAAGCTGTTAATAAGTTTACGCCATTTAGCCACATCACCGGCATATAAAGGATCTCCTTCAAATTTTGTTCCGGCAGCAAATAATTGATCTGCTTGATCCAGTTCTTTCAGGATACCTAAAAATACATCTTTTTGACTATCGTATTTTGGAAAATACACTTTATCCGATTCACCTTGAAGAGCTTCGGTGTAAGGAATATCTCCAAGACTCATCGTCAGATCATAGAATTTGATGGCACGCGCAAAATGCATTAAGCCGTCATAAGAGCTTTTAAGCGCTTCACTGGATGCAAATTTACCCATAAAGTGAGCGTCATTTATGGATGTTAAGGTCATCTCCATTGTATCTAAGCCATTATATTGATAGCCTTCAACAAGTTCAGTCCAAACAATCTGTTTTGTTAAAAGATACGGTTGCATAAAACTTTTTTGACTGGACTGATTACTGATGTTCAGAATAATCCGCGTCGCCAGCATCGACGATTTTACTTTTTCAGGTGTTTCAGGATTGGTATTTATTTCGTCAAATTTAGAACAGCTTGAAAGACTAACAAGAGCTAAAGTAGCCATTGTTATCCATGTACTTTTTATTTTCATGATGGTATAATTGGTCTGCATTAAAAAGTCAGGTTAATATTAAATCCGATATAGCGTAAAGAAGGAGAGCTTAAATCTTCTGATCCTACATCCGGATCAGCATATTTATATTCTTTAGTCCACAGAAATAAATTTTGCCCTGTGATACCTATACTCGCTTTTTTAGCTTTCATTTTGTTTGTAAATGCTGTTGGTACAGCATAACTCAAAGAAAGTTCGCGCAATTTGATAAAAGTTTCATCCCAATAATTGCGACGGCCAGAATATGCAGATTTCCAGTATGATTCGTACGATACTACTTTGTCATTCGGTGCAAACACCCTTGTATCTTCCACAGCTTGACCATACTTATCATAGGTCACACCTCCCGATACGATTTTTACACCTGGAGCAATATATGTTTTATTGCCATTGACCACTTCTTCATAACGATATTCGTTATCCGAGTCGGGGTGAGCACCAGTTTGCCATAGACGGGCATTTGTGCCGGAATAGGACATCCCTTTAACGCGTCCATCGATGCTCAAAGATAGCTGGAAGTCTTTATACCGAAATTGGTTTGATAAACCCCAAAACCATTTTGGCGCTGTATAGCCAATCAGTTGACCAGCATATTTTCCAGATATAGGCATTCCCGAACTATTATGTACAATTTCTCCATTTGGCGACCTTTCCCAGTCTGAGGAGATAATGTAATCAGTTCTCAAACCTTCTTTGACATACATGGCATCAAGTGAATATTGTGGATCCAGCTTATGGAAGTAATTCATGTTTTGAGATAGGTTTCCAATAATATCCCATTGAAAATCGGTATTTTTTATCGGTGTTCCTCCTACGGTGATTTCATGCCCTTTCGTCATGATCTCTTCCTTCGTATTGATCAGACGATTTTGAAATCCAGTCATCTTAGAAATAAGAGCTTTATGCATTATATTATGCTCAAGACGGTAGTAACGGGTGTAATTACCAAAAACTCTATTTTTTAAAACGGCAAAATCGAAACCGAACTCATAAGAATCATTTTGTGTAGGTGATATGGCGTAATCCTTTATTGAATTCGGATAAGAAGCTGTCGGATAGCCATCCCATACGTTATTACTGATTGAAAATGCCTGTCTTACCTCATACGGTTTAGGTGTTTTTTTGGTAACTACCCATGCGCCTCTTACTTTAAATTGATCTAACCACGATAGTTTAAAATCTATGAGATCAGTTAGTGATGCGCTTGCGGAAAGTGAAGGGTAGAAATAGGAGCGGTTTTCTTCCGGTAAAGTCGATGACCAGTCATTACGGCCAGTAGCTTCTATAAAAAGAGCATTTCTCCAAGAAAGAGCTAATCGTCCATATAGCGCATTGGTCATCAATTCCGAACGACTCTGAACGGTACTGATCGGGTCAATGGAATTCCGTAAAGAATAATAACCTGGTATCGATAGGCCATTAACGGTAGATGAATTACTCGTTTTATCTAATTTGTAATAAACCGATCCACCCGCCATTCCGTCAAATCCAAAGTCACCCCAAGTTTTCTTTGCGGTAAAGAGGATATCTGAATTAGAACTGAATCCATTATACTGTGCATTCTGGAATTTTCCTTTATTATGAAATCCACCAAAACCTTCAAATCCTCCACGGGTACCGTAAATACCCATCGGGTTTTGTTGTGTTCTTTCTTTACCATAATAATCATATCCCGAACGCACAATCACTTTACCCCAGTCATTAACTTTATAATTTAAGGTAACTGCTGCGTTAATTTTGTTGATCAGCTCCGGTGTTGTTTTTTCATAAGCAGTCAAATAAGGATTGTCATACCAGCCTTTGTACATCCAATTTTGGGATTGGTCTTTTACCAGCCAATAATCTTGATAATCTCGTAAATCATATTCTGCTCCGGTCCAAACTAAGATATTATAGATGTAACCTTGATTATTGTAACCCGATCCAAAATTGCTGCTGGACGAATTGCGGTTGTAGCCAAGATTTGTTTCTAGATCGACTTTATTGCTTAATTTGGTTGTTCCCGTTACCGAAATATTGGTTAAGTTCAACTGTTGATTTGGGTATTGCCCTTTGTTGTATATGTGACTTATGGATGTACGGACACTTCCGTTTTCACCCTGATTTGTAAAGCTCAGTGAGTTATTCGAAATAAAGGACGGAACTAGAAAGTTTCTGAAATTATCTTTCCCACGAGAGGTGAGAGGCTGATCCTCCATTTGTTTGGTCATCGGATTCCATTGTGAATAGATTTTGCCAATATCCATTTTATCTCCCCAGACATAATCGTTATTGTTGAATTTTCCTCCCTCTCCAGACGAGTAGGAATGTTGCACCTCGGGTAGTTTAAGAAAACCAGAGAAGAACATGTTATTGCTATTGACGTTTATTTCAGCCCCTTTTTCTTTCAGTCCCTTTTTAGTCGTGATCATGATCGCTCCTCCAGAACCCCTTTCTCCATAAAGAGCGGCTGCTGCAGCACCTTTAAGAACATTCATATCAGCGATATTATCTGTCGGGATATCGCGCAAGGTCATATTTTCATAAAGTACACCATCGATAACAAGAATCGGATTTAAACCGCGTACTTGAATAGCAGGAGTAGTATTAAATTCAGTACTGTTTAATACACGGACACCTGAAATTCTACCGGTTAATGTCGTTCCGATATCAACCCCTTTTACCTTTGATAATTCTTCCCCACCAATATTTTGGGTTGCATAACCCAATGATTTTTTATCCCTTTTGATTCCGAGTGCTGTAACTACCACTTCCTGTAATTCTGAAGACGTTTTTTGCAATCTGATCAATGAAATCTGTGATAATGGTATTTCTACAGTACCGTATCCAATATAAGAAATCTGAACAACAGCATTAGGATCCGTTACTTTTAAACTAAAAGCACCTGTATTATCGGTACTAGTTGCATGTGTTGTTCCTAAAATGCGGATCGTTACTCCGGTTAGTGGTAAACCAGTTTCCTGGTCGATGACTTTACCTTTTGTGTCACTTTGCTGTGTACTAGCTGTGATTAGATTGTTTTGTACACCTTTCAAAGCACCATTCTTGGTGATCACATACATCTTGTCGTCAATTTTGTTGACCGATAACTCCCCGTTAGAAATCGTCTGGATGAAAGTCGCGATGTTGCTTTTGTTTACTTTGCTTAAATCTGAATTTTCGCGCACCTGTTGATTGGAAATAGAAGCATCATAGCCAAATTTGATGTTGAGTTTCTTTTCCACTCTGGTGATCACAGACCCAATCCCTTCCTCTTGCATCGCGTGGGACGCCATAACCTGTAAGGCAAGTGCTTGAAGAAGGATCCCTGTTCCCATAATTTTAAAATAGTAATTGGTTTTTTTCATATTACTGATGTTTATAAATAATTGTCGTATTAAAAGCTCGATTTAAGATCTCAAGTGATTTATCCAGGTCATTGGAAGGTAGGTAGCCCGTGAAAATTTCAGCTTCAAATTTCTCATTGAGTCGTAGACGCTGCTCAGGATAAAGACTGTTTAAATCCGAAAATATTTTCTGTATAGGCTCCCGGTCAAAGGCAAGTAGATTATTTATCCAGTTGGAAGATTCAACAGTGTCAGTAGGAGAGACCTCAAAAGATTGTTTTGTTTTATCAAACGCAGCTTTTTGACCCGGTAGAATAATTACTTGTTTTAGACCATTTTTTACCTGTACTTTTCCATGGTTTAGAACTAGTAGATTTTTGTGAGGGGTGTTGATCAGGTTGAAAGCTGTTCCGAGTACTCTCACATCAAAAGCACCCGAATTTTCTACGACAAATGCTTTTTTAGGATTTTTTGAAATTTCAAAGAAAGCTTCTCCGATCAATTGTACACGTCTTATCGTATCTTTCGTAAAATCAGACAGCACGAGCAATTTAGCTCCTTGCTTTAAGGAGATTGTACTTCCATCATTTAATTTGATTTGCTTAACAAATTTGGTGGTGTTTTCGAAGTTAGATTCACGTTTTTTATGGTTCGGACTAATTATTCCAGTATTATTCAAGTAGAATAGGATAGAAAACCCAGTTATTATGAGTGCAGCCGCAGCCCTTAGAAAATCTTTTCTCTTCCAGATAGGTTTTACAGTAGGATATAATTTTTTACCTGTTATTGACGCAAAAATTTCATCCGATTTATGATCGTTTAAAACAATATTTCTGTTCTCGCTGTTTAAAACCTCTTCAAAGTTTGGGAGATCTTGTTCATCACAGTCCTGCAAAATCGTCAAGATTAATGCACGATCTCTATCCGAGGTCTCGGGAGATAGAAATTTTTTATATAAAAGGGTTAGTTCTTCTTTACGCATCTTTTCGTATTGTTATAGTATATACGGGTGGTAAAGACGAAAAGACGACGGGAACTTAAAATATTCTTAAAAAAATTAAAAGCGCAATAGAATCCTTCATATGGGCTATGAGGTATTGTCTCACAGATTTATTTGCTTTGACCAATTGATCGCGGACGGTATTGACTGAAATACCCAATTGATCGGCGATTTCCTGATTATTTAAAAAAGCTTCTTTGCTCAATAGAAAAACCTCTAATCGTGCTTTGGGAAGTTTACCGATTGCTTGTTTGTATAGGTTTTCTAAGTCTTTATAAGCAATTGACTCTTCGTTTGAATTGTCTATTTCATTGTTTTTGTTCGCATCTGTTGTGCTGTAGTCCAAGCGCACTTTGACTTTACGAAGTTCATCAAAAACAAGATTTCGGGAAGCAGTGTATAGATAAGCGCGCATATTACCCTCTTCATCCAGCGTATCCCATTTATTCCATAATTTTGAAAAAACCTCCTGTACAAGATCTGCAGCCATTTCTTCATCTTTAAAATGCAAAAAGGCATACTTGAAAACTTTGTCTTTATAGGTTAAATAGAATTGTTTAAAATCTAAGGTTTTATTCTTAATGGCTAACATCCCCATATTCTCTCACTCTAATATTACTGCAAGTTTAGTCACAATTTTAGAAAAGAAAAAATCATCATCGTCCTAATGTGTTTTTAAGAACCATTTTTAAACTGCCGAATAAGAGCTACTTAGTGCTCATATGACGTCAGTATTAAGGTGGTGTTAAATTAAGATCATGTTTTAACCTATGAAAAAGCTTACTATCACTTCGACATTATAATTTATGAAGAGCAATCTTGATATAAGTGAAAAATTTCAGATAAGGACAACATAAAATTAGAATTCCTAATTTTTTCCTAAATGTGCCTATAAGTTTGTTTCAAACATTAATATCATGAAATTTATATATACACTTTTATTTTTCCTATTCGTTTCCAATTTTTTATTTGCACAAGAAACCACAATACCTAAGCCAGCAAAAGTAAAACATGCAGAACCACTCTATCTAGACCTCATGCGGGATCTTGGCGCTAGAAAAGGCGAAGCAGAATTTAATGTAGGATATGGTACTGGACGTTTCAAAAATAAAGTTGAGCATAATGCTTTTATCGAATACGAGTGGGCTGTTGCCAATCGTCTGGGACTGGAAGTTGAAGTGCCTGTACTATTTGCAAAAGATAATGTAGGACAAAGAACCAATCATATAGAAGGTTTAAAATTAGGAACACAATATACGTTTCTGGTAGATGAGAAACACCAGACTTCTTTGGCTATCGGGTATGTGCATGAAATGGAATTTGGCCGATCAAATCCAACTGTAAGAAATACACCTCTTTTTGATGGTTTTGTATCGTCCCCCTTCTTTATAGCAGCTAAGAATTTTAATCAGATCAGTACATTGATTTATACAGGACCTGAATTCGAATATCACTTTAAAAAGAAAGGAATGGAAACCAATTTTGTATTAAACGCAAACGTGCATTACATGGTTCCCAATTCAAGTCATTACATCGGTATTGAAAATGATATGCGTATCGAGCATGGTCATTTAGAATATATCATGAGACCTCAAATGAAGTTAGCGTTATCCCCTAATTTTGCAGTAGGTCTAGTGTGTGGTGTTCCGATAAAATCAAAAGAGTTTCAAATGGATTTTATGACCAGATTAATTTGGGAACCAAAGTTCTAAGGCCTACGAGCTTTGTTTTAGTTTCTTGACATATTAAAAAAGCCTCAGCGTTCAAATACTGAGGCTTCGGTTTCTTATGCTTCCCTTCTCATATCAAAAGATATGTAATTTTCAAAATACTCAAGTGACCTTATGGGGGTTGTGCGGTTACTCAACAGTTCAATATAATTATTTGCCATCAATCTCCATGTTGATAGTTCTCCAAAACTTTGCGCTTTGAACCGATACCAAGCCAATAATCTTGGGGAATGATACAAAAGGCTGATGTTTTCGCGCATCGCTTCTATATCATCGAAAGGTGTGAGTATGCCTCGGTCATCGATCAATAAATCCTTAGCGTGCCAATAAGGAGTAGCAATAACAGCTGTTCCAGCTCCAACTGCGAACGATAGAGTTCCACTACTTGATTGTTCCTTATGTTGATAGGGAGATATGTAAATATCGCATGCTGTAAGATATTCTTTGAGTTGCTCATCCGATAAAAACTCATCTACAAATACGACTTTATCCTGTAATTCTAATTGTTCCACCAGATTTTGTAATTCATAACGATAGGATTCACCTTCACTTGCCAATACATGCGGATGTGTCTTTCCGACAATAAAGTATTTGAAATCTGGTAAATCGAGACCTACCAAAGACTTGATAGCGTATTCCAAATTTTTACTCCGTCTGATTAAGCCGAAAGTCAGCATCATAAAATGTTGCTGTAAGCCTAATTTTTGCTTTGCTAATCCTTGGTTATAATCAAACTGAGGAACTCCATGTGGAATCATTTTAATCTTCTGATGATCAAGATCTGGGAAAATCTCTTTCAAAATTGAGCATCCTTTGGGCGAAAGAGAAATGACCTGCTTTGATTTTTTCAGGAGTGATTCCATAATTTCTTTTTTCCTTAAGGTTGGATCCTGTATTATTGTGTGAAAAACCGTTATTAATGGTATGTTTAAGTTATTGATCAGGTTATTGATGAAAATGCCATCAGCACCACCAAAAATCCCAAATTCATGTTGTAATATACAATAATCATATTCCTCATTAATGATACATGAAGCTTGCATATAACTGTCTAATCCATCCTTGTCGATGACAAATCGTATTGAGTTATCAAATTGTTCTTTACCTAATTTACATACAGCAATTAGATCGACTGTTACATCTGGATCGAGCTCCATTCCCTGTTTCAGATCTTTAGTGAAGGTTGCAAGTCCACATTTCTGCGGAGGGCAGGTGCTAATAATGACAATTTTCTTCATATTATTGCTACTTGCTTATGTTATTATCTGCCTGCTCAACAGGTATATCCAAAATCGCCATCAATAATAAATAATATCCTCTGTCTAAACCTATTTCTTTTGCTTTTTGATCGATATGCTCCATAATATATAGTATGATTAAATGCTATTTCCTTTTTATACAAGCTGTAAATCAAAAGCTGTACCCAAAACCTATTTTTATGTACATAACCGTAGTTTTTAAGTCAGTTAAAGTAGATTATTACTTATCTACAGTACTAAGCGTAGAGCGTGCGTATTTGTACGGATACATAACAATATTCTTATTTTTAGCGTTGGCTGATACGAATTGGTTTGCTTTTGTTCTGAGGTAAAAAGCGAGATTACCATGCAAGAAATAGATAATTAAATATAATTTGCTTACAGGTGGTCGATAATTTAGTAAGAATGAATGTGGTCATTCATTAAATTTATTTATAAAAAATAAAAAGGCTTATACATAAAAATATGTATAAGCCTTTTTAATGTGGAGCATATCGGAATCGAACCGATCACCTCTTCACTGCCAGCGAAGCGCTCTACCAAATGAGCTAATACCCCAGTATGTCGTAAGACAGGAGCAAGATAGTACTTTAATATGAAATTCAAAACATCGGCGTTCTAATTTTTTCATTAAGCTCTGTACTTTTTATTAGAATAGCTAGAGACTATTTTAGTTTATGCAGATTTAAAACTGTTTATTTTACATAAGTTAATTTATTGTATTTGATCGTAATAATCTGTTTTCTTTATTTTTTAACCATAAATTTTTGATAAGTGAGATTTCACAAAACGGCAATTTTGAATCATTTTGTTCTTGTTAAATTTTGTTAAAAAATAATTCCTTGAAAATGAGTGTTTTGCTGATTGTTTTTATGCTTTAATAGAAAAGACTACTAAATCTATATATAAAAATATTACTTTTGCCACATAATAAAGACTACTAGTTTAGTAGATTATTGTTTTTCAATAAATATGAATAAGAATAGTGTCTATGTTATATGCTTTTATAAGTGCAGTATTAAAATTCTAAACAGTATTACATGCAGTTAACAAACAAAATTTTTCCATTAGTAGCCACGGTATTAACCGTAGCAAGTGTAAGCCAGCTCCAGGCACAGCAACGCAATGTACAAGGTAAAGTTACAGATGCCACAACAGGAAAAGCACTAGCTGGAGTCAATGTTGTATTCACTGGACAGACTAGGGGAACAACAACCAATTTAAATGGCGAATTTACACTTCCTGTACAACAGGTTACCGACGCCACTATTGAGTTTTCCTACATTGGTTATGAGACGCAAAGGGTAAAAGCCGATGGTTCTAACTTAACAATCGCTTTGCACGTCACCAGTCAAAACCTTGATGAGGTTGTTGTAGTAGCTTATGGTACTTCTAAGCGTGCAAATATTACCGGTTCAGTCAGCACGATCAATGCAAAAGCAATCGAAAATAGACAGGTATCCAGTATTTCGAAAGCCTTGGAAGGTCAAGTACCCGGCTTACAGTCGGTCGCATCTTCTGGTCAGCCCGGTACCGATGCGGCGATCAGAATCCGTGGTATCGGTTCTATCAACGCCTCCAGTTCACCGTTATTTGTCGTGGACGGAAATCCATTTTCTGGAGATATCAACTCGATCAATCCCAATGATATTCAATCCGTTTCTGTTTTGAAAGATGCTGCTTCAAGTGCCTTATATGGATCTAGAGGTGCTAATGGTGTCATTATCATTACGACAAAAAGTGGCAAGTCTTCTGAAAATACGACGATCAATCTTAATTTTACCCAAGGTTATTCTGGAAGAGCGGTTCGTGACTACGATCAGGTATCTACGGATGATTATTTCCAAATGTACTGGGAGGCGCTCCGCAATAAAAATCTGTCAAATGGCTTGACTGCAACACAAGCAGCAACTAATGCTTCAAACAGTGTGATAAGTGATTTAATTAAAAACCCATACGGTTCATCATTTCCACAGCCGGTAGGTTTGGATGGAAAATTGGTGCCGGGTGCTAAAGTATTATGGAATGACCCATGGACAGATGTTTTGCAACGTACCGGTGTCCGTACACAAGGAGATCTGAGTTTCAGTGGCGGTGGTGCGAAAAACACCTATTTTATGTCGGGAAGTTATCTGGATGATCAGGGTATTGCAATTGAATCAGGTTTCAAGCGGTATAATGTAAGGGCTAATATCGATGGAAAGATGAAGTCTTGGTTAAATGCAGGTATTAATATATCAGGTAGCAGTACACAGCAGAAATATCCACAATCCGAAGATAGCAATACCGCAAATATTATCAATTTTGCCCGCTTAGTACCTTCTTTTTATCCTTACTACGAGCGTGCAGCAGACGGTTCTTATGTCTTGGATGAAAAAGGGAATAAAATATATGATTTTGGACTTTACCGTCCGAGTGGCGCTACTCCAAAGAACAATCTGGCTGCTTCACTGCCTTTAGATAAAAATGATATCCGTAGGGAAAATGTTTCAACCAGAGCGTATCTTGAAGCTGTTTTTTCAAAAGACCTGAAATTCCGATCTACCTATAGTCTAGACTATATCAATAGCAATACCCATAATTATACCAATCCTACGGTTGGTTTTGGTGTCGATACAAAAGGATCTGTGTCCAAATCTAATGTACGAACTGTAGGACAAACTTGGAACAATATTTTGACGTTTGATAAGCAGTTTGATCTTCATCATCTGAATGTATTGGCCGGCCAGGAATATCATGACTTCAACAGTTCAAATATCAGCGGTAGCCGACAAGGGTTTGTACTTCCAGGATTTTATGAACCGGTCGCAGCATCACAATTGAATAATTTTACAGGATCTAGTGTCGATTATCGCCTCTTGAGCTTTCTAGGCCGTGCAGAGTATAATTATGATAACCGTTACTATTTCTCAACTTCTTTACGTACCGATGGATCATCCCGATTTGCCCCAGAAACCCGTTGGGGAACATTCTGGTCAGTGGGTGGATCTTGGAAAATTGCGCAGGAAGATTTCCTGAAAGATGTTTCTGCTCTTAACCAATTGACTTTAAGAGCAAGTTACGGCGGACAAGGTAATGATAATCTGGGAACTTATTATGCGCATCAGGGTCTTTATACAATTTCTAATAGTTTAGGTGAAGGCGGAACCATTACAAGCCGATTGCCCACACCAGATCTGAAATGGGAAACTAACTTGAACTTAAATGTTGGTTTAGATATCGCCGCTTTTAAAAATAGAGTTTCTTTAAGTGTTGAATATTTTAATCGCCAAAGTAAAGATCTGTTATTTACAATGCCGATGCCTTATTCTACTGGTTATTCAGGCTATGATGCTAATATCGGATCGCTTCGAAATAGAGGATTTGATATCGATTTACATACAATCCCAGTACTGACTGAAAATTTCAGATGGAATCTGGATGTAAACCTTTCTCATTATACCAATAAAATCACCTCTCTGCCTAATAATAATAAAGATATCATTACAGGCACACGTGCATTACGTGTTGGCGGTAGTATTTATAATTTCTTTATGCCGGAATGGGCTGGTGTAAATCCTGAAAATGGATTACCTCAATGGTATGTGGCCGATCAGGACGGAAATAAAACAGATAAGAAGACATCTTTGTACGGTGAAGCAGGATTTTTTGATGTTGGAACTTCATTGCCCGATTTAATAGGTGGTGTACACAATAGCTTTAGTTATAAGAATTTTGATTTATCAGCTTTGGTCAGCTTCAGCTTAGGGGGACAAGTATTGGATAATGATTATACCCAGTTGATGCATACCGGTAATAATGCAGGAAGGGCCTGGAGCACCGAAATGTTAAATCATTGGACACCTGAAAATAAAGTTACCGACGTGCCCAAGTTAACAACGGATAATTTAAGCTGGACTTCAACTTCCACACGCTTTTTATATGATGCAACCTATGCCCGTTTAAAGAATGTAAGTTTAGGCTACAGTTTTCCTGAAGAGTTAATCAAACGAATCGGACTGGGGAAAGTACGTCTATTTGCAACGGCAGAAAATTTGCTGACTTTTTATGGACATCAGGGGATGGATCCGGAACAGACATTAAATGGTGCTACATATTTCCGTTATCCGGCTATGCGCACTATTTCAGGAGGTTTACAGCTTGTTTTTTAATGCTCAGAAAATCATAAAAGAATTAAATAGTATGAATATGAAATTAAAATTTACCTATATACTTTTGGCAGTTTCCTTATTGGGAACATCTTGTAAAGATGTTCTGGACACGAATCCGACAAATGCCGTCGCTGAGTCCGAGATTTATAAAACGACTGCGAATGTGGAAACGGTTATTAACGGAACTTGGAAATACCTCAATGATACTTATTTCACTTTTGCTAATCCGGGTTATACGGCTATTTTGCGGACTAGTGATGCGATGGGTAGTGATGTTGCTTTGACGACAAAATACGGATATCGCGATGCTTATACATTTTCAGAACTTAATAATAACCGTTCTTATCGTGCTACTTCTTTCTGGACTTTACTGTATAAGGTTATTGATAATGCCAATAATGTCGTTGCCAAGGTCGATGGGGCTGAAGGTAGGACAGAAGATAAGAATAGGTTAAAGGGGCAGGCGAAAGCACTCCGCGCGTTTGCTTATCTAAATCTAGCCTCTTTTTATCAGTTTAGCTATCAGAAAGATAAAAATGCGCTGACTGTTCCGATTTATACTGAGCCTAGTACAGTAGAGACTAAAGGAAACCCTCGGGTAACCTTAGAAAAACTTTATGATCAGATTTTAATTGATCTAAAAGATAGTTATCCACTTTTGACAGGCTATGCTGGAAAAAAGTATAAAATTAACCAGGATGTAGTTCAGGGGTTATTGGCTCGTACCTATCTGCAAATCGGTGAGTGGAAATTAGCAGCCGAGGCCGCAGAAAAATTAGGAAATAAATATGTTCTGATGGACTCAGCAACTTATCAAGAAGGGTTCAATGATCTTAAAAATCCAGAATGGATATGGGGGCATGAACAAACGACTGAACAAAATACTGCAAGTTATACTTTTCATTATTTAGATGTTTCTTCTGCTGCATCTTATTATTTTAGCTTTATGGCAGATCCTTACTTTAAAAATTTATTTGATGAAAATGATGTTCGCTACAGTTTATTCGAGTGGGATCCATTGACCGGTCGTGAAGGTCTTTTAAGGTATAAAAAGTTTAAATTTAAGCCGAATGTGATTGGAGATATTGTGTATATGCGTTCTTCGGAGATGATATTGATCGAGGCTGAAGGTTATGCGCGAGCAGGACTGCAGGCGGAATCTATTGCCGCATTGAATAAATTGCGTACTGCCCGTAAAGCAAAACTTTATGATGTGAGCCAAGGGAAAAACTTAATTGAAGAGATCTTAATCGAGCGTCGTAAAGAACTTTGGGGTGAAGGCTTCGCTTTGTCAGATATTATCAGAACGCAGGGAAAAGTACAGCGTAAATTGTATATTGATGAAACAGGTAAACCAATCCAGGTACCGATTAAAACAGCAAATGGCGGTACCAAACTCGTGAACGGACAGGGGCACCGTGTAGTGAAATTTCCGGATGGATCAAATTTTGTTGCTAATAGCCCTTACTATTTGTTCGCAGTTCCAAACGAAGAAATTGTTAGAAATCCTAATTTATAATAGCAATTGCTTTTTCATAAAAACAGGCCTCTTACAATAGTAAGGGCCTGTTTTTTTATTACTTATTTCACGCTCATTTTTAATCTTTCTTATTACATTCTATTATATACTTTCAGTCAACTATAATTATTTTAGAGGTACCCGTTTGGCTAATGTTTTTAATGCTCCTTTGTAAGAGTCAACACCGCCAAGAAAAGGTTTTCTTGTGTCCGAAAACAGTTGCCTTCCAGTCGCATCATAAATAGTCATTAAAACTTTCGTGTCATAATTTGTACTGGTGTAGCTGTTGTTTGATTGGACAACAGTACCCTTGGTTTTATTATCTTTCTTCTTATCATCGTAAGACGCTACTCCAGAACCATAGCTGAATGTTCCTTTATTTTCAATATCATAAACCCCTAATATAACATAATCTACGCCTAATAGCTTAGCTAATTCCTCCGGTGTATGATTGGCAATATCAGCCAGGTTAATATTATTTTTAGCTAAAGTAGCATTTGTCGTCCTTGCATCTTGGAACTGAATAGAAAGTGATCGTGATCTCAAAGCGTCGACACAGGCCTGCTGCACTTCTCGTCTCATCACATCGGTGGTAAGACCTTGGTCATTACTGGCAATTTCAAATGGAATAACAGCAAGTCTGTTCCCACCCTGTATAGCGTTAGATTGTAATGCTGTTGCATTTAATGTACTGCTGGCATTACCAGCTGACCTAAAGGATTCTTCTCTTCCATTGGCAAATACAATTTTATCAATTAAAGATTTTTTAAGTTCATATTGTAGCTCCTCACCGGTATAAGAAAACTTGATGATTTCATCCCCAATCGTGATGACTTTTCCTTTTTTCTGTCCACCGTCCATTAGATAGATGACATCTTCTTTTTGCTGCGCAAAAGCTGTGGACGTGCAGATCAGTAAAATGAAGAGATAAATTGTAAATTTTAAAATGTGTTTCATAGTTAAGTTAGATTAATTTTGCCTGCTTATAATTTGCTATCGTAAATATTGCCTTTTAAGCGAGCTTAAAAGATTAACAAATAGCCATTAGGAATGGTTTTTAATCGATCAAATTATCTGATTCAAAACAGAAATGCAATGGCTGGAAAAACAGCTTCAAAGAGTTAAAAGAAAATTGAAAGAGGTCATTACATTTTGACATGAATGGGTTGATCTACTAGGCCTTTTCGCTCTTTTAGATTTAAATTATAAATATTGATTTGGCGTTTTTCGCAGATATTTTTTAAAGAATTCTATAAATGCACTCGGGCTAGAAAAATCTAATTCATGAGCCGTCTCGTTCACATTTCTACCATTGGTTAATAATTCTATTGATTGATGCAGCCTCCATTGTTGCCTCCAGTCCTGATAAGACATGCCTGTTTCTTTCATAAAAATGCGTCCAATTGTTTTTTCAGTTATCCCGATTTCTAACGCAAATTTCTTCATTAGCGGAGGTTTTGACTTCCCTATATTCCATTGGTCTATATAGGGTTGAAATCTTGGATCCGATGGCTCTACTAAAGTTAAGTTTTCACGGGATGCGTTCTGAAATTCTTCAAAAAAAACAGCTGTTATATTTTTCTGATTGTTCCAGAGCATATCCCAAGGCCAATACGATATGCGTTCAATAACCTCTCGTAATAAAGGGCTGATATTCATAATTATTAGTTCATCGGGTAAATTTTTAAACTTACTGGGATCAAAATATATAGAACGATAAGCGACTGTATTTCTAATCGTAACGCTATGTAATACATTTGGTGGAATCCATGCCGCCATTGTGGGCGGTAATAAACTCTGTGTACTATCTGTTCGTATTGACATGCATCCGCTTGGAGCATATAATAGTTGGGCTTTTTGATGTTTGTGGCTTCCTGAATCATGAGCATTCAGTTCTGACGCAATACCAATTACAGCAGCATCTATTTTGTCGGGATCAAAGTAATCATCTTTAGCTATGTATGTCATTGTCTTGATATTGATATTTTTTGTCTTAATACCAATAACAAGATACGATAAATCATGTGTTATTTTGCAATATAATTAAAGTGAAAAATGAAAAACAAACCAAATTTGATGCTATTAATCATCTTGATTATGTTTCCGCAATTTGTCGAAACAATTTATAGCCCTGCATTACCCAATATTGCGCAAGCATTTCAGGTAAGCAATCAGCAGGCTTCATTAACCCTATCATTTTATTGCTTTTGCACTAGGTGTCATTTTTTGGGGCATTTTATCCGATATAATAGGGAGAAGAAGCGCTATGATCTTGGGACTGTTTACTTATGCAATAGGAGCTGTTATGGCACTATTAACCAGGGATTTCAATATGATATTAATCGCTCGGGTAGTCGCTGCTTTTGGAGCTTCCGTAGGTTCTATTATAACACAGACTATCCTTCGGGATGTATATCGAAAAGAAGACCTAGGTTCTGTATTTTCTATTATTGGAATTGCGCTCTCTTTAAGTCCTATTATCGGTTTTATAACAGGAGGTTATATGACTGAAAGCTTTGGATATCAGGGTGTATTTATGGTAGTTTTGTTAGTTGCGGTATTGTTGTTAATCAATGCTATTAAGTTTTTGCCTGAAACAAAAGCGCCTATTAAACAAGACCGTCCGAAAATTGGAGCAGTTTTGAGAGAATTATTAAGTGATCGGATGATCTGGTTAAGTGCCCTATTGGTAGCCTTATTCAATATCATGTTATTTAGTTACTATTCTCTAGCCCCATTTATATTTGAGCACTCCGGCTATAGTCCTACACACTTTGGATATAGCGGTATCGTACTTGCCATTGGTTCATTAGCTGGGGGGGTACTGAATAAAAAACTTATTCATTTAAATTTTTCTGCATATAGATTGATTTATATTTCATCGGCGATTTCTATAATCGGTGCAGTAGGCACCTTTATATTGCAGGGCAGTCTATGGTTTTTATTTCCCATGCTTTTCATACTGATTGCATTTAGTATTGCAATACCCAATATATTAAGTCAGGCACTTATTAAGTATAAGGATGTTGTTGGAACTGCGGGAGCCCTCTTTGGATTACTCTATTATACACTTATCGGTTTAGGTCTTACAGTATCAGGGTGGATTCAAGATTTTGGTTTAGTTCTTATAATTTCGTCTATATTAGCCATATTATTTGCTGGCGCATATAAAAAATCCGCCTCACGCACGCATTAGCACTATTGAAAAAATAGTTACTTTTGGCCCATATCAGATCTAGTCAAGTGAATAAATTATTATGAAGAAAATAGCTTTTTTACAGATACACATTTAGGTCAGTAAGTTAATGTAGTACATGACGGTTTAGGTTCTGAAAAAATGAATTATCGGCAAGAGCAAGATACACATAAAGAAAATTTCACTAAAAAGATTTTGAATATTGATCACTGCATCAGCTAAAAATCATTTCATTGGCATGTCCAGTGAATGTTCCTATATCTAACATCGCGATTATCAAAATTGGGTTTTACTATTAATTTGACAATAAATTGTTCACTTCTGCTATGATTTCGTTGAGATCAAAAGGTTTTGCAAGAAAGCGGTCAGCTCCCGCCTCCATCGCAATCTTATTTCCATCCCCGCTTGCCGATATTACAAGAACGGGTAACTTTTTTATCTCCGGATTATCCCGAATTATTTTTAAAATCTCATCCCCCGGTAAGATGGGCATCCAAAGGTCCAGCAATAGCAGATCGGGCGATTGCATTAAAATTTCATTAATAATATGAATACTATTGATCTGTGGCAAAACCTCAAACCCTTCAATCTCCAGTAACATCTGGAGCACATCAAGTATTCCTTGATCATCATCACAAATCATTATCTTTTTCTTATCCATAGCATTAATTTTTTATGACCGGTAACGTAAAATTAAAGGTCGATCCTTCGCCAACTTCACTCTCTACCCATAACGTTCCTTTATGATTCACGATAATTTCATGAGAAACATATAGTCCGATTCCTAATCCGGGATATTTCTTTTGAATATTACTTGCTCTAAAAAACCTTTCAAAGATTTTAATCTTATCTTGGTGGCTGATACCCATTCCAAAATCTTTAACCGAAATTTTTACAAAATTTCCGACAGTATTGATGTAAACTTCGATATTTTTAGATCCTGGAGCATACTTGATTGCATTTGAAATTAAGTTGTTGAACACCTGTAAAATCTGCATTTCATCACCAAGTACAGAGGCATTTGTACATCCGGAAAATGAGATCTCATACTCAGGATTAACAACAGATAGGTTTTCAATTGCTTCTTTTATAGTTTTATCAATTTCAAAAGGTTCTAGATGTAGTTCTATATTGCCGGAATGAATTTTTGATGTGTCCAGTAATTTAGAGATCAGCTTATTTAGTTTTTCAATATATATAGAAACTTTATCAAGAGAGGTTGTGAACTGATCTGGGTTTTTAGCAGGATCCATACGCTGAAGTAGTTGTATCAGACTTTTTATTGTCGTTAACGGTGTCTTCAGTTCATGGCTTGCTATAGAAAGAAAATCATCTTTTCTGCGGTCCAACTCTTTTTTATCTGTAATATCCTCTATAGCAATGAGTATTCTATCCTTGTACTGTCCTTCAAACTCTATTCTATAAGCATTAAGAAGCATCACTTTTTTTCCAATATGTTGAAAATGATGCTCGACTTCATAATCGGTGACCGGATTATTTGTTGGCAATATTTTCGTTAAGAGATCTTTTAAAGTATCAATGTCCCATTGATGGTTTCCGAGTTCGAAAAGTACTTTCCCGACAGTCTCTTCCTGAGTCACTTTAAATGAACTTAGGAAATGATTATTGGCGCTCAAAACAACATAGTTCGAATCGAGAACTAATAAGCTTTCCCGAACCGTTTGAATGATACTGGATAAAAAAGCTTCTTTTCCCATCAGCTCTTTCGTGCGTTGCTGTATTTTTTCCTCTACAGATGATTTCTCTTCACGCAAATCATACTCTACCTTTTTCCGATCTGTTACATCATTTTGCACTCCGATAAAGTGGGTGATCATTCCATCATCATTTTTAACAGGAGATATGAACAGTTCATTCCAGAACAATTGACCATTCTTTCGGTAGTTTCTAATTTCAACCTTACATTCTTTCCCATCTCTTATACTTTCTTTAATAAGTTGTCGCTCAGCTTGCGATCTGTCTTGTGCTTGTAAAAAGCGACAGTTGTGACCTATTATTTCATCCTTGTTGTAGCCAGATATTTTTTCAAACGCGCTGTTACAATATATGATAGGATTATCGGGCTGCAAATTATCTGTGATAATAATACCCGAGTTTGCCGAATTTAAGGCTTGAAGATATATGTTGAGATTCTCATTTATCATAAAATTTATTTTCGTTACATGAAGTCTTTATCAGGATGTGTAGACTTCATTTCAAAATATATTAATTATAGAATCAATTTTACAAATACTATGCCTTTACAAGCAACTTATTTTTTATAATTTTCTACAAGCGGATCATTTACGGTGCATTAAACCTTCCCGATAATCATCTTATTTAAAGATGCCTTACCATCATTTAGTGGACTTTATTTAGGTTTTAACGGTTAAAAATAAGTGAATTAAGTTTTTTATATCCATCCAATGGAAAGATAATTTATAACAAATTAGCATTGTCGATCAAACAGTATTTTTTGAATGAATATAACGTAGTGTTGTAGTTATAAACCGTAGAAATTCGTGAAGGCTAGGTATTTTTTGATTGTTCTTTACATGCCATAAGGAAATACGAATTTATTACATTTCGTTGTTAAAGATGATTTAAAAATGATGTTTTAATTGCGTTGGAAATTTAATTCCCTGCTATATGTAATTTATAAATCGATCTTCTTGTTTAACTTATACGTTCAGCGTTCATCTCCAGGCCTTTGTCACAAATTGAATAAAATCAAAAGGGCCTAATTTTCATTAGACCCTTTATCTTGGCGTTCAACTGCACAGTAATTTTATGTTTCTTATCGTTTCCTCTTTTTTGTTTCATCATCCAAATGGTTTTGGGACAATTGGACTTTATTACTGTACTACGTCATTTATCGTTTTATACTTAATTAAAAGTATGTTTACTACTGATTTGTACTAGATGAACACCTGTCTTCAGAAAAAGTTCAAATAATTTTAAATATTTTTTATTTTAAGGATTTTCTAAATTAATTACAGACATTACTCGTGTGCCTTTTTGTATATCATAGAAAACATACTGAATATCCAACCAGATATTTTTAAAAATTATAGCTGTTCTATCGAAGGTGTTTCGGTTTTAAATTTTGTTCTGCTGATTCGACGATTTCAGTAATTCTTTTTTGTCGCACCTGCGGTAGTCTGGCGAGAACAATCCATTGTAAAAGAGCTTTCTTTACCGATATGCTTAAACTTACATAGAACGCTTTAGCATGAGGTTTGGTTGCAAATTCCGCTTCCAGATCTTTTGGAATAATTAATTCTTCTACCTCATCCAGTAATGTCCACGAACCATTTTCTTTTGCGATTTCTATGCTCTTACGACCAGCATCGTGCATCAGTCCGCTGTCAATAAGATTGAGCACTTTTTGTTTATTGATTTTAGACCAAGTGCTTTTAGGTTTACGTTTACTAAAATATTGATGAGAAGTTTCGTTGTCTACAGAAATCTTTTTACTGTCAATCCAGCCGAAGCAAAGTGCAACATCGACTGCCTCACTCCAGGTAATCGATTTTTTTTCAGAACTTTTTTTATGAAAAAAAATCCATACAGCCTGTTTTGTCTGATGGTTTTCCATTAACCATTCGCGCCATGCGCTAGTATCAGTGGGATAAAATATTTCTATTTCTTGCATCATCATTTAAAACGATTGTTTCAGGTTCTATTGCTCCAATATCGAGCGACTTATTATACCTTAAATGTAAACATAAACTTAATTGTACAGTTGCATTTTATTTGAAAAATAGAAAAAATGATGATTAGTCGCATTGTTTATACCTAAAACTCTTGCTGATTAATACATTATAAATCAGCAAGAGTTGTTTCATAAGAGGTACAGTTTATGTAGGTAAAGCAGTATCTGTTATTGATTACAGCGTTGCCATATCAATCACAAAACGGTAACGAACATCGCCTTTTTCCATCCGTTTATACGCTTCATGAATATCTTTAATATCGATCAGTTCAATATCCGATACAATATTATGTTCAGCACAGAAATCTAACATTTCTTGCGTTTCTTTAATACCTCCTATACCCGAGCCGGCTAGACTTTTACGGCCATCTAATAGTGCAAATGGCGGTATTTGAGAAGGGACTGCAGGAATTCCGACACAAATATGAGTTCCGTTTGTACGTAATAGAGATAAATACGATGCGATATCATGTTCTGCACTAACGGTATCTAATATAAAATCAAATGTTCCTTTAGCCGCTTCAAACTGTTCAGGGTCTGTTGTTACAACAAAATGGTGGGCACCTAATTTTCTGGCATCCGCTTCTTTTTTAGGTGAAGTACTTAGCACCGTAACATCAGCACCAAATGCAACCGCAAATTTCACTCCCATGTGGCCTAAGCCACCTAATCCTAAGATTGCGACTTTGTGACCTTTTCCCACTTTCCAGTGGCGTAGGGGAGAATAAGTAGTTATGCCCGCACATAACAAGGGGGCTATTGCCGCTAAATCTAACTTATCAGACACATGTAGTACAAAATCTTCATTAACAACAATTGTTTTAGAATAGCCGCCATATGTAGGCATACCATCCGTGTACGGATTCACACCATTGTAAGTTTGTACGTTACCATTTTTACAATATTGCTCCAATCCATCCCTGCAATTTTCACAATCTCTGCAAGAGTCCACCATACATCCTGTTCCGGCTAAATCACCGATTTTGAATTTCGTGACTTCAGATCCGATTTGAACAACCTTACCTACGATTTCATGTCCAGGTACCATGGGAAATAAACCTTCAAACCAATCATTATTAATCTGATGTAGATCCGAGTGACAAACTCCACAAAATAAAATATCAAACTGTACGTCTTTAGGCCCCAGTTCACGACGTTCAAAGTTCCATTCGGCAAGCTCAGCACCAGCCTGCTGAGCCGCATATCCTTTTGTTGTAATCATAGATTCTGTTTTAAATAAATTAATTTTTTATTTGATAGCTTTTTCTAAATCCTTGCGGAGTTAGGCCTATATTTTTCTTGAAAAATTGATTAAAATTGGACTGATCTGCAAAGCCTATACTAAATCCGATTTCTTGTAAACTCCAGTCCGATTGTATCAATAAAGCTTTACTTTCTTCCAGTAAACGATTTTTAATGTGTGTGCTTACATTTTGCCCCGTATACTTCTTTAATATCGCATTTAAATAATTTGGATGTATAGCGAGCGAGTTGGCAAATTCTTTAGCCGTTTTAATGCGTACAGGATTATGCCTATTGATATTCGAAGCTTCTGCTTCCAGTAATTGAAAAAAATCGTGAATTTGTCTATATTCATCACTAACAATATCTGGTTTTGGAAAATTAGCAACCTGTAAACTTTCGATCATCACCATTTGCATATACGTTTGTAAGCGGTCCTCCTTCATATCATCCTGATCTTCATATTGCCTTAGCATGATTTCAAACCAATGGTTTAAAGGAGCTAGATCATTTTCTCCCAATCGAATGACATTTTTCTCTATTTTACTAAACAGTTCATATTTTTGCATAGCAACTTTTAAGATCGGTTGCTCATCCAGATAACGCTTTTTAAACAGAACGTAATATCCGTCAGAATCATCAGAAAGATTTTTCCAGGAGATTATTCCATTCGGATGCAGAAATATAATTGTCGGATTATCTATATAATAAGTGTGGGTACCAATAGTAAGAATACCTGTACCTTTAGAAATATATAATATTTTATAAAAGTCCCTACGATGTGGAGACAAATAATTTTTACAAGGATCTTCTTTTCGGCTCACCACACGAATATTCCAATTCTCAAAGTAGGCATGACTTACTGGTAAGAAATCCTCTGAATTTCGTAACAAATCTATTTTTTCGACATCCGAAGCTTTCAACATAATGAGATCTTAAATACTTTATTGGATACAAATGTACAGGTTGTCTTTTCCAAACTATTATGATTTACTTTCTGTTTTTTATGAAAATCAAAGGTCACACCAAATAAGAATATGATCCACATAGGTGGAAATCAATATAGATGCGCCATAGCTAATTTAAATAATATTTAAGATAGTTGCTCTATTTCATTATCGAGAAAGTAGATGTATAACTCCATTTTTTTCAAAATGCTGGGGTTAATTAAAGCAGGAGGGTCTGATGTTTCAGTAAGGAGTATAAAAAAATCCTCCTGAGGTTTTAAGCTCAGGAGGATATCAAGTGCGGAAGAAGGGACTCGAACCCCCACGCCTTGCGGCGCCAGATCCTAAGTCTGGTGCGGCTACCAATTACGCCACTTCCGCATTAGGATTTCTTTGATGTCGCAAATATAAAGACGAAATCTATACTTTGCAAGTATTCTGCTTTTATTCGTTATGGCCGATACAGATGATGCTGTTTATGAGCAGGATATTTTTTTAGCAAATTCATTTTTTTTGTTTACAATTCTATTTTAGCTTCATGATAATAAACATCAAGCTTTGAAAATATGATTGTATGTTAAAGCTTTGCTCCCAAAAGCACCCAAATTAATCGAAAACTAGATTCATTTAATGTTCTGTATCCATATTGTTTTTTTATAAGGCTGTTATATATATAAAATAGCTAATGTTAGCGCGTCAAGAATCCTGGTGAATGGGTTAAAATATTCTGTATTTTATTTTAATTTACTCATTTGTAGTGTTTTATAATAATGTGATAGCAATGTGAAATGTCTTTTTTCTTTGATTATTTATTTAATGTTAATCTTTACCTCAGCGATCATTAAGATATGTTTGTGCTTTGCTGGTGGTGACAATAGCACCATCGATTGGTAGTGCATATTACTTTTTTAATTATCAAATGAAATTTCAATTGTATGTTCATAATGGTACAGTTGAATTCACTCAACAGGGATTAACGTGATCCTTGTTGAGTTCATTTTTTTTCCATATTATTTAACATCGATATGTGTGGTAAGAAAATATCCTCCTAGCATGGAGTTAATAATAGACGTCGATAAAATATTATTACTGGATCTTTTGCATTGTCCATAATTAAATCCTTTGTAAAGTTAAGAATAAATGATGTTTTCAATTAGCATTATTCCAAGGTTTAAAATCAGATGAGACAGGTTTTGTCAGATCAAATTCGACTGAAAAGACCCTTTCCGAACCTATCCGCCTCAAGTTGTACGAAAACTTAGTCTCATCAATTGTTACCCACCAGACATTATAAGCAGCGTAATCGATAAGTTCTTCAGTTGCTGCATCAGCTGGAAACATCTGCATATGAGCTGTTCCTTCGTTGGTAGCGGTCCCGCCATAAAAAGTAATTTTATCAGGATTTCCATCCGGCTTTCTATGATCATGTTTTAGTTCTACAAGATTATTGTTCAAAGAGAAGATCCAGGTGCGTGATTTGTCATCCCCAACGAAGAAGGGAACTTTTATCGCACTTTCATTATAGCTCATTACCTGCATCAACAAGCGTTTGCCTGTAAATCCATCGCCTTCCTTTCCACCAGCGGTAATTATTCCTTCATAATAATTACCTAAATGTGGTTTAAAAGCCTGCATAAAAGCTTTTGAATTTGATTCTTGAGCATTCGCTAAGCTGAGAACGAAAAACGATATTACCAATAAGATGTACTTTATCATATATGATTAATTTTGAGTTTACACTTTAATTCTATGGCTTTTGCTGATGATCACTACTTTGAAGTTTTATCACGAATCGTGAGTGCAATTTATTGCTATAAATAATAAAAATACAAAATTTACCTCATTTATAGTTCATGATATATTTAATAGCATCGTAGAAAGCTATGAAGTTTATTCAATAAGATCATTTTATTACGACAACTAATAAATTTGAAACATCGCACGTTTTGGATTTTATCCTCCCTTTCGTCACACTAGCTTTGTGTTAACCAAAAAATAAAACACGATGCAAATTTTTAAAGATAAGGTGATCCTAATTACAGGAGCTAATAGGGGAATAGGCCAATCACTTGTAAAGGCGCTACTTAATAATGGGGTAGCGAAAATATATACAACCTGCAGGGATTTAAAGAAAATGCCCTCATTTAATGACGATCGGATAGTACCGTTAGAACTAGACATTACAGATGACCAACAAGTTGCATGGGCTGCATCCGCAGCTCAGGATACTGAAATTCTTATCAACAATGCCGGAACAGTAAACTCTGGAAATATCTTAGAAGGAGATCTCTTGGGAATAGATAATGATTTACAGGTTAATTATTTTGGAACAATAAAGATGATGCGGGCATTTGCACCAATTCTGATCCGAAATAAACCCTCCATTATGATCAATATTGTTTCTATTGCCGCTTACTCCCCTTTGCCATCTATTGCAGGATATGCGGCTTCAAAAGCAGCTCTTTTTTCTGCTACACAATCTGTTAGAATCGAACTGGCTAAAAAAGATGTATCCGTCTATGCGGTCAATCCCGGAGCAATTGACACGGATATGAACAAAGGTAGTGATTGGGATATGCCCAATCCAGACAGTACTGCGATCCAAATACTGGAAGGTGTATCTGACGGGAAACTCGACAGTATTCCTGACGAAATGGGGCAGGGCATGTATAATGCCTGGAGAGAAGATCCTGCTAAACTGTCGAAGCTATTTGCCGACCTTTATTATGCGGAGAATGCGAAATAAACTTATCTTTTATCAAATCCTATTTTAATGTGAGCACAAGCTATACGGATATTCTTTATAATCGATTATCCGTGCAGCTTGCGCTGGACTGATCGCATGTACTTTCTTAATGCGGTATTACAGCTACTAATATCGATCGTGGCCGAATAAAATAGTTTCTGCTGATAGTGACGCTTGGTGCTTAAGCCAGCCATCCAGGTATCTCGCATCATAGACATTGTTACTTCTGTCCTTTGTCCATTTCATTCCCCCTTGCACACCCTTCATCTGTTCTTTGGAAAGCATGGTCGATTTTTCTTTTAACAATTCTAAATTTTTCATACTGATAAAGTTTTATTTACGAAATTAAGATAAGGACAATTTACTGCTGTAATCGCTATAAATGTATATTCGGGGATTTTGGATTAATATTCGTAAGAACTTGTTCCAAGATCAAACGAGCACTATGTGATTTTGCTAAAACGTTTTAAATATATAGCAAGAAATTAAATTTAATTTTATTGATCGCTCCATTTATCTTATATTGGGCTCTTGTTTTTCTTGATCAAAACAGTTGTCTGGTTAATTAAACAGTAGTGAGATCATAGAATGTAGCGATCGGTTGTTAGAAATTAGTGTAGAAAAGATAACAAAAGAGGAAGTCGAGGAGTAACATTTACGAAGTTTAAACTAAGTGATCAAACTCCCGTAAAATAGCCATGATGATCTCCTTTTAGTGGTGATAATTAGTTGTAAAGAAAATTTAAAAAAAGCGATATATACAATGAAATATGTGAATTATATGGTTTGTGCGAGTCTATTGGTTACTTTAGGTTGTGCTTCCAAAAAAGATACCCAGCATGATTCTTATGCAAAATCTGTTAATCCTTTTATAGGGACAGATTTTACGGGAAATACCTATCCTGGAGCGCAGGCTCCATTTGGTATGATCCAGTTGAGCCCTGACAATGGTTTGCCGGGCTGGGACCGTATATCGGGATATTTCTATCCGGATAGCACCATCGCAGGTTTTAGTCATACGCACCTAAGTGGAACAGGAGCAGGGGATCTGTATGATATCTCTTTTATGCCAGTTACTCTTCCGTACAAAGAAGCAGAAGCTCCACTCGGTATTCATTCCAAATTTACGCACAGCGATGAACAGGCACACGCCGGATATTATCAAGTAAAACTTACAGATTATGATATCAATGTCGAATTGACAGCAACCCCTCGTTGCGGTATTCAGCGTTATACTTTCCCAGAAGCAGATGCTGCTGTATTTTTAGACCTGAAGAAAGCAATGAACTGGGATGCGACAGTGGATTCCCATATTGAAGTCGTCGATTCGGTTACGATTCGCGGTTATCGATTTTCTGAAGGCTGGGCAAGAGGGCAACGTGTCTATTTCGAAACTCGATTTTCAAAACCCTTTACTGCCGTACACTTAGATAGTACTGCCATCTTATCCGTTACAGATACTCTAACAAAAGCTACTAAACGAACTGGAACAGCTTTTAAAGCCCGCTTTGATTTTAAAACAGCTAAAGGAGATCAAGTCACATTGAGTACAGCACTTTCCGGAGTGAGTATGGAAGGAGCATCAAACAATTTAAAAGCAGAAGCGCCAAAAGATGATTTTGACTATTATCTCGCGCAGGCTGAAAAAAAATGGAATGATGAACTTGGCAAGATTGCTATCCAGACAGCAGATAAAGATACCAAGGTGAAATTCTATACCGCATTATACCATAGTATGTTAGCCCCTACCATATTTGGAGATGTAGACGGATCTTACTTTGGTGCTGATCGGAAAATACATAAAGCTGAGAATTGGACCAATTATAGTACTTTTTCATTGTGGGATACCTATAGAGCATCACATCCATTATTTACCATAACTGATCCAGATCGTGTAAATGATATGATTAAGTCCTTTATTGCCTTTTACGAGCAACATGGTCGTTTACCGGTATGGAATATATATGGAAGCGAAACCGATATGATGATCGGGCACCATGCTATACCTGTTATCGCCGATGCATACTTAAAAGGGATCGGTGACTTTGACGTCAATAAAGCGCTTGAAGCTTGTGTCGCTTCAGCAAACACCGATGCATACAGAGGAGTTGGACTGTATAAAAAACTTGGCTATGTTCCTTATGATGTTGCTGATAAATATAATGCAGAGAACTGGTCCTTATCCCGCACATTGGAGTATGCTTTCGATGATCATTGTATAGCCGTAATGGCAAGCAAGATGGGGAAAAAGGATATTGCTGCTACATTTTTGGCGAGATCAAAAAACTATAAGAATGTCTATAATCCAGCAACGTCGTTTATGCAGCCACGTCATAGTAATGGTCAATTTATAAGCCCATTTGATCCCGAAGATTATAGTGAACATATCTGTGAAAGTAATGCATGGCAATATTTTTGGTCGGTACAGCATGATATTCCTGGGTTGATCAATTTGGTCGGTGGTGAGGAACGCTTTGGACAAAAGCTCGATAGTATGTTTACTTTCCATCCTTCAGATACAACCAAACTGCCTATTTTTAGCACCGGTATGATTGGGCAGTATGCACATGGTAATGAACCGAGCCATCATGCTTTATATCTATTCAATGCTGCCGGACAGCCTTGGAAAACACAGCAGTATGCTGCTGAGGTAATGGAAAAACTGTATCTAAATACTCCTTCTGGTTTGAGTGGCAATGAAGATTGTGGACAGATGTCTGCATGGTATGTCTTCAGTGCATTAGGTTTTTATCCGGTAGATCCTGTCAGTGGCCATTATGAGATCGGTACACCGCTTTTTGACCATAGTGAAATTATGCTTGCTAACGGTAAGAAATTTACAGTCAAAGCCAATCACGTTAGTAAAGAGAATATTTATATCCAATCTGTTTCAATAGATGGAAAACCACTTGAAACCAGTTACATCACGCATCAGCAATTGATGTCGGGTGCAACATTGGTATTCGAAATGGGAAACAAGCCAGGGCCAGTATGGTATAAGAAATAATTGCGTGTAGTAGCACCGTTTTCAATTAGAGCGTTGCAAAAAGTTACTGGCTTTTTGCAACGCTTTTAAATGGTACAGTCCGTTTAAACATGAACAATCCTTCCACTTCCTCCAACTACTTTTATTCCACTAGGGAATGTTTTCCAAAAACGGATGTAATGAAACTTACTTTCAAAGTCTTGACCACTGTAATTTCCTTTTAATTCCAAAGTCAACGTAATCACTGCTGTATCATCTATGATGTTGAGATGTTCAACATGGGGAATAAGTTCGCTTATTTTTAAGTTACCGTCGCGGTAACTCTGTAAATCCATTTCCTTTGTGATGACGTCTCCGCTTGGAAGTACAAAAAGGAGATCATCGTGCAGCAGTTCTTCAAGCACGCTTATATTACTTTCCTTGATCGCTTCATAAAGCCTATTTTCCTGATCTAAAATTTCTGTTTCTGTCATTGGTTATATTTTTAGCTTCCAACTTAAATGATTTATTTTTAGTCTACTACTAATTTAATAAACTTTTAAAGAATAATTCTCCTTATACTCCTGCCGTATAAATGGATAATTCAATTGTCGCGAATCTACTATTAAATGGTAGATTGATAATTTGAAAGTGGCAACTGCGAAAAAGATATTAGTCCAGGCCCTTCTAAAGCATTGTATAACCTTTGAATATCGCCTTCTTTTGCGATTTGGTGAATTAATAGTGTGTTATTTTCGATGGAAATACAACGTACATTGTAACGATGTAAAATTTCCCAGATGTTTTCATTTTTATCGAATGATATTTTAAATAAAGCAGCATTTAAAACAGAACCAAAAGTGATGGTAACATCCAGTACATCGGCTATTTTTTTAAGATTGATTATTGTATTATCGATTAACACTCCTGGCATAGCTACCTCAATCGTTATCAATACTATTTCCGGAATATCTGTACGGGATTGTGAAATCGTCTCAATTTCTAATCCTAATTGATACATTGTTGAAATGATTTCTGGTAGTAAATCACGTTGATTTTTGCAATTCAAGGTGAACAATTTAGAGGTCATATTTTTCTTTTTCATAACATGGAATCAAAAAAAAAGCTTCCCAAATTTTTTGGGAAGCTTTTTATAATATTATTTATTTTTAAATATCTTACAAAGTATTAACCTCCCATTTTGAACAAAAAATGACGATGACCACGACTGTAGCGTTAATCAAGATGTTAATATTAATCTGTCCTAGATTGTTCATTATGAAAGTGTTTTCTTTTGTGTTTTTACAAAGAAAAGAAAATATTTTTATTATCCAATTTTTATTAATGCATAATTGTTTTTTTTGATCAGGCAAGTCCATAGCACATATGAACCAATGGATTAAGTTTTTTTGTTTGTGGGTGTAATCTAATAGTTGCAGTTTCTTAGAAATTATAACTAACGCTTTTTGCTTTAGTAAATCATTATGATAATGATGAAAGTCATGTTTAATATATCAAACGATATGTTTTGCATATTGTTTATCTTGACTTGATACTTTTGTGAGTAAAAGCATATAAAATGAAGATTCTAGCAGGATGTTATGTATTTAATGATATAAATAAATTAGTAAGTTTTCTTAATGGTAAACGATAATTCTGAAGATTGAATAAATAAAAAAAGCCGATCTACTTACGCAAAACGGCTTTTTTTACTTATTTAAACTCTTGGCGAATTTAAAAAAGATATCATTTACAAGCAAGTAATGTAATATTTCATAGCATACATTGAAATGATAAAACGCAATATATTAATTTATGAGCTTATAACTCAAGCCTAATCCAACACGAAGCCCAGTCCAATCAATTTTACTATCTCTCATCTCACTGCTTTTACCAGGGATTTCAGCATTATAACCAACACCAAGGTTGGCACCCAAAGATTTTATGAAATTCCACTGCACACCAACATAAGGTGTAATGGAAAAACCCGTTGATTTGGATTCAACAATATGCTTTTTATCCATTTCCTTTCGACCTGATTGCGTTTCATAATTTCCATCTGAAGTAATATTATTGAATGTTACTGCAGGAGAAATCTCCGCAAAAAGGGATAGATTATTCTCATGTCCTTGATTGGTTTGGAAGAAATAATTTCGATATAAAGCTCCGATACGATAAGCATTAGCATTCAAATTATAAGCAATCACGCCGGAATAATCCGAATAAGCCAATCGACCTCCTGTTGATAAATAAGTGACATTGATCCCGTAGTCACTATTTTTGACGGAATATGTCACTTCTCCATAATTGGTATAATGATTTGGAAAATTGTCGGTAACTGAAATAGGCACGGGATAATCTAATTTAATTCCGCTTTGAATGACATTCAAGAATGAACTCATTTCGGACATTTTATAATTACCAATGCCAAATCTATAGCCAAACCCAATTTGTGCCATTGAGGTTATAGTCATCAGTAACAATGCAATACTTAATATTAGTTTTTTCATGATTTTTAGGCTATTGGCCGATATTGACATAATTGTTGTTAAGAATAATGTTGTTGTTTAAAAGTCTCGCTTCGTAAGGCTGGAAGTAAAGGCCTGTTGTCAGGCTAAAAACAATACTGCTATATTTACTATCCATAACATTGATAAGCGAATTAGAAGAGAAATTCTCATCTTTAAATAATATTTTTCCAGAGAATTTATCAAAACATATAAATTCTCCAGCCACCTTTTTAATTACTTTTAAACTTGGTAATTCACAAATTGAGAAATAATTATCAATGGATTGGATAACAATCTGGTTTTGAATTGTTGGGTGAAATGCTATAACATTTAGCGTACGACTACGTGTTTTCTCGGCTATTAAAGTATATTGATCATTTTCATATTTATATATTTTGTACCATCCATCAGGACCACTTACAGAACTTGCAGTATATTTACCGTCATCAGATATACTAGGAAAGAACTGTCTACCATCAGTTTCTGTTTTTTCACTCAACAACTTACCAGTGTTTAAATCATATATTTTGAACTGAGACAAATTATCGTTACCAACAAGGAATTTATCATCATTTGTCAAATAATAAACTGGTAAATTATCAATTGCATCAGTTCTGATTTTTTTGCTGAGAGTAAAATCTGAATATACCTCGACTTTTGATTTAATATTATAAACATCACTACTTAAGTGAACTGCAACTTTGCCAGTCGCTGGGGAAACTTTAAAAGAACTGATATAATAAGGATATTGGACAATATCTGGATTTTTACTTTTCAAGACAAGATCATCAATTCCATAATTTCGAATTCCAAAACCATTTTTGTAGGCTCGCATAGAAAGGATTAAGTTGTTTTTAACGTCTCCTTCAACCAAGATAAAATGAGAATTATCTACTTCAGGGTCACCATATTTTTGCTCTTTAAAATAGTTGATAATCTTCGGATATTTAGCATAATCCCATGTGTCAGCTTTTTCTGGTAAGATATACAATTCATAATACTGTTCTTCTTGAAAAGGGAATGCTGGTCTATATACTTCAGCATTATTTTTACCTAATGGTATGGTTAGTACATTTCCCTTCCATACGAGAACGTATTTGTTTTCAATGCCATCAGGATGGGTCCATTGTATATCCAAACTTAGGTTTTTTAAGGTCTTTGTCTTGAAATAGTTGCTTGTGAAAACTTTATATTGTACAGAATAAAAATCTTCTTTTGGTGGAACTTTGTTACCCTTATATTTTGTAATTATTTTATATGTTTTAGCTCCGTAGGAATAATCATCATCGATAAAACTAGTTTTGCTAGGATCTGTAATTTGATCAATGAGGATCTGATCTAAATTATTGAAATTATATACTTCATAACTTTCAATTTCAGCTCCTTCAAGATTTGGCTTGTTCCAATAGATTTCTAATTTCTTAGAAGAATTAATTCGTTGGTTAATGTTCAAATTTATCTGGGGATTTACATATTTTATTGGATATATAAATTCAAAACTTGATTTCTCTTCACCTAAAACTTCAGCTAAACTTCCATTTCCTGAAGAAAGATTTACTTTTACTTTCAGTACATCAGAATCGTTTCCTGTAAGATCTGAGGGATCTAAATGCAATATTTCCTTTTCGCCAACAATCAGTTTATTATTAAGATAAAATTCTTGTTTAGTAACAGCTCCAGGAGCGGCATTGATCGTATACATAAGATCGGTTGCACCATAGATGTAAATAGTTTCACCATTAGGCACGTCCGCGACATTCATGGTGACCTTTACATTCTTGTCAGGTTGTTTAATTTCATGAAAATTCAAGTCTTCACTTTCATATTTACAGGAAATAAGACATAATAAATTAAAACATATGTATAATTTAAAAATACATAGTAAGTTCTTGCGACGCATATAGATTAATTGATGGTTTTTATTTGTCGCCAAAAATAACTAAAATTATTTAATACCTTAAGTCTCTTTTTAATAAAATTTCATTTAGTGATTATAAAAACACTTTAGCTTTAGAATTTTTCTGATCGATCGATTTCTGATTGGATTCAAGAATAGGTTATAAATTGTCAGGTTTCTGACTTTTATTACATATTATGAATGCCTTCAAATTTGGAACCTGAAATTTCCGCAAGAAATAATGTATTGACAGTCTCATCATTCAGAAAAACAGAACTAATTATTCCTGTACTGCATCAATTAAAATGGCAAGTTGTATACATGGCTTGTTAGAACGGTTGCTCCAAGCATGGTTCGTTCCTTTCTGAATGACAATGTCTCCTGCTTTTAAAAGCGTTTCACCTTCTTCCATGATCAGGTAAAGTTCTCCCGAAAGGATGATGATGTAATCCAATGTGGAGGTCTGATGCATCATCGGATGGGGCTGTCCAATTTTTACATCTAGACCAAGCTCTTTGTCAGGAGGGATAGAGACATAACGAAAATACGTTCCGTTTTTTGGCGTTTCAGGGAAACCCTTATTGGGGATCTGCATTTCATAATCCAGGCTGGCAGGCATCTGTTGCGTATTCCAAACATCTGATATCACCAAATTAGGAAAATGTTCTACAGCATTTGCTACAATTTTATCTTCAAGGATCACAGACTTTCCGTTTTGGATTCCGGTGACGATTCTTCTTGGTATTTTATTCATGGATCATTATTAATTTATTTCCGTTCGTTTGATTGTATTTAAGCATACGATGAGCTTCCAGCACTGTTTCAGTGGAAAGCTTGCCTACAATTTTATAACTTGGCGGACTTATGGTTCCGTCTTGGATCATTTCCGCAATACGCTGGAGATTATCTTTGTAGTATGCGTAATTTTTGGTCATGCTGTGTGCATAATTGGAGATGTTCAATATGCTACTTCCTTTATTAAAGAGCGTTTCACGGGATTTTGTGGTGTTCATAAAAGTAACATCAACATAGGTTCCATTAATTTTTAGTAATTCCGCTGTAATTTCGGCAATCTCGTTTCCAACCAGATCGATTGCGATATCAAATGGTTGATTGTTGTTTGCTTTAAGCAGGTTATCTCTTAGATCAGTCAGTTTATAATTGACGATCTGATTTTCCTTTAGTCCCATATTCAAGAGAAGTCTAGTACTTTCCTCACGACCTACAGTAGCCATGATATTCTTAATTTTATGCGCCACTAATATCTTGACAAGAAACGAACCGACTCCTCCAGTAGCTCCCGTAATCAGCATTGTGTTCTTCGGACTGATTTGGAGCCGATTAAAAATTTGTAGGGCTGTCAGCGCCGCGGATGGTATTGCTGCTGCTTCCTCAAAAGAGATTTTCTTGGGTTTTAAGACAACGATAGCTTCAGGAACGGTAATAAATTCAGCATATGTACCATTACTTCCCATTTGTAAGTAGCAACTTTGTATCAACAGATTTTAGCAAAAGTAATTCACCATTACATTAGCTAAAATTAAAAAAAGGCCGCATCTTTTGGTGTGAA
>NZ_SLYV01000014.1:0-163129 GCF_004342035.1 Sphingobacterium sp. JUb20 | reverse complement strand
CTGTTTCTGCGTTTAACCTGAATTAAACCCTTCTTTTTTCAGTGCCTATCCTTTCGGATCAGCCGTTCCTCCCTTGCGGAGTGGTGCAAAGATAGCGACTTTTTATAATCACTTCCTAATCTTTTCCGGAAATAGTTTGCCGTAAACCGGTAAACAGCTTATAACCTGACCAATAAATTTACCTACGACCTATTACAGGGGCTGAGAAACGGACAATCCTGGCTATGAACTGTAAAAAAGGGTAGCAGGGGATTGTTCGTCCTGGACTGTCTTTTATGGATGCAGTATGCTTTTAGGAAATGGTTCCGCAGAAATTATATCTTTTTCAGTACAGCGGCATCATCGACACTATCACTATAGCTGATAAGGTGATTCATGTCTGCTCATGCTGCCCGCAGGGTCGACATCTACTTTATACTATAAAGTATATACTACAAAAGGAGCCAAAAAGGTGGTTGTGTTTTGATATAGCCAAGCTATCCTCCGTTAAAATACTCCGGAATAAGGCATATTATAACCTGCTCGGGAACTGAAAGGGAACTGATTATTACTTAGGCTGGGATTTATAGAGAGATTACTGAGATTTTATAGGGGGTTAATAGAGCTTTACCCCTACTAACCCCCTGTAAACCCCCTCTTATCCCTCTGTTATACCTCCATTATATGCGAACCAGGTACCCAGTTGCTTATAACATGGTATCACCCTGCTAACAACAATAATAGTAGGTTTCTCCAGATTCAATTGGTTTAAAGAGCTGCTTTATAATCACGCTCAAACAGCTAATGGAAAATCAATTTGCATCGAATACGTAATTTTTTCTTTCATAGATTTTAAAAATAAAATCTATGAACTATATTATAAAAGTCAGATTATGTAATAGTCGGTATCTCCAAACTTCCAAAAAAGAAGATATTGATTCTTACCATGCTGTAGACAAATTGATCAGAACTAGCGCTAAGCATTATCGTGATGTAAAATAAAAAACTATATTTACTGCTGGAATAGACGAAACATTAGATTAAGTGATCGGAAAATCATTTTTAAAATCAGGATCATAAAACGATAAAAAAGTATATTAAATACGAATCAACCTATACAACTAAGCGCCAAAACAATAGAATAAGCATAAATGACAGGACCTGATTATATATACTATACTGATTTAATGGGCACAATGCTTTTTGCCATTTCAGGAGCCATGGCAGCTAATCGGAGAAAAATTGATATTTTCGGTGCAACTTTTACAGGATTTGTTACAGCAATAGGGGGCGGTTCACTCCGGGATGTTTTTCTAAACCTTCGTCCCATTTGGGTTGACGATGGGAATTATTTAATTGCTATACTAATCGGGGTTTTTCTATCAGCAGTCCTTAACGACAAATTAGATAGATTCTCCCGAACTTTAACACTTTTTGATGCCATGGGGATCGCTTTCTTTACTATTGTTGGCTTACAGAAATCCATTACCTATGAAAGCTCTACAATTGCGGCTGTAATTCTAGGCATGTTTTCGGCTGTAATGGGAGGGGTCATCCGGGACACCCTTATGAATGAAACGCCATTAATTTTCAGAAAAGAAATTTACGCAACAGCTTGTTTATCAGGGGCTATACTTTACGTAACCTTACCTTATTTTGGACTTTCCGAGGGCATAAATGCTTTTTTAAGTGCATTGTTGATCTTTACAGTTCGGATCTTAGCCGTAAAATATAAATTCTCCCTTCCGATAGTGGGTGGATAAGGTGGAGAAATAATTAGAAAAGCGTTAATTATAACTAACGCTTTTTCTTTTGAAATGGAAATTTCATTTTATATCCAACACGGATCATCCCTTTAGAAATTGTATCCAGTTTTCCTTTCAACATTGTTTTTTTCAGTGTAGACAATTTATCAGTAAACAATTTCCCTTCGATATGATCATATTCATGCTGCACAACACGCGCTGCTAAACCGGACAAATCAATTTCGTGCTCCTCAAAGTTTTCATCCAGATAATTAATCTTAATATTCGAGTGTCTCAAAACATCCTCATTAATATCAGGAATACTTAAGCATCCTTCATTAAAGGCCCATTTCTCACCAGACTCTTCAACCATGATCGGATTAATGAAAACTTTCTTGAAAGCTGTCAACACTTCTTTCTCTTCTTCAATATCTTCAGCAAAAGGAGTTGCGTCGATTACAAAAAGACGAATTGGCAAACCAACTTGCGGGGCTGCTAACCCAACACCACTTGCAGCATACATGGTTTCAAACATATCTGCAATAAGTTGTTTCAAGTTTGGATAATCCTCATCTATTTCATCTGCTACCTTACGCAAAACTGGGTCTCCGTAAGCCACAATTGGAAGTTTCATACTTTATTTTTTTTTGAAGGACAAAGATACGTATTAAAATTCAATCGAAAACCACAGTTTGTTTCTAATAAATCATATTTTTGTTATTCGAAAATGACAGATTCATACCATCAAATAGTAGAACGCTTTTGTAATGCATTGCGAAAGAGCTTCGATTCACAGATTTTAGTCTCCGAAAAATCCCCCGTATTTACGGTAATAACGGGAGAGGAGCTTCCTTTTAAAATTCATCTTTACGGATCTAATATCACGAAGCGGGTTTCAGAAGAAAATCAAAAAATCGTACATATTGATGAAGATATATTATTTAGCAAATATGCTATCATTCTAAAAAGAATACTGGCAATCGCCTTACATCAGAAAAAAGCTTACGCTAGAAATACCGTTGTAGCTCGTGTCGATAAAAAAAATACAATCGCATTCTTGGAAGAAAACCATTTGCAGGGGGCAATGCCGGGAAAATATCGGTACGGTCTATTTTTAGAGGGTGAACTAGTTTCTCTTGCCGTATTTAGCGGAGGAAGAAAAATGCCTGAATTAAAGATTGAAAACTATCGGTCATTTGAACTCATCAGATTTTGCAATAAACTTGGTTATAATGTAGTAGGGGGAATCAGCAAATTGCTTAAAGCATTTATCAACGATTTCAACCCTCAGGATATTATGACCTATACCGATAAGGATTGGAGTCAAGATTCTTCATTAGAAAAAATTGGTTTTGTCAAAAAATCAGAACTCGAACCCCTTAAATTTTGGGTAAATGGAACATCAAGAGTGCTCATTAGAGATGAAGATCAATATAAGAACCTACAAAAAGAATTTCCTGATGGCTACTTAAAAGAAAACTTGGGCAGTCTTAAACTGATTCTATCTATAAAATAAAATCATTTTTTGTATCTTGTCAATTAATCTAAACAGTAAATAATAAAATATATCACATGAAGAGAAAACTACGAATGGGTATGGTCGGAGGGGGCAACGATGCTTTCATCGGAGCTGTACACCGTATCGCGGCAAATATGGATGGTAAAATCGAACTTGTATGTGGTTCATTCAGCATCAATCCTGAAATCAACAAACAGTCTGCTGAAGATCTATTCATTCCAGAAAATCGTTGCTATGCAAATTATGAGGAAATGATTTTAAAAGAAAGCCAGCTTCCAGAAGGAGAGCGCATGGATTTCTTAACGATTGTTACACCCAATTTCATGCATTATCCTCCTGCAAAAATGGCTTTGGAAAATGGTTTCAATGTTGTCATTGAAAAACCGATGACCTTAACATTAGAAGAAGCAAAATCTTTAGAAGAAATAATAAAAAGTACGAATAAAACACTTTGCTTAACACATACTTACTCCGGTTATCCGATGGTAAAACAAGCGAAAGCAATGGTTAAAGCTGGTCACTTTGGTAAAATCCGTAAAGTTGTTGTCGAATATCCTCAGGGATGGTTGAGTAAATTGACTGAGCGTGAAGGAAATGCCGGTGCGGCGTGGCGTGCTGATCCTACTAAATCTGGAAAATCTTTAGCGATGGGCGATATCGGCGTACACGCAGCTCACCTAGCAGAATATATCACAGGATTAAAAATTACAGAATTATGTGCCGACTTAACGACTTTCGTCGAGGGAAGACATCTAGATGATGACGGTTCTGTTTTATTGCGTTTTGAAGAAGGAGCAAAAGGAATGCTTTGGGCTTCACAAGTAGCAGCCGGAGAAGAGAATGCTTTACGCATTCGTATTTATGGTGAAAATGGCGGGTTAGAATGGGCTAACGAAGATCCGAATAACTTAACAATCAAAATGTTAGGCGAACCTCGTCAAGTATTCCGTACCGGAAATGCGTATAATGCTCCAAATCAGTTAAGTTCATTTGCAACACACAATACGCGTATTCCATCTGGGCATCCAGAAGGTCTATTAGAGTCATTTGGTAATATTTACCGCAATTTTGCTCAAACTGTATCTGCGAAATTAGAAGGTAAGACACCAACGGCAGAAATGTTGGATTTCCCTCAAGTACACGAAGGTGTACGCGGCATGGCTTTTATAGAAAATGTTGTCAACAACAACAATGGTTCTGAAAAATGGACTAAATTTGTTGTGTGATAACTAAACAACAAACATTACTTTCTTCTTTGGCAATCTCCTCTTTGCCAAGGGAGAAAGTCATCGTTATTTTAGGCCCTACAGCTTCTGGGAAAACAGCTCTAGCAGTCAAAATAGCAAAAGAAATCGGGGCCGAAATTATCAGTGCAGATTCCCGCCAGGTCTATCGTCAAATGGATATAGGTACTGGTAAAGATCTATCCGAATACGGCGATGTTCCTTATCATCTCATCAACATCTGTGATCCAGGAGAAAAATATCATCTAGGACAATTTATAGAAGATTTCCAACAAATCTATCAATCCCTATTGCTACAAAAAAAACGTATCATACTTTGCGGGGGCACTGGGCTCTACATTCAAAGTGTTATTCAAGGCAGTAAATATGTTAAAACTCCTAGCCAACCTGGTTTTAAAGAGGCTCTATATCAATTTGAAAAGGATGAACTTATCGATAGATTAGCCAAGTATAACAAACCCAATGATCTATTTATCGATTTATCTACTAAAAAGAGAATCATTCGCGGGATAGAAATTTTAGAATGGCTTAAGAATAATCCAGAAATGATACCTAATAATGAAAGTTTAGATTCCTTTGTAATAGGCTTAAATCCTGATGTATCCACAAGAAGAAAAAAGATCTCCAAAAGACTGGATCAAAGAATAGAGGCAGGACTTATTTTAGAGGTACAGGCATTATTGGAATCTGGTGTTAGTCATACAGAACTGCAATATTATGGTCTGGAATATAAATATATATCTAAATACCTATTAGGCGAATTAAACTACGAAGAGTTTTATAAAAAATTGGAAACAGAAATTCATCGCTATGCAAAAAGGCAGATGACTTATTTCCGTAAGATGGAAAAAGATGGCATTGTCATCAATTGGTTGGATTAAAAGTATCAGAGTTTATAAACAGAAAAAGGGTTGACCAGATGGATCAACCCTTTTTAATTTCTTTCGATTATAACTTGATTTCCTCGTCTTTAGCATTAAAGAAATGGAATTCCGTTAAATAATATGAAGTAACCGGAACAACTTTGATCCATTTTTGAAACTTCAAAAACCATTTTATTCTTTTTGAAATAAAGCCAGATTTAATAAAAGCGGCTATATAAGGATGTACACATAGTGATATTCCTTTTTCATTTTGTTCTTGAAGAATAAAACTTAAATTATTTTCAATATCATCCATCAGGACAATACTTGACCGGATCTCACCAGTACCATCACAAGCGGGACATTTCTCATTTGTAACGATATTCATTTCTGGTCTAACACGTTGACGCGTAATCTGCACTAATCCAAATTTACTTGGAGGCAAGATTGTGTGTCTCGCACGATCCGTGGCCATACATTCTTTCAAGAAGCTGTACAGCTCTTTGCGATGAGTAGGTTTATGCATATCGATAAAATCGACAACAACGATCCCGCCCATATCTCTTAAGCGCAATTGACGCGCAATTTCTTTTGCTGCTTCCATATTAACCAGGAGCGCATTATCCTCTTGGTTCTCTTTATTAGCAGAACGATTACCACTATTAACATCAACGACGTGAAGTGCTTCAGTGTGCTCGATTACGAGATAAGCACCACCTTGTAATGTAACAGTTTTTCCAAAAGCAGCCTTGATTTGTTTCTCAACCCCAAAATGGTCAAAAATTGGTTCTTTATGTTTATAAAGTTTTACAATTTTTTCTAGATCAGGAGAGATATCTTGGACATAAGATTTTGTCTCTTCATATATCACAGGATCATTTACATGAATATGTGTAAATTCATCTGTTAATAAATCGCGTAAGATGGTAGAAGCTCTATCCATTTCACCCAATACTTTTTGAGGAGGTTCTGCTGTCCGAAGTCGCTTGGTAAATATTTCCCACTTAGAGATTAGATCCAATAAATCCTTTTGTAGTTCGTCTACGCCTTTACCTTCAGACACCGTTCGGATAATAACTCCAAAATTAGGAGGTTTTATTCCTTCGACAATCTTCTTGAGACGTGTCCGCTCATTACTTCCTTTGATTCGTTTGGATATGGAAACCGCGCTTGAAAAAGGTACCAGTACTACAAATCTACCTGCAATAGATAGATCGGAGCTCAATCGAGGTCCTTTTGTTGATATTGGTTCTTTTGCGATTTGAACTGGTAAAAGCATGTTTTTGCTTAAGATATCAGATATCTTACCGGCCTTATCGATGTCCTTTTCAAGTTTTAAACTATTTAGCAGTTTCTCTTGATAACTGCCATTCTTTACTATTCGAGTAAGTTTTAGCAAAGATTGAACCTGAGGACCTAAGTCCAAATAGTGGAGAAAAGCATCTTTTTCGTATCCTACGTCTACAAATGCTGCATTTAATCCCGGCATAATTTTTTTGATTCGCCCAAGATAAATATCTCCAACTGAAAAATTATTGTTAACCGTTTCCCTATTTAGTTCAACAAGCTGCTTATCCTGTAGCAAAGCAATAGTAACTCCTTTTTCAGGAGTAGAATCGATAATTAATTCCTTTACCAACAGCTACATATTTACGATACAAATTAGCATACCCTGCTAACTTTGTTGTATCTGATTAAACCTTAAAGAACGTTTTTTTATAAAAAAAAACAATCTACACGTAATAAATTACGTGTAGATCATCAAACTTCAATGCGATTATTGCGTTATTTTCATGTCTCAACAACCTATTGGAGTCTTATACAAGAAAGACTATTTTTTCTTGTGTCTATTTTTTCTTAAACGTTTTTTACGTTTGTGAGTAGCCATTTTGTGTCTTTTTCTTTTTTTTCCGCTTGGCATAGCTAATTTTTTTTAAATGATTATAAACTAAATTAATTACTTACTCAACTCAGCGATCTTGCGATCGATAAATTGTGAAAGGGAAGGGTCAGCAGCTAGTTGTTTACTTTGTTTAAAAGCAGCAACCGCCTCACTTTTCATCCCAATATTTTCATAGCCTGTGGCTAAATAAAAGTAAGATTCCGCATCTGGTTTCAATTCAATAACTGTTTTGAAACGATCAATCGCTTTATCAAACTGGCGAGATTGTAATGAAAACAATCCCAAAGTTTTGTTTGCTTCTACATTTTTTGGATCTGCTTGAACAACTTCACGAAGTAAAGCAATTCCTGCCATCGGGTTATTAGTACCCGAAACCATAGCAGCTCCTAATCCTGTTTTCGCTTCTAAACTAGCAGTATTTAATTTCAACGCAGCTTCGTAAGAACGAATTGCATTTTGTGTTAAAGCCTGAGCTAAAGTAGAGTCTTGTAAATTTGTGTAAGCAGTACGATAAGAGTTACCCGCTTTCAACCAGTACTCATATTTTGGAGAAATTTTAGCCATTTCTTCATAAATGAATCCTTGCGGAGCTGGCTTCGCCAAATCATCCCACTTTACAGCCAACTTTTGAAGTAAAGAAATCTTTTCTTCTCCAGATGCCTTTGCAATTTGGGTCTCAATATCGGAAATATCTTTGATTAAATTTGCATCTAATCCTTGTTTTGTCATTAACGATATGTTTTCCAAATTAATTTCGGAAGAAGATTGCTCCGTTTGAGCAGATTCTTCTTTCTCGTTCACCAAACCTTTGATAGGTTGTGCCAATAGTACCGCAACTAATGCTGCAACCACGCCTACTACTATAATCTGTTTGGTTTTTGCCATTTTTAATCTGTTTTTAAGATTATTTATTGCCGTTTTTTACTTTCTCAACAAATACTTTTGCCGGTTTGAAACTAGGAACGAAATGTTCAGGGATGATGATCGCTGTGTTTTTAGAAATGTTTCTAGCAGTTTTTTCAGCTCTTTTTTTAACAACAAAGCTACCAAAACCTCTTACGTATACATTTTCTCCACCCACCATTGCGTTTTTAACCACTTTGAAGAATGCCTCAACGGTCTCTTGAACATCTACCTTCTCTAAGCCTGTTTTGTTAGAGATTTCTGCAATAATTTCTGCTTTAGTCATATCAATTTTACTGTAATTATTTATTTCTCAACCTTTAACCAAATATACTTTGGGGTTGCAAAAGTATCTCTTTAAAATGACGTTTGGAAATAATTTAAACATTTTTTTTATTTTAAAATTATTCCAAAAGAGATCATTTACAACAGCTTAGCCATATTGCATCGCTAAACTCATTTTTCAAAGAAGCACAAAAATACACTTTATTACTGAAAATCAAACCTTTAATTTTATTTTTATCATTTCACGTGAAACAAATGATAAGCCTATGACTTAAATTTTATTCACAAATAACCTGTGCTATTTTTTTTAAATCATCGGCATTATGAAGACTGCTCAGCACAATTCTGTTTAATGGTGGATCTGTTTCCAAAGGATAAGGAAAACTTGAAATCAAAAATCCCTCTTTTACTAATTTTTGATAAAGTTCAGGGTTCGTGGAGCTGAAAACAGGAAAATTAGGAATATGACTTAGGCTACTGCCGATTAAATCGCTAAATAGCTTGACATTCTGTTGGAGTTTATTGAATTCATCCGAATATATTTCCTGTGAATTTGTAAAAGCGTACATGAAAGCGGGAGAAGCAGGGGAGGCTCCTGTAAAAAAAGATGATTTACGAAACCTTTGAATCCACTTATTGGATGACAAGATGATACCCGCATCTGTTCCCATACCTTTTGCCAAAGATGCAACCACTACGACATCAATTCCTGTATTATCAAACATAGACAATTCCGTAGAAACTTTATTTTTGCGAACCACCCCGATTCCGTGCGAGTCATCCACTAAAAGCACGATCCTTTTATTGGGATCTATTTTTAGTAATGGACTAAAATCGTAGTGCTGGGGTGTTAAATTATCCAGTGCATTACTCACAATTACGAAAGACTCTTCTTTAGAGGCATTGATATGCTTTACCGCATCCTCTAGCCAAGAAGCCATAAGACCACTCACTCCTGGATTGACATCAAACCACAATGCTGGATGACTATTGGGAGCATATAGAAGTGTTCCTTGTAAAGCAAGTACCCTCACAACCAATTGTGCAGCCAAATAACCACTTGAAACTAGCATCGCATCTTCAAAGCCAAATCGTAAAGCTGCAGCCTCCTCGGCAATATCAAAAATACCAAGCTGAATATTATTATTACGGGAGGTTCCGTTATTCAGTCCATAAATAGAAATTCCTTGTTTATATACATCGATATAAGCCTCATTAACCAATAAGCCCAGATAGGAAGTTCCGCCAAAAAAGAGATACGTCCTTTCTTCATCACTGATCACCCGACCTGTTGGCTGATGCAAATGGGTAAAATCTTTCATTATCAATATTACACTTTAAAATTACCGGGAAATAGACTCTGTTATAAATAATAGGTTGTTATCTCAAATAACAAAAAACACTACATATTGAGTTTGTAGTTGAGCGGGATATTAAATCTGAGCGAAACCGTAAAACCCTTCAGTGGACGATAATCCTGCTTGTCGGCGATTGAAAATCCATATCCAAAATCCAAGTCCAAAAGAGTGGCCATTGTAACACCTACTTTTGGTGTAAAGGTATATGGAGTGAATTCTGTCCGTACAAAAGGAGCAACTACCCAGGATTCAGGATAGAAAGACAGCGCCAGCTCAGGAATTACCGCAAACTTTTTCTGTGTCCATGTAAAATTAGCGGTAACATCTGTTTTTAAAATATTTTCACCGAGAAAAGCAAATGCAAAATACCCTCCTGTTTTTACAGCACTTCCTTTTTGATATTGATAACTAATTGTAGGACCATATAAGATCTCCTGAGCTTTTACCTGCATACTGAAGCTAAATAGCACAAGACAGATCAATTTAACAACAATATTTCTTCTCATAGAGTCTAATATAAATGAAAGTTTAAAGGAATATTGACTCCTAAGGATAAATTCACTCCTTTAATTTGTTTAAAATCTTTCTTGGTATTAATATCAAACCCATAACCTACTCCCAGATCAATGAGAGAGAAAAGACTGAGACCAACTTTTGGCGTTACCGTATACGGGGTCAATTCGGCTTTGACAAAAGGTAATAGAACAAAATCATTGACATAATAAGTAAATCCCAACTCGGGAATTACAGTTGTTTTACCGCCCATCCAAGTGAAATTTGCGCCAGCATCAATTTTCATATACTGCGACTCATTTGGTGCAAATAACCCCCAGGCAGATGCTTTCAAAAAACTTCCGCTTTGATATTGATAACCAATAGAAGGTCCAAATATCCAATTGTTATGTGCCGGTAATGGGTTCTTTTGCGCTGCCACACTTAGACAGGACAATACCCCAATAAGAATGAAAGCAAATCCTTTTATATTCATCTAGCTAAAATACAAAGTATAACCATTAATCAGTACCTCCAAAACAATTAATGTCTAAAATCGTTTGGTTTTATCATTAAAAAAGAATGGGAATCTGAGCTTAATTTTGCCTAGATCCCCCTGATATTTCTTTTAAAAGCAATCTTCTAACAAACAACTCACCAATATATATGGTGCTGTTCAAGGTCTTGTGTGTGTTTTACAATGCAATGAATGGTAAGATTTATCTCCAAATGTTTGCATCAATATTTTGTTTTTGCGTTGCATTTAAATCCGGGAACAAATTAAATCCTGTCACTTTCTCTAATTCGCTTACTGTCATTTGATACTTTTCAAATTTGTTAGAACTTGGTGTTTCATTGTCCATCTTATAGGCAATGGTATAATAATTCTTTCCCTTCTTCATTGCTAGCGCTTTAAAATAATACTTGGGCCTGGCGATTTCTATGTTTTTATTATCGATGATATATTCAATCGCTGTGTTAGATTTTGTATTTGGCATCGCTCCTGTTACCACATATAGCGTATCACATTGTGCCGTCCATGTACGCACTTTATTTTCTAGGTTTGCCCATACACCCTGATTCAGTTTAGATACCTGTGCGGTCATATTTGAAAAGTAAAACGTAGTCTTATTCTGAGCATTATTAAAATTTCTGTCCGCACTAGGCAACTGATGCCCTCTATCGTAACCTGAAGTACCAAAACCTTTAAATAAAGTGGGCTGAAACTCCATTGCTATAGCCGGGTCGTATTGCCAGTCATCGGTACGTTTGGCATTACCGAGATAACTACTGTGCAACGGGTAGGCAACCCAATAGGCCATTTTTTTCACCTTATCGTACAGCATGGTATAATTACGGCGTTTCGGATCATCAGGTAAAAAGTGCTGAATAAAAACCTCGTCCTTTTTCAACGTCGTTATTCCTGGAATTTCTAAGTAAGGTTGCGTTGCGACAATGCCTCCATCAGAAATACCGTTATCAATTTTTACATCAAAAGAATACTGATTCGCTCTTTTCAGTTTATTTACTTTTGGTAGCTTCCAGGTAAACTTCGTGTTGTCTGAAGTTAAAAACTGTATGGTTTTTCCAGTAATATTTTCTCCTGGAAAAAGGAAGAATTCGACAAAAGCAGTCCCATCATGGTTGTTTATGACTTTTCCCTCAATATCTTTCTGGCTGTCCTTGTTAACTGCTAACTTGCCTGTTACCAGATCAAAGGAGCCAAGCGTGTTTAGTTTCGGCATTACGACTTTCATCTCTTCATACCCGTGTTCATCTATATTGGCTACCGTTAATTTAATGGATATTTTTGATAATTGACGTTCAAATATAAGTGGAATATTATTGTTCCCTTTATTGATTGCCTTCGCATTTTTTGCGTACATGAGATCTATTTTCGCCTGATTAGACTGATCCGTTATATCAAGTATGTATTGATAATCGCTAATTATTTTAAAAGGATAATAGGCAATAAAATCTACCGATTTTTCAGGTAAGAAAAGTTCATCTGTAGTTTGAAATACTGATCCGTTTATAAAAAACATATGATTATTAGTACCGTTGACAATGGAACTAGTCGATAATGGCATTCCTGACTCGATCATAAATATACCGATCTCATCTCCTTTTTGCCATGTAGTACCTATTGCTCTATTTTGATTCTCTTCAACGATCGTTGCTGTAAAGTGTACAGCGTTCTGATCTATTCTGATCTGGTTTTTACGACATGCGTATACAACCAAAAATGTTATAATAAAATAAACTACCTTCTTTAAAAATTTGGTCTTTGTAGTTCTGGTTTTTTTAATCATCCTAAAATATAGTAAGTATTAATTTTAGGGCGAAAATGGCTAATAAATTTAGATTAATGAACGTTTAGTAATGACTTTTAATCGATGAAACCACCAAAATTTTGTAGTTAATTGATTACTAGAGGTCTTAAATTAGCCGAAAAAACGATTTTAACAGGATGATTGATTCAATCACAAATGTCCAAGTTTATGAATTGCAAAAAATGTAAAACAAATCATTTGAGGATAAAAAAAACGAATCAATCTCAAGTATCAAAAGTCGCGAAGAATAAAAAAGCCACTTTTCATATAGAAAAATGGCTTTTTTACAGGAGGTGACCTCGGAGGGGCTCGAACCCTCGACCCATTGATTAAGAGTCAATTGCTCTACCAGCTGAGCTACAAAGTCAAGTCTATACTCAAATGTAACTTAGATTTTTTTTATATCAAACATAAAAATGAAAAAACAAGATATATTAATATAATCTTTTTAAGACATTCATTATCAAATTGAAAATCCATAAATGAAGTATATGAATTCGATAACAAATATAGACATGAACTCAAACTGCTGTTTTTAATCGCTAGCCTCAATCAGCCAAATTACACAGGAAGTATCGGCTTTGTGTGTTTTCTATATTTTATTCGTCTTTTTCTTATATAGCTTAAAATTTCCTTCTTTTCTATATTCTAACACATGCTCTTTACAATATCCCGTTAAATAAACGGAAAATTTATTGCTATCGTTTTTATCCAAATTCAATTCTGCCAATACCTCCGCCACACGTTTGGGTGTATTAAAAAAATCCGAGTGATAAACTAAATGATCCAACTTTTGTGTTGTTTCTATACGTCGTTTAGATTCAGGTTCGATTTTATATAGTGGCGTCAGATCCATGTTCTTCTCAAACAATGTTCTGGGCTGGATATTCAGTGCGCGGCAAATTAGCAAGAAGTTATACATAGTCGTACCTTTTCCCTTTTCTACCGCAGCAATGGTATTAATGGTAAGGTCAGTCATATGTGCAACGTCCCTTTGCGTAAAATCTAATTCATCTCGACGCTCTCGAAATTTTTGACCAATATTCAGGATAATATCTTCATTTATTCTTGACACGTAACAAATAGAGTAAATATTTGCGCAAAATAAATACAAATAAAAAGATGATTTAATTTGCGCAATTCCTTTTATAATATTACTTTTGTGTATATAAGGGAGAAATTACCTTTCGTCCTATGGTATATGTAACCAATTATGATCGATATGAAATATTCATCAAAACCTAGGATTCTCAAAAATTAAGTGTTCTAAGGTGATATCAGCACAGCGATATATTCACCGTTCTTGTTCTTTGACTTATTGGTATTGATAAAAAAGAGGCTTCTTGTGAAGCCGTAAGGCAAGGGATAGTTCCACTTGCCAAATACACTGAAAACAACTTCGTATTTTTTCTTCATTAAAAAAAGATATTAATAATATGTTGCCAATTTCTGTTTTCCAAAGTCATACTTGGTTAATACATGGTTAGGGATCTTCTCATATTTGGTCTTGTTTGTTGTCCCTAATTTTTAAGTGATACACAACTATGTTTATGTTTATTTATCCTACGGGTTCATTAAGATTATAAATCAATTTTTCTTATTATTGCTTTTAAAGGGCACATTATAATTTAATAATAGATTTAGAAAGATATCATAAGTTTACGTACCCATCATCTACCTTGGTAAACATTACGCTTACGACCTACACTCCTTTAGTAGCCCGAGAGAAGAGGTTCCTTGTGAAACCGCAAGATGAGAGCAAATGCTGCTCATTAAGTACATGGTCTACAAAAAACTTGCAATAACCTTTGTTCGTCAACTTTGTAAACTGAATTGTACATACAGCAAAGGACTATAAAATTACATGCAAAAGCTCTTACTACAGTTGGATTACAATATGGAGAAAGCTGCTCTTTTTATTGCATACGAAGTATTTTAAAGAGAAAAAATAAAAGTAGTACACAACTAGGTTCTTACTAAGATAAGGAGACTTAAAATCTATAGCTGTAAATAAACTTTATAAAAACAGCCCTATAGAAGCACTGCGAAATCACTTCCATAATAAAATAGATATTAAAGACAAAATGAGGCTTCTTGTAAAGCCGTAGGGTGAGGGTTTAAACTACTCACTAAATACTTTCCAATTTATTTTTTTCAAGCTGTACAATCTGTATTAACTGTAACTTGCTAGAACAATAATGGGTTAACAATCTTTATGGGTTACTCATCCGATTTTTATAATGATTAACATCTCTTCTCTACCCATATATTAAGGTTAACTCAATCATTAGCTCCTGAACACAAGACTATTGGTTATGTATAAACAATAAGCTGGACTAACAAAATGAATAAATTACTACGTATATACAATCATGCACTATTTATAATTATGAGGTAAGAATATCAGCTTATAAGCAGGTTATTTATACGAATCAGCTATTAAAATATTTAGCGAGGCTGCTTGTACAGCCGTAGGGTGAGGACACTTGTCGCTCACTAAATACCTACCAAGAATTAAATTATTCAACGAAGATAAAGCTACATGTTGCTAGGGATATACAATTGAAGGTCTGCCATTACACTAAATTTGAACCGGTTTATTCATTAATATCTTCTTGGAGCGTTTATACAATATTGAATTTTGAGTTAAAACATCTTTTCACGAACGCTTTCAACATGATAAGGTCTTCACAAATTCCTTTAAGAAAATCGCAAAACGACTAAAACAAGATTACCGTCAATACCAATAAGTTCTATTCATAAATCTTTCAACTGAGGCAGCTTCATGGTTAAAATCGCCAGAAAAGAAGCTGCAAGAAGTTGTTTCAAAAGTTTACCCACTAAATAAAGCGAAATATGAACAAACTTTACAGTCAAAAAAATACTAAAAAACAACTTATCCAACTCAACAAAGGGATTGAAGCAGGATTAAATTATTTCTATGAGAAGTTTTATCCGTATTTCTACCTCCGCTCTAACCGTGCGACACGGGACACCTGTATTGCAACTAGTATTACACATGAAGCTTTCTTAAGGTTATGGCTATATCGGGAAAATATTCATTCTGAAGAAGATCTTTTGCATTTCCTAAAAATGCAAATTAAAAAAGCTATTCATATTTTTTATAGCAACCCCCGGAGCCGCTTTCACCGTAGCCTCCTCCAATTAGATTCTATAGAAAATTATCAGGAATTTCTTGCTGGATATGAAGAAGATGATGACGCTCATGAAGACTTAGTTTATCTTGATAAATTAGACAATGAAAAGCAGCATCAATTAGATAAACTTAACAAAGTACTGCCATTTTTAAACCTCGAACACCAACTATTCATCAGACTCAGTCTTCAGTACAGCTTCAATTATGAGCGTATTGCCTATTACTTGGGCGGCATATCGGACTATGAAGTGAGTCTAAAAGTAGAAAAGACGATTGCAGTTCTTCGTTCAATTTTAAATAGTTATGAAAAAATAAATAAGGCAATCTCAAATAAAAAGATTATTGCACAAGTAGAACTTACAGACGAACAGGTAGAAATTTTCCGCATGCGCTATGAATTGCAATTCTCTTTTGAACAAATATCAAAACAATTGCATTTAAACACTACAGCTGTCAAAAAAATATTTATCGAGGCACACAGTAAAATAAAACCCCGCAAGAAAACTGCTTAAACCCCTTTATTATGGAAAACAACACAACTATTTTAACCCGGAAAATACAGATTTATATCGATTGTGATGATAAAAAGAAAAGAGCTACATATTACGATAGGCTATTCGATTGGCAAAATATAATATTTAGAGCATCCAATATTGTACTCTCCCATCAATTTCTGCAGGATAGCTTAAAAGATCTCATTTATCTAACTACTGAAGTGAAAGTAAAATTAGCAGACCGTAATACCGATGAAGAAGGAATATTGAATACATCAAGAATGAATACCACCTATCGGCTTCTTTCAGCTTATTTTAAAGGCGAAATACCAACCGATATCCTATCTACGCTCAATACAACATTATACAAAAATTTTCAATCGGATCGTAAAGCTTACTGGAAGGGAGAGCGCTCGTTAAGAACTTACAAAAAAGATATTCCTATTCCTTTTTCTTCAAAATCTATGAAATTAAGTAATGATGAACAAGGACGAGATTTTAAAATTTCTTTATTTAAACTTCCTTTTCGAACTTATCTTGGTAAAGATAGGTCTGATAAACGCATACTGTTACAAAGGGTACTGGTCGGGCAGATTAAGGCTTGTTCTAGCGCTATAAAGGTTATAAAAGGTAAAATATTTCTTCTATTATCATTAGAAATGCCTCAAAAAGACCATGTTCTGCAGGAGCATCTTATTGCAGAAGCATCGCTATCTATTGAACATCCTATTTCATTGAGTATAGATAAAGATTGCTACCAAATCGGGACAAAAGAAGAGTTTTTATACCGTCGTATTGCTATTCAAGCGGCAAGACATAGACTACAAAGAGCCATAACTTATAATAGAGGTGGCAATGGCCGTAAAAGAAAACTCAAAAGTCTAGATCATTATAATCAGAAAGAAAAGAATTATGTTGATAGTAGACTACATCTCTATAGCAGAAGACTCATTGATATCTGTATCAAATCTCAGGCAGGAACACTTCTTCTAGTCAATCAATCCAACAAAGAGGAGATCGCCAAGGAGGATGAATTCTTACTCCGCAACTGGAGCTATTACGGCCTTATTGAAAAGATCAAATATAAAGCTAAAATGGCCGGTATTAATGTTATTATAGAATAGTTTACAGCCTACAGTACATTAAAAAAGAAAGAAAAATACAATCTAGAAATGTAAAAACTTACTGTGAAAACGCTACCGGACTAGGCGAAATATGAAAACTGGTACACGATGAGCTTCATGCGGGACAATACCTTTGTTTCAAAATTTAAAGCTATGGATATTCAAAATGTGCTTCGTGGTATAGTGCAGCAAGATGAACTGCATGCCAGATGGTTGAATACACTTTCTTTTATGGAAAACGCTGGCGCTAGAAAAATATCGCAATGTGAACATCCTACAGAAGTTAGTATCATACAGCTAAAACATGCGGCAGAGGAGCATAGGCACGCTTATTACCTGAAAAAACAGATCGTTAAACTTGGAACAGCCATCTGCTCGACCTATGAGGATAAATATTTAATCGCTCCAGTATACACAAAACAATACCTGCATCAATTGGATATTAAATCTTGCCGCTACCTCAAAGAAACTTTTAATCTTAGCGGCGCAGCTCTTAAGCATGCCGCTTACCTATTTGTTACTTACGCCATTGAGGTCCGTGCCGACGAGCTATATCCCATATACCAGCATACGCTTGATACAATGAAAAGCAAGGTTATGGTCAAATCTATAATTCTTGAAGAGGAAGGGCATCTGGAGGAAATGATTGATCAACTGGCGCAGTTTTCTCCTCAATGGGAGCAGTATGCCAACCATGTACAGGCTATAGAGCGAGCCTTACATACGGAATGGATCAGCGCAATAGCAAGTCAATTAAACTAATGTCCGGCGATGTACAATACATGGGAGAAACGGTTATTGCAAAGAAAAGAGTCCGCATCACTTCGAAAGCTCAGCATAAATGCCAGTGAGACCGATTTCCTGAGCAATGACTATTTGGGCATGGCTAGAAATAAAGTTTTTCATAAGATGATGCTAGAAACCATACAGTCAGACCCCAAAATACTTGCGGGTAGCACTGGTTCAAGACTCATCAGCGGTCACTCGGCAGAGGTGCATGAAACAGAATCCATTCTTGCACAAAAGCATCGTACCGAATCAGCTTTATTATTCACATCGGGATATGCGGCCAATCTCACTCTATTCTCTTGTCTACCGCAACGGCAAGACACCATTATTGTAGATGAGTATATACACCGTTCTGTACACGACGGCTGTGTTATGTCTAAAGCTATAAAATGGAAATTTAGACATAATAATCTTGAAGATCTAGAAGCCAAGTTAAAAAGAGCCAGGGGACTGTGCTTTGTGGCTGTTGAAAGCCTATATTCTATGGAAGGAGATTTTGCCCCTTTAACAGAAATCGCCAAATTGACCGATAAATATGGAGCATCTCTCATCGTCGATGAAGCACATGCATTTGGTGTATTTGGCTATGGCCTTGTCCATCAATTGGGTTTACAAAACAGCGTATTTGCAACTTTGATCACTTATGGTAAGGCTATGGGATCACATGGGGCAGCACTACTCTGCAGTAAACTTATCAAAACTTACCTCATCAATTTTGGCTCTCCCTTTATATACAGTACAGCCCTTCCAGATCTTATCTGGAGACAGATTCGTATGGGATATGAATTCCTTGACAATCACCCTGCCTTAGCTTCAAATTTAAGGCACAACATTCGCCTATTCCGAACACAGCAGGTGCCCACAATATCAGGCACAGATAGTCCGATACAATCGCTTATAGTTCCTGACAACAAACAGTTGTTGAACTTAAGGAACTCCCTGTCTGAAAAAGGATTACAAACCTATGCTGTTTTTTCACCAACAGTAAAATTAGGAACAGAACGTTTACGTATTTGCCTACACACATTTAATCAGAAAAACGATATTCTCTTGCTAACACAAAGCATAAAATCGAGTCTTGACTTATAGAGAAAGAAACATATCAAAATACTTGTTTTGAGTCCCAAACCAGATAGAATTAAAATAAAAAACAATATGAAAGAACAGATTTTTGTAACGGGAATTGGAACAGAAATTGGCAAAACCGTCTGTTCCGCTATATTAACTCAATATCTAAAAGCGGATTATTGGAAACCTGTCCAATCTGGAGATTTACATGCCACAGACAGCATGCGCATATATGATCTCCTTCAAGGTGATGTCCGTATCCATCCCGAACGATATAAGTTACAACTAGCTGCATCTCCACATAAGTCCGCTTTATTAGAAAACACATCGATATCGCTCGAAGATTTTAAAATTCCCGAGACGACAAATAATCTTGTTATAGAAGGTGCTGGTGGCTTATTTGTCCCACTCAGTGACACCTGTTATATCATTGATTTAATACAAGCCTTAACAATTCCAGTCGCGCTGGTTATCAAAGATTATTTAGGGTGCATTAATCATAGTTTACTATCAATAAATGCCATAAAGCAAAGAAATATAGATTTAAAATACTTGATATTTAACGGTGGTATCGATACCGATAGCGAAAGGGTGATCTCCCTCCAAATACCTGAACATACGCAAATTATTCATATCCCGCAGCTAGAAACAGTAACGGCAGAAGCTGTACGAAAAATAACCGATCCATTTAACTCTTAAAGCAATTTAATAACAGATGAAAACTACAATCCGAAATAACTGGACCAAGGAAGAAATTCAACAGATCTATGACCAACCTCTTATGGAGCTCATTTATCACGCCGCTTCGGTTCACCGCGAATATCATAATGCCGCTGAAGTACAGGTGTGCACCTTACTATCTGTAAAGACAGGCGGATGTCCAGAAGATTGTTCATACTGTGGCCAGGCCGCACGCTATCACACCGATATAAAAGTACAGGCCCTCTTACCCACACAAACCGTGATCGAGCATGCTCAAAAGGCAAAAAATAATGGTTCTACCCGATTTTGTATGGCGGCCGCTTGGAGAGAAGTTCGTGACAATCGTGATTTTGACCGTATTATAGACATGGTAAAAGGCGTAAATGATCTAGGTCTTGAGGTCTGCTGTACATTGGGAATGCTAACGGAACAGCAGGCTATTCGGCTTCAGGAGGCAGGCCTACATGCCTATAATCATAACCTAGATACCTCTGAACAGTATTATGATGAGATCATCTCTACCCGCACGTTTGATAACCGCATCAATACCATCAACCATGTGCGTAAGGCTGGAATAACCGTTTGTTCAGGGGGTATCATAGGTCTAGGTGAGTCACACATAGACCGGATAGCGATGCTTTTAACATTGGCGACTATGCCCAAGCATCCTGAATCTGTACCGGTCAATGCACTCGCACGTGTTAAGGGAACCCCATTGGAAAACAATGCCAAAGTTGATATCTGGGATATGGTCAGAATGATCGCCACAGCCCGTATAGTGATGCCAAAATCAATGGTTAGGTTAAGTGCCGGCCGTATAGAGATGAATGAAACAGAACAAGCCTGGTGTTTTATGGCGGGTGCCAATTCCATTTTTACAGGTGAGCGAGAGACATTACTGGTGACTCCAAATCCAGGAGTATCTGAGGACATGAAAATGTTCCAGACACTGGGATTGAAACCGATGGTCAAACACATGAAGGACGAAGCATGCACAGCACATTAAAAGAACGGGACAAGAACGTTAACTGGCATCCTTACACTCAAATGAAGAGTGCATCGGACATCATCCCTATCATTCGGGGCGAAGGGACATATCTATATGATGATCTAGGTAACCGATATATTGATGCTGTATCGTCCTGGTGGGTATCTTTACATGGGCATGCCCACCCCTATATTGCAGCCCGTGTTTCTAAACAGTTAAATACGCTGGAGCAGGTTATATTTGCAGGATTTACACATGAACCAGCTATTCAATTAGCTGAAAACTTACTAAAACTACTTCCTAATAATCAACAAAAAGTATTCTATACCGATAATGGATCTACTGCTGTCGAAGTTGCTCTAAAGATGTGCATACAGTACCATGCAAACAAAGGTCAAAAGAAATCAAAAATTCTAGCCTTCCGCAATGCTTACCATGGTGATACTTTTGGAGCGATGTCAGTGAGTGCCAGAGGAGTATGGACAGAGCCATTCGGACATCTGCTTTTTGATGTTATTTTTATAGACGTTCCCACAAATAAAAATATTGAATTCCTACGTCAGGAAATTGATAAACACGCGACAGAGGTCGCTTGTTTCATCTACGAACCGCTGGTACAGGGGGCAGCAGGAATGTTGATGCATGAACCAGAATACTTGAGTACATTAATGAACTATTGCCGTTCTAAGGGTATCTTAATGATTCAAGATGAAATTTTTGTCGGTTTTGGCCGCACAGGAAAACTGTTTGCGGCAGATTATCTGTCTGAATCACCAGATATAATGTGTTTTTCCAAAGGTTTAACAGGTGGAACGATGCCATTGGGCATGACAACTTGCTCCAATACGATCTATGAAGCTTTCTATTCGGACGAAAAACAACGGGCCTTATTTCACGGCCACTCTTTTACCGCCAGCCCTTTAGCTTGTACAGCGGCACTGGCAAGCATGGAGTTATTATTAAATAAAGAAACTTTAGCCCGTATTGCAAACATCACAAGGAAACACAGCATCTTTCTTACTAAGATCAAAAATGAGCCTAAGATTAAGCATGTTAGACAAACGGGAACAATAATGGCAATCGAATTAAAACAGCGTGAAGAAACATCTTATTTTAGTAATATAAATGAAATTGTATATCCCTATTTCTTACAGCGAGGTATATTAATAAGACCATTAGGCAATATTATTTACCTTGTTCCTCCTTACTGCATTAGCGACGCGGATCTTGATTATATTTATGAAGTCATTACCGATGCTTTATCTTTATAAATTGGGACACTTATTTCCCAATATGTCCAAATTTTGATAAATAAGAAGGTGAAAATTTTCACCTTCTTATACAAATATAATCCCAATTTGTCCTTCTGTCTCTAGTAAAAGCCAATTAATATTGGAATAGTATCGTCAAGTAAATCTTACGAATATGGCATATAAAGACCTTTTAATAGCTCTATCTATTTTGATCATATACCGATAATACACAGATCGTATCAATTTATTCTTAGTCTGCACAAGAAATAGTTCCATGCGATGCACTGCTAACTATGGTATGAATAACCAATGCTTTTGTCAGCTAATTTATCGATGAATCCTAATTTTCAAAAATAAGTTATAATATTTCATACTATTATAAACTTAAAAATGTATGTTTGCACGCATATAAAAAGGCGATAGTATGAGTATATCATCTATCCCCTAACAAAAGCATAAACAACCCAAACAGCATGTCCATTACATACAACGAACGTTTCTTTCTCTTGTTTGAGGCTCTAAAGAAAAAAGGCGAATTAAAAACATACGTAGAACTTGGTAAATTAATCAATGAATCGAAAGTTGGAATCAATGATTTAAAAACCGAACGAAAAAAAGTGAGTATTCAGCATATTCATGATATGAAAATATCATACAATTATATCAATGCAGACTACCTGATCGGAGCAAGTAATCAGCTATATTTATCGGCTAACGAAACCTCGCAATTAACCTCAGCGACAACTCCTGACAACTCTGGACAGCAAGAAACCATTCTAGCGCTCAAAGAAACGATCGAAGCAAAAAATGAAACGATCGCGGTTCTTAAAGCATTGCTCGCACAGAAAAAATAGATTCCTATTTTTTTTAGCAAACAAGTAAAAAAGTTAAGAGCTTTTTTATTTTGGAAAAAAGCTCTTTTAAGTTTTTCATCGTTTCTTAAAAATATTTGTGCATTGGCAAAAAATACAGATACCTTTTTCAATTGTTACCAATAGTGTTTTATAAAAATTCAAGCAATTAAGTAATTTTATTGCTACTCCATGATAGTTAAGAACAGTAAATTCGAATTTTATTTGTAAACTTAGCCCATCAATTTAAATCAACAATATGCGTGTAGGATTATTTATTCCTTGTTATATCGATGCGATCTATCCCGAAGTAGGAATTGCAACACTAGAACTGTTGGAGCGCCTCGGAGTAGAAGTGGTAGTGCCATTAAATCAAACCTGTTGCGGCCAGCCGATGGGCAATGAAGGTGATCAAAAAAATGCGGCTTCATCAGAGCAGCTTTTCTGCGATAATTTTGAAGGTTTTGATTACATCGTTGGTCCGGCAGGAAGCTGTGTAAAACACGTACGCATGCACTTCGATGCTATTCCACAAACCGAAAAAGTAAAGCATGTACGCAAAACAACTTACGAGCTTGTTGAGTTTCTAACAGATATATTAAAGGTTAAAGAGTTCCCTTGGGCTTCTTACAAACATAAAGTGGCCATTCATAATAGTTGCAGCGCTATACGGGGTTTGCATATACAATCTCGCTCTGAGTGGCAAGAACCCTACTTTAATAAAACGGAGCAGCTATTAACGATGGTAGAGGGGGTGACCATTAAACAGATTACCCGCCCAGATGAGTGCTGTGGATTTGGGGGCACATTTTGTGTTACTGATGAAGCTGTCAGTGTCAAAATGGGGCAGGATAAAGTTGCTGATTACCTGAATCACGAAGTAGATTGTATCGTCTCACCTGATATGTCTTGCTTGATGCATCAGGAAGGGATTGCTAAACGCGGAAAAGCACCTTTAAAATTTGTACACATCGCTCAAGTTTTAAATAATGGTCCTTTTTAAAAGAAAATCAAAATGAGTAAAGTTAGAGTTGACCAAAATGCGGCAGATTTCATCTACATGGATGACATCCACCAGCCTACACACGATAAAAACTTATGGAATGCCCGCATGAAACGGGATCTTGCCGCATCTGGAATTCCTGAATGGGAGCAGATGCGTGATCTTGCCTCACAAATAAAAGAGCATACACTAACCCATCTTGACCAATATGTAGAACAGTTTGTGACCGAAGCGACCAAACGTGGTGTAATTGTACATTTTGCGAAAGACGATATAGAACATAATCAAACCGTATACGACATATTAAAAAGTCACAATGCCACCAAAGTAGTCAAAAGTAAATCGATGCTCCAGGAGGAATGTGAAATGGGTGCTTTTCTTGAGGCTAGAGGTATCGAAATGATCGAAACAGATCTTGGCGAAAGGATACAACAACTTTCTGGGGAAATGCCAAGCCATATTGTCATGCCCGCTATTCATAAAACGACGGCAGATGTGGCTGAACTTTTTGCAAGAACAATCGGTACGAATCCAGATGAGGATGATCCTACACAATTAACAGAAGCTATGCGAAACAATGCTCGTCCTAAATTTTTGGAAGCGCATGCAGGTTTAACGGGAGCAAATTTTGCTATCGCAGAAACAGGTGCTTTTGTAGTCTGTACAAACGAAGGTAATGCCGACCTTACAGCAAGTATACCACCGTTACACATTGCCAGTATTGGAATTGAAAAAATTCTTCCCAAAACGAGAGATCTTGCCCTATTTATCCGTTTACTGTCACGCAGTGCTCTAGGCACTCCAGCCACTCGATACACTTCTCATTTTATGGGACCTAGAGAAACAGGAACCGAAATGCATATTGTACTAACGGACAATGGAAGAAGCCGTCGTTTAGGAATGGAGGATTTCTGGAGATCCTTGAAATGTATTCGTTGTGGAGCATGTATGAATACCTGTCCGGTATACCGTAGAAGTGGGGGATTAGCATATGGAGCCACTTATTCGGGGCCGATCGGTATCATTATCGATCCGACTTTTGATGAATCAAAATTCAGTGAGCTTCCTTTCCACTCATCACTTTGCGGTTCTTGCTCTGAGGTTTGTCCAGTTCGGATTAATATTGCTGAGCAAATTGGGCTATGGAGACAGCGCATGGTCAATATCAATGAATCTTCCAAAGCACTTCACTATGCGTTTGGAGCGGTAGAAAAAGTATTTGCTAATCCCAAATTATTCCGATTGGCAGAGAAGGCGGCATACTATGGTATGAAACTTACACCAAATTGGTTATTATATAACACCAAATTAAATGCTTGGGGTAAACACCGCGAATTGCCGGAAATTAAAAAAGAGACTTTCCGCGATTGGTATATTAAAAATAGATTGAAAAAATGAGTTCACTAGACGAAATATTAGCGGCTATCCGTCAAAATCTTCCTGCTCAAAAGGTTGCTTATCCTGAGTTGCCATCTTTTGAGAAACAGGGAACTAATCTGAAAGATCAATTTAAAGTAAACCTTGGGCTTGCCGGAGGAGAAAGCTATGACGTAGAAAGTATTGCAGAAGCGCAAGAAATCATGCTCAAAAACCTTCCTGATACACGGGTTAGTTGTTCTGCAGCCCCAGAATGGGAGGGTACCAAATCGCTTAATGCTATTGCACATCCTCGAGATCTAGACGACGTAGATTTAGGAATTATAAGAGCAGAATTTGGAGTGGCAGAAATGGGGATGATATGGCTTACTGAAAATTCATTGAAGGTAAACTCTCTGGGATTTCTATCACAGCATCTTGCTATATTACTTGATCCAGATGCGATTACAGAAAATATGCATACAGCTTACAGCGATATTGATTTTCAAGCCTCTACTTATGGTTGTTTTGTTATGGGCCCTTCAGCTACCGCAGATATTGGAGCTTACTTGGTACGCGGCGCACAGGGAGCACGAAGTTTGACTGTTTTCTTTATAAAAGAAACGAAATAGTCATTATTTTATCCTACTCTAATCTTGATTTCTAATGTTTATCATTAAAGAATAATTGAATAAAAATCAAGGTACTGTTCAAAAATAATAAACCAGATTCATCTCTGAATCTGGTTTATTATTAAAAATTTCTTATTTCAAGTCTTTCAATATTTCTTGCACTGCGCGTTCCAGTTGCGGGTCTTTATCATTCGTACGATCTGCGATTGTGTTTTTAACCACAATATCCGGTGCTACACCTGATAACTCTAAATCTTGACCAGCTAAAGTATAACATCCCCAGGCTGGCACGCGATAACTAGATCCGTCTACTAAACCTTTTGCTGATGTAAAGATAATCCAACGATAGGTTTCATTTCCAATAATCTTACCTAATTTCAATTCCTTAAACCCTGCTGCGGTCATTTCTGCATCGCTCAGAGATTGTTCATTTATCAAAAGTACAATAGGTTTCGATGCTGGTGCAAAATTACTTTGCGGAGCCCGCTGACCGCCACGATACTGCCACTTCAAATAAGGTCTTTGTGACAGAAAACGTAACACCTCATCGTGCACATTACCTCCTGTATTGTATCGCAGGTCCAAAATAATACCATCTTTATTATTCTCTTGCTCGGCCATATCGATCAAAAAGCGTTGCAACTCCGGCCCTCCCATATTTTTCATATGTGAATATGCAATTTTGCCATTACTCCATTGATCAACTTTCCCTCGATTGCCTTTCATCCATTCGTCATAAATCAGGTCCTTAAAAGCGGTACTGGTTAAGGGCCGAATAAAAACTGAAATTTCTTTACCGCCACGTAGTATAGTCAACTGTATTTCCTCTGCAAGGGACGGCCATGTAAAATACTGATCCCGATCTTCTTTAGGATTTACTTTATTTCCATTAACAGCCATGATCTCATCGCCTTCTTTCAGATCTACTCCTTTACGGGAAGCTGGACTGTTGTCTATAATCTGTGCTATTTGATAAGGATTATCCTGATTGAATAAAACACCAATTTCATTAGTTACGTCCCCAAATGGTTTGCGCTCTTCTGCTCCCATCGAACTAAAGCCCAAATGTGAAGAGTTTAGCTCTCCTAACATATCATTTAATAATATGCGTAAATCACTACGGTCATTAATACCAGAAAGATACGGTTCATACTTCTTCTTCATCGCCGTCCAATCGATACCGTGGAAAGTACTATCGTAATAGTTTTCTTCTAGTCCAGCCCAAGTCTCATAGAACATCTGTTTGAACTCATTTTCCAGATCACGGTTAAATCTAAAATTGATTGTTACCGCATCAAGTTTATTTTGGTCAAGGTTATATTTTTGAATTATCCCTCTATTAAGGATAAAATACTTACCTCCAGATTCGATAAACTGGTTAATTCCATTGTCAACAACCTTTTCGGTTTTAACAGCTTCAAAAGGTTCATAGATCGTTCTGTATAATCCGTACTTTCCTTCGTGATTGGATGAAAAGAAAACATAGTTTTTTTCTCCTTTTTGGATAGCAATGGGATCTGATTGCGTTCCAAAAGCAGGGCTTACTTGTTCAATACGGTCACGTAACCCTTTAACATCTATTGTAACCAGCACTTTTTTGTCGGTAGAAGAACTTGTTGCTTTTTCTTCTTTCTTAGCCTTCGCCTTTGTTTTATTGTCATTCTTATTGTCCGTAATGGTATCTTTCTTTACAGGCTGACTAAAGAGCTCATTGAATTTGCTAATGCGATAAGGTTCGTCAAAATTCTCCAATGCCATTCTAAAAATACTGGAGTTCTGCATGCCGGTAGGAAAGGACGGCTTTGTGCGGTTACTGGCAAAATAAATATATTTTCCATCTGGTGACCACGATGGGGAGGCTTCAGTGACACCAGTATTGGTCAGATTTGTTGTTTGACCTGAACCGATATGATGAACAAAAATATCTTGCTCAAAATTTCGAATAGCAGTAAAAAGAATATATTTCCCGTCTGGAGAAAAAGAGGGAGAAGAATTTTGAAATGCCCACAGTTCATCCTTAACAACAGTTTTACTATTTAAAGTTGTCAAATCTAAAAGACGTACTTCATCTCGCCCACTTAAATAAACAGCATGTGATTTATCAGCGTTGAAAGTTAACTCTCTATTATTGCGAAGATCTTGTGTCAACTGCTTTGGTTCGCCCAATCCGTCTGCGCTACGGGTGTACCAGTTCAGGTAACCTTGATGGGTCTGACTGTAAAGTAATGTTTTGTTATCCTTTAACCATTTCACCTCCATAACGCGCTGTCCCTGACTAGGCATCTGACGGATAAATTTACCTTCGCTATCGGAAACGAAGAGCTCGCCTCTCGATACAAATGCCATCTTTTTACCGTCAAGTGCTACATCAAAATAGCTGATGTTACCATTTACATTAAATTCCTTGCTCTTGCCTAATACCTGATTTCTGCTCAATGCGATAGTTGGCTGTGTAACCTTCTTTGATGCAACGTCATATAAAAACAATTGATATCCTTTTTCAAAAACAATCTTTTTCCCGTTGGCAGCTACAGCAGGTCTCTTGATAGATTCCTTAAATGAAGTCAAAGCCACGGGTTTATCACCGCTCATCTGATACAGGTTATATTCGGCATTTCCTTGATCAGATACGAAATAGATCACACCATTTTGATCAACAGTAGGCCAGAAATCTTTACCATTGTAATCGGTATATTGCTTAAATGTTTTTGTTTTAGGATTATAAGATTTTATATCCGGATTGAATGCTCCTTTATATCGCTTACGGTTAGTTGAACTATATCCTTCCCAACTATCATTAAACAATAGTTCTCCAGATGGTGTGGTTACAACTTGACTTATATAATTGAAATAATGTGGAAATAGTCGCTTTGCAGTCCCCCCTGTAGCATCAACTTGATAACTACTCATCCGATTGTAGCGGGTTGATGTAAAATATAACGTTTTACTGTCCCAGCTCCAACTGTCCACTTCATCAGCACCATCGTGATGTGTAATTTGACGGATATCACCACCAGCTAAAGGCATGATATATACATCCATATTTCCATTCTGATTTGCTGAGAATGCAAGCTGTTTGCCGTCAGGCGATATCCGTGGATTGATTTCATTGCCCTCCATACCTGTTAATCTCACTGCAACCCCACCTTCACTTTCAACTTTCCACAGATCACCTTCAAAACTAAAAACAAGGACTTTTCCATCAGGACTTAAAGTCGGATGGGATAAAAATGTGGGTTGTTGCTGCGCAAAAGCATGCATGGTTCCACCTAAGGCAAGACAAGTGCCCAATAACAATTTTCTAATCATACTTTTCAAGGAGGCTAATCGATTAAATACCTGTATGCCAAAGTTAATCAGCTACTCGTTAGAAAACAATGAAATAATCAATCGTTATTAAAAAAACCTACCCCAGCATTAAAAACAGTTTTCAATATCACGTGTTCTTTATCAATGTGCACCCATTAATTTTAATATTTTTTGCATAAATACCAAAAGATGAAACATCATCACTGTCATTATTAATTTCTTACATGTACCTTTGCTGACACATCATTACAACAATGAACGCATCCTTAACCTACTCTGAAGAAGAGCTTTACCAAAACCGTAATCGCATTCGGATTGCTGTATCCTTATTTTATTTTTGCCAGGGCCTGGCATTTGCTTCTTGGGCAAGCCGTATTCCAATTATCAAAGAACGTCTGAATCTTACAGAAGGTCAATTAGGCACAATTTTATTGATGCTTCCTGTCGGTCAACTGGTCACCATGGCGTTATCCGGGAAACTGGTTACCACTTACGGCAGTGCTAGAGTACTACGAATAGTCGCGATTATTTATGCCCTTATTTTATGTTTAATAGGTTTTGCACAAAACGCATGGGAATTAGGAGCAATCTTATTTTTCTTTGGGGTAATTGGAAACATGTGCAACATAGCTGTCAATACACAGGGGGTTGCTGCAGAAAAGATTTTCAAAAAATCAATCATGTCATCTTTTCATGGAGCCTGGAGCATCGCCGGATTTACTGGTGCCCTCATCGGGTTACTCACTATGAATATAGCTGTAGACACCATTCCTCATTTTATCATTATTTTTGTTCTCATTGTGATTAATACGACCATCAACTACCGTTACTTGATTCCTGGTGTCGCTACAGAGGCTAAAAAAACATCATTTTTTTCCAAACCGGAAAGCAGTTTAGTACAACTGGGTATCATCGGCTTTTTCAGCATGGCCACCGAGGGTGCTATGTTTGACTGGAGCGGCGTTTATTTTAAGGAAATAGTTCACGCTCCAGAACAATTTATTATTGTTGGTTATGCGTCTTTCATGGTCATGATGGCGCTGGGAAGATTTATTGGGGATGCGGTCATCAGTAGGCTCGGTAGAAAAAGAACCTTACAAATTAGCGGTATATTGATGTTTGTCGGCATGATGACCTCTGTTATCTTCCCTCTTTTTTATATTAGCACATTGGCTTTTATGATGGTGGGTATCGGTGTTGCGTGCAATGTCCCGACGGTATATAGTGTTGCTGGCCAGAACAAAAAGGTTACTCCAGGGGTAGCCTTGGCGATGGTATCTAGCATTAGCTTTCTGGGCTTCTTAATGGGCCCTCCTTTAATCGGCTATATCGCAGAGCTGACAAGTTTACGATATTCTTACGGTGTATTTGCTTTCTTCGGTGTCCTCATGTTTATTATGGTAAGTAAACTGAAAGTTTTCAGGGAGGGATAACAGGTAAAAGAAAGATTATTCATTAACCATATGGCAGATGTGATAAAAAAAGAAAATGCGAGACTATTTAACAGTCTCGCATTTTTTGTTGTAGCCCCAAGCAGAATCGAACTGCTATCTAATGTTTAGGAAACATCTATTCTATCCGTTGAACTACAGGGCCGACAAAGCGTATGCAAATATTTCAAATATATTGCTTAATCCCAAACTTATTTATTAAAATGTTACTGAAAAAAGAGGAGAGAAAAAATACTGTGGGGGGAGAAGGATTCGAACCTTCGAAACCGAAGTAACGGATTTACAGTCCGTCCCATTTGACCGCTCTGGAACCCCCCCAGTATAATTTGTTGACTTCTAAAGAATTAAGATTTATTGTATCTCAATTTCCTTGTGGAACGCTACAAAGGTAGAATTTTGTCTGATAAATGCAAAATTTATTTAAAATAAACCTATCGAGAAAACTTATTGTACCCTTAATGTAAAAATAGATTTTAACGATAGCTCATTGAAAAAATCAATACTTTTTTAACCTTATTTGAGGTATCTTTGTATCAACAAAAAAAGAAAGATATTATTATGAGTTTCACAGGTAAAAGTTTTCCAAGCATCACAGTAGATGCAATCGATTATTTAGGCGATAATTTACAAATTAACGTTTTCGAAAAAGCAGTTCAAGAAGGTAAAAAAGTAGTATTGTTTTGGTACCCAAAAGATTTCACTTTTGTTTGCCCAACAGAATTACATGCTTTCCAAGAAGCTTTACCAGAATTTGAAAAACGTAATACAATCGTTATCGGTGCATCTTGTGATACAAACGAAGTTCACTTCGCTTGGTTAAATACAGCAAAAGATAACGGTGGTATCGAAGGCGTAACTTACCCAATTTTAGCAGATACTACACGTAACCTATCTTCTGTATTAGGTATTTTAGACATTAAAGAAGTAGAGCACCCTGAGTACGGTACTTTAGTTGAAGGTTCTGCAGTTTCTTACAGAGCTACTTATTTGATCGATGAAACAGGTCGCGTATTCCACGAATCTGTAAACGATATGCCATTAGGTCGTAACGTAAAAGAATATTTACGTTTAATCGATGCTTATGCTCACGTTCAGAATTTTGGTGAAGTATGTCCTGCTAACTGGGAAGAAGGAAAAGAAGCAATGCACGCAACTCGTGACGGTGTAGCTAGCTATTTAGCTGGTAACTAAAAACAATACTGAAAAGACTACATTGGTCTTTTTACAAAGGGGGTAATCCCTTGCCCCCTTTGTTTATTCATCTTTCTCAATAAATAAACAAAAAAATCATGGTACAGGAATTAGAAAACGATAATTTACAAGAAATTGTAAACAGTAATGATATTGTAATGGTTCAATACGCAGCTACTTGGTGTGGTAACTGCAAAATTATGAAACCGAAATTCAAAAAATTGGCGACTGAAAATGAAAATGTAACTTTCGTAATCGCTGATGCAGAAAAATTTCCGGAATCTAGAAAACTAGCAAATGTCAATAACTTGCCTACTTTTGCGGCTTTCAAGAATGGAAAATTGGTAAATCAAGTACAAACAAATAAATTTGACGCCTTAATCGACTTATTCAATGAAGCTTCCAGTAATTAAACATATCACCGAGTTTATCGAACAGAACGATGTTGACTATGTATTAGAGACCATCGAGACATTAGAATCCTTGGTAGAAGCTCCTTTAAAAGATGAAGAGCTTGATGTAATCGGTGAATTGATTTCAAATCTTTATGGTGCTGTTGAAGTTGATAAACTAATTAAAGAAGGAAATAGTAAAAAGGACGCTATGAACATGTTTATGAAACGTGTTTTAGGTTCAATTGATAAATAAATCTTTTAGCCTTTAGCAATAGCAATTACTGCAACAAGAACTTCATTTTTAATATGAATGTGTATAATCCGCTTTTTGTGGAAAACTTGTTCTCATTTAATGCTAAAGTCCAATAAAGATTGTACTATCTTTAGCGGTAATAAAGGTTACCACTTAAAGAATTTGCTATCCTGATGAACAAACTATAAAAGGGTAGATTTTAAGATAATATTTTAATTGTTAGAAACGGAAATTCTCCCTACAGAATTTCCGTTTTTTATTTAACCACAATATTAATTACCTTTAATCTATGTTAAAATCAATCCTATTTACCAACATATTCATTTGTTTAACCTTTCTGCCACAGGCTCAAGCTCAAAAGGCAACAAATAGCTGGAACAGTGCTGACATAAAATCAAAATTAGAAAAATTAAATGTTCTAGGGTCTGTTCTATATTTTGCAGCCCATCCGGATGACGAGAACACTAAATTAATAGCATGGTTAGCTCAGGAAAAACATTATAAAACGGGATACCTGTCCCTAACAAGGGGAGACGGGGGACAAAACTTAATCGGTACGGAACAGGGAATAGAGCTTGGTCTGATTAGGACACAGGAACTTTTAGCAGCAAGAAGAATCGATCAAGGAGAGCAGTTCTTTACTTCTGCTTTTGATTTTGGATTTTCAAAAACTTCGGAAGAGACCTTTAATTTTTGGGATAAAGAACAAGTACTTCGAGAAGCGGTGTGGATCATTCGAAAATTCCGACCTGATGTCATTATAACCCGATTTCCACCTGATGCGAGAGGGGGACATGGTCATCACCAAGCTTCTGCAATATTAGCAAAAGAAGCATTTGTTGCCGCTGCAGACCCAACACGGTTTCCAGAACAGTTGAAACAGGTCAAGCCATGGAAAGCAACTCGTTTGCTATGGAATACGTACAATTTTGGCAATCAAAATACAATTAGTGATGATCAAATACAGATTGAAATAGGACAATACAATCCCTTGATCGGCAAATCCTATGGAGAAGTTGCTGCCGAAAGTAGGTCATCGCATAAAAGTCAGGGATTTGGAAGTGCTGCTCAGGTTGGAAAGTCTACAGAATATTTTGAATACATAGCAGGAGAAGCAACGAATAAAGATCTTTTCGAAAATATTGACGATACCTGGTCAAGAATCCCTCATACCGCTGCTATCAGTACGAAAATAAAACAGATTAATGCTTCCTTTCAGCTCGACCACCCGGAAAAATCAATTCCTGACCTATTCGAAGCTCTGACACTGGTCAAGGCGATAGCGGATAACTACTGGAAAGAAATAAAAACAAATGAAATCAATGATTTAATCCTTGCCTGTGCTGGAGTAAGAATAGAAAGCATCGCAGCAAAGCCGCATTATGCTATTGAAGACACGATAAAGGTTACAAATCAACTGATTGTAAGAGCTGATGTTCCTGCGATACAGGTTGCTAAGATCAATGGAAAAAATATCAATCAAAATCTCGAAAATAATACCCTAACAAGTTTTACTAGTTCTTACCCTGCGCGGTTTAGTACACAACCATACTGGTTGGATGCTCCAAATCTTATAGGTCGATTTCAATTCGCAGACTTTAATAAAACTGGAGCCCCTGAAAATCCAGACTATCCAGCTGTTGACTATGAACTGGTCATCAATGGAAAGGCGCTTAACTATAAAAAAACCATCCAATATAAATTTACAGATCCTGTTAGGGGAGAAATCTACAATCCTATCGTGATTTCACCAGCCATAACCGCATCTACGGACCAGACGATCGTACTAAGTCAAAATAACACCCCACAAAAGGTAAGGGTAACATTTGTAAATGAAGGCAGTACAAAAAATAGAACAGAAAATGTTTCTCCTGTTGTCAACAAAAATTGGATCGTAACTCCAAATCTGGTTAAGCTCGAATATTCAGAAAACCAGCAACAAATAATTCAGGAATTTACCGTTCAGGCACAGACCAGAGATACACGACTAGATACACTTTCCTTCCGTTATGGTTCAAATGAAAAAGTCAAAATAAACCGCGATATACATTATGACCATATACCAGCCATCACGTGGTTTCCTGATCTTACAGTAAAAGTCAGCAATCTGCAACTTCAAGTTCCTATCAAAAAAATTGGATATCTGGTTGGAGCGGGAGATTTAATTCCTGAGTCTTTAAGAGCAATTGGTATTTCTGTAGATCTTCTAAATGAAACACAGGCTCTGCATCAAAATCTCGCACAATATGATGCCGTCATAGTAGGAATAAGGGCTTTTAACGTCTTAAAATCGATGAATCAGATTAGTGCTAAACTAAATGAATATGTTAAAAATGGCGGTACAGTTTTGGAACAGTATAATGTAAACAACAAGTTGCTCTCTAATCAATTTGGTCCATATCCATTCCGTTTAGGCAACAGCAGGGTGACGGAAGAACTTGCTGTAGTAAAATTTGATGAACAAAATCAAATTTTTAACTATCCAAATAAAATCATCAAATCTGATTTCGACAACTGGGTACAAGAACGGGGTCTGTATTTTGCGGAAGATATTGACAGTCGTTATCAGACACCTATACAGATGCAGGATAAAAATGAACCCCTTCACAATGGATCGCTATTGATTACTAACTATGGAAGTGGTAGATTTGTCTATACATCATTGTCATTTTTCAGACAATTGCCTGCAGGAGTTCCTGGAGCTTACAGATTATTTGTAAATTTGTTATCAAAATCAAAATAAAACATACAATTCAATGGAAAATCAAGTTGAAAACAACGCATGCGCACCTAATCCAAAAGGGTTAATCGTATTAATCGGTGTGATATTTGGAGCTTTAATTTCATTCACTGCAAACGAGACTTTTTTAAGTATCATAGGTGGGGCTGTTGTTGGTTTAATTATCGCAGCTTTCTTCAATAGCTTCCTTTACGCTCAAACACCGCATGACAGATAGGGGAAATAACCCCTTAACACAAAAATGGAAGCGCTTTTATATTTTAGTAGCGTGTAGCCTGCTTGTGGTCATACTATTCCTTTATCTATTCACGAGCTATTTTTCATGAGTACGATTGATTGGATAGTTCTTATTCTGACTCTTTTGATTATTGTGCTGTATGGCATGTACAAAAGTAGAGGAATCAAAAATATTGATGGGTATTTACTTGGTAATCAATCCTTACCTTGGTACCATGTCGGACTTTCGGTGATGGCCACTCAGGCGAGTGCCATCACCTTTCTTTCTGCGCCAGGCCTGGCTTACAGTTCAGGAATGAGCTTCGTCCAGTTTTATTTCGGTCTTCCTTTGGCCATGATTGTACTCTGTATCACCTTTGTACCAATCTTTCATAAACTTCGCGTTTTTACAGCTTACGAATTTCTAGAGAAACGGTTTGATATTCGGACCCGCGGATTAACGGCTTTCTTGTTTTTGATCCAGCGCGGTATATCAACAGGCATCAGTATTTTTGCTCCGGCACTTATTATAGCCAGCATTTTACATATTAACCTTCCTCTCACTACGCTTTTAATCGGCAGTATCGTGGTGATCTATACGACATATGGTGGTACTAAAGCAGTTTCACACACGCAAATGCTCCAGATGAGCATCATATTTGGAGTGTTGCTTGTCGCCGGAATACTTGTTGTCAAACTCTTACCTACAGACATTGGTTTATATAAAGCGCTTCATATTGCAGGTAAATCTGGAAAAACAAATGCGATCGACTTTACATTTGACCTGAATAACCAGTATACTGTTTGGACAGGTATTATTGGTGGTTTCTTCCTACAGCTATCCTATTTTGGTACGGATCAAAGTCAGGTAGGCCGTTATCTAACGGGTTCATCTATAAAAGAAAGCAGACTTGGTCTACTTATGAATGGCTTACTCAAAATACCTATGCAATTTTGTATTCTGCTCATAGGCGTTCTTGTTTTTGTTTATTATCAATATCACACACCGCCAATCTTTTTCAACCAGGTTGAAGTAGATAAGCTAAAACAAAGTGAATATAACAGCACTTATACGGCTCTGGAAAAGCAACAGGCTTTTATTAGTAATGAAAAGAAGGAAACAATCAATCGTTTAACTAAAGCCATTGATGATGAGGATCAATCTACAATAGACGAAGCAAGGCTTACACTCAAGAATTCAAATGAAAAACTAAACGGTATCCGTACAGAAGTTGTCGCATTAATAAAGAAGAATAATCCCGCTGCCGAAACAAATGACAATAACTACATCTTTCTATCTTTTGTAAATAATACTTTCCCTAAGGGCTTAATAGGTCTGCTTATCGCTGTTATCTTTCTTGCATCTATGGGATCTACAGCAAGTGCGATCAATTCTTTGGCTTCTACAAGCACCGTTGATATTTACAAGCGATTTATAAACCAAAATTCTAGCGATAAACAGGATCTATTCTGGTCACGTATATTCACGCTTTTCTGGGGTGTATTTTCTATCGCTGTTGCCTTATATGCGAGTAGACTGGGCAATCTCCTAGAGGCGGTTAATATCCTAGGTTCATTATTTTATGGTACTATTTTGGGCATTTTTATTGTCGCCTTCTATATGAAGAGTATAGGAGGGAAAGCCGTGTTTTATGCTGCAATAATAACTGAAGTGATTATTTTTACGATCTGGAAAATAGATGTCATAGCCTTTTTATGGCTCAATGTCATTGGCTGTATCTCGGTCATGTTCATCGCCTACTTATTAGAAAACTTGATACCAAAAAAAAGCCATTCAATCGAATAGCTTAATAATTTTGATATAGATTATAAAGAATACTTTTATCATAAATCGTGAGTTCTGGGCTCACATCGTTGACAACAAACTTCCTTTTAAATGCAATAATTGCCGCTTTCAAATTGCGTGTATCATAACCAATGATTCTCAAGGCATCAATTGGGTTGAAGGTTTCTGGGGCTGTTACCAATTCTGCAGGATTATACCATATACCAAAACCGCGATCTGCCAATTTTTTCCAAGGAAAAAATACACTTGGATCATTTTTACGAGCTGGAGCAATATCAGCATGACCAATGAAATTTGCTGCGGGAATAACGTAATTAGCTTTTAATGTATCCAAGACAACCATTAACGCTTCAATCTGGGCATCTGGAAATGCTTCCTTTCCATTATTATCCAGTTCTATTCCAATGGAGATCGAATTCATATCTGTGATCGTTCCCCACTTGGAAAGTCCCGCATGCCAACCTCTTACATAATCATTGAGCATCTGAACGATTACGCCATTACGGCTAATCACATAATGTGAACTTACCTTTGTGTGCTCTACCTGAAATGTTCTGATGGTTTGATCCAGACTATTCTGTGCTGTATGATGGATAATAACGTAGTTTGGTTTGCGCACATCATAGTGTATGGCCGTTTCCTGACGTATATTAGCATGTATGCCAGCCTTTCCCAATGTCCATACTTTGTGCTCTCCCTGGCTTAATTTGGGAACGGTATCGTGTACGATCACCTTTTGGATGATCGTATCTATCTTTATAGGTACAATTTGCTCTATAGATCCCTTTTTAACCATGCCTGACTTACTCTTACATCCAATAATGGATAGAGCAAAACAAAGTATAAACGGAATCCAAAGATTTTTTTTTTCAAACATTATCGAGGTAAACTATAGGTAATACCTAATGCTAAACTTTCACTCGCCTGTACTTTTGAAACTACCTCAGAATCATATACAACAATTCCATTTAAAGTGACATTAACCAATGATGTTACTTTAGCTGTTAAAGTAACATCCAAACGATGAGCTGGATCAGACAATTTATTATAATTAGCAAACAAGTTATATCTGCTCTTTAAATTTAAATTTTTGGCTATATTTTTATCTAAATTAGCTGTGATTTGGAAAGCTAAATCATTTTTAAACATCTTACCTGCCTCAATGCCATAGCGTTCTTGATCTTTATCAATTGGTTTACGATCTGGATATTTCTGCTTATATTCTTCAACTGTCAAGGGCTTGATACGATCATCTAAAATCAATGTCTGACGAGCGGTACCTGTTCCTAAACGTAATGAGAATTCATTACTTGGTTTGTATTCAAAACCCAACGACTCAGTAAAATAACCTGGTGCCATAAAAGCTGAAACTGTTGCTGTAATTGAATCACGCCCATTTTTAAATTCATAAGTATAACCTACATCAAATTGAGATTCAAAAGTAAGGGATGTAAATAATGACCAGTTTTTTGAGAGTTTATAAGATATTTTATTATCCCAAAAAATACGATCATTATTCTTTTTAGACATTTGGTCCCTATTCTTCACTTTTCCATATCTCAAATCTAATTCTGTTATGAAATTAAAATTATCTTTGGTATAGTCTGATTTATGATAAACATTAAAACCTACTGCAAGTGAATTTACCCCCCCACCTTGCCAATCCTCATTAAAATAAGCTTGATTTGCAGTTACGCCAAATCGAGTCCAATGCTTCCAATAATCAACTTGTAATTCTAATTTTGGTACTACTGGACGAATATTTTTTAAGGAGATATTTTCTTGTTTATTCTCCGAAATAACTGAATCTGGCTTTACTCTAAGGTCTTTCAAATTAACCTGAGCGCTAACCGTACCACACGATAAGCCAATAATTAATAAGGCAAATAAGGATTGTAACTTCATATCAATCAACTCTTTTTTTTCTTTTCTTAATTTAAGGTACTAAAATAGGATTTATTGTTGGTAATGGCTCAATAAAATATCGAGAAGGATTTTTTTGATACTTTTCATAACATTCTTTGATATAATTTGTCAGTTCATACTGTGTACAGCTAATGATGAAAAAGTAACTTGGTTTAAAGATCCGTCTAAATTTATTAAGCTCTTCTCCTTCTAAACCTGTTGTACGACTCACCAGTTGTTCTGAAAACTTATACTCGATAACATTATCTTTATAATCACTCTCAATCAATTTCTTTAATCTTTTTGCATTTTTAGCTTCTCTGCTAAACAGACTATAGATGGAGTTGATACTGAGCCCTGCACCATTTTGCCCTACTGAAAACAGATCTCCTGGATCAGAAAGCCGAAAGGCTTTCTCATAATCATTTCTTGCCTTTTTTAAAATCTCATCTGGATCTTTCTTTGCAACTACAGAAACTTCATCAATATAAATCGATTCACGCTTCAAATGGAACAGTATAACAAGAGAGGTATTTACAATGACGGTATCAGGATAGTATTCTCGAGAAGTCGCGATCAATGCATCTCCTTTGTCGGCCATAATAGAAAATTCCCCCTTACTATTGTTAAAGACTTCTTCGTTGGTCCTAGTGTTGCGGATTGTTACTTTTGATATACGTTGTTTGGTATTAAAATCAGAAACAATACCCTCTATACGCTTTTGTGCAAAAGCATCGGGTGCTAGTGCAAACAAAAGAATGAGTATTACGATATTTTGCAGAGTCTTCACTCTCGTAAAACTACGTTTTAGCTTATCAAAATAGAAATATTTAACATCTTTTGATGATTTACTTTGAAATTACCAATAGCTGCCCGATGGCTAAGTTTGTGTCAGTCAAGCCATTTAACTCTTTTATTTGATCAACAGTGATACCGTATTGTTTACTCAACGAGTATAATGTGTCTTTCCCTTGTACTTCATGAATACGCATTGCTACAGGACTCTTGATTTGCTCTGTTTGTACCACAGGAGCTTCGACTGCATTGTGTACAATCTCCCGCTCAACAACAACTTCTCTTTTCTCCTTCTCAACACGAGTTTCCACACGGTCATATTGGTAGAGTTCATAACGTTCAATCATATCGATCAATAAATCTGGATATCGCGGGTTGGTGGCATAGCCTGCGGCTTTCAAACCTTTGGCCCAGCCTTTATAATCGTTCTTATTGAGCAAGAATAAATCGGAATAACGTTTACGCAACAAGAATTCAGAATGATCTCTAAAAGACTGTTCCGGGCTTTCATAAACGCGAAAGCAGTCATTGATATTATCATCTGGGCGATTAATGGATTTTCCCTTCCATACACCTCCACATTTGATTCCAAAGTGATTATTGGCTTCGGTAGCGAGATAGCTATTGCCATTTCCAGATTCTAATAATGCTTGTGCCAATTTGATACTCGCAGGAATACCGTACTTATTCATTTCTGAAATAGCAATATCTTTATATTTCTCAACATAAGCATTTCCTGAAACAGCTGGTCTTAACTTACTAGGACGATTGGAAGAGGTAGAGCCTTGATGATTTTTGCTTTTATAGACGGTGTTTTTTTTGGATGAGCATGAACTAAAAAAAACAGTAAGGGCAAGTAGGATAAAAGCAATTTTTTTCATTGGATGAGTAGCATTACTTAGAAGCGGTGAGTTTCCTAGATATTGTGGTCGGATTTTTATCAAAACTATCTAAATCATACATTTCAATTGTTTTGATAACCTTAGCAGACCAATCTTTAGTTCTTGAATATCCTGCTTTTGCTAAAGCACCTACCCAAGCTTTGTAGTTTTGTCCTCGATTTTCCTCAAATAAGGGAGTCGTGGTTTTCTTTCTTTTAACCAACGATATAAAGTCATTATAAGAATCAAGTACTGATTTATAACCTTTATATGCTGAATTAATCACTTTGCTATTATTTTTTCCTTTAATACCGAAGTGATTATTTAAATTTTTTGCAATCTTACTATTTCCATGTGCACTTTCATGCATTGCAATAGCTAAAATTACTGATGCTGGAACACCATGTTCTTGCATCATCTCTTGTGCTACGGGGCTGTATTTATCAATATAAAATTGATTGCTTTGAGCGGATGCAGTAGCATAACTACTGACGATCAAAATTAATACAGCAACATAGTTTTTTAATGTTTTAAAATTCATAAAGAATCATTTAGTCCACTAATTACTTTTTGCGTAATACAAAAAGTCCATCTCGAATCGGCAATAAAACCTTTTCGATGCGCTGGTCCTGAGCTAATTGTTCATTCAAATCTATGATTTGCTTTGTTTGATTGTCTGGATTTTCATCTAATACTTTGCCTTTCCACAAGACATTATCGATTAAAATCAGCCCTCCAGACGGGACTCTATCTAAAATTAATTCGTAATAATAATGATTACGTTTTTTATCAGCATCTATAAAAACCAGATCAAAGCTACCTTCGATCTTCGGAATTACTTCTGCAGCATCACCAATATGGTATTTAATTTGAGACGCATATTCAGATCTGTCAAAATATCCCTGTACACGCTCCTCCTGTTCTGCATTAACATCTACCGTATGTAAAATCCCTTTTTTAGACAAGCCTTCTGCAAGGCATAAAGTAGCATATCCAGTAAACGTACCGATTTCCAAAATAGTATTTGGAGCAGCTAATTTACTAAGCATAGCAAGCACCCTTCCTTGGTAATGTCCGGATAACATATGAGGCATTGTTTCCTTCAAATAGGTCTCCCTATTGACGCTTTTTAGCAACGGATTTTCTTCGTCACATGTGCGCTCTAAGTAAGATTCTAAATGCTCATTACAAATGTCCATAACAACAAAATTACTGAACATGATTTATAATCAGAAAAAATAAAACACAAACTACTGATAATTAGGTAATTAATATTTGATCAAATGTTACATAAAAAATCGCATCAGCCTTTATGAAGCATAATGACACTTTTAAAAAATCGTGATTTTTTAAATTCTTTGAATTTTTAAAGAAAAAAAAGTCCAATCATCATAGGAAGATTGGACTTTAAATTTTGTTATTTTTTTATTGAATTACGTCAAGTTTGCAGTAATTAGTTTTAAGAATTCCGAACGCGTTACATCGTTTTGAAAAGCTCCTGTAAATGCTGATGTTGTAGTGACAGAATTTTGCTTCTGAATGCCTCGCATAGCCATACACATATGCTTACATTCGATCACCACAGCCACACCCTTTGCTCCTAAGGTTTCTTGAATACAGTCACGGATTTCATTGGTAAGACGTTCTTGAACTTGTAGTCGACGTGCAAAGATATCTACAACGCGTGGAATTTTGCTCAATCCGACGATATGACCATTAGGAATATAAGCAATATGCGCTTTACCAAAGAATGGCAACATATGGTGTTCGCACATCGAATACACTTCAATATCCTTCACCACAACCATCTGGCTATAGTCTTCCTCAAACATAGCACCTTGTAATACTTTAGCAGGATCAATATCATATCCATGAGTTAAAAACTGCAAAGCTTTTGCTACACGTTCTGGTGTTTTCAATAATCCCTCACGATTCGGATCTTCTCCTAGAGATTCTAAAATATCTGTATAATGAGCGGCAATACGACCAACTTTTTCTTGATTATATTGATCAATTTTCACGTAGCCGTCTAACTCTTCTTCTTCAAATGAGTGATTACTCATAGTAATTAAATAAATTAGTGTATAAGATTAGTCGCCAAAATATTCGACGTAATTATTTTCTGTTTCATGAAGGCGAATGCTGTGCAACTGCACTTTTTGTTCTTCAAATAATGGTTTCAATACCTCAAATATAGCAATTGCTATATTTTCTGTAGAAGCCATCTTATCTTTCATAAAATCAACATCAAGGTTAATATTTTTGTGATCGACTTTATTTACGATATTTTCCAAAATAATGGTTTTCATCAATTTTAAGTCAATCAGAAAACCTGTTATTGGATTTACGTCACCTTTGACCGTCACAAACAAATCATAATTATGACCATGCCAATTAACATTTGAACAGTTTCCGAAAACATTTTCGTTTTTCTCAATGCTCCAATCTTCGCGGTAAAGCTTATGTGCAGCGCAAAAGCGCTCACGACGAGTGATATATACCATAATACCACAAAGATACGTGTTTGCAACCAAAATATCGCTTTCAACGAAATGATTACCATCACATTTGCGTAAATATTGATTAATATTGTACAAATGTTATCCCACATGAAAACACTTATAGTAGCAGCAACTCGATTCGAAATTCAACCCTTCCTTGATCGTATTGCTGCATATCCGAATACCGACTATTTAATAACGGAAGTAGGTATGGTACAAACAGCTTATCGGCTTGGAAAACATCTTGCAAATAATCAATATGATCTTATCATTAATATCGGTATTGGTGGCTGCTTTAATCGATCATTACCAATAGGGGCGGTCGTTTCAATCGATCGCGAGATCTTCTCAGAATTAGGAGCAGAAGATGATGAGCGATTCATTCCGATTGATGAACTTGGATTTGGTAACGCTCATTATGTGGCCACACAAAATAAGACAACTAAGGAACTGGTGCATGCATTAACAACAGGGCTAGGTGTAACAGTTAATAAGGTGCATGGAAATGAATTAGAAATTTCGAAATTACTGATACAAATACCCAATGCTCTGATTGAATCCATGGAAGGAGGGTCTGTTTTTTTAGTTGCATCTGAAGCAAAAATTCAAACCATACAGATCCGTGGAATATCTAATTATGTAGAGAAGCGAAATCGTGCCACGTGGAACGTACCGCTCGCTATCCACAATAGCAATGCGGTTCTTTTCGAAATTTTGTCTAAAATATATAAAGTTTAATTTTTGAATTTTATTACTGTTTTCGCCATCCTGTTATTAAAAAATGACATAAAAGCAGATATTTAGCGATGAATAACCTTCAAAATATCAATAATAAATAGTAGATTTGTAATCTAAAATTTGACACTATTTTACAACTGATGAGAGAGATACAATTCAGAGAAGCACTTCGTGAAGCGATGAACGAGGAAATGCGTAAAGACGAAACAATATTTTTATTAGGAGAAGAAGTTGCAGAATACAATGGTGCTTATAAAGTGAGCCAAGGTATGCTGGATGAATTCGGAGCTAAACGCGTGATAGATACACCTATTGCAGAATTAGGTTTTGCAGGTATAGCAGTCGGTGCTGCGATGAACGGTTTAAAACCAATCGTTGAATTCATGACTTTCAACTTTTCTTTAGTTGCGATTGACCAAATTATCAATGCTGCTGCAAAGATTCGTTCCATGAGTGGAGGTCAATTCTCTATTCCAATAGTATTCCGTGGTCCAACTGGTAATGCAGGACAATTGGGAGCACAGCACTCTCAAAATTTTGAGAACTGGTATGCAAATACTCCAGGATTAAAAGTTGTTGTTCCTTCAAATCCTTATGATGCGAAAGGTTTATTAAAATCTGCTATGATTGATCCAGATCCAGTTATTTTTATGGAATCTGAGGTTATGTATGGTGATAAAGGTCACGTGCCTGAAGAAGAATATTACTTACCAATAGGTAAAGCAAATGTTGTTAAAGAAGGTACTGATGTAACCATCGTATCTTTCGGTAAAATGGTTCCACGTGTTGTATTACCTGCTGTTGAAGAATTAACAAAAGAAGGTATCAATGTGGAAGTAATTGACTTACGTTCTGTTCGTCCAATAGATTACCCAACTATTATCGAATCTGTTAAGAAAACAAACCGTTTGGTAATTGTGGAAGAAGCTTGGCCATTAGCGTCTATTTCATCTGAAATAACATATTCTGTACAACGTAATGCATTTGATTATTTAGATGCTCCAATCGTTCGTATTACAGCAGCAGATGTTCCTCTTCCATATGCAGCTACATTAATTGAAGCAGCTCTTCCAAGTGTTGCTAAAGTTGTAAAAGCTGTAAAAGAAGTTGCTTACATCAAAAAATAAAAGCATCTAATTGCTTAAATCAAAAAAGACCTTTGGTAATACCAAAGGTCTTTTTTAATTTAGGGGATATTTTACTAACTAATCTTAAATGATCAAGACCCTATCGCTCGCTTTTTTGTCGTTCTTTATTATTACGACATTAATTGCTCAAGACAAAGTTTTATTAAAGCTGAAACCCGACCTTAATAATCCCTTTTCACAAAAAATGCACATGACTATAGATGTCAATGCTGGTGCTCAAAGTACTATGATCGATGCAACCATGTTGTGCGAGACAACAAACACCAATGCTACAGACAGTACATTGACCTATGCAACGAAATATACAGAAATGATCATGGCAATGGATGCAGGAATGATGACCGTCAACTATGATTCCAAGAATCCGGAAGCCAATGAACTTTCCAAACAGATCCATGAAAAAGTTAAAACTTTGCTGGAGACCCCTATCGTGGCTGTGATGAGTTTAAATGGAAAAATAAAAGATGTCGAAGATTTACCTGATGATAATGATCTGTTTGATGCCAATATGCTCAAAGAAGCAGCGTTTGAATACCCAAATAGAGAATTAAAAGTTGGAGAACAATGGAAAGCAACAGCAAATAATAAGTCTCTAGGCCCAATAGAACAAACATACACCCTAAAAAGTATCTCAGCAGAGGGTATATCGATTACTTCAGAAGGAAGTATAACGGCAGAAGGCCAAACTGTCGGATCAATCACTGGCCAATACCTATTAAATCCTAAAACTCATTATTTAAAAGCGCTTACGCTCGAAACAAAAGTAAAAAATGAAGAGGTTGAAGTCACCAGCAAAATAGAAATCCTATAAACCACAAAAGAGCTGTCAATGACAGCTCTTTTGTGGTTTTATTGAACGTAAATGTTAAAATTACGCGTTAATTTCTTCTTTATATTGATCAGCAGTTAATAAAGCATCAACGTCAGCTACATCATTTAATTTGATACGAATAATCCAACCCTCTCCATAAGGATCTGAGTTTACTAATTCTGGTGATGCATCGATTGCCTCGTTAACAGATAACACTGTTGCTGTAACAGGAATGAATAAATCAGAAACCGTTTTTACTGCTTCGATTGTTCCAAAGATTTCGTTTGCAGCCACTTCTTCACCAATTGTGTTGATGTCTACAAATACGATATCACCTAACTCACGTTGTGCGAAATCAGTAATACCAATAACGGCCTCATCACCTTCAACACGAATCCATTCGTGATCTTTAGTGTATTTTAATTCTGCTGGAAAATTCATTTTACTTTTTTTTAATCTTCTATTTAATTACGCCATGAAGTTACAAAATATATTTATATCACAAAAATCTTGTGTACTCTATCATATTTTGTTCCTACTTTTAAGGTATGAACTCAATGATTGAAAAGCTTTACAAAATCGCAAAAAAAGATAGTCGTTTCATAATAGGACTTATGTCAGGAACTTCATTGGACGGTCTTGATATTGCACTTTGTAGAATAAGTAATAGTGGTAAGTCTACACAAATTAGCGTGGATAATTTTATTACAATGGACTATCAGGATGAGTTTAGAAAATACGTAAGAGGTGTTTTTGCAAAGCGTACAATTGATCAACAGTTGCTCTGCGGACTTCATGCTTACGTCGGAAATGTACATGCAGCACTCATTAATCAGGCTCTTGAAAAATGGGGGATTCCGCATACAGAAATTGATTGTATTGCTAGCCATGGGCAGACAGTATACCACGCTCCACAAAGCCTTACAGATGATCAATTAATGCCTAACAGCACTCTTCAAATCGGGGATGGTGATCATATTGCTGTAAAAACTGGTATTATTACACTATCAGATTTTAGACAAAAACACATCGCTGCAGGTGGTGAAGGTGCACCTCTGGCGGCCTACGGCGATTACTTATTGTTTTCGGATAGGAAAGAAAATCGATTTTTATTGAATATCGGTGGCATTGCTAATTATACATTTATACCTAGCCAAGAAAGTGATTTGAAAGCTTTTGCAACAGATATTGGCCCCGGAAATACCATTATGAATCAGTTTGCAAAAGAAAAATTTGATATAGAGATGGATAAGGATGCAAACATCGCTACACAAGGAATTATCAATGAGGCACTTTTAAATGAGCTTTTAAAAGAACCATTTCTACAAGATGAATTCCCTAAAACAACTGGTCCGGAGCTCTTTAATTTGGATTATCTAAAAAGATGTCAGATAGCATCCAATAATCTTCATATGATTCCTGAAGATATCATGGCCACCTTAAATCAATTTACTGCAACATGCATCATTGACGCAATCCATAAGCTGTCAAAAACATTAAGCAATGTACATATCTACATCAGTGGGGGAGGTTTACACAATCCGCTATTGGTCGCTAAAATCAAAGCAGGATTGCCTCATCATAAAGTCTCCTCATTTGGAATACTAGGCATTGATCCCGACGCTAAAGAAGCAGTGTTATTTGCCCTACTGGCTAATGAAACATTGGTTGGCGACCGAGACAATGTAAGTCAAATAAAAGATTCTCCTGCAGTCTGTATGGGTAAAATTAGCTTACCTCAATAACAACTAATCATTATCAATAGCTTCGTGTAGATACTGCTTCAAAGGAAGCATTGTTTTATATAAGGCAATGATATTATTCAAAGCATTTTTATCAGTCAGAGCGCTATTGGATAAGCTTTTGTGTGCAACAAAGCTCTTTAATTTTAAAAATTCAATTGAAGGATGTGTTGCCTCATAGCCAGCAGGGGGGCGTTTTAGTTTGTCTTCTTCTTCTAAAGTAAGACCACTTTTTTTCTGTAAATCTGCTATAATTGCATTAAATTTCTCTTCGTTATAATCTATTTCCTGACGAATAGCATCTAAATGTTTTTTTTCTGGTCTCCAGTAACCACAGGCAATAAACGAATTATCTGGAGAGATGTGGATATAATATTCTGGTCCGTCCAATTTACGGCCATCTTTGGAAATACCTGCACCGAACCAATTTTTATAGGGTGTTTTGTCTTTTGAAAAACGCGTATCACGATAGATACGAAACAAACATTTATTGGCCTGAATATCGGTCGTAATATGAGGATCAAATTGAGACAGGCTATTAATCAAATCAGCCACAAACAGACGAACATCAGCTAAAGCCGCTTCATAGCGTTCTTTCTCTTCTGCAAACCATTCGCGGGTATTGTTATCCTGTAAATCTTTTAAAAATTTAAACGTATTTTGATTAATATGTCCCATAAATATGATCTTAATTTACTAAAAACAAAAATAAATATACCAAAGGTCCAGCGATTAATAAACCGTCGAATCGATCTAATAAACCTCCGTGTCCAGGTAATATATGTCCAGAATCTTTCACATTTAAGCTTCTTTTAAGCATCGATTCTACCAAATCACCCAATGTACCAAATACAGCAATTATCATTGATACAATAATCCATTGCCATTGCGGTATTGTTTCAAAATAATGTGCTAAACATAAAGATAAAAGAACTGCCAATACAATACCACCAATAAAACCTTCCCAGGTTTTCTTTGGAGAAATTCGCTCAAAAAGTTTATGTTTTCCCAAGGATCTCCCAGCTAAATAAGCCCCTGTATCACTCGTCCAAAGTAAAATCATAAAACCCAAAGGTAAAAAATGATTAAATGAGCCACCTATATAGCCTAATCTTGTAAAACAATAAAAAGGAAATCCAACATACAGAATACCTAAAATGGTAAAGCCGATATCATTAAAGGGAAAATCACGCTTTTGATAAAGAGCTTGTATATAGATCGCTAAAAGAAAAGGGATGCATAACAAAATATACTTCGCCTCAAAAATGCCTAAACTATATAGCGCTGTTGTACTAAATAAAACAACTGTAGTCAATATACCTAAAGCTTTACTTGGTCTACGATCTTCTGAGCTAACAATACCATAAAACTCATACAGACACCAGGCGCTTAATAAAGAAAAAAATCCAAGGAAAACTGCGTCGCCCAGAAGCATAGCCCCAACCATGACGATGATAAAGAAAAATCCTGTAATAGCTCTAGTTTTCATACTAATCTTCGCTTTCTGTCGTAGATTCGATTAAAACTAATGCCTGTTGCTCATCTTGTTGATTCACATAAAGCTCAATCTTACCAAATACAAGGTATGATGAGTCCTGCTTATTTAATACAATAGCAGGTATCCCGCTTTCTTCTAACATTTGTTTAACGATCTCAGCTTCTATTGCATTAGTATAAACTTTAATCTTCTTCCAGCCTTGCTCCATATGGGATTTTTTTAGTTGAACGATAATATAATACTACAAAAATAACAGTAAATATTAAGCTTGCAAGGTAAACCCAAATTGGTTCTTGTTCAAAGTTATTCATTTCTTCGAAAGGTATCCCTTTTCTTGTATAATAAAACGCTGTAATGGTGGCACTTGCATTATTAATAAAATGGCCAAAAATAGGCAAATATATGTTTCTACTCCAAACATAGAGATATCCAAAAAAGGCACCAAGAAGCATTCTAGGAATAAATCCAAAGAACTGCATATGAAATGCACTAAAGATTATTGCTACTAACCAAATGACCACGTGCTTATTCCATATCCAACGACCAAAAATGTTTTGTAGACAGCCTCTAAAAACCATTTCTTCACCTACGGCTGGCACCACTGCTAAAATGATCAGATTGATCAATAAACCGCCCCAAGTTGACTCCTCTACAATTTGTTTAGTCATTACAGCGGCACTATCTTCACTAGCACGCATCCACTGCTGTACACCTCGAAGACTATCGGGCAATTGCATAGATTCATTCCAATACGCAAGCAATGACATCATAGGAATGAAACATAGCATGGCCGCAAAGACAAAAAGATATTGTAATGATGAAACCTTATTTATTCTTTCAAAATAGGGGTGAATGCCTGATTCGCTACGATATAAGATCCAAGCTGGTAAAATAAATGTTGTAACACTACTGATCAACAACATCCCTTTGAGTGCCACTGTATTTTCTTGAAAAAAAGATAAACTGAACGGGCTCTCGGGAGACAAAATCTTCATAACCAATAGTGATAATCCCATCAATACCAATTGAATACTTACACCCAAAACGATCATGTAAAGCAATAATCTAAATAAAGATTTTCCGGGATTTATCTTTGTCACTAATTCTTCCATGTAGTACTTTTAATTTATTCTATAAATATATTACAATTAAAATTTATTACCTCAAAATCTTCTAAAAGATCTACTTTAAGCTATCATGCTACATCTAGAACAACGTCTATCTGGATATAGAAACCTGTAAACCAAAAAAATCCCGTTTCATTTAAAATGAAACGGGATTTCCATGTTTTTCAATTAATTAACCCGAATTGGATCAGCCGGTTTTTTCATGTTCTTGTAGGGATAATTTTTCATTTCTTCCAACAAGATCTGAACCGTTTTTTCCAATTGTGGATCACGACCTTCTATCAAATCCTTAGGTGTTTGCTCAACAAAAATATCTGGAGCAACACCTTCATTTTCGATGATATAATTGCCTTTCAAATCATATACACCAAAGTTTGGTGAAGTGATTCTTCCTCCATCCAATAAAGGAGGATAACCGCTGATACCAACTAAAATACCCATAGTGGTACGGCCTACCAATTTTCCTAATCCTTTGTGGCGGAACATATAAGGCATCATATCTCCTCCGGAACCCGCATTTTCATTAATAATCATTGCTTTTGGCCCATAAATTCCATTACCTGGCGTATTGAATCCCTTTCCGTCACGTATTCCCCATCCAGCGATTAAATCACGGGATAATAAATCGATAACGTAATCGGCCACCCAACCGCCACCATTATTACGCTCATCAATTAATACCGCTTTTTTATCCATCTGAGAGAAATAATAGCGATTGAAAGCAGTGTATCCTTCTCCACCGGTATTAGGCATATAAATATACGCGATCTGACCCTTGCTTAATTCTTCCACACGTTTTCTGTTGCGCTCCATCCACTCGGTGCTTCTTAAACTCATCTCATCAGAAAATGATATTGGTTTAACCACATATTCTTTAGCTCCAACTAAACTCGGTTTTGTATTGACTTTAATACTTACCTGTTTACCAACAGTATTATCAAATAAACTGTACAAGTCCATATCGGCAGTAACTGCTGTACCATTTACTGCTACTAAGTACATTCCCGATTTGATATTTAATCCCGGTTCAGACAAAGGCGCTTTAAATGATGGATTCCAATCTAAGCGTGTAAAAATTTTATCAAGCTTATAAAAACCTTTATCAATAGAATAATCAGCTCCTAAAACACCCACACTAACCGAAGGACCACTAGGTTGATCACCTGGATAAATATAATTATGTCCAACAACCATTTCGCCCATCATTTCGTTCAATAAATAACCTAAATCAGAACGGTGACTTACATAAGGCAAGAACTTCTCATATTTCGTTTTTACAGCATTCCAATCTGCTCCATGCATATTTTCAACGTAGAAATAATCTTTCTGCATTGCCCATACTTCATCGAATATTTGTTTCCACTCAGCAACAGGATCAACTAATTGTTTGATATTATCCAATTTCAATACACCAGTTGTAGGACTTGCCACTTTTTGACCTGCTGTTACAATATTAATACCTGCACTGGTCTGAATAATCATTTTCTTACCGTCGGCACTGATAGCATATGAGCGGATACCTGCGATAAGATCTTTTTCTTTGAAATCTGTAAAATCATAAGCATAGAGTGTCCCATTCTTAACATATGTCAATTGATTGACGACAGATCCATTGATACCATAAATACCATCACCTAATGGAAGTGCAACAATTCGATTATTGATATTATCAAAATCTATTTCTGTAGGCTGTACCGCAGGTTTTGAAGCTTCTTTGTTTGGTTCTTCTTTCTTCTCGTCTTTTTTCTTTTTATTAGCCTTTGCTGTTTCTTGAGGCTTTTCCGACTCCTCTTTCTCATCTTTTATCGTTTCTTCATCACTTTCATTTTTGAAAATAGATGGTGTTTTACTGGATAAAATGAATGCATATGCTTCATAATTAGCACGACGCTCCGTTGCTGACATATGCAGTCCAGAATTTGTTAGTCCTACATTTGTACTTGCTGTGAAAAAAAGATACTTACCATCTCGACTAAATGAAGTCGATCGAACCGCACTCATACCATCGGTAATCTGTGTGCTTTTTTTACTGTCAAGATTATATAAAAATACTGCCGAAACGGAATTTGGAAGTGTTTTAATGTAAGAAATCCACTTCGAATCAGGTGACCAACTTGGTTGGAAATGATTAAAAACACGTCCAGTCTGAGCACTTTCACTATCCGAATCTACCTTAACTATCTTTTTACTATCGATATCAATGTAAAAAAAATTCAAGTGAGAATCGTTATAAAACAATTTCTTAGAATCAGGAGACCAGGTAGGTTCAAAATAAAAATTAGATTCACCTAAAGTATACATTAGAGGTTCATCTTTTCCAAATTGATCGCGTAATTGAAGTACATATTTCCCTTTTTCACTCGAAATATAGGAAACCCATTTCCCGTTCGGAGACCAGCTTGGAAAGCGGTCATGTGCGCCTGGAGAATTTGAAATATTGCGCGCTTCGCCTTTTTCTTTAGGTACAGAGAATATTTCTCCTCTCGCTTCTATAAGAGCACGTTGCCCGGTAGGGGAAATGTTCAAAGTGCGAATATCATCACGCATATTATCATAATGTGGTCTTTTATACAACGCATCATTACTCACATTAATTTTTAATGCTGTAGAAGACTTTGAATTGATATTGTAAATGTGTACTCTTCCTTCTTGTTCAAAGGTCAATTCCGATCCGTTGCCCGTCAATGTTCTGACGTCATAGTCAGTAAAATTGGTAATTTTATCGATTTTTTTTGATTTGACATCGTACGAGAAAATATTGACAATTTTATCTCTGTCTGAAAGGAAGTAAACCTTATTATCCAACCATACCGGCTTAACGTCATTGCAGCGCTCTCCAGGGATTATTTCGATTTGATTACTCTTTGTGTCGAAAATCCAAATGGATGGCATACCACCGCCCCTATAGCGCTTAAAAGCAACACGGTCACGTTCCGTAGGATCTGTATTTTTTATATAAGCCCAATAGCGTCCATCTTTAGAAGGGCTACCCTGATAAGCCTCTGGCATAGGAAGCGATTTGTCCAATGTCAATCCAGTAACAGATGAAGAATATAAACGTGGACTTAATGCATAATTGTATTCGCGGGTTGTGGTATAATATACTTCATTATTATTTAGCCAGCCTCGCAGCACATCAGATGCGGGATGAAAAGTAATACGTTTAGGTTCACCACCTTCAATCGGCATGACATAAACGTCTGTATTACCATCATAATTACCCGTAAAAGCAATCTGTTTTCCATCCGGTGAGAAGATGGGGTTTTGTTCAACACCAGGATTTGTCGTTAATCTTCTTGGATTTGCTCCAGATTTATCCGAGATCCAAATATCACCTCCATATACGAAAGCAATATTTTCGGCACTAATACTAGGACTTCTCAATAACAAAGTTTCTTGTGCTTCTACTGAAAAAGCACCCGATAAAGCCATTACTAATCCTAAAAATCGAAGTTTAGGTTTTAACATATATTTAAAGATAAAATAGGGTTTTTATTGTGCTGTAAAAATAACCAATAATTTATCAATAAATTATGTATATCAATTAAGTTGCAATAAAAAAGCCCCAATTAAAAAATTGGGGCTTAAATATCAATATAAGGCTGTTTTTTAGAAACCGTAGTCTTGTTCTATTTCTAAAACAACACCTTCGTCTACTAAAACACGTCCACAGTGTTCACAGATAATAATTTTCTTACGTTGACGAATCTCAGATTGTAGTTGTGCAGGAATTTTATTATGACATCCTGAACAGCTATCACGGTCAATTGAAACAACTGCTAGACCATTCTTGAATGAATTACGTAAACGATAATAAACTTTATTTAAGCGTTCATCAATGTTAGCTTCCGCTTTTTCAGCTTTAGCCAACAAATCATCTTCATCTTTTTGAGTTTCAGAAGTAATTGTTTCCAATTCTTTCTTTTTACCTTCTAACTCACCTTTACTATACTCTAAATTAGATACTGTCGTATCGTAGTTTTCTGTTTTATTGCGAATTTCGAATTCAAATTCTTTAATTCTTTTTTCACAAACTTGGATTTCTAATCCTTGAATTTCAATTTCTTTCGAAATAGCATCATATTCACGATTATTTTTTACTTCGTTCAGTTGACTTTCATATTTTTTGATAGCCAATTGAGCGTCTTTAATCATGTTCTTACGCTTAACGATCGAATCTTCTAACTCATCTAAGTCTGTTCTGATCTTTTCGATACGTGTTTCTAAACCCGCAATTTCATCTTCAAGATCTGCAACCTCGATAGGTAATTCTCCTCTAATTTGGCGAATTTTATCTACTTTAGTATGTATGGCCTGTAATAACCATAATGCTTTCAATTTTTGTTCTACGGTTTGTTCCATCAACAATAGTGTTTTATAGGATTTGTATCTACTTCTGTTATTAGGACTGCAAAGTTAGGAAATTTTTCTGTAATTATATCGAACAATAATTCTTGCGTAAATTGTTCGCTTTCATAATGACCGATATCTGCAATCACAATTTGATTTTCTGCATCAAAAAATTCATGATATTTATAATCGGCTGTAACAAAAAAATCCGCTCCAGACCGCTTTGCGGTATTTAATAAAAATCCACCGGCACCACCACATACGGCAACCCTTGACACAGGTTTTCCCTGTAGAGAAGTATGTCTAATAACCTGCAGGTTTAAATTATTTTTTAAATAGGCTAAAAAATCCTGTTCAGACATAGGACTTTCTAAATTTCCAATAACTCCAGCTCCGACATCTTGATTTTTATTTTCCAGTTTAAGCGTATCGTAAGCAACTTCTTCATAAGGATGTGATTCATACATAGCCAAAAGAACTTTACGTTCAATAGCTTTTGTATAAACAACTTCAATTCTGGTCTCTTCCACTCTTTCTTGTAGCCCAATTTCCCCAATAGTTGGTTGTGCTTCGCCATGAGGTCTAAATGTACCATAACCGGCAGTATTAAAACTGCATTGCTCGTATTTGGTCCCAACTTTACCTGCGCCAGCATCAAATAGAGCTTCTCTAACCAATTCGACATGGCTTCGTGGGACATAGACCACAAGTTTATACAAAAGATTAGATTTAGGTTCTAAAATAGCCTGATTTTGAAGATTTAACAGGGAGGCTATCTTTGAATTAACACCACCTGTTATATTATCCAGATTCGTATGAATAGCATACAGCGCAATATCATGTTGAATTGCTTTTATAACAGTACGCTCCACGTAATTGTTTCCATTAAATTTCTTCAGACCTTTAAAAACAATGGGATGATGAGAAACAATTAAATTACATCCTTTAGCAATTGCATCATCAACTACCTCTTCAGTACAATCTAAAGAAATCAATATTTTTGAAAGTTCTTGATCCGGATCTCCCACGATTAAACCGCAATTGTCATACGACTCCTGTAGATCTAATGGTGCTATCCTTTCCAGATAAGCAGTAATTTCCTTAATCTTCATGTTTATTCTCTAATTCTTCTTGATCCCTAAAAGTATTATGTTGCTCTAATATACGCTTATAATTTTTGATATCAACCCAATAATTAATCATGGTTACAAAATGAAAAATAATAGCAACAACAGATATAAATGGGGGTAATGGAATATTTGTCGCCAAATATATCCAGCCATATAGTGAACCTTTCTTAAATGTCGGAGATTCATCTACAGCGATTTTACGATCAAAAAATTCATTAATTAACGAATCCCGTAAACGTCTTGCTACTTCAAAATTCCAATAAATATTAAATAAAGGAATAGCGATACCAAATACCTGATTAGGTTTTATACATTGATTTTCTTCTGACACCAATAATAATGTCTTTCTCATCGTATTGGCTAAAAACAGCCAAATAACAATACGAATAATATAAATTGCAATTACTGTATAGATAAACTCCGGCTTTGAAATTTCCTTCAATAACTGTTCTTGTAATTCTACTTGATCCATCTGTGCTAATTCTCGTTATGCAGTAAAGATACCAATTCTTTTAAATTCTTTATTCGTCGATTTTGATCAATTACCCTTAAAATGATATTTATATTAAAAGCTTTAACCTATTCCCAAATAGTGAAAGAGTGGGGGATTTATTAGATTATTATCCGACTGTATTCCTGCAACTTAGCAAGTTTTATGAAAAATAAAGTTCATATAAAAAATACATCTAATTAATAATCAGACGTGTATTTCAAAAGCATAGTATGCCGTATACAACTGAGATAATGATTGCAATCTACATGGAATCATTTAATACAACGCGTTTCAAAAACTATTCGTTATCAACAGATAAAATAACAGAGTAAATAAGTACTTACTCACCACATTTCACCCCATTTAAAACACCTCAGTGAGGTTTTTAATTTCAGTATGCGAACTTACCACACTAGGGTAGGGGAGACCATTACTAGTAAAGCAAAAATATAGCAGGTCTTTTATGAAAATCATCGGATCTCTTTTTCCATTGATCAATAGTCAATGTTTTAATAAATTCAGCATCATCTGTGAGATCACATGCAACACAAAGTTTAGTTTGTCCTTTACATGTTTTTAATAATTCGGCCAGTAATTGATTATTTCTGAAAGGAGTTTCTATAAAAATTTGTGTCTGATCTTCCTTTGATGCCTGTAGTTCCAATTCTTTTATACGTCTTGAACGATCTGTTTTATCAATAGGTAGATATCCTTGGAAAGCAAATTTTTGTCCACTAAAACCCGAAGCCATTAATGCTAATAAAATAGAACTAGGCCCAACTAATGGCACAATCTTAATTCCTTGACGATGTGCTTCAGCCACAATATCAGCACCGGGGTCAGCAACACCTGGGCAACCAGCTTCGGACATGAGACCGACATTTTTACCTGCTAGTAAGCCCTTGAAAAAATCTTTAATGTTTCCTTTATCTCTTGCATGCTTACCATAATCATAAATGATCAAATCCTTTTGAGGAATCTTAAGACCAGCTTGTTTAAGAAACTTACGTGCTGTCTTCTCATTCTCTACAATATATTCATCCAAGCTATTTATTGTCTCCACTAAATAGGAAGTGAAAGATTTTGCTGATGCTTCCTCGCTAAGAGGAACCGGAATCAAAAATAGTATACCTTTTTGCATATTTACAAACCTACTAAATTGTCTTTCATAACAGATGCATTTTTCAATATAATGTAAAACCTTATCATTTTTTTGAGTATTTAAACTCATTATTAGTAACTTAGTTGCATAGCAAAAAAAACTATATATGACAACTCAAATAACAGAAGGAATAAAAATTTCAGTAGAATGCGTTTTTCAACCTGAATATTCTAATCCAGAAAGAGATCATTTTATGTTTGCTTATCTAATAAGTATAGAAAACTTAAGTGATTCAAGTATTCAGCTCATGAGCCGCTACTGGAATATTTTCGATTCAATCGGAGATCATAATGAAGTATATGGTGACGGTGTGGTCGGAGAACAGCCCATTATTGAGCCAGGTCAAATGCATCAATATACATCAGGATGCAATTTAAAAAGTGAGATGGGCTATATGGAAGGTTACTTTAATATGATCAAATTGATAGACGACTCTTCATTCAAAGTTGACATCCCTAGATTTAACTTGATTGCAAATTACGTATTGAACTAGATCATTATCACCTGCATTTCATCTTATCCAGATCTTCTCCAAAGATTACATATAAAAGGCGAAAATTACTTACTTTTGCGTGATACATTTGTGAGTGGAAATTATTTTCTAAATAATCAAATTCATATATCTTCCTTATTCATCGCGATTGATTTTACATGTGATAAAATCTGCTTGAATAACTTGGACATACTGTTGCTAGGGACCAACATTTAAAATCTCCTATTAAATGACCAACTGTCATTTATTCTTAATAAAATAATACGTTAGCAATGTGCTAACTTTTGCATATAATTTACTACCATCAAAGTTATTTATACTAGAGGGTAGACATTCATAGTTTTTAATACATAGAGGTGTATTGAAAAACACAAGAAAAACATAAAATACTAATAATCAGTATTTTATGTTTTTCTCATGTATAAATTATGCAATTTATTGAACAAGAAAAATTAGGAAATTAACGTGAGTATATTAGCAACTGAACAAGTAAGTCATTCATTTCATGATAGATGGCTTTTTAAAGATTTACATTTTGGACTTCTAAAAGGGGATCGAGTAGCCTTAGTAGGTATCAACGGAACAGGAAAATCAACCCTTCTCTCCATATTAGGTGGCAAATTAGAGCCTACCTCCGGAAAAGTTGTTAAAGAAAAAGGTATCAAGATTGGTTTTTTAGATCAAGATCCTAAATATGATGGATTAACCTCCATTAACGATTTTATATATTCAACTGACAACGAAGAACAGCGATTAATTAGAGATTATGAAGAGCTTTTGGCTATGCCAGAAATTGATCAGAATAAATTAGAAGAGCTGACAGAAAAAATAACAACCCTCAATGCATGGGAGTATGAGTATAATATTAAGACTATTTTGAATAGACTTAATATTGTCGATTTTCATCAAGATATAAAGAGTCTTTCGGGAGGACAACGTAAGCGACTAGCTCTAGCAAAACTTTTAATAGACGAACCGGATGTTTACATTCTAGATGAGCCTACCAACCATTTGGATATTGAAACAATAGAATGGCTTGAAAAACTTTTGATAACAGGAAATAAAACTGTATTACTGGTTACCCATGATCGTTATTTTTTAGATAACATTTGTACAGAGATCAGAGAATTGGATAGGGGAAAGCTGTTTACTTATAAAGGAAACTATTCATACTTCCTCGAGAAAAAATCTGACCGCGAAGCGATCGACGCAGTAATGGTAGAAAGAAGTAGAAATCTATTACGTCGGGAACTAGAATGGATGAGAAGACAACCGCAAGCACGTGGTACAAAATCAAAATCTAGAATAGATGCTTACTATGAGCTTGAAGATAAATCCAAAGCTCAAAAAGCAAATGACTCTGTTCAGTTAAGTGTTAAAATAAGTAGACAAGGCTCTAAAATTTTAGAATTGGAACATATCTCTAAAAATTATGGAGATAAAGTCATCATCAGTGATTTCTCTTATGTTTTCAAAAAAGGTGACCGTATTGGATTAGCCGGTAAGAATGGAACAGGTAAATCTACTTTTCTAAATCTAATTACCAAAAATGAAATACCGACTAGTGGTAGTATTGCTGTAGGTGAAACGACCGTTTATGGGTATTACAAACAAGGTGGTTTAGAAGTAAGTGAAGGAGATCGAGTTCTAGATGTTGTAAAAAATGTAGCAGAATATATCAAGATGGCAAATGGTGAAGTGATCACTGCTTCACAATTATTGACACACTTTTTGTTTCCTCCTGAAAAACAATTTGGTTTTGTAAGCAAGTTGAGTGGGGGTGAGCGTAAGCGTTTACAACTAATGCGCGTGCTGATGTTAAACCCGAACTTCCTAATACTCGATGAGCCATCAAACGATCTTGATATTGACACCTTAAATGTTCTAGAAGATTTCTTAATGAACTATAATGGCGTACTTATATTAGTTTCTCACGATAGATATCTACTAGATAAATTGACAGAGCAATTATTCATATTTGAGGGAGAGGGAAAAATTGATATCTATAATGGTAATTATGCCGATTATAAAACAGAGCAGGATATCTTACTAAAAGAACAAAAACAGAAAAAAGATATTCCTGTTCAAAAGAAAGAAGAAGTAAAGGAAGAAAAGAAAAAACTTTCATATAAAGAGCAATTGGAGTACGATAAACTGGAAAAAGAAATACAGCAATTGGAAGAACTCTTGGTAGAAAAAAACAATACACTTCATTCTACGGTGGACCATGTACAACTATCAAGTATAGCAAAAGAAATAGAAGATATACAAAATAGTATAGACGTCAAATCTGAAAGATGGTTGAGTCTAGCAGAACTGATGTAAAAACAACACGCTACGTTTCACGTGAAACGTAGCGTAATAAATAATAAAAACTAAAAAAATCAATTCCGCCGTTTCACGTGGAACTTTGAAATAAAACAAGATGTTTAAAAAATATAACGTTATCGTAGTTGGTGCAGGACATGCCGGCTGTGAAGCCGCGGCGGCAGCTGCAAACCTAGGTTCATCTGTACTTCTCATTACAATGAATATGGGAGTAATCGCACAGATGAGTTGTAATCCAGCAATAGGTGGAGTAGCAAAAGGACAAATCGTAAGAGAAATTGATGCCATGGGTGGCTATACGGGTATCATCGCAGATAAATCAACTATTCAATTTAGAATGCTTAATCTGTCGAAAGGACCTGCCATGTGGAGTCCCAGAACGCAGAATGATCGTATGCGATTCGCAGAAGAATGGAGATTACAACTGGAAGCTCTGCCAACATTAGACATGTGGCAAGATACCGTGAAAGAAGTGATCGTTAAAAATGGAAAAGCTTGCGGTGTCATCACTTCTTTAGGAATAGAAATAGAAGCAGACGCAGTAGTCCTAACAAATGGAACTTTTCTAAATGGTGTCATTCACATTGGTGAAAAGAAATTCGGTGGTGGGAGAACAGGAGAGAAGGCAGCAACAGGTTTAACAGAACAACTTGTATCACTAGGCTTCGAGTCCGGTAGAATGAAAACCGGAACACCTCCGCGAATCGATGGAAGAAGCTTAAATTATTCCTTGATGGAAGAGCAATGGGGCGACGATAATCGAGGTCGGTTCTCTTATACAGATACTCCATTACCGACAGAGCAACGCTGTTGCTGGATCACATATACCAATGATAAGGTACATGAAATGTTGAAAACAGGTTTTGAAAGATCACCTATGTTCACAGGTAGAATAAAAGGCCTTGGCCCACGTTACTGTCCTTCGATAGAAGACAAAATCAATCGCTTTGCAGAACGTGAAAGACATCAGATTTTTGTAGAACCAGAAGGATGGACTACGAATGAAATTTATGTTAATGGCTTCTCCACTTCTTTACCGGAAGATGTGCAACAAAAAGCTTTACAATTGATCCCAGGTTTTGAAAATGCAAGAATGTATAGACCAGGTTATGCTATAGAATATGATTTCTTTCCACCTATGCAACTTGATCTAACTTTGGAAACACTCATTGTAAAGCATCTCTTTTTTGCAGGACAGATTAATGGTACTACAGGTTATGAAGAAGCAGCAGCGCAAGGATTCATTGCAGGTATCAACGCACACCAACGCATTAATGATGATAAAGAACTAATCTTAAAAAGATCTGAATCTTATATAGGCGTACTAATTGATGACTTAGTAACAAAAGGAACTGATGAGCCATACCGCATGTTTACTTCCAGAGCAGAACATCGCTTACTGCTAAGACAAGATAATGCAGATATCAGATTAACACCGATTGCCCATAAATTAGGATTAGTAGGAGATGAGCGACTGAATAAAGTAAATGAGAAAATTAAAAATTCAGATCATATTATTCAGTATCTTAAACAAAATTCAACAACAGTAGATAAGATGAATCCTATCTTAGACGAAGTTGGATCAAGCTTGATTTCACAAAAAACAAAATTGGTTAATTTACTAGGAAGACCACAAATCAATATCTATGACCTCGCGAAAGGTGATTCAGATTTTGGATCCTATTTAAACCAGTTTGACAAAGAGACAATAGAGCAGGCGGAAATCAAAGTCAAATATGAAAGCTACTTCGAGAAAGAAATGGAAATCGTAAACAGAATGAAAAAAATGGAAGATAGAGAAATCAATCCAGATTTTGATTATTCTTCCTTAGTTTCGTTGTCGATAGAAGCAAGACAAAAACTAGCTCAGGTAAAACCAAGAACATTGGGCCAGGCATCCAGAATATCAGGTGTATCACCATCCGATATCAGTGTTTTAATGGTACACATGTCATAATAATCTGATTTACAGTTACTTGTATAATAAATATTATCAATGCAAAATAAAGCGATATAAAGTATTATTATTTCATTTATGAGTCAACATTCAAAAAAAAATAAAACAAGCTTAAAAAGCATTAAAAGCACACTAATCACAAGGTTAGTGCTTTTAAGCTTGTTTTCTTCTCTGATTTTATTAACTGTGCAATGTGCAAGCATAAAGCAGCCAACAGGTGGACCGAAAGATTCAATTGCACCGGTGGTACTCAATGAGTTTCCTAAGAATTTCTCAAAAAATTTCAAAGAGAAAAAAATTAGCATCACATTAGATGAGTATATTAAACTCAATAATCAGCAAAAGGAAATCAGTGTTTCTCCTGATATGGATAAGCCACCACAATTTAAAATTAAAAAGAAAGTACTCGAAATTACCTTACCAGATTCTTTAGAACAGAATACAACCTATACCATCAATTTTGGAAAGGGTCTCGTTGATTATAATGCGAGTAATCCAATCATCAATTACAGTTATGTATTTGCAACAGGAGATCAGATTGATTCATTATCAATATCAGGAAACGTAACCAACGCTTTGACAAAGGAGAAAGAAAAGGAAGTCCGGGTATTACTAATTCCAGTCAGTCAGGATTCTATATTTGGCAAAAAGAAAGCCAATATTTTTGCGCAAACAGATACAATTGGTAATTTTAAAATAAGTAATCTAAGAGCTAATACCTATCGCATTTATGCACTAAAGGAAACAAATAATGACCGTATCTATAACGGCGTAGATGAACTAATCGGTTTCTTAAAAGACTCCATTGTATTGGACAAAGACCTAACGAATATTAATCTTCAAATATCAAAAGGTACACCACTTAAATTTAGAGTAGTTGACAAGAAAATTGAAAACACAGGACGGATACATTTAGTTTTCAATAGGGGTATTAAAAAGCCAAACTTAGTGCTACTAAATGATGATGAAAATGATAAATCAAAAATTGTTAAGTACTCGGAAGCACAGGATTCAGCGTTAATTTTTATTAATAACCTAGAAAGAGATTCTTTAAAATTTGTCTTATCAGAAAACAATACAGTACTTGATACCATATTGGTAAAGAAATCGAATCTGAAATTAGATAGATCAATTGTTCCAACAACTTCTCCATCTACAGATAAAGTTGACCGCGTAAAACATCTAACAATATCATCTTTAACACCTATAAAATTAATAGATAAAAGCAAAGTAAAATTGATAGAAGATAGCATTGCTAAAACAAATTTTCAACTCCAATTGGATACTAATGTTGCCAATCTTTATCACTTAAGATACAATTGGAGAAAGCAAAAAAACTATGAAATTATTCTTGAAGAAGGCGCAATGCAAGGCTATTTCGGTGAAAAAAATAAAGAGAAAAAGCTGACACTTGCTTATGATGATAGTGATAATTACGGCGATATAACGTTTACTTTTACTGCCATTGACAGTGCAAGACAGTACATCGTAGAACTTATTGATGAGAAAAAAGAAAAAGTATTCCGAAGAGATATTCTCAATAATTCAATCGGGAAAGTAGCTTATAAAGAATTCCCCGGTGGTAAATATTCCATCAGAATAATACGCGACGATAACAAGAATGGCATTTGGGATCCTGGAGAAGTTTATAAATCAACGCAACCAGAACCCCTAGTATATTTAAACAAAACCTTTACAATACGTGCTAACTGGGAGCAAAATGAATCGTTCAGTTTACAGGAACTGAACGACTTGAATTAATCAAACCAGGAACTATAAAGCACATAATTATGCGGTAACTGCTGTAACAATAACCTTTGTTCATCAGTTATCGCTTTTATTTTTTTAGCCGGCACTCCAGCATATAAATACCCCGATTCACATACTGTATTTTCCAAAACAACAGCTCCTGCTGCAATAATAACATGGCTTTCTAGCACAGCATTATCCATAACAATGGCCCCCATACCTATCAGCACATAATCATGTACAACACAACCATGTACCATCGCCTGATGGCCGATGTTCACATAGTTACCGATCGTTGTACCAGCCTTTTGATAGGTACAATGAATAACAACCCCATCCTGAATATTGGTATAATTACCGATACGGATATAATTTACATCTCCTCTTACGACAGCATTAAACCAAACTGAACAATGCTCTCCCAGCTCAACATCACCTACAATAGTACAATTAGGCGCTATAAAGCAGTTATCTTTAAATTTAGGGCTAATACCCTTTACTGGTAATATGCAGGCCATAATTGTTCTAAAATAAAGTATCTGTTAAAGTATCAGCATGTTGCGGATAATCTGTTGTAAAATGCAGTCCCCTACTTTCTTTTCTTAATAAAGCAGATTTTGTCACAATGAAAGCCACCTGTATCACATTTCTAAGCTCACATAGTTTAACTGACAATTTTGTATGCCTATAAAAGTCTTCAGTCTCCCCATACAATAAATGCAATCGATTGAGTGCTCGTTCTAATCTAAAATCTGAACGTACAATACCGACATAATCACTCATCACTTTTTGACACTCTCGCAGATTATGTGTAACCAAAATATCTTCATTGGAAAGCTTTGCTTTTGAATCATCCCATTCTGGCACTCCTACCGCATAATCGGCTGTAGAAATCACTTTTGTAGCATCCAGGTAAATACGATGCGCATATACCAATGCTTCTAACAGGGAGTTGGAAGCTAGGCGATTTGCGCCATGTAAACCTGTCGATGAACATTCGCCACAAGCATATAAATTTTGAATACTGCTACGTCCAAAATCATCAACATAGATACCCCCACATAAGTAGTGCGCAGCTGGTGTAACAGGAATAAAATCCTTACTCATGTCGAGTCCAATAGACAAGCATTTTTCGTAAATATTTGGAAAATGTTTAATAATATCCTCCTTCTCACGGTGGGTTATATCTAAATAAACATAATCAATTCCTGACTTTTTCATCTCGGCATCGATTACTCGAGCCACAATATCCCGAGGTGCCAATGAAGCTCGTTTATCGTATTCAGCCATGAAATCATCCCCATTAATACGTCTTAGAATACCGCCAAAACCACGCACAGCTTCCGAAACCAAAAACGCTGGTGAGTCACTAGGATTATACAAAGCAGTAGGATGAAATTGCATAAATTCCATATTTCGCACCTTACCTTTTGCACGGTAAACCATGGCAATTCCGTCACCTGTGGCAATAGTTGGATTGGTTGTACTTGCATATATATGGCCAGCACCACCAGAAGCCATCACCGTAGTTTTGCTCAAAATCTTATCAACCTGATGCGTATTTGTATTGAATGCATAGATGCCAAAACACTTAATATCGCTCCTTTGCTTATCGACAAATTCACCTAAATGGTGCTGTGTTATTAAATCTATGGCGAAATAATGCGTCAACATTTCGATATTTGGATGCTCGTGTATTTTCTGCAAAAGAGACCTTTCAATCTCATACCCCGTGATATCTTTATAATGCAAGATACGATTGGCAGAATGACCTCCCTCCTTCGCAAGATCATAAAATCCGCTGTCCGATTTATCAAATGAAGTTCCATATGAAATCAATTCGTTAATACGTTCTGGAGCTTCCCGAACTACGTTTTCCACAATATTCACATCGCATAAACCATCCCCAGCAATCTGAGTATCAATTATATGCTGCTCAAAGCTATCAGACTTATCCACAACTGCGGCCACTCCTCCTTGTGCGTATTTTGTATTTGATTCATCTTCGTTAGATTTTGTGACAATCAATACTTTACCATGATCAGCAGCTTTTAAAGCAAAGCTTAATCCCGCTATTCCAGACCCAATTACAAGGAAATCTACCTTTTTTTCTGACATAAAATAATATTACATGTGACCAGCACATTTTGACTATTCAAATTAACAAAAAATGTGGAAAACGTGTAAATAAAAGGTTAAATAAAAATGATAACTTTTTTTTTATTGTTGATATCTCCTATTTCTCACAAAATTCTTAAAAGTTATTAGCACAAAACTGCTCGTTTATCAACATAAATTAACATCAAAAAAATTCACATTTTTTTATTGAAAACAAAATCAAGGAAAAATCAGATAATTAAAAATCAGGCCTTTAAAATGAAATTAATGTGAATAAATTGTTAATAACTTTATAAAATCTTCATATCAAAATAAAAAATCACACTTTTATCCCCATTTTCCACACACTAATAAACAATAAGACCTTTTTATATAAAAAAGATTATTATTTATTAAAAAAAAAGAATGTGGAATACGTTTGATTTTCTTTGTTTAGTTTTGTCAAGTTGAATTTGAGGCTTTGAGAATTTGATTATTGATTAGGTATTGAAACTGAAATCAAATATTCAATTCTCAAGGGCTTTATTTCTTTTGAAAATATTTTTAAACCCCTTTATAATGCGATAAATCTTATTTTTTAATTTAAAAATCTAAATAATGAACTGTTAAACAGCTTAATCGGCTATTTTAATGGCTTTAGATTTCAATATTTTGATTTTATTTTTTTATTATTCTAAATATCGAATCTTAAATACCTGAAATTTGCTTTTTTATAATTTGGTCTAGATTTAAAACGAAAAATTTTAGGTCATTTTACACTGAGATCCCTTTGGTTAGTATTTTTTGTAATTGTGTATAAAGCATTTTCAAAATTTTTAATTGAAATCTCTCCTGGCGATCTTAAATACCATCTTCTTAAAAATCATATTTTTGAAATTTGAGATTGAAAAAATAAATTTTTCAATTTTTTTTTGAAAATGTTATTACGATTAAAGTCGTTTAGCTTTGAATTTTTATAAAATTTTTTGGATTTTGTAAAAATTTGAGCTTTTAAAGTGGTTTATTTTATAAATAAGCTCGCTTAGAATTGAATATACTTTTTTATAAAAAATGAATTATTCTACATTGTAATTTCAAAGCCTTTAATTTGATTTTAGGCGCCTTGAGGATCTCTTATTTACTTCATCAGAATTTTATTTTCAAAAAATTCTATCTATGGTCGCTTTATTTTTTTTTAAAAATTAGCAGTCAAATATTTTTATATCATCTTCAGATCGTAATAGCCGATGATCATAGCCGCTTCCACTTTTCAGTAATTTTTTTTTTCTAACCTTATCTTTTGTATTTAAAAGCGCTTTACTTGCAATATTTGTTTTTTTAAAATTTTTCTGTTGATGTATAGGTTTTCTCAAGCGTTTATATTAAAAATTAAGTCCCTTACATTTAAATATTTGAAAACTTTGTGAATAAATTTTGCTGTAATTTATTTGTATAGCTTCAAAATAGTTTAGCTTTGTCCTATTGATTTGCATTAAAATCATCTTTGATTTTTTAATTTATAGCATTTCATTAAAATTCTTTGATATTCTCACCATTCTATATTGTGATCAATACTGCGATATTTGATAATTTTAGAAGTGAAATTCCAAATATTCGATTCTAAGAGCCTTTAATTTGAATTTTGAGGCCTTTACAATTCGATATTTATATTTATGTGGACAACTATATTGAATATTTGAATCTCATATTGCTATACAGTGCTATTTAGATAAGTTTTTGTAGTCTTAAAATTCACCTTTTAAGAAATGTTGATAAGTATGTTAATTAGCTTTATTATAAGTATTTACATTAGATTTTTAGAATGAATTTCACCTGTTATTAACACATAGTAAAAATACGCTTTATTGAAATGTTGATAAGTGTGTTAATTAGCTGAATATTAATATACTATTTATAACTATCAGTTAGTTACAGTTGGAATTATAAACATCATTTTCTATTTGAAAGATTTATTGAAGAACTATTCTTAATTTTGTAACGTAAATCAAATTAAGAAGAAGAATTAATGGATTTAGTAAATTACGATATTGAAGCTAAGGGCTATATTGATGCTCCTATAGATCCTAGCTTAGATTTGATACAAGAGATCAAACGTCTTAAGGAAGAGAAAAACGCCGTCATTTTAGCACATTACTATCAAGAAGCGGAAATACAAGATATAGCTGACTATATTGGTGATAGTTTAGGTTTATCTCAGGAAGCAGCAAAGACCGATGCTGATGTGATTGTTTTCGCTGGAGTGCACTTTATGGCTGAAACAGCAAAGATACTTTCACCATCAAAAAAAGTTTTACTTCCAGATGCCAAAGCAGGCTGTTCATTGTCGGATTCATGTCCACCTCATCTATTTGCTAAGTTTAAGGAGCAGTATCCCGATCATTTGGTCATCACGTATGTAAACTGTACTGCAGAATTGAAAGCGCTATCTGATATTGTCTGTACTTCTAGTAATGCAGTTGAGATTGTGGAGAGTCTACCGAAAGATCAAAAGATCATTTTTGGACCAGATCGTAATCTTGGGGCCTATGTAAAGAAGAAGACAGGAAGAGATCTTGTTTTATGGAATGGTGCATGTATGGTGCATGAGATTTTTTCTCAGGATAAAATAGATTGTTTAAGAGCTGAACATCCCGATGCAAAATTCATTGCTCATCCGGAGTGTGAAGATCATATCTTAGCAAGTGCAGATTATGTAGGTTCTACCTCTGGAATGCTGAAGTTTACAATCAATGATCCTGCGACCACATATATAGTCGCTACAGAGTCGGGAATTATCCATCAGATGCAAAAGGCTAGTCCAGGTAAAACTTTCATTCCTGCGCCTCCAAATAATGCTTGTGCGTGTAATGATTGTCCACATATGAAATTAAATACTTTGGAGAAGCTTTATAATTGCTTAAAGTATGAAAGTCCGGAAATAACACTAGATGATTCGGTGATTGCCCGTGCGAAACGACCTATTGAACGTATGTTGGAAATATCCGCACAATTAGGATTATAAAATAAAAAACAAAGACAGATATGTTAGAATTTGATAATACAGAAAGAACAAATTTAGGAGAGTTGGGTGAATTTGGTTTAATTTCATATTTAACGAAAGCTGTCGAGATTAATGAACCCAGTACCCTTAAAGGTATCGGGGACGATGCCGCTGTTTTAGATTTTTCAAATAAGAAAACTTTAATTTCAACAGATCTTCTGTTGGAGGGTATCCACTTTGATCTGCGTTATGTTCCTTTGAAACATTTAGGTTATAAAGCTGTACAGGTGAATCTGAGTGATATCTATGCCATGAATGGAACAGCATCGCAAATTACATTCTCAATCGGGTTATCCTCAAAATTTCCATTAGAAGCAGTTGAAGAAATCTATCAAGGTGCACTGATTGCTTGTAAAAAGTATAATGTGGATCTTATTGGCGGGGATACGTCAGCTTCAGTTCAAGGATTGGTTATTTCGGTAACGAGTATCGGTTTTGCTGATGAAGATCAGATTGCCTATCGATCAGGTGCACAGGAAGGCGACTTGTTATGTGTTTCAGGCGATTTGGGCGCTGCTTATGTTGGACTACAATTACTAGAGCGTGAGAAAAATATCTTCTTGGAGAACCCGAATATACAACCAGATCTAGAAGGTAAGGATTATATCGTAGAGCGCCAGCTGAAACCAGAGGCTAGAAGAGATATTGTTGAATTATTAGCAAAGATCGGTATTAAGCCGAATGCAATGATTGATGTATCAGATGGATTGGCATCAGAGATTATACATATTTGTGAGGCATCTGATAAAGGTTGTAAACTTTACGAAGATAAAATACCGCTGGATTCGATGACTTATGAGACAGCTCGTGAATTTGGAATAGATCCAACCGTTTGTGCGTTGAATGGAGGAGAAGATTATGAATTATTGTTCACGATTCCACAAGCTGATTATGATAAAATAAAAGGATCGATGGATATTACTGTTATTGGGCATATTACACAAGCAAGTGAAGGATGTCAAATGATTTCTAAATCTGGAAAGGTCTATCCAATAACGGCGCAAGGTTGGAATGCATTTAAAGACTAAGGGTATTGTATACTATAAATAGAAGAGGCGATAATTCAGATTATCGCCTCTTCTATTTATAATGCTAATTCTTCTTCAATATCGATGTGATCGAATTCATCTTCACGTCTTTTTCGGATGCTGAATTCGTTATAGCCGAAACCTATTTCTATTTGCAATAATTTTTGTTGAAGCATTTCAAGGATCGCGAGGAAATTGTAAACGAACTGTACCTTATTTTCAGAGTTTTTTAGAATATATTGAAAATCGAGTTGCCTATTTATTTCTATCAAATCTGCTATTGCCTTTTTTTGTTGATCTATACTATAAGGATGTTTTATAACAGTATGTTTTACTTCCGCAGGTCTATTAGTATATTGAAACATGACACCTTCGTATACCATCATCAATTTATACAGATCAAAACTGTTTAATTCTTCGCCTGTATTTGACTCCGGCCTAGCAAGTTTAATATCGTAATTGATATTACCCCGTTTATAAAGTTTAAGCCGCTCATCTTCCAATAATTTTAAATCCTCACAGGTATCCTTAAACTGCTTGTATAAAATTAATTTTTGAATTAAATCTTCTTTAGGATCGATTTCATTTTCATCATCATCCAATTCCGGGCGTGGGAGGAGCATCTTAGCTTTTATACGCATCAGGGTCGAAGCCACAAAAATAAATTCACTGGCCATCTCCATGTCTAAAGCCTGTAATTTGTTGACATATGACAGGAAATCGTCGGTTATTTTGGAGATTGGTATCTCATGAATATTTAATTCATCCCTTTCAATAAAAAATAAGAGAAGGTCAAATGGGCCTTCAAACTGGGGTAACTTTATTTCGTATCCTTCTTCTACTTGCATATCAAGAGCAAATTTACATAATAATACAAACATTTTTATTTCAAACTATTAAAACTAAAAGCTTCTGCAACTGTTCATTTTCTAATACAAAAAGTATGATAAATACGAAAGTTGTGATAAATTAGTTGTTATTTTGTATCAATATTTTAAAGTAATTAGCAATACTATGCAGTTTGATGCTGGAGAATTATTAAGTAAAATCAATGATCCCTCTGATCTGAAAAAACTCAAGGATGACCAACTGGAACAAGTGAGCCAGGAATTACGTCAATATATCATTGATTTAGTTTCGGTTAATGGTGGTCACTTTGCAGCTAGTTTGGGAGTAGTTGAATTGACTGTGGCATTACATTATGTCATGAATACTCCCTATGATCAATTAATATGGGATGTAGGTCATCAGGCCTATGGACATAAGATATTAACAGGACGTAGAGATTCTTTTCATACGAATAGAATTGTCGATGGTATTTCCGGTTTTCCAAAACGAGGAGAGTCCATCTATGATGCTTTTGGAGTAGGACATTCGTCAACATCAATCTCTGCCGCATTAGGTATGGCGGTTGCTTCTCAGATCAAAGGAGAAAAAGATCGTCAGCATATTGCGATTATTGGCGATGGTGCTATGACAGGAGGTATGGCATTTGAAGCTTTGAATCATGCAGGTATAGAGAAATCAAATCTTTTGGTTATTCTCAATGATAACTGTATGTCCATTGATCCTAATGTAGGAGCATTAAAAGAGTATTTAACCAGTATCACAACTTCAAAACGATATAATCGTTTCAGAGACGATATTGCATCTGTCTTATCCAAGATATCAGAGATGGGACCGAATGCTTTAGGAGCTGTTAAAAAGCTGGAAAAAAGCATAAAAGGGACATTACTCAAGAATGCTAATTTATTTGAATCTTTAAATTTCAGATACTTTGGACCTGTTGATGGACATGATGTCAAAAAATTAGCAAAGACACTGGAAGATTTGCGCCATATCCCCGGGCCAAAGTTGTTACATTGCGTAACTGTTAAAGGTAAGGGATATGCATTAGCAGAAAAAGATCAAACCAAATGGCATGCCCCAGGTTTATTTGATAAAATAACAGGCGAGATAAAAAAATCTGTCAATGATAAACCGACAGCACCGAAATATCAAGATGTCTTTGGAAATACATTGGTAGAACTTGCGGAGAAGAATGATAAAATAGTGGGTATTACACCTGCTATGCCTTCTGGATCATCTATGAATATTATGATGAAAGCTTTTCCAGAACGATCATTTGATGTAGGAATAGCAGAACAACATGCTGTTACATTCAGTGCGGGTTTAGCAACCCAAGGGCTAATGCCTTTCTGTAATATTTATTCCTCATTCATGCAGCGTGCGTTTGACCAAGTCATTCATGATGTAGCCTTACAGAATCTTAATGTAGTATTTTGTCTGGACCGTGCCGGTGTAGTAGGAGCGGATGGTCCGACACATCACGGTGCTTACGATATTGCTTTTATGCGCTGTATACCAAATATGACGGTTTCCGCTCCAATGAATGAAGAGGAGTTACGCAATTTGATGTATACTGCTCAATTAGAAAATAAAGGTCCTTTTGTAATTCGCTATCCAAGAGGTAACGGCGTGATGGTCGATTGGAAAAAACCGTTTAAAGAAATTGAAATTGGAAAAGGCAGATTAATTCAGGATGGAGAAGCTGTTGCCATTTTAACTTTTGGAGCAATCGGTAACGAAGCCAGTAAAGCAATTTTGCAATTAGCTGAAGAAGGAATATATCCGGCTCACTATGATTTAAGATTTGCTAAACCTTTGGATGAAGAATTGTTACATAAAGTTTTTCAAAAATTTGAAAATATCATTACCGTTGAAGATGGCTGTTTGCAGGGTGGAATTGGGTCTGCTGTTCTAGAATTTATGGCCGATCATCAATACAGTCGTAAAGTTGTAAGATTAGGTATCCCTGATGCTATCATCGAGCATGCCGAACAGAAAGATCAATGGAATATAGCATACTACGACAGTGCCGCTATAATGGCCGAATGTCGAAAATTAGTAAAAGGTATAAAAACGGATACGATGGTTAGCTAAATTCGTTTGGTAAAAAAAATAAAAAAGAGGAATCATATCATCATGATTCCTCTTTTTTTGTTTAACTTTATAAAGATTCATCCGGCAGCAGTTCCCTTTTTTATAGTTTACTAGATTCGATCATTATTTTGCAACGTTATACGGATGGAATATTGCATGAATTATAGACCAAAAACTACTTTTTTTTAAAAAAAATAACAAAAAATTTGGAATGTTAATAAAAAAAAATAAGGCTAAAATTAGTTGCAAAAAAAAGCGATTTTTTTAATGTAACTAGTTGATTAATAATGAATTTAAATTAATTTTAAATTTTAGTTTTTTAGCTGATTTTTTTTTGTCATCTTCGTCTTAAGAGAAAGTTATCAACATTTTTTTGGTCGCTTATTGGAAATCAACTTATTAAGAATTTTAGAATGGAAAAAACGAGTACAAGTGTTTGGAATAATTGTCTTGCAATCATCAAAGACAATATACCAGCGCAAAGTTTTAAAACCTGGTTTGAGCCTGTGAAAGCAGTACGTTTGGAGGGTGACGTTTTGACTATTCAAGTACCTAGTTTATTTTTTTACGAATGGTTGGAGGAGCACTATGTTGGTATCCTTCGTAAGACTGTTAAAAAGTTTTTAGGTGAGCTTGGTAGGTTGGAATACAATATCGTGGTTGAGAAGTCATCAGCTTCAATTCCTTATACAACAAATATCCCTTCCAATGGCAATGGTGCAGAAGGTAAGAAACAATCTATACCTGTTCCTGTATCTTTAAATAAAGATATCAAGAATCCATTTGTAATACCAGGATTAAAGAAACTACAGGTTGATCCTCAATTAAATCAAAATTACACCTTTGATAATTTTATTGAAGGCGAGTGTAACCGTTTGGCGAGATCTGCGGGCTTTGCTGTGGCAAATAAACCTGGAGGTACCTCATTCAACCCATTGATGATTTATGGAGCTGTAGGACTAGGAAAGACTCACTTAGCACAAGCTATCGGTAATGAAATCAAAAGAAATCTACCAGATAAGTTGGTGATCTATGTTTCTTGTGAGAAATTTTGCCAACAATTCGTAGATTCACTTAAAAATAATACCATTAATGATTTTGTGAATTTTTATCAGGCAATGGATGTGATCATCATGGATGATGTACATAACTTCGCTGGTAAAGAGAAAACACAAGATATATTTTTCCATATTTTCAATCATTTGCATCAGTCTGGAAAACAAGTAATCTTAACATCTGATAAAGCTCCTAAAGATTTAGCAGGATTAGAAGAACGTTTATTAAGCCGTTTCAAATGGGGTCTTTCTGCAGATATTCAAATTCCAGATTTGGAAACAAGAATGGCTATTTTGAAAAAGAAAATGTATTCTGATGGAATTGAATTACCAGAAAATGTTGTAGAATATGTTGCAAATCAAATTGACAACAGTGTTCGTGAACTAGAAGGAGCTATGGTTTCTTTATTAGCGCAGTCAACATTAAATAAAAAAGAGATTGATTTAAATCTAGCTAAATCAATGCTTAAGAACTTTGTTAAAAACACGCATAAGGAAATTTCAATGGAATTTATTCAAAAGCTCGTTTGTGAGTATTTTGAAGTTCCAGTAGAAATGGTTAAATCTAAAGTTCGTAAAAGAGAAATCGTACAAGCCAGACAGATTTCAATGTATCTCGCTAAGAACCATACAAAATCGTCATTGAAAACAATTGGTTCATTCTTCGGTGGTCGCGACCACTCTACGGTAATTTATGCTTGTCAGACAGTAGAAGATCTAATTGAGACAGATAAGAAGTTTAAAACGTATGTAAATGATATTATGAAAAAGCTAAAAGCTTAATATCATCCATACATAAAGATATAAGACAAAAAAGGGATTCTAATTAGAATCCCTTTTTTTATCCAAATTGGATAACGTTTATGAACAAGCTCTTATACTATTGTGTTGTTTCTTCTGTATTTTCTTTTTGCTCTTCCTTGACCGGCTTAGGTGCTACTTCTGGAATAACTTTAGCAGGTCTTTCTGCCACCACTTTTTTGAATAATTCTTTTTGATCCTCTGTTAGTAATGCATCAACCTTTACATCTGCATCAGCTTGTAATTTAGTAAATTGTTCTGTTAATACTTCTTTAGTAGCCGTAGTATCCTGCAGTAAAGCAGCCTCAGCTTTTGCCTGATCTAGCGTAATTGTATAAGCGGCAGTTTTCTGCTCGTCTGTCAAACTTAATTTTTGCGTTAATTCCGTCGTTACCTGAGTAGCTGTTTCTTCTGGACTAGCTTGTTGGGCAAATGTTAAACTGAGTGCTAATAAAAACCCGATCCCTGTTAAAAATAATTTTTTCATGACTGTTATTTTTAGTGTAAATATTCAATTCTTAAATTCTACTACTAAAACTAAAAACTACTGCTTTTTATTGTATCAAATCTGTTACTTTAACAAAGTTTTAACAAAATTAACGTTTTAAGTTATTGAAAATCAGTTTTTAATAAAAAAAGGTTCAACCGTGAAGTTGAACCTTTTGTCAATAATTATAATCAAATTAGTTTGATTTTTGTCTTTGTTGCCTACGTTCTAGCATTTCTTTTTGTAATGCGTCGTAAGATTTACTTTGTTCAGCATTTAAAAATGATTTGATTTTCACGTCGGTTGAAGAACGAAGAGGTTGCAATTTTTCGAAAGCTGCTTTACGGTCATCTGTATTCTTAAAAATATCTTGTTGCTTTTTGGATAGTTCCAAGCTATATACATAGATTGAATCTTTTTGACTTTGTGATAATTTTAATTGCTTATCTAATCTTTCTACCATATTTTTAGCTTGGTCTTCAGGAGATCGCTGCTGACCACCATTACGTTGTCTTTCTTGTGCCATAGCTGTTACAGCCAATAACATAAAAGCTCCCATTAAACTTGATTTTAAACTTTTCATATCATTTTATTAGTTTACTTATTTTTTATGTCAACTAGTTTAGTCGCCAATAAGAAGACAAATGATATTTAGTAAAGTTTAAGTGTATTAAAAATTTAAGATTCATTAACACTTCTGTCACAGATAGATAGAAGTTGTTGTTCAACAATATTTCGATATTCCTGATCTTCAAATGCTATTTCGATGGGAATGTAAGCTATAGGTAAGCTCTCTACTAAAGCTAAGTATTCAGGAGTACGGATTCTTTGTGCATCCTTTTCTGTAGTTATAATTAATTTAGAAGGATTTTTGATCTGATTAAACTTCTGTTTGACTGTCAATATATCATTTGATGTATAGGCATGGTGATCAGAGAAACCAAGATGCTCTATCCCTTTTACAAGCCCTGTAAGGTAATCTAATAAAGGTTTTGGGTTCGCTATACCTGTAAGTAATAATACTGTCGTATTGGCGTTCATTTCAATCCTATTTGTATTCAGATATACTAGCTCACCGTAGTGTATGGAAGTGAAAAAAATATTTGAAAGACCACTTTTACGTTCTAGTTTTCTTTTAATAATTGCTTTCTCTTGAAACGTAACTGAAGCAGGAGTTTTTGTAACCATAATCATATCTGCGCGTTTAGATTCTCCCGGAAGATCTCTAAAATTACCCATGGGAAGTACAAACATGGGATTGAGGCAAGAATGATAGTCGAATAAGAGTATTGAAAATGTAGGTTTTAGCTTACGGTGCTGAAAAGCATCATCTAGAATAATAACATCATGATTATCCATTAATTTTTCAACCCCTAAGCATCTGTCTTCACAAACAGCAACTGTAATATCTGAAAATTTATTTTTGAATTGTAAAGGTTCGTCACCTACTTCATCAGCAGTTGAAGAGACGTTAACATATTTAAAACCTTTGGTTTTACGTCCATATCCCCGACTCAAGGTAGCGATACATCTTTTATCTTTAAGGATTTTAATAATAAACTCCGTCATAGGACTCTTTCCTGTACCTCCAATGGCAAGGTTGCCAACAACGATAGTCGGTATGGAATAAGTTTTAGATTTTAGTATCTGGAGGTCAAATAATCGATTTCTGATCCAGATGATAAATCCGTATAGTATTGCAAAAGGGAATAATAGTAATCGAAGAGAATTCATTTTATTTGCTCATAATATTTAATCCAACGTCACTTATTTCTACAAGCGGATTGTCGCGCATATTCTGTTCAAAAGTGAATTGGTAAATACCGGTATCTGGGAACGTATAATTTTGATGAATAAGGCTACGCTGCGTATATAAAGAACCTGCGCTTTTTCCTGTCCATTTTCCATCAGCTTCTGCTAATTTGAGCGCTTTTCTATAGCTGTATTCTTTAGTTTTGGGACCTTTTTCATGTACTAAAACAAAAAGGTTAGAATAAGGGTATTTTGCCGTGTGTCGAACATTTAACCAAACGTCATATTTTTTAGAGATATCTGAAATATGTATGTTAAAGCTTGGTTTATCAGAATGGAGCCATTCTTTGTTGTTAATATTGACATTTTTATCAATAATGGTATTGGAATCGCAAGCACCCAATAGTATTATCAGTATAAAGCCAATTAGAAACGCGTTGTTTTTCATTCTTATTTAAGTCTATAAAATTGGCGAGAATAGCTATTCTCGCCAATTAATGCAATAACTTATTATTCAGCTGAAGGATCAGTGTTATTGCCTTTATTTCTATTATTTCGATTCTTATTGAAACGTCTTTTTGGCTTACTTCCTGTACCTTCTTTACTTTGGGCAGAAGCAGTAGTTTTGTCTACATTTAAAACCTTTGTATTTTTATCCTGCTTTTGTTGCGGTTTCTCCAGCTTTACCGGTTGCGTTTTTACATTAGGTTCCGCAACAGTTTTTGCACGATTATTAGGTTTGGATCTACCTTTATTATTTCTTTTTCTTTTGTTTTTTTCGTCCAGACGGGTTAAGCTATCTTGACCGACTACGTTCTCGTAATCATAATTAACAATTTTTTCCTCTTTGATCTCAGTATCAACAGTTGTGATCAACTCTTCAACTTTAATGCCCTGTTTATTCTTCTCGATTAGTTCTTTGACCTGATCCACAGGAAGTGCAATCCAACTCTCTGCTCCAGGATAAGAGAACCACATCATTTTCTTGAAAATGTCGGTTTTTTGCAAATATGCATTTCCCTTCAAAGTTTCAATACGGTCTACATTATTAGGAATATCCTTTAAAGCATCCATATAACTATCCAATTCGTAATTTAAGCAACACTTCAATTTACCGCATTGACCCGCTAATTTTAGCGTATTAAGCGATAGATTTTGATATCTAGCTGCAGAAGTTGAAACAGTTTTAAAATCTGTTAACCATGTCGAACAACATAATTCGCGACCACAAGAACCTATACCACCTAAGCGGCTTGCTTCTTGTCTCATACCAATCTGTCGCATTTCTATTCGAATACGGAATGACTCCGCCATTCTTTTAATTAACTCACGGAAATCCACACGGCCTTCTGCTGTATAGTAGAAAGTTGCCTTTGTTTTATCACCTTGATAATCTACATCAGAAATTTTCATGGAAAGGCCCAATTCTAAAGCTAAATTACGCGCTTTATGCATCGTTTCCCATTCCAGATCTTTTGCCATATTGAATTTTTCAACATCGGCCTCAGTAGGTTTACGGTAGATTTTTTTGGTAACACTCTCTAAACTCACATTGTTTTTCTTTAACTGTAAGCGAACGAGTTCGCCAGTTAGAGAAACGTGTCCTATATCATATCCGCCTGTAGTAGGTTCTACAGCAACCATTTCACCTATTTCTAAATATAGATTGTCTGAATTGACAAAGAAATCCTTTCGGGATCCCTTAAATCGAACTTCTACAATGTCAAAAGGTTTATAGTTGGATGGCATATCCATATCAGATAGCCAGTCATATACATCTAATTTATTACATCCGCTAGTCATGCAAGAGCCATTATTTTGGCAACCTGCTGGAGTACCGCCCACTGTCGTCGTACTTCCACAACCTCCGCCGGATGAGCAACTGCCACATCCCATAGTTTTCTATATATATTGAGTTCCTTTCGGAAACGTTTTGTATTTAAACATTAATACTAATTGCAAAGATAAATCTAAAAATAATATTTTAGGATTTGCATTTCTTTCCACACTATAGTGTGTTGTTTCAAACAAATTAATTGTTTCTTCAATTTGTTCGATGGTATAATGAGTAGCAAACTTGTTTACAAAATCAAGTTCATGCGCGGATAGAAATACTAAGTTTGAAAGATCGAGTTTAATTAAAATAATCTGACGCATGATATTAATAGCATACATCAAAAACGTTTTTTGATTTTCACGACCTAATTTAGCCAATTCCTCCTCGCAAATGCTGATGATATTTAGACCAGAATCCTGAACAATAAGCCGTAACCATTTAACCAATAAATTGAAATGGTTGTTTGTCTGCGTATCGATCATATTTATAGCTTCCTGTACGTTACCGTCAGCTATAAAAGCAATATCTCTTGCTTCAGATTCTTCGAGGTTTTTATTTTCTATTAAATACGATGTAATCGCTTGATGACTCAATTTATTAATTTTAACGAGCTGTGTTCTCGAAATAATCGTGTTTAATATTTTATTCTGATTTTCAGCCACCAAAAGGAACAATGTTTTTTCTGGTGGTTCCTCAATCAATTTTAATAAGGCGTTACCTTCTTTTTCTAAATATTCAGGTAGCCACATAATCAAAACTTTAAATTCAGCCTCAAAAGACTTTAAACTTAATTTTTTGATTATTTCATGCGCTTCAGCAATATTGATGTTAACCTGCTTATTGTCGGCATCAAGTTGTTGTCGCCAATTTTCTAAACTTAGGTACGGATTATTCAAAAATGCTTTTCGCCAATTCTCAATAAATGTCGCAGCATTATCCTCCTTATGCTTCGCAATAAAAGGATAAGAAAAATGCAGATCCGGATGTATAAGTTTATTATATTTCCTACAGGATGAGCATAAACCGCAACTATCAAACTCGGCTTTATTTTCGCAATTAATAAATTGTGCGTAAGCTAAAGCTAAAGCTAGTGAGCCAGAACCTTCTGGTCCAAGAAATAATTGCGCATGACTCACACGGTTTTCACGAACTGTGCTGATCAGATGAGCTTTAACTAAATCATGTCCAATAATATCCCTAAATTGCATATACTACTCCTAGTCTATACAAATGTAATAAATAATAGACAGCATTTATTTATATTCAAAATATAAATGGGATATATGATGTCAATTTTATTGAAATTCAATTATTTACTAACCTGTAGCAAGATAAAGTTTATACAGTTAATTTTCCGCTATTTGGATATACACCTTCTAAAAATGTAGATTCTTTTGCGTAATATTGCAGATATAATTCATAATTTTAGGAAATGAGATTTATAGTATCCACATCGATTTTATTAAAACAACTTCAAGCTATTAATGGCGCTTCAAGTAGTAGTACAGTTCTACCCATTTTAGAGAACTTTCTTTTTGAAATAAAAGACAATACGTTAACGATATCTGCGACAGATTTGCAGACAAGCATGGTTACGTCATTGCAAATTGAGGCTAAAGAAGAAGGAAAAGTAGCGATGCCTTCTAAAATTTTAATAGAGACCTTAAAAACATTACCAGATCAACCAGTTGCTTTTTTTGTTGATAATAATACGCTAGCGATCGAGATCAGTGCCGGTGACGGTAAATATAAGTTGAGTGGTGAGAATCCTGAGGATTTCCCTAAAATTCCAGTAATTGACAATGCGCATACTGTTCATATGCCTGCTCCAATACTAGCAGAGGCAATTAGTAAAACAATATTTGCTGTTAGTAATGATGAGTTAAGACCGGCAATGTCAGGTGTGTTAGTTCAATTGGGAGATAAGGCCGTAACGTTTGTATCTACAGATGCACATAAACTGGTACGCTACAGACGTTCTGATATTGGCGTAGAAAAGCCTGCTTCATTAATTCTTCCAAAAAAAGCATTGTCTTTATTAAAATCATCTTTGCCATCAGAAGATATCAATGTTTCGATTGAATATAATTCGACAAATGCATTTTTTAGTTTTGGTAACATCAATTTAATTTGTCGTTTGATTGATGAGCGTTACCCAGATTACGAAGCTGTAATTCCGCAGGTGAATCCAAATAAGTTAACTGTTGACCGTTTACTATTTTTAAATACGTTACGTCGTGTTGTTATTTTTGCGAATAAAACAACGCATCAGGTACGTTTGAAAATCTCAGGTAGTGAATTGAATATTTCTGCTGAAGATCTTGATTTTTCTAATGAAGCTCATGAGCGCTTAGGATGTCAGTTTGAAGGGGAAGATATGGAAATTGGTTTCAACGCTAAATTTTTAGTGGAGATGTTAAACAATCTAGCTAGCGAAGAAGTAGTCATTGAAATGAGTACAGCCAATCGTGCAGGTTTGCTAATTCCAGCAGTAGCAGAAGAAAATGAAGATATTTTAATGCTGGTTATGCCAGTTATGTTAAATAATATCGGTTAATCGCACTGTTTTGGAAGTTATAGCGCATATCATTGATTTTGTTCTGCATATTGATAAACATTTACTTGAGATCGTAAATGATTATAAAACGTGGACATATCTCATCTTATTTCTGATTATTTTTGTTGAAACAGGAGTTGTTGTGATGCCATTTTTACCAGGCGATTCTTTACTATTTGCAGCAGGAATGCTAGCAGCACAGCCAAATGAACTTAATGTCTGGTTGATGATTGCTATCTTATTAGTAGCCGCGGTATCGGGAGATTCTCTTAATTATGCCATCGGGAAGCGATTTGGAATGCAGATGACCAAATTTAAACTATTTGGTAAGCAGGTAATCAAAGACGAGCAGATTCAAAAGACACATACTTTTTATGAAAAGTATGGTAGTAAAACAATTGTAATTGCACGCTTTGTGCCTATTGTCAGAACACTGGCTCCATTTGTAGGAGGAATTGGAAGAATGCATTATGGCACTTTTATAACTTATAATGTTATTGGAGCAATTCTCTGGGTCGTAGGGATTACATTAGCAGGATATTTTTTAGGTAATATACCGATCATCAGAGATAATTTTTCAAAAGTAGTGCTGTTGATTATCTTATTATCAGTATTGCCGATTGTCTTTGAAGTCTTAAAAGAAAAATTTAAAAGTAAGAAGGAAGCCTAAAAGCTTCCTTTTTTATTACAGGCAATTTTTTAGTATCGTATCATAAAATAAGGTATTTGTAACCCAATAAGGTTCGATGATCAAAACAGTAAGTATTTGATTTTATTAAACATGCATTTTAAATGGATATTATCACAAATCTCATTGATTTTATTTTACATATTGATAAACATCTTATTCAAATTGTTCATGATTATCAATGATGGACTTATCTGATTATATTCTTAATTGTGTTTGCTGAAACAGGTCTTGTTATAACACCATTTTTACCAGGAGATTCGGTATTATTTGCATTAGGAGCTATTATTGCTCTTCCAGAAAGTGATCTTTCTTTGTCTTTATTTTGGTTGGTGTTAGTGACAGCGGCAGTTTTAGGAGACTTTGTTAATTATGAAATTGGAAAATATTTGGGACATCGAGTTTTCAGGTCAAAGTCTAAAATATTTAAACCCGAATATTTAATCAACACCCAGTCTTTTTATACTAAACATGGTAATAGAACTATTATCTATGCCCGCTTTGTTCCAATAGTACGCACATTTGCACCCTTTTTTGCAGGAGTTAGCCATATGACTTATGTTAAATTTGGTACCTATAATATTTTTGGAGGGCTATTATGGGTCACTTTATTTTTATTAGGAGGATATTTTTTTGGACAAATCCCAATGGTTAGGAATAATTTCTCTTTGGTCGTCTTCCTGGTTATCATCATTAGTGCTGTACCTGTGCTGGTACAGTTTTTTAATCATAAAAAATCTACTACGGTCTAAACCTAAGATCCTTTTTTGAGTCTATTTTGTGAAAGAATTTCACACGAAGCATCTATTTATTTACATGAAGTACCTATTAATTTTCAGTTTAAGTCTACTATTTTCATTATCATCAGCACAAGTAAGAGTCGAAAAAAAGCAGGCAAAAGAAGCCTATCATCTTCTTAATGAAATCCGTAAAAATCCTGAACGGTATAAAAAGAAGCTCGGTCTATTCAATTTGAATAAAGTGACAAGAAAGTCACTGAATTGGAATAAGAGGCTCGCTGAGGTTGCCGAATCGCGGGCCAAGGATATGGCAAGGCGAAATTATTTTGACCATGTCAATCCAGATGGTATAGGTCCTAATTATTATATGCAGCAAGCAGGTTATGATTTGAATGCCAAATGGCTAAAAAATAAGCGGGCAAATAATTTTGAGTCTATTGCCTGGAATTGGCCAAGTGCTACAGACGCAATAAAAGGGTTAATTATTGGTAAAGAAGCGCCCGGTTATCATCATCGAAAACATCTATTAGGGATGGACGAATGGAATGCCTCTTTATATGATATCGGTATTGGTTTTGTTACTACAGGAAAGAAAGGACATCAAAAAAGTTATTTATGTGTCATTATTGCCAAGCATGATTGGTAAATTAATCAATTTATAGTCTTGATATTATGCATTATTGGAATGTTTCTTACCTTTGCATATGATAAAATCAATGACAGGATACGGCACAGCTGTAAAAGACAATGGAAAAGTTAAGTACAGCGTCGAGATTAAATCCTTGAATTCTAAATTTCTTGAATTAAATCTGCGTTTACCAAAAGCAGTTTCGGACAAGGAATTGACTTTACGTACAGAGTGCAGTAAACTTATTGAAAGAGGTAAGGTGAACCTTTCTGTAAACGTTGAATATTCTGATCAAACGGCAAAAGCATCGACAATTAATGCAGATTTGCTAAAAAAATACTATACTCAATTACAACAAATTGCTTTTGAACTGGGAGATAAACAAGTTTCTCTTTTCGAATTGGCTCTTAATATGCCCGAAGTAATTGCTAATAATGATAATGAAGTTGATGAAGAAGAATCACGATTATTATTAGAAGCATTTTACGCGGCAGTAGAGCAATTTAATATTTTCAGAGCAGATGAAGGAGCAGTTCTTTCGCAGGACCTGACTGATCGTGTTGAATTGATCTTAACTTATTTAACAGAAGCCGAAGCTGTTGAAATGGACCGTATTCCTTTAATACGCGAACGTATAGGCCATTACCTGGAGGAAACTGTAGGTAAGGAAAACGTTGATAAAAACCGTTTCGAACAAGAATTGATCTATTATATCGACAAATTAGATATAACAGAAGAGAAAGTTCGTCTACGCTCTCACTGTACCTATTTTCAAAAAGCTTTGAAAGCATCTGATTCTAATGGTAAGAAATTAGGATTTATTTCTCAAGAAATGGGTAGAGAGATCAATACGCTAGGATCAAAAGCCAACCACGCTGGTATTCAGCAGATCGTGGTAAAAATGAAAGAAGAATTAGAAAAAATTAAAGAGCAATTGCTCAACGTATTATAGGAATGGCAGGTAAGTTAATTATATTCTCGGCACCATCAGGAGCAGGTAAAACAACAATCGTAAAGAATCTATTAAGTAAACATGGTGATAAGTTGGAGTTTTCTATTTCTGCTAGTACACGCGAACCGCGCGGTGAAGAAATAGATGGCAAAGATTATTACTTTATATCAAAAGAAGACTTTCTACATAAGATTGCGAAACAAGAGTTCATCGAATTCGAAGAAGTATATTCAGGTACATTTTATGGAACATTACGTTCTGAAGTAGAACGTATCTGGGCACAGGGTAAACATGTTATTTTTGATATTGATGTGATTGGAGGACTTCGTTTGCGTTCAAAGTTTCCAGACGAAGCCTTATCTATTTTTGTGCAACCTCCTTCCTTAGAAGTTTTAAAAGCACGCCTGCGTGGTAGAGGAACAGACTCTGAAGAAAAATTGCAGGAACGTTTTGCAAAAGCTGAATCCGAATTATCCTATGCAGATAAGTTTGATGTGATTTTAAAAAATTATGATTTGGATGTTGCTGTTGTGGAAGCAGAGAAATTGGTAATGGACTTTCTGAATAAAAAGTAATGGCTAAAGTCGGATTATTCTTCGGGTCTTTTAATCCAGTTCATGTTGGGCATTTGATTATTGCCAATTATATGGCCAACTATACTGAGCTGGACGAAGTTTGGTTTGTGGTATCCCCACAAAATCCATTTAAAAAGAAAGAGAGCCTAGGTAATATGTACGACCGTTTAGAGATGGTTAATCTGGCAATTGAAGAGACCGAAAATTTAAAGGCAAGTTCCATTGAATTTAGTTTACCGCAACCCTCGTATACCATCGATACTTTAACACATCTGGCAGAAAAATATCCCACGCATGAATTTGTTTTAATTATGGGTGAAGATATTTTAGAGACCTTTTCAAAGTGGAAGAATCACGATATTATTTTAAGGGATTATCATATCTATGTTTATCCAAGACCTGGATATAATGGCGGTACAATGAAAGAACATCCGTCAATAACCCTGACACAAACACCGATGATGGAATTGTCTTCTACCTTTCTTCGACAAGCGGTGAAAGAGGGGAGCAATATCAAATTCTATACTCCGGATAAAGTCATTGAGTTTATCGAAAAAAAAGGACTATATTCATAAAAAAGGCGAAACTTAAGTTTCGCCTTTTTTATGAACTTCAATCTTCTATAATAAATCCAACTTCCTGATCAAAAGCCTTTTTTTCTTCTTCAGATAGGTTCTTTTTCATAACACGGATGGTATATCCACCTTTTAGGACCCCTTTATCTAGATACATCCAATCAGAGATCCGCTGCGGATCTATTGTTACTTGATCACCATATTTTACAACCTTAGTTAGTTGCGGTTCATTATTAACGGTACCACGATATGATTTGCCATCTGAGGTTAGGTTACCCACCCAGATATGTTCACCACCCCCATCTTCTGTATCGAATCTTACTTTGATAGCAAAACTCTCGTATCCTTCCTGGGGATCTTTAAAAGAAGTTTCAAAATTCTGAAACGTTTTATTTGCTTCGAGGATGGCCTGATTCATGGCTTGATCATCACCATTGAATTCGATGACATCATCATTCTTTATCTTTTCTTTAATCGTGTTTTGGCACGAAATAAATGAGAACGATACAAGTACGAGTAATAAAAAAAACTTGAAAATTGGACTGTTTTTTGAATGTAGCATTGTTTGTTTATTTGTATTAGCTTAGAAATATTATTTTAAGATAATCATAATTTAGTATTTACTGCAAATAGAAGAGAAATGACTAGTACTATGGTCTGTATTTTTATATAACAGTTTATTCATATCTTCAATAAATTTTAAATGGACAACTGGACTAACTTATATTAAAACAATGAAACAACATTTAATATTATTGATTCTCGTTTTTTCAGGCTTTATAAAATCATTTGCTCAGACGAACGAGGATGATGGAAGTTCTTATACTAGGGATGAAAAAGGATACGAATTGCGCACTAAAATGACTATACCGCCGTACGGACTGACGAAAATCAAGACGTTAATATCAAATATTACATTTAAAGAAGATCCAGAAGGAAGCTCTGATGGAGGTTTTGAGGCGATAAGTGCTTCGCAGTTTAATGGACTGAGCCTAAGAGAGAAATTTACTTATGTAATGATCCATGCAGAACTTTCTCAACAGAATTGTGCTATTCCAGAATATCAAAATGATCTTCAGAAACGCATTTTCGGACAGCTTGAAACGGGATTTAATGAGGCGAGCTGGAGCCAGAGACAAGCTGACTTTCTTCTTGAAAATCGAGACTCGGTATTGAAACTCATTCAAGAATCAGTTGGACGGAGCAAATGGATGGGCATTAACTACAAAGAAGCAATTTTAGAAATGAATGCTTGGAACATGATTCCTTTTATCATTACGTATGTTAAAAATACACCAAAGGATAAAGATGCACTAACCTTACTGATGCTATTAATGAAACGTGGCGAATATGAAGAATTCCTCAATTCAGTATCCTATCAGAAATTGTATGGTACAGATGCTGGTTATTATGCCTACTTGAACTATAATAAAGCAAATGAGGATTTAATTTGTGAGCGGGCAAATCGTTACTACAAAGTAAAAAAGAAATAATATGAAGCGAATAATTAGTGTCAGCCTCTTTATGATTTGTCTATGTACAACATTAGTTGCACAAGAGCATGTTTATGTTGAACCGACGCAGGCTGATCGAAACTATAGGGCATACCGCGAGGAGGAGACAAAACCTGAGTTTGGTTTGAGAAAAGTTGAATCTTTAATCAAAAAAATTAAAGAACCAGAAGATGATGGCATGATTGCAGATTACATCGCGGCTATTTCTAAGGACGAATTTAAGCGATTGAATTTAAAAGAACAGTTTACCTATGTTATGATTCATCCAGAAGTATATAGTCAGGCTTGTATAGATGATATGACAAGTCGGGGTGAAGATCAAAAGATCTTTGGGTTACTTACCTTTCGTCTTTCAGGAGTCGACTGGAGCGCGGATCAATATAAGTTTCTCAAACAGAATCGCGATACAGTACAGACATTGATTTTTGAAACCATAGCTGTAAAGAAACATATGGGTGTCAATTTAAAATCGGCCCTTCTGGAAATATCTGCATGGGAAAGTATCCCGGCTATGATTCGCTATTATCAAACAAATAGGAAAGATAGGGATGTTTTGACGGTATTATCTTTAATATTAAAAAAAGAACAGTACACGCCTTACCTGAAATCTAAGATGTATGGAAAATTGTATTTGGGCGATGCTAATTATATGACATCAGTTCGTTTCAATACAGCAAACGAACAATTTCTCTTATCTACGGCACAGGACTATTATAATCAGAAAATTTCAAAATGATGAAGAGCATTCGGATATTATTGATTGGGTTTTTTTTATACATGAATACTTCTTTTGCCCAAGAACAAAAGTTTATTGCGGTGGAGGCAGGTACTTATATTTTAGGTGATACAATCAGTTTGGATAACCCTAAAAGATCCGTTTCAATTCCAGCTTTTGCTATTGCTGAAGCCGAATTAACAAATGAAGCATTTGCTGCATTTGTTTCTGCTACGCATTATGTCACATTGGCAGAACGATTTCGTAATGCAATGGTCTTTGAACCCGGATTAGAAGAATTTCGATGGATACAGGATAGTACGGCATATTGGCGGTTTCCAAACGGAATAAGTAGAGGCGGGATTAAAGATAAAATGAATCATCCTGTTACCTGTATATCCTATCGGGATGCAGTCGCTTACTGCGAATGGGCAGGGGTTCGTTTACCCTCATTGGATGAATGGGAAGTGGCTTCAAGAGCAGGTTCGGAGACAAAGTATTTTGAAGGGGTAGATTTAGAAAAAATCATCAATTATGCCAATATATGGCATGGCAGAAATCATTTGGTAGCCGATACCACGGATGGTTATCTCTATACATCACCGATTAAAACATTTAAAGCAAATCCTTTAGGTTTATATGATGTATATGGTAATGTGTTTGAATTTTGTGAAGGCGCATTAGAACGTGATAAAGGTAGGAAAGTTGCCCATGCACGCGGGGGATCGTGGTGGTGCAGTAAAAATAGTTGCGCATCCTTTAATTCGCAATACATAGGTTCGGTCAATCCAAATGCATCTTTTAGTAATCTTGGATTTCGAGTAGTTAAGAAAATGTAGAGAGATCTAATAAAAAGAAATCTCTCTACATCTATTTGTTATCTACCCATCCAGCCACCATCTACGGTCAGAATTGTTCCATGAACGTAGTTAGACGCTTCAGAGCTCAGAAATAATATAGGTCCTTTGAAGTCTTGAGGTTCTCCCCATCTTGCGGCAGGAATTCGACCTAAGATAGAAGCAGAACGCTCCGGATCATCGCGTAATGCCTCAGTATTATCTGTTGCAATATATCCAGGAGCAATAGCATTCACATTGACACCTTTGGAGGCCCACTCATTTGCAAAAGCTTTCGTGAGCGATGCAATCGCACCTTTAGAAGCCGCATATCCAGGTACATTGATTCCGCCTTGAAAAGAGAGTAAAGATGCTGTAAATATGACCTTTCCTGTTCCACGTGAAATCATGTCTTTACCTATTTCTCTGGTTAAGATAAACTGAGCATTTTGATTGATCTCGATAATTTCATCCCAATACTCATCCGGATGTTCTGCTGCGGGTTTTCGTAAGATATTACCGGCATTGTTGACTAATATATCAATGACAGGATGTTGTTCTTTTACCTTAGTAATAAATGCATACAAGTCATTTCGCTTTGAAAAATCACATTGATAGGCATGGAATTTTCTACCTAAAGATTCAATAGATTTTTGAACAGCAGAATTTTCTAGTTCTAATGTTGCAGATACACCAATTATATCTGCTCCAGCCTCAGCTAATGCCTCGGCCATAGCTTTGCCAATTCCTCTTTTGCAACCTGTCACAAGGGCTATTTTACCTGTTAAATCAAATGATTGTAGTATGGACATTATTTTTTATAGCTAATGGTTAATGGTTTTTGTATTTGTTCTGATGCTTGTTGCAAATAAGCTTTCCAAGCATCCATATTTTCAATTTTTCCGGCTTTGTTGAAGGCTGCGCCAATATAATATGTCAGGGTCTGATTATTTTTAGCCGCTATATTCCATAAAAATTGAGTTGGGGTATCAATAAAATCTTTCTTTACATGTGGTAAAATGATCGCTGTTCCCGTAATATTGCCTTTATTCTCTGGTTCCCAGTAAGCAAAGAAGTTTTCTTTTTTATAAATCGTGTAATTAGGATTTGCTTCTTTTCGCTTGGCGATACCCAATACGATAGGTGTCTCAGTAGCGGTTGCATTATGCATCTTCACATTAATTCTACTTAACTGACTTTCGGCATCAATTGATATCTCTTTTTCAATACTGATCATCTGACCTTCTATTTCTTGAGGCTCATAAATTAATTTGAAAGTACTGCGTATAGGACCATTGTCCAGGACTTCTGATCGACGGTAGTGTTTTGTGTATTGAATTTGACCATTAAAGTATAGTGCCATATCACCTACCCCAAGGGTTTGTCCTACAGAATAATAGTCGAGACCTTTACCGTGATCGGCATGATAATCACCTGTTTTATACCACTCATCAATAATTAGATCGTTGGTCCGTTTTGACCAAAAATCAAAACCTTGTGCATCTTCAGAAGTCCCTTCTAAAGCTTTACCATATGCTCGAAAAGCTACAACATTGTTTTCCCATGCAAAATCATCTTTTCGTTCAGGAACATAGCGCGCATATGTTTTGCTTGCTGTCTTTACAGGTGCAGTGGCGGTAACTGCAAGTTCAATTTTTGCTTTCGGAGCAATGTGAACCGCAATCAGTACATTTTGAGGTGTTGATTTTCCGCGTTTTTCCAGTTGATAGATGACCGGTTTTTTCGATTCTTCTTCCAAAATCGAAAAAACGGTGTCTTTTAGTTCAAAGTGCTGTTTAAATTTTTCGTAAGGAATACTCACGACTTCTTTTCTCTCAAAAGAAGAAGTATTGTGGATGAGTAATGAGCTCTTATTTTGGGCAGATAAACTAGATGTAATACCGAGTAATAATGCCACCGATAATAATGATTTCATAGTATTTATTTTAAATCTGTAATTGCAGATTTGTCCATATCGTCGTAGTCGAGGTTTTCTCCTGCCATTCCCCAGATAAAAGTATAGTTACTGGTACCTGCTCCAGCGTGAATTGACCAAGGGGGAGAAATCACAGCTTGTTCATTTTTCATCCAAATATGGCGTGTTTCATCTACTGGACCCATAAAATGTGATACCGCTTGACCTTCGGGAACTTCAAAGTAGAAATAAACTTCCATTCGACGGTCATGGGTGTGTGCAGGCATCGTATTCCAAACAGATCCTGGTTTTAGCTCTGTCATACCCATCTGAAGTTGACAGGTATCAACAATCTTATTCAGTAACATCTGATTGATTGTTCTATGGTTTGCTGTCTCAAGAGATCCGAGTTCAATTTTATTAGCCGACTCTTTCGTTACTTTTTTTGTGGGGAAAGTATGGTGAGCAGGAGTTGAATTTAGATAGAATTTTGCTGGATTCGAGGGATCATTACTATTGAAGTAAACATCTTCAACACCTTTTCCGATATATAAGGCCTCTTTGTAGCCTAATTCGTAGGTGGTACCATCAACTTCTACTTTTCCAGCTCCACCAACATTAATAATTCCAAGCTCTCTTCTGCTGAGAAAGAAAGGTTCTTTCAACAATGCTGGAATCGTTTCCAATTTTATTTTTTCAGCAACCGGCATGGCACCTCCAGCCATGTAGCGGTCATAGTGTGAGTAAGTAAAATGTATCTGATCTGCTTCAAAAATATTTTCTATTAAAAAGTTCTCTCTTAAAGACTTTGTATCAAGTGTTTTACATTCATTTGGGCTAATTGAGTAGCGCGACTCATAATTCATTTTCATATTCTAGCGTATTTAAGAAACATGCTAAAAATAACATATAAATAGATCATAAGCCACAATAATCTTCGCAATCGATATCGGAGACTTTAAATAAATATTGAAATGATATAAGACCAGATGGCTGTTGTCAATAGACTTAAGATAATTCCTAAGCCAATAATGAGATTGATTAATTTCGTGTTTAGCCTAAATTGTTGTACCACCATACTGGCTGTAATTAAAGTCGGCATAGCCGCTTCCATAATACTCACACGGGCGATATCCCCCTTAACATTGAGTAACAATGCGGCGATAAGAACAATCGCAGGCGCTAACATCAATTTATACAATAAGGTCATCGAAATTTGAGAAATCTCTCTCTTCATGCCTTTAAATTGCAACTGCAACCCAACAGAAAATAATGCCAAGGGCGCTACTGTAGATGCGATCTTATCAAAAAATGGTTCGGTAACACTCAAATCCACGTATTGTGCCAATACGAGGGCAAGTATGCAGGCGATAAAAGGAGGAAAAGTAACAAGTCTTATTAATAGGGCACCAACCTTAATCCCTTCATTATTGCTCCGGTCTCCCTTGATGGCACAAATAATCCCAACGGTAGACAATAGCATGAAATTTACCTGATCGCAAATAATAGCAATACTTAGATTCTGCTCCCCATAATAGGCAATAATTAAAGGAAAACCAATAAAAGAGGTATTGCTGTATGCCGACGACAATTCCAGCGTACTTCTTGACCGCTGACTATAGCCTTTATAGCGACAATACAGTTCCATAAAGAGCCAACTCCCCGCAACAACAAGTATAGGGGATAGGACAGGGAAAAAAAGTTGCGTACTCCAGGTGATCTGGGGAATATATTTAAAAGATACGGCAGGTAAGGCGATATATAAAACCCATATATTAATGCTTTTTGAAGCATTTTCAGGAATTAATCTAAAATGCTTAAATAGCATACCAGCACAGACACAGAATATAATAAGTATAAAATTGACCATTTTTAATTGGAAAACGATATGAATGGTCGAAGTTACTCAAAAGAGAAATTTACTTTATATTTTTTAGAATATATATCGGATAAAAATCATCTTTTTTTAATGCAGTTCTGCTGGTAGATATATGGCAATTATATTTTGAACATATTATAATTTCCTGTAGTGATACTACAGGAGTAATAGAGGGTTTCTAGAGGGTTCATAGAGGTAAATCTATAGAAACCCTCTATAAAACCTAAATAATACCTGATATAAATCTCCTAAAATATTTAATGAGATACCTATATGTGCATCAGATGTCCTTTAAAAAATATGAGTTAAGGTCTTTTTAATGTATAAAAAGAAAAAGCAATAGGTTAAAAGCTAACGCTTTTCTATTTTTCTTCCTAAATTAGCATCATGACAAAGAAGAAACCAACCATCTTGGTTGTGAATGATGATGGCATTACAGCTCCAGGGATTAAAGTTTTAATTGAAGAAATGCAAAAAATTGGCCATGTGGTGGTCGTTGCTCCCGATAGTCCGCAATCGGGTATGGGACATGCCATTACGATCGGGCGACCTTTGCGTTTAGACCGTATTGATCTGTATGAAGGGGTTGAGATGTATAAATGTTCTGGAACTCCGGTAGATTGCGTCAAATTGGCCGTAAATAAGATCTTTAAGGGGCGTAAGCCTGATGTATGTGTCTCTGGTATTAATCATGGGCTCAATCATTCGATCAATGTTTTATATTCAGGAACGATGTCCGCTGCGGTTGAGGGAGCAATAGAAGGAATTCCGTCTATTGGATTTTCTTTAGATAATTTTGATTACGATGCAGATTTTTCTCATTGTAGATCCTATCTGGTATCAATCACCAAGCAGGTGTTGGCAAATGGTCTTCCAAAAGGTTCTTTGTTGAATGTTAATTTTCCTAAAGATGAAGCCAAAGGAATAAAGATCTGTCGTCAGGCAGGTGGACATTATGTTGAAGAGTTTGATGAGCGTGTCGATCCTAGAGATCGGGATTATTATTGGATGACTGGCAGGTTTGAGTTGGAAGATCGTGGAGAGGATACTGATTCATACGCATTAAGCAAAGGTTATGTTGCTATCGTACCCACACAGTTTGATATGACTGCTCATCATGTTATTCCTGAATTAAATTCTTGGGGATTCGATAGTTAATATGAAAAACAATTTAGGCATAGGGATTTTGTTGGGTGCCATTGCACCCATGATCGCTTATTTACTTTCTACCTATACAACGCTTTTTGAAAAAACGATATCGGAAAAGCCGATGTTAATTTATGCCATAGCGGTATTTATGAACTTATTGGTTATACGTTTTTTGTTTAAAGGAGAAAAAGGTGCCTTAGCAAAAGGAGTCTTGGTCGCTACATTTATAGCAACCATACTTTATATACTTACACATAAATTATCCATATGAAATTGACATTGGGTTTTTCACCATGCCCGAATGATACTTTTATTTTTGATGCACTTATTCATCATAAAATAGATACAGAAGGACTAGAGTTTGACATTGTATATGAAGATGTCGAAACCTTGAATTTAAAAGCCTTTAGGGGAGACTTGGCCGTCACAAAATTAAGTTACCACGCTTTTGCTTATGCTGTTGAAGATTATGAGCTATTGGACGCCGGTAGTGCATTAGGTTTTGGAGTAGGACCCATGTTAATTACGAAAGATGAAGAGCTGGCTAAAGAGCTTCAAGAACTATTGTCATCCAAAACGGTATTAACGAAAGCACTAGCAGAATTACGGGTCGGTTATCCCGGGAAATATACGACAGCTAATTTTTTATTGGGTTTGGCATTTCCTGAATTGAAAAATAAAAAGGAACTTGTTTTTTCAGAAATTGAAGGTGCTTTGTTAGCCGGTGTTATAGATTTGGGATTGATCATTCATGAAAACCGCTTTACTTATCAGGAAAAGGGCTTATTTAAAGTGGTTGATTTGGGTGATTATTGGGAAAAAACGACAAATTGTCCTATTCCTTTAGGTGGTATTGTTGTTAAAAGAAGTATTCCTCAAGATATTAAAGAAAAATTGAACCGCGTTTTGAGAGCGAGTGTCGAATATGCTTTTGCAAACCCGACATCAGGTCTCGAGTTTATCAAATCGCATGCTCAGGAGATGAGCATCGAGGTGATGTATAAACACATTGAACTTTATGTCAATAAGTACTCTGTAGAACTTGGAAAAGAGGGGCGTTCGGCGATTGAAATCATGTTTAAGAAGGCTCAAGATATGGGCTTTATCCCTAAAACGGAAAAGAATTTATTTTTGTCATAAAAAATAGTAAAAAATATAGATATAGTGTGTTAGATATGATATCTAATAACTAAATTTGCCCGATTAGTGTCAATTTGTCTGCAATTTTAGTTTGGAGTCATTATTGAATGAAAGTCATAAATTGAGATAGAAAAGAATATTATGTTAAAATTTTTAAGTAAATTATTTGGAAGTAAATCCGAGCGAGATATTAAGGCGGTCCAGCCAATTGTAGAAAAAATCAAATCGGAGTACGAACAACTTTCGCCGTTAAGTGATGATGAATTGCGTGGCAAAACCGCTGATTTCAAAAATAGAATAAAAGGATATTTAGCAGATATTGATAAAGAGATTTCTACTCTAAAGGCTGAAGCTGAAGATGATAATTTGGACATGTCACAAAAGACAGCGATATACGAAAGTGTAGATAAATTATCGAAAGACCGTGATAAAAAATTAGAAGAGGTTTTAATGGATATTTTACCAGAAGCATTTGCTGTGGTAAAAGAAACATCAAGACGTTTGGCAGAAAATAAACAATTAGTCGTTACTGCGACAGATTTTGATAGAGAACTTGCTGCGCAAAAGCAAAATGTGGTTATTGAAGGAAATCAGGCAACTTGGAAAAATGTATGGTTAGCTGCAGGAACTGAAGTAACTTGGAACATGGTGCATTATGATGTGCAATTAATTGGTGGTGTTGTCTTGCATCAGGGTAAAATTGCACAAATGGCAACTGGTGAGGGTAAAACATTAGTTGGAACCCTTCCTACTTATTTAAATGCATTAGCTGGTAATGGTGTGCATATTGTTACAGTGAATGATTATTTGGCACGTCGTGACTCGGAGTGGAATGCACCACTCTTTGAATTTCATGGATTGAGCGTAGATTGTATTGATAAACACCAACCAAACTCGCCGCAAAGACGTAAAGCTTATGCTTCTGATATTGTTTACGGTACGAATAATGAATTTGGTTTCGATTATTTGCGTGATAACATGACGCAGACACCCGATGCTTTGGTACAGGGTAAGTTACATTTTGCAATGGTGGATGAGGTCGATTCAGTTTTGATTGATGATGCGCGTACGCCATTGATTATTTCAGGTCCTATCCCACGTGGTGATCAACATGAGTTCTACCAATTAAAACCACGTATCGAACGTTTGGTAAATGCACAAAAAGCATATATCAATACGGTATTGAATGAAGCTAAGAAAGCTGTAAAAGCTGGAGATATCGATCCAGAAAAAGGTGGTTTAGCATTATTTAGAGCTTATCGCGGTTTGCCGAAAAATAAAGCTTTGATCAAATACTTAAGTGAAGATAATCACCGTCAGATTTTGCAAAAAGTGGAAAACTACTATATGCAAGAGCAGAATAAAAATATGCCTAAAGCTGATGCTGAATTGTTTTTTGTAATTGATGAAAAAAATAATCAAGTAGAATTAACGGAAAAAGGTATTGAGCTTATTACTGCTTCGGGAGAAGATCCTTCATTCTTTATCTTGCCAGATGTAGGTTCTGAAATTGCGGATATCGAAAAAGCGGATATTCCTTTAGAGGAGAAAGCTGCTCGTAAAGAGGAATTATTACGTGATTATTCTATCAAAGCTGAACGTATTCATTCAATCAATCAATTGTTAAAGGCATATACTTTATTTGAAAATGATGTTGAATATATTGTTGACGAAGGCAAAGTTAAAATAGTAGATGAACAAACGGGACGTATCATGGATGGTCGCCGTTACTCAGATGGATTACACCAGGCAATCGAAGCAAAAGAGAATGTGAAAGTAGAAGATGCTACACAGACTTATGCGACGATTACCTTACAAAATTACTTCCGTATGTACCACAAACTTGCGGGTATGACGGGTACAGCTTCTACTGAGGCTGGTGAGCTTTGGGAAATATATAAATTGGATGTTGTAGAAATTCCTACAAACCGCGTTGCTTTACGTGATGACCGTCAAGATTTTATTTACCGTACTGCTCGTGAAAAATATAATGCCGTTGCGGAAGAAATCCAAAAGTTAACTGAAGCGGGAAGACCTGTGTTGGTCGGTACAACTTCTGTTGAGATCTCTGAATTATTAAGCCGTATGCTTCAATTACGTAAGGTAAAGCATAATGTCTTAAACGCAAAATTACACCAAAAAGAGGCCGATATTGTTGCGGAAGCAGGTCAACCTGGACAGGTAACTATTGCGACAAACATGGCTGGTCGTGGTACGGATATTAAATTAACAGATGAGGTGAAAGCTGCAGGTGGTTTAGCGATCATCGGTACAGAACGTCACGAATCTCGTCGTGTTGACCGTCAGTTACGTGGTCGTGCTGGTCGACAAGGGGATCCGGGATCATCGCAGTTCTTTGTTTCTTTGGAAGACAACTTAATGCGTCTTTTCGCTTCTGAGCGTATCTCTAACATCATGGTTAAAATGGGTGTTGAAGAAGGTGAAGTGATGCAACATAGTATGTTGACAAAGTCAATCGAAAGAGCACAGCGTAAAGTAGAAGAAAACAACTTTGGTATTCGTAAGCGTTTATTGGAGTATGATGATGTGATGAACTCACAGCGTACAGTTATATACACAAAGCGTAAGAATGCATTGTTCGGAGAACGTTTAGACGTCGATTTGAACAATATGATTTTTGATGTTGTTGAAGAAATTGTTGTTGATGCTAAAGAAGGCGGTTCATATGAAGATTTTCAAATTGAAGTAATCCGTATATTTGCTGTAAATCCAGAGATTTCGGAAGAAGAATTCACAAGTCTAAAGATCGAAGCGTTAACAGATCGTTTGTTTGATCAGATAATCAATGCGTACCACACTAAATTAAATACGGTAGCGGCACATACGATGCCAGTATTGCAAAATGTATTTGAAGAGCGTGGTAATGTTGTCGAAAATGTTGTTATTCCTTTCTCCGATGGTCTTCGTGGCATTCAAGTTGCTACAAATTTGAAGAAAGCAATAGAAACAGAAGGAAGAGAAGTTTTCAAATCTTTTGAAAAAGGTATTGTTTTAGCATTAATTGATGAAGCTTGGAAAGAGCATTTACGTGAAATGGATGACTTAAAACAATCTGTTCAGAATGCTGTTTACGAACAGAAGGATCCGATCATCATCTATAAAATGGAAGCATTCAACTTATTTAAGTCGATGCTAGCGACCATGAATAAGGATATTGTAAGCTTTATCTTTAAAGGTGAGATCCCTGGACAAAATATGCAAAGTGTTCCAGAACGTTCTGTTCAAGCTGCTCCGGTACAGGTTAAAGCGACAAAAGCAGAGCTGGAATCTCCAATTGGAGTAAGTGCTGAGGATGTAGATACCCGTGATTTGGGCCCTACACAGCCTATCCGCAATGAAAATGCAATTGGCCGCAATGATGACTGTCCTTGTGGTTCTGGTAAGAAATACAAAAACTGTCACGGCGTTAATAGCTAGGCAGTGTTTTAAAAAAATATAATAATGCTTAAGAGAGGATTGATAGTTGTTTTTGCTTTAGTTGCTTTTACTTTTTCGAAAGTAAAGGCGCAACAAAATGAAAATGTAGTTGTCGTAAAAGATACATTAATTACGCTATTACAACACGTTAGGGCAAATATGGGTATCAATCCTGTCGAAAGCAAACCTGTTGCTGTACCAACTAAACCGACTGTAAGAAGCGCGGCTACGCGTACTACGGTTCGTGGTTTTAGGGTTCAGATATTTGCAGGCAGTGATCGTAACAGTGCTTTCTCAGAGCAGGCGCGATTTAGAAATATGTATAAAGATATTGATACCTATATTAATTACGATGAACCTAATTATAGGGTTAAAGTAGGAGATTTTAGGAGTCGATCTGAAGCAAATAATTTTATGAATTTGCTGCGTCAACAATTTAAGAACGTCTTCGTATTCTCTGAAAACGTTTTTGTTTACCAATAATCTTATTAAAATGGCAAGTATTAAAGATAAAGTTAATGCCTTAGCCCAACAGTTTTTTCAAGAAACAGTTCAAATGAGGAGACATCTTCATCAGCACCCTGAACTTTCTTTTGAAGAGTATAATACTTCGGCATATGTCAAGTCTGTTTTGAATGCTATTGGAATTCCCTTTGAAGAAATGGCTGATACGGGTGTAGTTGCCTATTTAACGGGTGACATCGTTTCTGATGAAGTGATTGCTTTACGCGCTGATATGGACGCTTTGCCTATCCAAGAAGTGGAAGGCAGGACTTACGGTTCTCAAAATCCGGGTGTCATGCATGCCTGTGGACATGATGTGCATACCTCATCTTTATTAGGTGTGGCCAAAATATTGCACGCATTGAAATCGGAATTTGGAGGAGTTGTAAAATTGATTTTCCAACCAGGAGAAGAACGTCTTCCGGGTGGAGCATCCCTCATGATTAAAGAAGGAGTTTTAGAAAATCCTATTCCTTCAGCCATTATAGGACAACATGTTATGCCTTTTATTGAGGCAGGTAAAGTTGGCTTTAGAGAGGGGAAGTATATGGCTTCTTGTGATGAACTTTTTGTGACAGTAAAAGGTAAAGGAGGTCACGGTGCCCATCCGCATCAAAATATTGATCCAATTGTTATCACAGCGCATATCATAACGGCACTGCAACAGATTGCGAGCCGATTTGCCGACCCAAAAACCCCTACAGTTCTTTCTTTCGGAAAGATCATTGCAAATGGAGCTACAAACATCGTTCCTGACGAAGTTTATCTTGAAGGAACCTTTCGTACGTTTGATGAAGATTGGCGCGCTGAGGCTCATGAAAAGATGGTTAAAATGGCAACAGGTATTGCAGAGAGTATGGGTGCGGTTTGTGATTTTGATGTACGTAAAGGATACCCGTTCTTAATTAACAATCCTGAACTGACAAAAGCAGCAAGAGGTTATGCTGAAGAATATCTAGGTAAAGAAAATGTTTTAGACTTAGATCTTTGGCCTGCGGCAGAAGATTTTTCCTATTACTCGCAGGAAGTAAATGCCTGCTTCTACCGTTTAGGCACAGGAAATAAGTCGAAGGGTATCCAGTCTGCTGTTCATACGTCATCTTTTGATATTGATGAAGATGCATTACAATTGAGCATTGGTCTTATGGCTTATATGACATTAAGACGTTTAGGTCAGTAAAGTCTATGTCGTCACATCATATTGTTCGAGAAAGGCAAGAGCCGGCACTACTGATAACGGATATTTATAGTATTGACAAAGAGTTGGTTGGACAGCTTTTAGAATGGTCTCCAACGATCGTTACGGATGTCAACTCTTATGAAGCGGTTACTTCTCAGGCCTATAAGGTCGATATCATCTTCACTTCGGGGCTCATGGATTTCCCGCAGGAGCATGTAAAGGCTGTTATTTATGAAAAAAATTTTATAGCCAGTGCTTTGAGTTATCTTATTGAGGAGGGGTACAAAGCTGTAAATATATTAGGATCTGGATTTGATCAGACAGTATTGGAACATTTTGCAGCAAGGATTGATATTGTATGGTTGCATCACGAAACGCGAACTATCTTTGTTCAATCGGGATTTGAGAAATGGATGCCTGCTGGGGATGAGCTTTTTATAGGTTCTGTACTGAATGACTTGAAGACAAGTGGTTTGCAAGCGATCGGAGAAAATCACTTTAAAACAATTGAAGATGGTTTTTTTAGGTTAGAATTTTCATCACCAAAATATTGTTTATTGACAGAAAAACTATGAGCGCAGTAATTATTAAATCCGCAGGAAAGGACGAAGCGGCATTTATTAGTAAAATTGGACGGCAAAGTTATAATGAAACTTATCCTGCTATTCTAACGCAAGAACAAATTGATTTTATGTTGAATAAAAATTACACTGTTGATGCAATTCAGGCTTTAATGGACAGTGGTCAAGATTTTTATTTATTGTATGAAGATGCTGTGCCCAAAGGATTTGTTGCTGTTCAAAATAAGGAACAATCGATTTTGAGAATAGAAAAACTTTATCTGTTAGCTGAAGATAAGGGAAAAGGTTATGGAACGAAGTTCTTAAATTTTGTAGCTGATCTGGCTAAATCAAGAGATCTAAAGCTTTTAGAGCTAAATGTAAATCGGGGTAATCCGGCTTATCATTTTTATTTAAAGCAGAGTTTTGTTGTAACGGAAGTTGTTGACATCCCTTATTATGGTTATATTTTGGATGATTATGTTATGCAAAAAGACCTCACGCTTTAACGGTTTATTTTCGTAATTAAGTAGTATATTTCCTCTATGAATTAATAGCTTTTAATGGCAGAGGAGAGAACATAAATTGTTTTTATATGTGACAAAATTATGTTGCATATAAAAATCAATTTATCTAAGTTTGATATAAATAGTAATCATCATGAAAGAAGTAACAGTAGAAGAGCTTAAATCAAAAATTGATAATGGCGAAGATTTTCAATTAATTGATGTTCGTGAATCATTTGAATATGAGGTTTCTAATTTAGGAGGATTAAATATTCCTTTATCTGGAATCTTAATTGAAGTAGATAAAATCGCTAAAGATAAACCTGTCGTGGTACAATGCCGTTCAGGAAAACGTTCTGCGCAAGCAGTAATGATGTTAGAGCAACAAGGTTTTGATAATTTAGCAAATTTAAAAGGTGGAATCCTTGCTTGGAAAGAGGAGATCGATCCTGAGATCGATGTTTATTAATATACATCCATCAAGGTTATACTTTTAATATCGATAATCAATAACCGAATAGGTTTACAATCAACAATCGTATTTAATGAAAAACTTAGAGCATCAGACTAAACAAGCTTTTTTGTTTAGTCTTGCTTTTTATTGCATTTCAATAATATCAAAATTCTTTTATTTTGAAATTTTTCCTATTCTCTTTAGTATATCTTTGTTACTCTCTTTAATCTGGGTCGTATTGGTACTGAGAGAAATCATTTTTTCTGGTCGAATTTCAAATACAGAGCGGATGCTCTTGGCTTTATTTATTATATTTTTCAATATAGTAGCGGGTCTATTTTATTTCTTCAAATTTAGGGAGAAGGTAATTGGTAAAAAGTAATCTTATGACAAAAAATTTTATTTTAAATATTCTAATCAACTTACTGATAGTAGGTGCAGTTTATTATGGCTATAAGTCTTATGAAGCAGGAAACATTTTAGTCTGTGGTATTTCGATCGCGCTATTGGTCGTCTTTATTTTCTTTAAACGTGTACTAATTAAGAAAGTTAGGATTGATTTAAAGAAAGAGGAAGAGCGAAGAAGATTAGAAAAGAACAAGCAATAAAAAGGGGGCTAATTTTTCAATTGCCCCCTTTTTATTATTACTTAACAAATGGTGGTTTTACCACTTTTGCTTTTATACTTTGGTTACGGATACTGATGAAGATTTCAGTGCCTTCTTTAGCGAAAGCATTATCTACATAGCCTAAACCGATTGATTTTTTCAATGTTGGAGATTGTGTTCCTGAAGTTACACGACCAATTTTGTTTCCTTCAGCATCTACGATTTCGTAATCATGACGTGCAATACCACGGTCAATCATTTCAAATCCTACTAGTTTTTTCTTGATACCAGCTTCTTTTTCCGCTTTTAGATTCGCCGAGTTAACAAATTCCTTCGTGAATTTTGTTACCCATCCTAAACCGCCTTCTAAAGGAGAAGTTGTATCATCAATATCATTGCCATATAAGCAGAAGCCCATTTCTAAACGAAGCGTATCACGCGCGCCTAAACCGATTGGTTTAATACCGTAAGCTGCTCCAGCTTCAAATATAGCATCCCAAACTTTTTGAGCATCTTCGTTAGCAACATAGATTTCAAAACCACCAGCACCAGTATAACCTGTAGCTGATACCAGCACATTTTCTACTCCAGCAAAGGTACCTTTAGCAAAAGAGTAGTATTCCATAGATGCTAGTTCAATATCTGTCAAAGATTGTAAAGCATCAGCAGCTTTAGGCCCTTGTACCGCAAATAGTGAAGTTTCGTCTGAAATATTTTTCATATCAACGCCAAAACTATTGTATTTGGAAATCCAATTCCAATCCTTCTCTATATTAGAAGCATTGACAACTAAGAAATATGTGTTTTCGTCGATGCGGTAAGTTAAAAAGTCATCTACTATCCCTCCAGTTTCATTTGGAAGATAACCATACTGTATTTTACCATCATATAATTTAGATGCGTCATTTGAAGACACCATCTGAATAAGGTCTAGCGCTTTTTCTCCTTTTAGAATGAATTCGCCCATGTGACTAACGTCAAACACACCTACACCTGTACGAACAGTTTCGTGTTCATCATTGATGCCCGAATATTGAACAGGCATATTGAAACCTGCAAAAGGTACCATTTTCGCTCCTAAAGCGATATGCGTATCCGTAAGGGCAGTATTTTTGATCATAATACGATAAGTTTTATTTATTTACAAATTTACAAAATAAACATGGATTTTAGCCTAAAGATTAGCATTTATGCAATCGATTTACTGATCGATTGTCAAAGAATAAATCGTGGTTTCCATTTTATCATCATCTTTATCTTCGCAAAGAAAAAAAGTGATCTGATCTTCTGATTGCTCTTTTAAGGTAATGCCTTCAAATTTGTGCTTTCCCGGAATACGGATAGTTTCAATACTTTGAGAATTTTTACGATTAAATTTTCCAAGTATTGTGCCCGCAATTTCCCCATCTAAATAAGTTGAGTTTGATGCTTCGGCCGCAGCAATGAAATAAACGAAGTCACCAACCAGAATGGCATCGGTAAAACCTGCTTGTACTTGATCTATGAGCGGTAATTTGATCGCATCAAAACTGGATTTTTCAGTGTTGAACTTGTTGATTTTGAAGATTCCGTTTTGAGCTTTTTGACCATTACCTCTATTGAATAACCAAATCTCATCTTCCGTATGAATAACACCTTCAATATTAAAATTGTCCTGATCGACTAGAAATTTCTGCTGTAAGCGATGATATATTTTGGAAAAATCTTCGGTTAGAACCTCTTTTTGGTAGGTAATGCGAAGGTTACGGTTTGGCGTTGATCCTGAACCATAAATATAATATTTATCCTGATCGAAAGTTATGGATTCAAAATCTGGTTTTCTAGCTTTCGCTATATTCTCTAGATCTGATGTGTTTTTGTCAAGTTGAATTCTTGTTAGAAGTCGGTCATTTAGTCCAAAGTCGTACAAGTATTGACTGTTATCAGCGATTAGAAAAAGGTGATTATTTTGATGTACTAACCCTGACGCGGCACTGATACCGGTGATGGTTAGAAAAAAATCCAGTATGATATTCTTCATATTGAGTTCTCCATGTTTAAGATCTCGAGGACACGTTTAAATTCCGGTTGTAGTCCTGCGTTGATGATGATATTATTTTGTGTTTTGGGATGCTTAAATGTTATTTCAGAGGCATGCAACATCATGGTGTCCATTTCAAAATGCTCTTTCCAAAACTTGTTTTGTTTATTACAACCATGAGGGCGATCACCTATAATCGGGTGGAAGATGTGTGCGAAGTGCTTTCTTAACTGATGCATCCTTCCTGTTGTAGGATTTGCTTCAACTAAGCTATAACGGGATGTTGGAAATTTTCCTGAAGGAAAAGGAAGTTCTGTATGAGCGATTGTTTTGAAATCGGTTTGTGCTTCCTGTATTACCCCGTTATCTTTTTTCAGGGGATAGTCAATGTGCATCTCTTCGGGCGCATGGCCACGTAATATCGCTAGATATTTTTTATCGACCTGTTGGTTCTGAAATAACTGCTGCAATTCCTTATCCATATCCTTATTTAAAGAGAATAAGAGGATTCCAGCTGTTTTTCGATCAAGGCGATGTGCAGGGTATACCGTTTGATTAATTTGATCACGCAAGAGCTGAAGGGCAAATTCGGAAGCATCGCGCGCGATAGATGAACGGTGTACAAGTAAACCATGTGGTTTATTAATCGCAATGATATCTTCGTCTTGATATAATATTTCTAACATGTTGGATTAATTGTTCTTTATAGCATCGATTATTTCGGTCGCTTTTTCGTCAATCTTAGGGCTTAACCATATTTTTCCGAAAGCACCGACACCTATGGGGTTCTCCTTACCTTGCCATTTAATTTTTGTTAATGAAAAAAGATAGAAGTTTTCAACGAGAACGTTTTTCGAAACAAAATCTTCGACTGCATTATTTCCGAATAACTGCATGCCGATATCAAATAAGCTCTGTTCTTTTTTACCTAATTGATTTTTTAATAAATATTCGGCTTTTTCCTTCACAACAAGTTCATGTTGTTCCTTTTTCGGATTTGTCCATATTGCTGCAATAACAATGAAAATGATTACTAAAGCAAAAATTCTTTTTTTATTCATTTTTAAGAAATTGTGTATACAAAAATAGCGTTTATACATCCATATAAACGCTATTTTATGATTTTATATACATTCGGTTAAAAAAGTAATTGCCAAACCCATTCTCCGGCAATCCATAAAAGATAGATGGTGCCGACAAAAAAGAGGACAATGATCGATAGAATACCCAGTAGTAACCAAATCGCAGAACCTTGATGTTTGTTTTCGTAGTAATGCTCTTTCATCAATTTGATATTCTTGGTATTTGCCTTGTTAAAGAAATCAAATACATTTCCAAAAAGTGGAATTGCTCCTAAAATTGCATCAATTGAAATATTAATCAGCATTTTGACGACTAATTTAGAGCTCGCTCCATTTCTCCACATGACCATTACCAAAACGAATGACGTTCCAAAGCTGGCAATTGTTCCTGCAAAAGGAACAAAATTAAGAAGTGGATCAAGACCAAAGCGGAATCCAGCTATCTGGAAATTATTATCCATCAGCCAGGAGAGTCTTTCAACCCAACCGAAATCATGATCTCTTCTTTTTTCTTTGTCAGCTAAAGATAAATCTCTTTTCATTATAATATTTCAAAGGATGCATTTACCTCACTTGTAATTTTGATCGGTTTAATATCCAAGTCCAGATCATCAGCTACATCTGCAGCTTCCATGTTACTTGATTTGAATGAAGCCATGGCACGTGGTGAATTGAAATAAATCATTTGTGGACTTTCAGACAATAGAATTGCTTTTCCAACTTTTTGACCAGCAGCTTCAGCTAAAATTTTCGCATTTTCCATCGCATCTTTAACCGCTTTAACTTTTAATGTTTTTTCAAGTTCTTTCTTTTTTGAATAATCAAGTTCGCTGATTGCTGTATTCTGTATTCCGGCAGCATCAACACCATCGAACAAATCATTTAATTTATTCAATTGCGTTACTTTAATACGGTATTGACGAGAAAGTAAGATTTCAGTTTCTTTTTTCTTCTTTGTAGCATAGTTCGTACTGTAGATGTTTTGAATTGTAAAATCCTTTTTTTCAACCCCTACATTTGTTGCTGCTTGAAATAATTGCTTTTCAAGAGTTTCGATTGAAACCTTTTTCTTTGTGTTTCCGTCTTGATAAAATTCCTTTAAAGTAACGTTTATATAAATAATATCGGGTGTTACTTCTTCTTCCGCTCTTCCGATGGTTGTTACCATATCTTTATTTGTCATTTGTTGTGCTTGTAAAGTGTGTACAGATGCAAATAGCATTATTCCTAACAATAAATTTTTCATACTTTTTCTATTTTAATACTTGTTTTCAAAAATCGAACCATTGTTTGTTTCTATTGATGTAGACGCAGTTTGAGCCAAGTAGTTTAATGGAAAAAAAATTAAAAAGATAAAGGATTTTAATTTTTTTTAAATATCTTTAAGAAATTTAATACAATAAAACAATGCAAGAAGGAGTAGTAAAATTCTTTAATGAAACCAAAGGTTTCGGTTTCATCATTCCAAATTCAGGCGAGAGCGAAATCTTCGTTCACGTTTCTGGTTTAGTAGACAAAATTCGTGAAAATGACAACGTTTCTTACGAAGTAGAACAAGGTCGTAAAGGTCTTAATGCGGTAAATGTAAAAGTTATCTAATCAGATTTTAAGATATATTTATTGTAGAAAAGCCCGATTTCAGAACGAAATCGGGCTTTTTTATACACTTCTAATTATGAAATTTAATGAGTTTCGGGAGCCTTTTTATATTGTATGGAATCTAATTTCCATTTGTATGCTTCTTTTTTTAGTAGTACTGTTTGTTTTAGATAGTTCTTTATTACTTGTAGCTGCGCCGATTTGTCCATCAAAGCTAAAAGGGACGGAATGTATGCTATGTGGTATGACAAGGGCATTTTTAAAAATTAAAGAAGGTGATTTCTCACTGGCTCATCAGTTTAATCGTGGAAGCATAATTTTGTTTTCATTGATTATCGTAAATTCTATTATCTTTATAAGTGAAAAAATTATAAACCATAAGAAACTATGAGAATAGCAGGATTACTATTGGGTATTCTATCCTTAATCGGGATGTTAGTGGCATTTATCCCTTGTTTAGGTTGGTTAAACTGGCTTAATATTCCTTTTGCTGTAGTAGGTTTGATCGTTAGTTTGATTGCTTACAATGATGTCAATGTGCAACCAAATAACCAGCCAAAGACTGGCATTATTTTATGTGTCATTGCAATTGTACTTGGTGGGTTTCGTTTGGCTGTTGGTGGTGGTATTTTTTAAGAGATACACATTTATGATTGTTCAAACAGCCCTTTAATGAAAGATTTCTTCTAAGATATAGAGCGATTTTATTTCTCTGAAATTCGTGAGATGTAGTCTGTAGTAGTCGATTATTTTTTCTAAGAGTATCTGACGGTCTTTAGTACTCATTTTGATATCTTCGGAGGAGTTGAATTCTGTTGCCATCAATTTTCTAAAAAGCGTGGTGTGAGGTTCCTGTAATACATAGGGATGTTCGGGAAGCTGATTGGAGAAAGTGGCAGATTCCAAATTGAAATAGGGATAGTTTTTCGAAGCTTCAACAGGGTAAAAACCCAGAAAACGACTTAAGTTAATAAGAAATACCAAATGAAAATTTGCAAGATTTGTTTCAGAGTTATCAAGCCATAGTATCGCTTGATACAAATATTCGAATAGAAATGGATCTCCAGATTGCTCCCTTAAGATTTTATAGAGCACTTCATTGAGAAATATTGCTAATGAGCTTTTGACAATATCGTAAGGTATACTTTTTAAAGGAGGTACCTGCCTTGCTTCATTTATGCGATGCAGGGAATTGTTATCTTTAAAGGTTACAACCATATCTAAAGGATGTAAGGCCTGTAAGAACCCCGATCTAATTTTAGCTTTGGGTTTGCGGGCGCCATTCACAAGGTATGATTGCAAGCCAAAGTGTTCCGTATAAATTTGAGATACGACGCTACTTTCAGAATAATTGGTGGTTTTTAATACAATACCTCTAGTTTTATGAAGCATATTTATTTATCTTTTTTCTCTTTTCGCATTTCTATCAATGCATTTCTATCAATCTTGCGTATCAGGCGATAAATAATACGAAGAAACCCGACTCCAAAAGAAATTACCCCTAAAATCATAATAGGTTTATACCAATTATTTTGTAATTTCATTAGATAATAACTGACCAGGATGAGTATAATAGCAAGTATGATTTCTAATAGTCCTCTGCGTAAATATTTATTCATGATGTTTACAAGTGTGAATTGTTGAAAACTATTTTCTATGTTTAAGCAAATATAATATAATTAAATACATTATTTTTGCCTTTACCAAGGCCTGGATATTTATTTTTTTAAAAATAAATCCTTAAAATTGTTGCATTTAACAAAATAAATATAGATATTTGCACACTCTTTGCGAAAAGATATATTTAAATTAAGACAACAAAATAACATAATATCATGTCAAGAATTTGTGATTTAACAGGCAAAACAGCAATGAATGGATATAATGTATCTAATTCTAACGCTAAAACAAAACGTAAATTTTACCCAAATTTGCAAACAAAACGTTTCTTCATTCCAGAAGAAGATCGTTGGATTACATTAAAAGTTTCGACTTCGGCGATTAAAACTATCAACAAAATCGGTATCACTAATGCTATCGGTAAGTTCATAAAAAAAGGATCAATTTAATTGATTTTTCGCCTGTTGCATAAAATATCATTCATGAATTTCAATCCTAGCATTTTATAGGATTCAAAATAAAGTAAAACAATGGCTAAAAAAGGAAATAGAGTACAAGTTATCTTAGAATGTACTGAACACAAAGAAAGTGGTCTTCCGGGAATGTCTCGTTACATCACTACTAAGAACAAGAAAAATACAACTGAGCGTTTAGAATTGAAAAAATTCAACCCAGTATTGAGAAAAGTTACTGTTCACAAAGAAATTAAGTAATTCACATCTTAGTTGCTGTGTAAGCACTAAGTTAAAATATTAATACCATGGCAAAGAAATCTGTTGCATCGTTACAAAAAGGTGGCGGTAAAGAATATACAAAGGTTATTATTACTACTAAATCGACTAAAACGGGAGCTTATACTTTCAAAGAGGCGATGATTCACAATGATAAAGTAAAAGATACTTTAGCAGAGGCTGCAAAAAATAACTAGTAATTTTCCTTTTTTAAAGTTTTTCTTTAAAAAGAATTCAAAAAAATAGCCGTTTTGGTATACACCGAAAGGGCTTTTTTTGTTGGTTTCAAATATCTATCTTTGGCAATCGGTATTTTATACTGGTCGGAAGATAAATAATAATGAATTCATAAGCGGAACATATATCAATGGGATTATTCGATTTTTTCAAGAAGAAACAAGAAACTCCTGAAGCCCAAGAAGCTTTAGATAAAAGTTTGGAAAAGACTAAAGAGGGTTTCTTTTCTAAAATTACAAAAGCAGTTGTTGGTAAATCAACTATCGATGATGATGTTTTAGATAATTTGGAAGAAATATTGGTGACCTCGGATGTGGGTGTGACAACAACTCTGAAAATTGTTGACCGTATTCAGGCGCGTGTTGCACGTGATAAATATGTTTCAACCTCAGAGTTAAATACGTTATTGAAGGAAGAGATTCAGGAGTTATTAGCGGAAAACAACAGTTCTGATTTTGAAAACTTTGAGTACGGTAATCACAAACCATATGTTATCATGGTGGTCGGTGTAAACGGAGTTGGAAAAACAACAACAATTGGAAAACTGGCACATCAGTTGAAAGCAGCTGGCAATAAAGTTGTTTTGGGTGCTGCCGATACTTTTCGTGCTGCTGCCGTAGAACAAATCAAGCTTTGGGGTGAACGTGTAGGTGTTCGTGTTGTTGCACAGGCAATGGGATCTGACCCTGCTTCTGTTGCTTATGATGCAGTCCAATCGGCCTTATCTAACGGTGATGATGTCTGTATTATTGATACAGCAGGTCGTCTTCATAACAAGGTTGGCTTGATGAATGAGTTGGGGAAAATTAAAAATGTCATGCAAAAGGTTATTCCTGGTGCACCACATGAAATTCTATTGGTTCTTGATGCCTCTACAGGACAAAATGCCATAGAACAATGTACTCAATTTACACAAGCAACTGATGTCAATGCCTTAGCATTGACTAAACTGGATGGTACCGCAAAGGGTGGGGTAGTTATCGGTATATCTGATCAATTTAAAATACCTGTAAAATATATTGGTGTCGGTGAGAAAATCGGCGATTTACAGTTATTCAACAAAAAAGAGTTTGTGGATTCGCTGTTCAAGTAATCCACATCCATTATATGAAAACAAAATATAGTAAGGCTGTAGAGCCAAAGTCAAAACCCCGTGTGAATGTGGTTACATTGGGTTGTTCTAAAAATATTCACGATAGTGAAGTATTGATGGGACAATTAAAAGGTAATCAAATAGAAGTTGTACACGAGGCTACTAATATTCAGGAGAACGATATTGTTGTTATCAATACCTGTGGTTTTATCGATAATGCCAAACAGGAGTCTATTGATACGATCTTACAGTTTTCAGAGTTGAAAGATGAGGGCAAGATCAATAAGGTCATTGTCACAGGCTGTCTTTCTGAGCGCTATAAACCTGAGCTACAATCTGAGATTACAAACGTAGACGGTTATTTTGGTACAAATGACTTACCTGATTTATTAAAATCTATTGGTGCAGATTATCGCCATGAACTTTTGGGTGAGCGTATGCTGACCACACCGTCGCACTATTCTTACTTTAAGATTGCTGAAGGTTGCAACCGTCCATGTTCATTCTGTGCGATTCCGTTAATGCGTGGTAAGCATGTTTCAAAATCAATTGATGATTTAGTGAAAGAAGCCAAATTCTTAGCTTCTAATGGAACAAAAGAATTGATATTGATTGCACAGGATTTAACCTATTACGGATTAGATATTTATGGAAAGCGTAACCTTTCTGACTTGATGCGTCATTTATCTGATGTTGATGGTATCGATTGGATCCGTTTGCAATATGCTTATCCTTCTGGATTCCCAATGGATATTCTTGATGCCATGAATGAACGTTCAAATATCTGTAATTACTTAGATATGCCCTTGCAACATATTTCTGATCGTATGTTGACTTCAATGCGTCGCGGTACAAGTAAGCAAAAACAGATTGATTTGGTTAATAAAATCCGTGATAAAGTTCCTAATATTGCCTTGCGTACAACGTTAATCTGTGGTTATCCCGATGAAACTGAGCAAGATTTTCAAGAGATGTTGGAATGGGTTGAGGAAACTCGTTTTGACCGCTTAGGATGTTTCACTTATTCGCATGAAGAGAAAACACATGCACATTCATTGGAAGACAATGTCCCTGAAGAAGTAAAACAGGAACGTGTAGAAGCGATCATGGAAGTACAACAAGGAATTTCTTTTGAGATCAATCAAGATAAAATAGGAAATACTTATAAAGTATTAATTGACCGTGTGGACGGTGATTACTTTATTGGTAGAACAGAATATGATTCTCCAGAAGTTGATAACGAGGTTATACTTGACGCAAAAACAAACTATGCCCGAATCGGCGATTTTGTAAATGTTAAAGTGGATCGCGCTGAAGACTTTGATTTATATGGATCTATTGTCAAATAATAGTGATCCAATCGTTGCTTTTATTCGTAAACACTACATTTGTGCGCAGAGAAAATATTAATTGCTTATTTTGTATAGCAATTATGTATATTACTCTGTTTTTAGTGCAAATGTAATCACGAATGAAAGCAACTTATATAGACTACAGCGAAACCAACAGCTTTTCTAAGACACTTATTGCTTATTTAAATCAGGATGAGGCTTTAGTTCCCTTTATCGGGAATTGGCCAACTTTCGCTGGTTTTGAAAAGCAAATTAATGAAAAAAAACCTTTTCTTTCGCGTACGCTTTTAGTTGATCGATTAAAAGCACAATATGGCGATTTACTAGAATCCGCTCCTCACGTTGCAGCAAACATTGATAAATTACTTGTTGATAACGCATATACCATTACAACGGGACATCAACTCAATATTTTTACTGGTCCATTATATTTTATCTTTAAAATCATAACAGCTATTCGTTTAGCAGATGATCTTAAAGTCAAGTTTCCAGAGAAAGAATTTGTTCCTGTTTATTGGATGGCTACGGAAGATCATGATTTTGCGGAAATAAACCATACGAAATTGTCAGGTAAAAAAATCGTTTGGGATACTCCGGCGGTCTCAGCTACAGGAAGAATGGATACAGATTCTATTGTTCAGGCTGTAAAACAGTATACCGGTGTCTTAGGGCTTTCTGAGCATTCTTGTAAACTTGCTTGTATTGTTGAGAATGCTTATCTCAAGCATGATAACTTAGCCGATGCTACGCGCTATCTTGTACATGAATTGTTTAAGAAATTTGGCCTGCTAATTATTGATGCTGATGACAAAGCGTTAAAAACTGTTTTTAAACCGATCATAGCAGAAGATATTTTAACTGAAAAAAGCTTTAAAGCAATAGGAAAGACGTCTGAGGCTTTGGAAAAAGCCGGTTTTGCCACACAGGTGCATGCTCGCGAAATCAATTTTTTCTATCTGACAGATGAATTTCGCGAACGTATTGTTTTAAATACTGATGGCCGTTATGAGGTTTTACATCGGGATATTTACTTTACAAAAGCGGAGCTTGAAAAGGAAATAGATACATACCCAGAAAGATTCAGTCCGAATGTGGTTATGCGTCCTATGTACCAGGAAATCATCTTGCCTAATTTAGCTTATATTGGTGGTGGGGCAGAAATGGTTTATTGGATGCAGCTAAAAGCAAATTTTGATCAATATGGAATTGATTTTCCAATTTTAATACCACGTAATTCTGCCATGATTACTGAAGATAATGTGGTGTCTAAGATTTTTAGACAGGATCTTACTTTTAAAAGTATATTCCGGGATAGTGAAATTCTAAAGAAGGAATTTGTGCGTCGGCAAACAAAACATCGTTTAAATCTAAATGATGAATGGATGGAGCTAAATGCCATATTCGGAAAAATAAAGCTTCGTACGCACAAGATAGATCCTAGTTTATCACCAAGTACGGAAGCGATTAAAGCACGGTTAAAAAAAGCTATTAATAATCTGGAAAAGAAATTAATGCGTGCCGAAAAGCGGAATCATAAAGATGCATTGTCTAATATCGACCATATCAAAGAACGTCTGTTTCCCGGTGGTGGATTGCAGGAACGGTCTGAGAATTTTGGTCTTCTCTATGTTAAATATGGAGATACCTTATTCGATGAACTTTATAAGCATTTTAATCCATTGGATTTTAAGTTTACGATACTCTATTAAAAGTCAGCTCAAAGCTGACTTTTTTCATTTATAATTTGATAACACACAGTTCAGTTCTAGTTAACAGGGGGTGTTTAGATTTGTTGCATAACAATGTAACAAAATACTAGATGAAAGAATTTCTACTCACAACATGTTTAACTGTCATTGGTACTGGTTTGTATGCGCAGACAACTCAGGCTGGTTTTGCTGGAAAGATTACAGACGAGCACGCTAAAGGTGTTCAAGGTGCGTCTGTAGAGGTTCGAAATGAATCGACAGGCTTCACCACAAAAACATCTACCAATGCAAATGGCGATTATAATTTTAAAGAGCTGCCATTGGGCGGTCCTTATATATTGAAAGTTTCCTATGTTGGATATGGTGAACAGGTTCGGACCGGATATAATTTAAATCAGGGAGATCTTATCCGAGTTAATATTCCCATTCAAAATTCTTCAAATGTCCTGGAGACAGTCGAGATTAAAGGCACAAACACATTAAAAAATCAAATTGAAAATTTGGGTGCAGCGACCTCGGTTACGGCAAAAGATATCGCGAAGCTACCGGTTAACGGGCGGAATTTCACGTCATTAATGGATCTTTCCCCCTTAAGTAAAGGTGATAATATTGGTGGTCAACTGGGCTCCTCCACAAACTTTACGATAGATGGTATGAATGCAAAGAATCCGACATCTGCAGGCTCGACAACAAGCAGAAGTGGCGCACCATTTTCGATTTCTATAGAGGCGGTTCGTGAGTTTAAGGTGGTGACCAATCAATATGATGTGACTTATGGTAGAGCTGGCGGCGGTACAGTTAGTGCTGTTACGAAGCAGGGAACCAATAAAACACAGGGTAGCGCCTGGATTTATTCTCGAGCTGATTGGTTGTCCAGCCCCTACACGATTGACGGTAAAAAACGGACCAATGATTTTTCGACTTATCAGTATGGCTTTACATTAGGTGGGCCTATCATAAAAGATAAATTACATTATTTTGTTGCTTGGGATCATCAAAAGGATGCACGACCTTTAATTATTGCAGATATTACTTCGACTCTTGATGAGGAGCGATTTAAAATCACCCAAGATAATTTAAATGCATTTGTTGATATCGGACGTGAAAAATATGGATTGAGTAATGACCGTCAGTTTGGCTCTTTTGATAAGAAAAGAAATTCAGACGCGGTATTTGGTCGGATTGATTGGCAGATTAACAATAGTAATTTGTTAACGATCCGTAATAACTTTACCAGCGATATCAATAAACTGGGTCTACAGGATAATAAACCGATTACGCTATACGAGTCTTATGGTAATGACAAGAATATTGATAATAGTTTTCTGGCTACGCTAAGAACATCTGTTTCGTCAAATATTACTAATGAACTGAAATTACAACACTTATATACGTATCAGAACAGTAGTCCTGGTGATCAGTTGCCTAGCCAGAATATTCCAAGAGCGATTGTGGAGAATATTGTTTCTAAAGTTGGAAATAATGATCTCAAAACAACCGTTCAGTTAGGGGGACATCGTTTTGCACAGGAATCTTTTAAAAACAATGTCTTCCAGTTAGTCAATAATTTATATTATAACACGGATAAGATCAATTATACATTCGGTGTTGACCTGATGTATACGCATGCTAGTTCTGTTTACGGAAGTGAGGTAAATGGCCGTTTTCATTTTGGAGCCAGTGATACTAGAACGGCACTACAAAATTTTCAAGACAAGAAAGCTTATAACTTTTATAGAGAGGTGCCGTTAGTTTCGGATCCGACGGTCGTTGGCAAGATCTTCAATGCTGGATTGTATGGACAGATGCAATCCAAGTTGGCGGCAGGTTTAGATTTGGTTGCAGGTTTACGTTTTGATTACGGTCACTATCCGACATCACCTTTAAATGAAGAACTATTGAAAGAGGTTGGTGTACGTACAGATCATAAACTAAAGTCTCTTGTGATACAACCGCGTTTTCAGATGACATGGGATGTGAATGAGGGGCATAAGGATTTCTTCCGAATCGGAGCGGGTATATTCGCATCGGACATCAACAATTACATGACGATCAATAACCTAACATTTGACGGTAAGCACTTTGCTACTGTTGATGTCCGTGGAAATGATGTACCTACCCCAGATTTTGTACAATACCGTAAAGATCCTTCTTCGACTCCCACTTTAGCACAATTTCAAGTCCCAACTATTAATACCTATGGACCTGATGCTAAAATACCAGTAGTTTATAAAGCAAATGCTTCTTACACGCATTTCTTTACTGAAAAATTGAAAGCAGGAATTTCGGCCTACATGAACCTCGGCCGTAATAATTATATGTATGTGGATCGTAATATGGTGAAGGATCCATTCTTTAGATTAGCGAATGAAGATAACCGGGGAGTTTTTGTGCCGGTATCGGCTATCGTAAATGGAGAATCGGACTGGAAGCAGGGACGTATATCTAATAAATTTGGTCGTGTTCTGGAGTTAAATTCGGAGGGTAAGGTGAATCAGTTTGCAGTGGTTTTAGACGCAAGTTACCAATACTATAAGGATGGTTCTATCTCGGTAAGCTATACATGGAACGATGCAAAAGATAACACATCTTACAATGGTAATGTGGCGAATACTGCGACACTATCTTTGGCCGTGAAAGATGATCCAAGAGATTTGAGCAATATGACGTACTCGAACAATCAATTCCGTAATAAGGTGGTTATTTATGGAACATTGCCTACTTTTTATGGAGTTAGTGTAGGCGTACGTTATTCAGGTATCGGTGGAACACGTTATAGTTTGCTTGCGGGGGGTAATATCAATGGCGATTTTGTTGCAGGTGATAATGATCTAGCGTATATTTTTGATCCTAATAACACGAAGACTCCGACGAATCTGGTTGATGGTTTACAGGCATTATTGAATAACCCGAATGCGAGCCAGAGTTTAAAGGATTACATTAAAAAATATGAAGGTGCAATGGCTCAACGAAACAGTGGAATTAATGGTTTTTATGGTCTAATTGATTTACGTATTGCAAAGAAGTTTAACCTATATAAATCTCATGCGTTGGAAGTATCTGCGGACTTGTTTAACGTTGCCAATTTATTTAAGAAAACATGGGGAATCAATGAATCTTTAGGGAATCAAGCGTTGTATTCTTTGGGTGTTAAAGCTGCGAACGGAAATCCTGCTTTACCTGCATTTGATGCGGCCAAGCAACAGTTTAATTATAACCTTAACAATACAGGGGTTGTAAACCCTTCCGGAAATCCTTATCAATTTCAATTAGGTTTACGTTACTCTTTCTAATATTTCAACCTATAAGAGGGTCTTTTCAAAATGAGAAAAGGCCCTTTTTTTATGATTTTATTTTGGTATGGGTGATAAGCGAACTGACATCGTGCATATCGAGCACTTGTTATCAGGAATTATGTCGGGTAAATTAGAATCTTGTTCTAGATGATGAAATTGAGCTTAAATTTTGTGTGCAGATGAGATCGCAAACGATTGTTTTGTATGGGTATTCTAATAATTATTTTTACAGACATAATCTGCTTTTTTTAGGACTTGAAAAAATGTATCTTTGCACATCCAAAAAGCAGCTGTTTTGCTATTATTTTTAATAAAACCAAAAAAGGTAAGAATCTAGCGAAAGGCACTAATTTTTTGCACACATGAGTAACATACATTTTCAAGAAAAATTTGAAGATCGTCACAACGGACCAAGATCGGTTGAAACGAGAGAAATGTTGGAATTTTTAGGCGTTGACTCGCTTGACCAACTTATTGAGCAAACTGTTCCTGCACAGATTCGTGCAAAACAAGCTTTACAATTGCCTGCTGCTTTAAGCGAAGTCGCTTATTTGAAAAGGGTAAAACAAATTGCAGAAAAAAATAAAGTTTTCAAGTCTTATATCGGACAAGGTTATTTTGATGTGATTTTACCAGGTGTTATTCAAAGAAACGTCTTTGAGAATCCAGGATGGTATACACAGTATACACCTTATCAGGCAGAGATTGCACAAGGTCGTCTTCAGGCTTTGTTAAATTTTCAAACGGTTATTTGTGATTTAACAGGATTAGAGATCGCTAATGCGTCTTTATTAGATGAAGCTACTGCTGCGGCTGAAGGTATGTTTATGCTTTATTCGGCTCGTAAAAACAAAGCGGCTAATGTTTTCTTGGTTTCTGAAAATGCTTATCCACAAACGATCGATGTATTAAGAACTCGTGCATTATCTTTTGGAATTGAACTTCGTATTGAAGCTATTTCTAAAGACAGTTTAACGGATGATGTATTCGCTGCATTTGTTCAATATCCTGCTGCAGATGGTTCAATTATAGATTATAAAGCTTTTACCGCTGCTGCGCATGCCAAAAACATTACTGTTTGTGCCGCTGCAGACTTAATGAGTTTAACGTTATTAACTCCTCCAGGAGAATGGGGTGCTGATGTTGTTGTTGGTAATTCACAACGTTTCGGTGTACCAATGGGTTTCGGTGGTCCTCACGCTGCTTTTTTCGCAACTAAAGACGCTTTTAAGCGTAATATTCCAGGCCGTATTATCGGTGTTACGACAGATTCTAATGGCAATTACGCATTGCGTATGGCATTACAGACTCGTGAGCAGCATATCCGTCGTGATAAAGCATCATCTAATATCTGTACTGCACAGGCTTTATTAGCAATTATGGCGTCATTCTATGCCGTATATCATGGTCCTCAAGGAATCAAGAATATTGCTAGCCGTATTCACGATTTGGCTCAATTGTTAGACCAAGCTGTTCAACAGTTGGGTTATACGCAATTGAACAAAAACTACTTTGATACTGTTCGTTTTGAATTAGGTGGTGAAGTTGCTGGATTAAAATCTGAGGCTTTAAACAACGAAATGAACTTCAATTATGTTGGTTCTGTTGTAGGTATCTCTATTGATGAGTCAACGACTTACGAAGACATTTTAACGATTGTAAAAGTATTTGCTAAAGTAAAAGCTAAAAATTTGGCTGATGTTGATTTCGAATCTATCGAAGCATCTTTGACATCAGCTCTTCCTGCTGATTTGGTTCGTACTTCTGATTACTTAACACACCCAGTTTTCAATAGCTACCACTCAGAGAGTGAGATGTTACGTTACATCAAATCTTTGGAAGCAAAAGATTTATCATTATGTCATTCTATGATTCCATTGGGATCATGTACAATGAAATTGAATGCTACTGCTGAAATGACTCCAGTTACATGGGCTAACTTCGGCGGTTTACATCCATTCGCTCCTGCAGATCAAACTTCTGGTTATATGCAGTTGATCGGTGAATTGAATGATTGGTTATCTGAAATTACAGGTTTTGCTAAGATGAGTTTCCAACCAAACTCTGGTGCTCAAGGAGAGTATGCCGGTTTAATGGTTATTCGTGCTTACCATGAAAGTCGTGGAGACCATAACCGTAACATCTGTTTAATTCCTGCTTCCGCTCACGGTACAAACCCTGCTTCCGCTTCTATGGCTGGATTGAAAGTTGTGGTTGTTAAATGTGATGATCGTGGTAACATTGATGTTGAGGATTTAAAAGTAAAAGCAGCAGAGCATGCCGCAAACTTAAATTCATTTATGGTGACTTATCCATCTACGCATGGGGTATTTGAAGAACCTATTATTGAAATCTGTGAAATTATCCATGCAAATGGTGGACAGGTTTATATGGATGGAGCGAATATGAATGCGCAGGTTGGTTTAACAAGCCCTGGTCGTATCGGTGCTGACGTTTGTCACCTGAACTTACATAAAACGTTCTGTATCCCTCACGGTGGTGGTGGTCCTGGTATGGGTCCAATCGGTGTTGCAGCACACTTAGTACCTTTCTTACCTAATCACGAAGTGGTTGAAGTTTCTGGTCAAGAGGGTATCACTGCAGTATCTGCGGCGCCATTTGGTTCTGCTTCTATCTTAATTATCTCGCATGCTTATATCGCAATGATGGGTGGAGATGGATTAACGAACGCTACAAAAACTGCAATTTTAAATGCAAATTATATTAAAGCTCGTTTGGAAAACCACTACCCAGTATTATATTCTGGTGTAAATGGACGTTGTGCACACGAGATGATCTTAGATTGCCGTGCATATAAAAATGTGGGTGTTGAAGTTGCTGATATCGCAAAACGTTTGATGGATTATAGTTTCCATGCTCCAACAGTTTCTTTCCCTGTAGCGGGTACTTTGATGGTTGAGCCTACTGAGTCTGAGTCTAAAGCTGAATTAGATCGTTTCTGTGATGCTTTGATCGCTATTCGTCAAGAAGTTGCTGCGGTTGAAGCGGGTGATGTAGATCAGGCTGATAACGTATTGAAAAATGCGCCTCATACTGCATCTGTTGTAACTGCTGACGAGTGGACTAGATCTTATTCTCGCCAAACAGCTGCGTATCCTTTGGCTTATTTAAAAGATCGTAAGTTCTGGCCTTCTGTTGGTCGTGTAAACGATTCACAAGGAGATAGAACATTAATTTGTTCATGTCCTTCTATTGAAGAGTACGCAGAAGCTTAATCAAAAATATAATAAAATAAAAAAGCCTTCATCTAATACAGATGAAGGCTTTTTTTGTAAAAGATAATATTGAGCATGTCATCTTTAGGATGTTGCTCATGATGGATGGTGGACAGCTCAATACCTTAACTTTTTGAGGAAGTAAGATTAAATATAATTCATTTGTAGCGGCAGTAGAGAGAGGATTGTCATAGCTAAATGATGAATCTCAAAAAAGGTAAAAGAAAGAAGATGTCTTATATATGATGCAATTATAATTGTAAATAAAACAAATTTATCTAAGTTTGTTTTGTGTTTTAATGAAAATCCAAGTTCAAGTTTACATGACTTAACTAACGACGCGGATTGTCTTTTTTGTGAATAGCTTGCTGACGGAATATTTACTGGACGGAAAAGCAAGATGTTGGAATACGTATTTATCATGTATAAATGAGATGAAGTGCTTCTGAAGTAATTATATTAATAATGAAAGTAAAATCAACAATAACTTTTTTAGTGATGACAGCGCTATTTGCTTCCTGTTCGACAGGTAGGTATGCCGCAACTGAGAAAGTCTATAAGAAAAAAGCAAAGTTACTTGCCAAAGAATATGCTACAAGTCCTGTTATCAACCAAGCTATCGGTAAATTACCGCTATCGGTTGAAAAAGAATGGATCGCATCGATAAACTTTGGGATTCGCAAACCAAACTATGTTGTGATTCATCATACTGCTCAGGATTCGCTGGGACAGACCATACGTACCTTTCATTCTGAAAAGGCGGGTGTAAGTGCTCATTATGTTGTTGGCCGTACTGGTAAAGTGGTGCAGATGGTCAATGATTATTATCGTGCACATCATGCAGGAATTGGTAAATGGGGTAATGATACGGATCTAAATTCTTCTTCTATTGGAATTGAATTAGATAATAATGGAACAACAGATCCTTGGACAGATGCACAGATTAATGCGCTGACCGAGTTACTTTCGTATCTTAAAGTGAAATATAACATCCCTCAAGCAAACTTCATTGGTCATATGGACTTAGCTCCAACTCGTAAAAATGATCCATCACGATTTCCCTGGAAGGTATTAGCAGATAAGGGTTTCGGTTACTGGTACGAAGAATATCTGGAAACTCCACCAATTGATTTTAATCCAAAACTGGCTTTGAGAATTATTGGTTACGATGTGAAGAATTTGGATGCAGCTATTAAGGCTTTTAAACAGCATTACATCCAGACGAATGCTAATGTCGCTACGCTGAAGGAAAATGATCTGAAGATATTGTATTCGATCTATAAAAAGTTCTTATAACAATAAAGAGCTCCAAATTTTGGAGCTCTTTATTGTTATTGTGACATCTATACCGTCTTCACATATTTGATATCGTAATTTTCAATGTCTATGATGTAGCCATTTTTAATTAAGAAATCAAATAATGGTTTGGCTTCTTCAGAAACGGCCATATTTTTTGTGGTGATAATCTTATTTTCTTTTTTCAATAAGTATGGGTATGCATATAGCTTGATATTCTTATTGAACATTCCCGAAATATAGGAAAGAAGTTCATTGGTGTAATGCTCCTTGTTGTAATTATCCGAATTAAAGATATTTCTTAAATTGGAAACGTTTGTCGCAATACCAATATTTTTTGGTTTGAAATTATTGATAAACTCAGCAAGATGATTATTTCTTCTGAAATTGCTGACGATGATATTATTGCCTGTTGAACATAGCTCTTCGGCACGGTGTGCAAATTCTTCGAGATCTTTATCGGTAATGATATGATCCTCTTCAAGTACATTGCCCATTAATACCTCTATCAGGACTACTGTGTTTTCTGATGTTGCGCCAGTGTTTTTCTTAAATTGATCTACAGCAAGATTGAATAGATCAAAGTTAGGAAGAGATTTTTGTCTATATTTCGTTCTTAGAAGAATGATATTCTTTTTGTAAAGGTAATCTTTGATCTGTGCGGCTTTGCCATCTGGTTTAAAGATTGCGGCCTTTGCAAAACCTTTAGCAATGAGGTATAAATTGATCAATCTTTCATTGACATTTTCAAACAATGGGCCAGTTACTTTTACAAGATCAATTTCTACAGAACCTACAGATAGATTGTCGACTAACGACTCAATCATCGTCTGCACGTTATCGGTATAATAATAGGCTGCGAAAAGGAGGTTGACTCCAATGATACCCAATACTTTTTGTTGTAGCTGGTTGTCGCTATCGAGCAGTCTTACGTGTATAATGATATCGTTGGTAGGGCCGTCGACTTCGTGTTGAAATCTGACACCAATCCAACCATGAGGTTCATTTGTTTTTGTAAAGTTTAGCGTAGTAACGGTGTCGGCAAAAGCGAAGAACTTTTTGTTACAGTATTTTTCACCATGTAAGCGCTTGGTTAATAAATCGAACTCGTGTTTTAGCATTTTCGTTAAACGCGTGCGGCTTACATATCTGCCATCCTCTTCTTCTCCGTAGATGGCATCGCTAAAAGTCATGTCGTAAGCCGACATTGTTTTGGCTATTGTTCCAGATGCCGCCCCTGCATTGAAAAAGTTACGTGCAACTTCTTGACCCGCTCCAATTTCAGCAAAAGTGCCGTAAATCTCCGGATTCAGATTTATTTTCAGTGCTTTTCTTTTGGTTTCAAATATTTCTCTTACCATGGTACAAAGGTACAAAAAATGATAGCCTGCAGAAAAGGAATGGGAGGGAAGATGATATTTGATCAATTTATAACAAAAGGGTTATTTTTATATCAAAATAACCCTTTTGTTGCTGTTCTGTATGAAATTTTAATTTAAATATGCTTAAAATATTTTCAATTTGTGAAAGGCATAAAATAAGGCTGAACTTTGAAGTGCCTGACCAAATTTATTTTGCAACAGCAATTCTTTTGCTTCCTCGATAGAAATCAAATAAACATCTATTTGCTCACTTTCATCCAGGTCTTGCTCCTGGGTCTTCTTTCCTCCCTGCATGAGGTAAGTATGTGTAATATTTTTACTTGTAGCAGGGTTGGCATAAAGTTCCGCAATTTTTTCAATCTTGGTAAAAGAATAACCTGTCTCTTCAAGCATTTCTCGCTCCGCTGTAAATTGTGGATCTTCTCCTTCTTCCATCGTTCCTGCCGGTATTTCAAGAATAACCTCGCCGGCAGCGTGCCTATATTGTTTGATGACGATCAACTTATTGTCTTCCGTTATACCGACCATATTGACCCAGTTTGGATATTCTAGCACATAATAATGATCATTAATACTGCCGTTAGGCAACTGACAGGTATCCTTTCGTAAGGTAGCCCAAGGTGCTTTCGAGATATATTCTGATGATAGTAATTTCCACTTTTCCATTCGTACGATTAAATAATATCGGCCATCATTCGGTCCACTTTTGTGGCTAACTCTTTTTGGAGCTGTTCATAGTGCGATTTAGCTGTTAATGGTGCTTTTACTGAGCAATAAAATTTTATTTTAGGTTCTGTTCCGGATGGTCTCGCAGAAATAACATCACCATCTACTGTGATAAATTGTAAGACGTCCGATTTCGGGAGATCAATGACTGTTTTAGTACCGGTGGCTATATCTATGGCGACCGAATTTTCATAATCACGGACTTCTACAACAGCTATGCCTCCTAAAGATTTAGGCAAATTGGCACGCAGGTTACTCATCATTGCTTTGATTTCTTCTGCACCAGCTTTACCTTTTTTAGTTAATGAAACTAATTTTTCTTGGTAGCATCCAAATTCTTGATACAAGTCAAGGAGAACTTCATATAAAGATTTGCCTTTCGATTTGTAATAGGCGGTCATCTCTGCTAAGAATGCGCATGCATTTGGGGCATCCTTATCACGTACAAGACTTCCGACTAAGTAACCATAGCTTTCTTCTCCGCCAACTAAATATGTCGCTGAATCGCCTAATTTGGTCATTAGTTCGCCAATATATTTGAATCCAGTTAAGGTCTCATAGTAAGGTACATTAAAATGGTTGGCAATTTCAGCTTGAAGATTTGTTGTGACGATTGTTTTTACAACATAGGGATTGTTATTAAGTTGATTTTGTTCTTTTTTAGAACTTAATACATAATAAACAAGTAGACTACCGATCTGGTTACCGTTCAGTAATTGAAAACTACCTTTATTGTTTTTAACTGCGATTCCAACGCGATCAGCATCGGGATCTGTTGCGAGTACGAGATCAGCATCCAGCTCTTCACCTTTTTTCTTGGCCAATGCCATTGCATCTTCTTCTTCTGGATTAGGATAAATAACCGTTGGAAAATTACCATCTGGAGTGGCTTGTTCTTCTACAATGGAAACATTGTTAAATCCCCACGCTTCCAATAATTTTGGAACAATTGTAATTCCTGTTCCATGAATAGGAGAAAATACGATTTTAAGATCTTTCTGAGCTTCTACAGCCTCCGGGTGGATACTTAATTTTTTATTTTCATTAATGTAAATTTCATCAATTTCATTTCCTACAGGTATAATATTTTCTGGAATTGGCTGAAATGATATTTGCGAAACGCTATGGATAGCATTAACTTCTGTAATGACATTTGTATCGTGCGGAGCTGTTAATTGGCATCCGTCGTTCCAATAGGCCTTGTAGCCATTATATTCTTTTGGATTATGTGAGGCGGTAAGCATGACACCACTTTGGCAGCCAAAGTGACGGATTGCAAATGATAGTACAGGTGTTGGACGCAGTTCATTAAATAAATACACTTGGATTCCATTTGCCGCAAATACATCAGCCACCAGCGTTCCTAGGCTTTGCGAGTTGTTGCGGCTGTCGTAAGCTACAGCTACTTTAATGACCTGATTTGGAAATTGCTTTTTTAGATAGTTTGCCAACCCCTGAGTTGCTTTACCGATGGTATACTTATTTATCCTATTGGATCCTACACCCATGATGCCACGTAAACCTCCTGTACCAAATTCTAAATCTTTATAGAATGAATCTGTTAGTTCAGTTACTTCGTTGTTATCAATTAAAATTTGTAAAGCAGCTCTTGTTGCTTCATCGTATTCTGAGCTAAGCCATTGGTTGACTTTTGCTTGTAATTCCTGATCCAGACTATTCATTGTTATTGTGAATTTAAACTGTCAAATTAAATATTTTTTAGGAATGTAATGCTTTTAATGTGAAATAAATCATTATTGTTAGGCATCACATCCACCATAAGCACGATCAAGTACAGTAAATATCCACTTACCATTTTTATTTGTGATGTGGAAAATAAGTGGAGCGTTTTTATCGGTTAGTATGACGCGGTAACTTTTAGCTTCTAAAGCTTTTAGTTTTTGAATCTCAGCATTTGATATTTTAGCATCCGAGATCTCGTTCATGAATTTTGCGGTATGCGATAGTTCTGTTGGATGTTGTTTGTTATTACAAAATAACCCCTTTTTATTCCAGGCTTCTTTTCCACAGTCATATACCGGCAATTGCCCTATAGTAACCTTTCCTAAGAAATTGGTATGCGGATAAGGGTAATAATCGGGTATTGGATGATTGAAATCAAAAGCCACAGCATGTGTATAGATGGCTTGCACTCCAGGTCTATAGATGGTGTAATAACCGACCGTTTTGTCAATATAATTGTTTAACGCCTTGGAATCTTGTTTGTTAAATGCTTGAATAATATTCATTATGGCCGCGTCTAATGATTCGCCCTGTGGTGCTTGTTCTTGGATCGTATCTGTTGAATCTGATGGGATCGGCAGTGTATCTTTTGCTATCGTATCGATAGAATCCAGTTGACTTTCCTTTTTCTCAGCAGTTCTATTGCAACTGCTGAAAAGAAAAACTGCAATGAGCCAGACTCCCAATATTTTTTTCACCATGGTTATTATCATCTACTTGAGCGGATTTTTATTAATCCGAGTTAATTACAAAAATAGAACAACGGTTGCTTTATTCAAATACGTTGTACGTTAATCTTGAATTAATTGACTTATTTAGTTTTGTTCGTTAAATTGTGTATGATTGTTTTTAGAATACTACGAGTTGAGGGCTTCCACCATTGCTCTAATATTTTTTCAATCGTTTCTTCCTCTTTTGCGCCGAGGTTTTCTAGAAGTTCTTTTCTGAAGTTCAATTTACAGGTTTTCCAGGTCTCTTTATCAAACTGTGTTACTGATTTGATCTTGCGTAAAGCGGCTGTGTGAATCGCATTTGCCGGCACGACTTCATCAACAAGACCGACTGTAAGGGCTTCTTGTGGAGACAGTAATTTCCCTTCGAGTAAAAAGCGATAGGCATTCCCTTTCCCCAGCCAAAAACTGTAGAGGTGAAATATACTTTCTGGTACAATTAATCCAACTGGAATTTCGTTTAGGCCGATAATAAAATTTCCTTCTGCCATGATCCTATAATCGCAACAGATTGCGATAACACATCCTCCTGCAGGGCTATGACCCGAAATTGCGGATACAATTGGTTTTGGGAACGAAGCCAGATCACGCGTTGTTTTGAAAAAGAGCGACCAGAAGGCTCTGATTTCGGTTTCATTGTATTCATATAATGTGATCAGATCTAAACCGGCGCTGAAAAAACCTTCTTTGCCATGAATGATAACACCTTCAATAGCTGGGTCGACTTTTAAATCGTTTATACAAGCATTTAGTTCTTCAAGCAGCACGGTATCCATGGCATTGGATTTTCCTCGGTCTAAAAATATGTTCGCGATACGGTCTTCCGTTTTGATTTGTATATGTTTCATATGTAAATAATTTGATTTTCAGCTGTCATATGGAATATCCAAAGTACATTTAAGCATGTTTGTGCAGTTGTACTACATGGATATTTCATAAGATTTCTGTTCTTGTAAATTTATTCAACCACATTTATATTAAGTTCTTTCCGGCCTATCTTTCCATTGAAGTCAATACCTTCCAAAATTATTGTATATGGACCTTTTTCGTCCGAAGTATAAAAATCGAAGCTTGCTTTTCCAACTTGATCGGTAATGATGTTGGGTTCCCAGTGTATTGTCGTTCTTAAATCTGAAACTATTTTTGATACATCTTTTGCTTCATAGCTCGGTTTATAAAATGTCCGACTCAGGTTAAAGCCTTTAGGTATAATGGTACGAATGCCTGTTGGTTTAAATGCAGTTGTAGCGCCATTGCCTCTTTTTGTTGTGATTACAATTAAACCATTGCCTCCATATGAACCATAGATTGCAGTATGATTAATGTTTCTCAGGACCTCAATACTCCCTACATCCGCGGCACTTAACATCGAGATCTGATCACCTTCGATGTACATGCCGTCGAGGACAACCTGCATAGGTCCGTTGCCTCGGGTATTGTAAGGTACGCCGTTCCTCCACATCACACCTGTGAGTCGTCCGACTAGACATTGTTCTAATGTACTGCAGTTTGACAGATCCTCTTCTGTAAGTACTTGATCGGCATTGCCTGGTCCATTTAAGTTACTTGAATTGGCAACGGCCTTTTTTATTGCTGTCCGGGTAATTTTAACTTCTTCGAGTTGTATGGAGCGCTGTTTGAGTCCAGCGGCTTCTAGCTGTGTAAAGTAGGCTTGTGCACTTTTGATATTTCCTAAGTATTTGGTGTTTATATTGTTCAGTACTTCAGGTAAATTTTTATTGATACCAGTTGCTGGTTCCTCGATTTCATCAAGCTCAATGTCCAGTCTATTTTTATCTTTATCGGATTTTGCCGTCATAATGAATTTGATACTGTCAGTAAATAACAGGTCATCAAAAGAAAATTTTCCAGCTTCGTTCGTCAGCGTATCAATGGCGGCAGTCATGTTGGTTGTAGGGATCAGGGTAACTGTTGCTTTTGGGACAACCGCTTTTCTACCAAGTTTTTTTATTGTTCCTGATATGGATATATTTTTTTCAAAATTATATTTTGGATCAGACACATCATCTATTTTTGTCCAGTCTAATTTTCTCCATCCTTGTATCAGCATCAGATTATCCAGATCACTTTTTTTAATGTCTTTACTATCTGAAAAATAATAGTTGGGGTTTTCTATAAATCCATTTATTTCCGAACTTAAGAGCAAGGACGTATATATGCTGGATCTATAAGGAGTATCAATCTGGGTTTTATTGCTATTAACAACTGATGCTGATAATGAACCAACCCGAATGGAATCTGTGGTGTTTCCGCTTAAAACGGTAATGTTTACTTTTTGACGGGTTCCATAGGTGGGTTTATCAGCGGTTGCTTCGATAGGAAGAATCTTATCAGACCGATAGTTGAAAATCATTCGTTCTAGTAAAGGCTTTAGGGTTGCATCCAATATGGATAACTGTATAACTCCCTGAGGCAGATTTTGTCTGGGGATGGAAAAAAGGACTTCGTTTTTATTCAATTTTTGCTTGGAAACATGAAAGGTGTTTCCATTATATTGGGCGATAAGATAGATTTCTTGCTGATTGATTTGATCAGGGCTAGCATTAACCTGTACAAAGACCCTGTCATCAGTAAGATTGCCCACATTCATGTTTAGTCCTGACATGCTGATTGACGGAAAAGGTGTTTCTGTTTTAGTGCCGTCGGTAAATGTCGCTATGGCTGTATATTTTAATTTTGCATCCAAAACAAAAGGATAGCTGACCATACCGAGCAGACTGGTTTCCATCTCGACTATCTTCTCCTTGTTGCTGTCCATAATGATAATGGTGCACTTTTCTCCCAGTCCTTTACTATTAAGAGCTTTAAAGCCTATTTTAGTGTGTAGTTGGTTTATAATGTTGCCTGATTCGGGTAGTATTTGCAGGCTGTTACTTGATTTATCTGCTGGAACGGTAAATGTTTTACGAATTATTATTCCGTCTATTGATTTAAAAGACAAATTGATGATTTCACCTGCAGGTATATCTTTAAGATCAATCAATAGCTGACCCTGCTGATCTGTTTTTTCGCGTGATGCTCTTTGTTTTCCATTCTTGAGATGGGTTTTGTAGTTAATATTAATTTCTGGCAGGGGAACTCCTGATAATGTTTTTAGTTTTATTGCATAGTATTTTTTCTCTCCATCGTAGATGATTTCATCACCGGTCATAATATTATCCGAACGACCGTTATAGATGGGCACTGTTTTGTCAAAGAAGTAGGCTGCACTATCATTTCTCATCCATTGTGTATAAGCGCGTATACGATAGGAGCCTTCTATGAGCGTGTCTGATAAGGTCAGATCAGCAATTCCTAAACCAGCGGTTAAGGGAATTTTTAAGATATTCACTGTTTTGTTATCTGGAGATATTAAATCAATGTAGGCAACTTGGCTTACTCCGGATAAGAGGTTGTCTGGTGTTAGTGTGCAGTAAAGCTTCATCCAAATATTTTCGCCAGCGGAATAGCTTTCTTTGTCCATATGAACATGGATTTTTTCTTTTGGATTTCTTGCAGCATAATTTCCTAATTTATCGATGAACTGTCGGATATCCGTTTGTCCTAATGATATAAAAGGAATTATGAATAATAAACTAAACAAGCTTGCCTTAAGATTCATACATTGAGGGTCAATAATTTGGAATAAATTACGAAAAATTATTAAATAATCCGTTGTTTCGAATTTGATATCAATGCAATTCGAAATTTTCTACCAATATTAGCCTAAAACAAATATCTTTGTGCTATGAATATCCTAATCATTGGTTCTGGCGGTCGTGAATCAGCCTTCGCCTACAAACTTTCGCAAAGTAAGCGTCTTCAAAATTTGTTTATTGCTCCTGGAAATGCAGGTACAGGTGCGTATGGTAAAAATGTAGCATTAAAAGTGACTGACTTTGACGGTATCGCAAGTTTTGTTCTTGAAAATGATGTCAACATGGTTTTGGTAGGCCCTGAGGAGCCTCTAGTAAAAGGTATTCATGATTATTTCTTGAACCGTGCCGATTTAAAACATATACCTGTTATCGGTCCACAGCAAGAAGGTGCGCAACTAGAAGGATCGAAAGATTTTTCTAAGCAATTTATGGACCGTCATGGTATTCCTACTGCCGCCTCACGTTCTTTTGATAAAACAAATTTGGAGGAGGGTCTTGCATATCTGGAAACTCAAAAGTTACCAATTGTATTGAAAGCTGATGGTTTAGCTGCTGGAAAAGGGGTGCTGATCTGTGAAACATTGGAAGATGCCAAGTTGGAACTGAAGGCGATGATCGCTGATTCTAAATTTGGTGCAGCGAGTGATGTTGTTGTTGTAGAAGAGTTTTTGAAAGGTATTGAATTGTCTGTTTTTGTTTTAACAGATGGTAACTCGTACAAAGTATTGCCTTCAGCTAAAGATTATAAGCGTATTGGAGAAGGGGATACTGGCTTAAATACAGGGGGAATGGGATCAATATCTCCAGTTCCTTTTGCTGATGAGGCTTTTATAAGTAAGGTTGAGGAGCGTATTATCAAGCCAACTGTTGAAGGATTAAAGAAAGATAATATTCCATATAAAGGATTTATTTTCATTGGCTTGATGAATGTTGACGGCGAGCCATTAGTGATCGAATATAATGTGCGTATGGGTGATCCGGAAACAGAATCTGTTTTGCCACGTATTGAGTCAGATTTAATTGATTTATTAGAAGGTGTTGCTCAAGGTAATCTTGAAACACGCTCTTATACTGTTACTCCAAAAACGGCAGTAACTGTTATGCTGGTTGCTGGAGGATATCCTGGAAACTATGAGTCTGGTAAGGTGATTTCAAATATTGAAAATGTAAAAGAGTCGATTGTATTTCACGCAGGTACCAGCATGCAAGACGGTAATGTTGTGACTGCAGGAGGTCGTGTTATCGCAGTAACGACATTGCAAGATACGTTGTTTGATGCTTTGCAACAGGCAACTGCTGATGCAGGAAGAATCTATTTCGATGGTAAATATTTCCGCAGAGACATCGGTTTTGATTTGATTTAAAAAATTTTTCAATTCTTTTTTGGAAGATTAATAAAAATATCTATATTTGCATCTCCAAACAGGGAAATATCCTATTGGAGATGCCAAATGGCCCGTTCGTCTAGGGGTTAGGACGTTAGATTTTCATTCTAGAAACAGGGGTTCGATTCCCCTACGGGCTACTAAAGCGACTTAAGAAATTAAGTCGCTTTTTTTATGTCCATGTTTTTCTAAAAAAACCTGTATGATTTTTTCTATCTGTATAAATGCATTTTTGCAAAGCGCAAAATGAATAGCAAAAGCTTAATAAATCAACACATAAATTCATGCTCAAAGCGTGTGCATTAACAAAAAATAATGCTGATGTTCAGGTGCTAGATCGACATGTTCCTTTGGCACTTGGTTTGCGTATTTAAAAGTGTGAATGTGCTATGGTCTACAGGTTCAGATCCTGGATTTAGAGCCATTATGAGGCGTCAAGAGAAAGTGTCATAGCATTTTAGAATTCGTATTTGGAAATCGATGCTATGAAATATTTAATGGAATTATTTTTGGAATAAAATCAAACTTTTTGGTCATGCAAATGGCGAAAGGGATAGTTAGATTAGATAAGGAGGAAATATGATAGGTATTGTAGGAGGTGTTGGTCCTTTGGGAGGGCTTGACTTGTATAAGAAAATTATTGAGGAAACTATAGCGCTGTCAGACCAGGAACATTTACCCGTTATGCTTTATTCATTTCCGAACTTAATTGGTGATCGCTCAGAATATTTAAAGGGACATTCAACTGTTAATCCGGCTATAGCTTTAGCAGCAATCACAAGACAGATGGAAAGTGCGGGTGTTACTATTGTTGGTATTCCGTGTAATACTGCTCATGCAGATCCTATATATGGTGTGTACGAACAGGAATTAGCCAAAACGAACCAAAAGATTAAAATACTGCATCTCGTTAATGAGACGATTTCTTACATGAAGACATTATATTCAAAAGCAAAAGTTGGTATCCTTTCCACTACAGGTACGCGTAACAGCGGGCTTTATCGAGATTTGTTACTGAAAGAAGGTTTCGAAATTGTAGAACCAAGTGAAGATTGGCAAGAACGGATACATGCTGCTATATATGATAAGGAATATGGAATCAAAGCGCAGTCAACTCCTGTGACCAACAAAGTCCGTCTGGAATTGCATAGTGCCATGGACGAGTTAAAAAAAGGAGGAGCAGAAATTATTGTCTTGGGATGTACTGAACTGCCACTCGCTCTTCCAGAAAATGATCATAATGGCATGACCTTAATTGATCCCAATCGGATATTAGCAAGAGCACTTATTTATGCTTTTTCACCGGATAAATTGAAATAATGCTTCATTATTTTGATTATGGAAGTTTTCCCTGCGTCTTTTAAAGAAATTCTAGGAGCAGATTTGTCATTCTGTCATGTTAAATAGTCTATTATTTTATTGATTTCTAGCTTGGTATGTTATTTGTGTGTTTGAACATATAATTATAATCAAATGCAAAAGATAATACATAAATCAGAAAAACGTGGTCATGTTGACTTTGGATGGTTGAAAAGTGCCCACTCTTTTAGTTTCGGAAATTATTTCGATCAGGATAAGGTTAATTTCGGAGCATTACGTGTTTTGAATGATGATTTTGTTGAAGCAGGAAATGGTTTTGGACGTCATCCCCATGATAATATGGAGATCGTCAGTATCCCGTTAGCGGGTGTTTTGGCTCATCAAGACAGCATGGGAACTAGTCGTGATATCCAAACTGGTGATGTGCAAATTATGTCCGCAGGAACTGGCGTTACGCATTCTGAATTTAATGGTAGTAAAGTAGATCCTGTTAAATTTCTTCAAATTTGGGTTATCCCGAATGAAAGACAGTTGACCCCAAGTTATGATCAGAAGTCATATTTGGATTTAGATCGAAAAAATAAGTTTGCGACGATCGTTTCTCCCAATACAGCAGATACCCAAGCGGTCTTTATTAATCAAGATGCTTATTTCAATTTAGCAGATATCGAGGTGGATACTACCGTTAATTATCAATTGCATAGTGAAGCAAATGGTGTTTACGTATTTGTTTTAGAGGGGGCTATCGAAATAGCAGGAGAAAAGTTAAATCGCAGAGATGCGGTTGGAATTTGGGAAATAAACGAAATTGATATGCGTGCTACATCGGATGCTCAAGTTTTATTGATTGAAGTACCCATGTTTTAAATTTTGAGATACGTAGTAAAAAAGTGTCTGTATCTTAAGATTCAGACACTTTTTTAGTTCGATTCAGCAGGTTGCTATTTGATTGACACCGTGTCAAAAACAATCGTTTCGTAATTATCTTTTTCATAAAGCACGCCGATTTTCTTATTGTTGATCAGAATAATATCTGAATAGGCGGCATAAGAATCTTTATAGCCTACAGGTGCTTTTGCCACTACATGGTTAAAATACCAGGTCTTTCCTTGATCTTTACTGATTCGTAATGTTAAATTATCTCGGTCTTTTTGAGAGGCAGCATTGCAAACAGCTAGAATATAATTTTTACCTTTTTTCCAAGATAGGGTAGAACCTTGGTTAACAGGATCTGGTAGATTTTTATCATAGAAAGTGGTATCCCATGTTGCTCCACCATCATTCGAATAAGAAACAATACGGTTTCGTACATTTCCCTGTTGGTTTCTAGTATTCATATACAATCCTGTTTCGGAGATCTGTGCGGCCATCGTTTCATTTCCACCTTCAAAGCTTATTGTATTTCCGATTTTGAAAGTTTTACCATGGTCGTCGGAATAATAACTATGTGCAAAATAATCTTTTCCTGCAGGTTTTGGGTCTCCTTCTGAATGGTTTGCAGGAATGTATATACGGCCTTTATATTTTCCGGAATCAAATTGTAAAGCATGACCAGGTGTATTCGCGTAGGTTCTCCAATCCTCTTTAAAAGTATAATTAGGATTGAACGCGGGTTGATTTGGACGATGCACTGCAGTTGTAATGTTTGTCGGTGCAGCCCATGTTTTTCCTCCATCTGTAGAAGTGATATACCAGCATTCGCGAATTCCATTTCCTTTTCTGACATCTCCTTCGTGATTATTTCCTGTATTGTAGAATAAGAAAATTCGTCCTTTTGGATATTGTGGATCTAATAGATCAACGATAGGTGCGGGGTTGCCCGCCTGTAATTTATCTTGGTCTACAGCTATCTGCAGAGGTCCCCATGTTTTTCCATTGTCAGAACTGATTTTGTAAACGATATCGACATTTCCGTAGTCTCCGGCATGTTCAACACGGCCTTCGGAGAATGCAATCAGATTGTTACTTTTATCTTTGACAATCGCTGGAATACGGTAACTTTTGTAACCGTCATCTCCCGATTTAAAAACAGTCGTTTCTTGTGCTTGGATCATCGTCGATGATAGCAGGATAGAAAGCGTTAAAAATAATTTTTGCATGATATAATGTTTTGGTTATTAATTACTCTGTATAAATGTAAACATCCATTTTACTGGATTTTGCCAATCGGTTCCTTTAAAATCGCTGATCGGTAATTTGATTAAAATTTCATTCCAACCTTTTTTCAATAAAATCTTTGTTGGCGCTCTATAGGTGTAACCTTCATCTACTAGAGGAGTCTCTAAATCTCCTTTTGTACCGGCATGCTTCCAAATAGGCGGTTCGATCGTTTTATTATTGACCCAGACTTGGCTTCCAAGATCATCCCAAGTGTGTAATTGGGGTGTATTGCTTGCATACGATCGGGATAGATTGTTGAATCCGATCCAGAATAATTTATGCTCGATTTTTTCACTCCATATCTTGGTACGTGCGTACCAAGTTGTGTTCTCTTGTGGATTATTAAGGGCACCAGGTATGATATCTGCCCACCAATGTCTCAGGATCACGGTACCTCCCGCTATTGTTTTTGTAACTGTTATATCAGGTGCAAATGGTTTCGTTTCTATTGGAAATGTTTTTGCAAGATTGCCCTCATTTTGAAAGGGGCCGATCAGTTCCCATTTTAATCCTATTTGTTTGACATAGGGAAATGGTTTATCAGAAAAATAGCTGTTTTTATGATGGAGCAGTCTAGTTTCAAATGCTTTAAATTCCTGATAAGCAGGAAGACTTTCTTGCACAATATTACATGTCCAGCCAGCTAGGCCACCACCTCGCCAACTGCGTTCTGCAAATGTGACAAGAGCGGGATATATGGCGCTTTGGACAAACATATCCTGAGGTTCGGCTACTGCACGATCTGGCCATGAACACAAGGTTGCTCCGATCAGATTTTTATGCTCCTTATCTTGTTCGCCAATTTTTCTATGAAATAAGGTCGTTACAGTTTCCAAAGGATCCATATGATTTATATAGAGATGTTTGGAATCGATAAATACATGGTCCCCTTGTTCTAGAATTTTTTTGGGACCACCCATCCACAGTTGTCGAATGGTCTGTGGCATAAGGTTACTGCCCGGATCCCATCCAATTGTTTTATAACCTAATCCTTTAACATATTGTGTGATTTCAGGCATGAAGTTTTTATTGCTGATTTTTACTTCATCACCTCCAATGTGCAGATAGGGGAGATCGGTATAGGTTTCTGAGAATTCTTTTAAAAGCTCTTTAATATATACCATACCAGAGTCCGTTTGCATGCCTACTCCAAAATATCTTTTGAAAGCATCACTGTGTCCTGGCATATCAATTTCAGGTAAAAGCAAGATATGGCGTAGTTTGCAATAATTTATTAGTTCTTTGAACTCTTTTTCTGTATAATGTTCACCTTTACCTCTGGTAATGTAAGATGGATCGGTAAGATCCGGGTATTTTTTGCTGGCTAAACGCCAAGCGATATCTTCTGTAAAATGAAAGTGTAAAACATTTAATTTATAACGTGCCATGATATCAACCTGCTCTTTTAGCATAGCAAGAGGTTGATAATTACGTCCGACATCAACGAGGAAGGACCGCCATGAGAATGCCGGTTTGTCATTGATCTCACAAAATGAAAGCTTTTTCTGTTGAATTGAAAATTGTCTTAATGTTTGTAGTCCGTAATAAATGCCTGCACTATTGTGTGCTTTTATGTGGATTCCTTTCTCATCAATTTTCAAATAATAAGCTTCCTTATTTTCGGATAAACCACTTAATAGCTCAAGTGTTAGGAGTGGCAGGCTGTTGTTATGACCAGCTTTTTTAGTTCCTATTTTCCAATCTGCAAGAATGGTTTTGGCCAGTTGATATTCATTCGTTAGTGCTGGATTATTTTCATTTACAATAATTCCCTTGTTCAGATCAAGCATACCTTTCCCCAATTCCATGTTGATCGGTAATGGAATTAAATTTTCTTGTGCAGACGAAATTGAAAAAAAACTGATGCTAACAAGTAAAATGCTAAGGTATTTGAGCTTAAGATTCATTTTTATCTTTTAAGAAGTTTTTAAGAATTGTCCAGCAATACCATTCCTGACGTGGAAGGTGGAATGGTCCTTTGAATAGATTTCCTTTCGCAGTCTGTGCGATAGAACCATCCCGATGGAGATATCCAAACCATTCGCCATGCTTCTGATCGTGAAATTTTTCATAGCCATACTGATGTATTTTTTGATGCATCTCTGCATATTTCTCGTTTCCGGTCAATAAATAAGCGAGCAGCGTGGCAATGATGGTTTCGTTTTGAGGCCACCAGAATTTCATGTCCTGCCAATATTCTTGTACAGGTTTATTGTATAGATCTCTAAAATATAAAATACCGCCAAATTCTTTATCCCAACCTCTTTCCCACATATAGTCAAGCATTTTACAACCTAACTCGGTAAGCTTTGGATCGTTGTTGCGGTATTGGGCTTCATGTAGAATAAACCAGGCTCCTTCTATGGCATGACCCGGATTTAAGGTTCTGCCATCAATATGATCGATGATTTCTCCTGTCGGCGACACTTGTTCCATGACTACTTTGAGGTCGTGTTTCACGAAGTTCGTTTCAATTTCATTTATCCAATTAGCGATGGCTTCATCACAGCGGGGGTCACCGATTGTGTCACGTAGTTGTTGTGCCGTATTGATCATAATCATCGGCGTTCCAATACCTTTTGAAGGCCTTGTATCTGTAAACTTAGGAGCTAATTTGATTTCTCCGGAAGCATATTGGATACATTTCCCAAAAATAGCACGAGCCTGTTCGGCTGCTTCTTGACTGCCTGAGGCTTTTGCATAGGCAGCAAAGGCAATGACAGCAAAAGTCTCGGAGAAATAGTATCTTCTTTTACGGATCGCCTGACCATCTTTCGTGACATGGAAAAACATTTGTCCGTCGGTATCAAAGCAGTGTTTTTGGATAAAATCGTAGCCTAATTTAGCTCCGTCTAACCATTCTTGTTTGGGTTCTACTGTGTTGTATAGTGTTGCCAGTAACCAAGTTGCTCGTCCTTGAATCCAAACTGCTTTGTCATCATCAATTAAACTTCCGTCCTGATCGCGCATGAGTAAAAATCCACCGTCTTCATGGTCAAATGATTTTGGAAACCAAAATGGAACAGTATTTTCTAGAAGCTGTGTTTTATAAAATTTTTCGAGTTCTTCGAGTTGTGTAAAAGTATACATCGTTTTTAGTCAATTTTAAAACTGCATGTTGAAGCGGGTACTTCTGCCTCATTTTGCAAATTTGCAGTGCTATAGGGTGAATATGCGTATCGGATTTCAGTTATGATTTTATCGCTTGGCATAGCAAGCGATACACAATTTTTTTGAATTGATATTTTTCCAGGCTGTAAGGAATATCCCTTTTCATCGATCAGGGTAAATCCCTGTAAAGGTTGATTATTGTTCGTTTTGAGTGATTTACAGTTTTTAAAATATACCTTGATCCTACTGTTTTTTATGGTATAATGGTCGAAGGTTGGATAATCTGCATTGATTTTGAATTTGTATTCATGGGCAAGGGCTAGATTTGCCAATCGATTTCCGATAATGATCTTATTTTTAGAATGGACATCCGAACGATCGCCGACATCTGATGAAACAGCCATATAGGTGTTTTCAAGTTCTGTATTCAATTTGCGCTGACTGTCTCTGAACCTTGGCCATGAAGGACGTTCTATACTTGATAGTTGAACATAATAGAAAGGAAGGTCTTGCTTAAAATTTTGACGCCATGAACTGACTAGTGTTTTAAATAATAGCTCGTGTAGCTCAATATTATGGGCATTGCTTTCTCCTTGGTACCACAAAATAGCGGTGAATTGCGTATGTAACCAATGCGATATACCGGCTTCAAAATTGTACGCGGGTTCATAAGGGTGACGTTGATATTTTGTGGAGGACAGTGCCAGATTTTGATCAGATCTAGTACGGCAAAAATCCTGTATAAAATCTGATTTCCTCCAATTATGGATGTAGCTTGCTAGTAGATTATCTTGCTCTAATGTTGTACGATTTATCCATGATTCGGTATTGGATCCAGGGACATCCAGTTCGACTATGCCAATTGGAATATTGGTTCTAGAAGATACCTCGAGCGCAAAGGCATAAGCTATTGCAGAGAAATTTGCCTTATTTTCTTGTGTTGGTAAAGTCCAGTTTCCACTGAAAAAGTCTAATTTATTAATCTTTTCAAGTGTATTTAAGTCCCAGGATGTCGGATTGGTCTGAACTAAATTGGTATTTTTAAACAACCTTACTTTTGGGGCATTCATTTGTATTAAACTGTCTCCTCCGAGTGCATTTTTTAGCTCAAATGCCATATTGGATTGCCCAGATGCTAGATATACATCGCCAAAAAGTATATCGTTTATTTTTAACTCTTCATCTTCCGCTTGGATTTGAATATCAAATGGACCTCCGGCACTCCTTTTGGGAAGTAGAATTGACCAATCACCATTGTCGTCGGACTGAGTTTGATAGGTTTTGTGATTGAATGTTAACGTTACCTTTTTGTTGGATGATGCTTTTCCTATAATTGCATTTTCCCGGTTTCGTTGTAAAACCATATGATCTCCAAAGTTGGCCTTAACCGAAAGTGGCTGCGCGATTCCCTGTATCGCTTGGTTTACTTGTTTGGCGATTATGGTCGCTCCTTCAACATTTGGATGTATGTTATCTTCGAATAAATCGATTCTGCTCTTTAATTGTTCATTGATGTTGATCAGTTTAACTTGATTATTTTTGGCAATTTTTGGTATCAACGCAGTGATGGCTTGATGCCAATCCCTTGTACCGGATAAGAAACGTGTATGACCGCTGAAAATAGGGGTAAGGGTACAAATATATATGGAGACACCGGGATTTGATTTTCTGAGATTACTGATAAGTGTACTGTAATCCTGTTCAAATTCATCGCCATAGTTGGGCCAATTTCGAGGATCAGTGTCATTTACGCCCAATGCTATAATTGCAATGTCAGGATGAAATGCCAGTGCTTGTTTATATTCCTGGGTTTCGACATAGGGCTTATGTCCCTTGCTCAATAATGTGGCACCACTAAACCCGAAATTTTGGACGTTAAAATTTGGTCCTAATAACTCTTGAAGTTGTTGGGGATATGTTTTATTCTCCTTTTTTAATCCTAATCCTTTGGTGATTGAATCGCCAATGCATGCCACTCTTTTCTGAGCATACAATGCGATGGAGGAATACACCGTAATAGATGTGATTAAAATTATTTTTTTAGTCCAGCGAAGCATTTGATTTTGGCTTTAATACAACAAGTTGAATGATGACAACAACAAATACAATGACAGCCAAGAGCGCAAAATCTTTTCCTAGTTTACCTTCATCAGCGGACGCCCCCAATACTTTAGTAATAAATGCACCGGCCATAACACCAAGCATATTCATGATCCCATATGCTGTTGCACGGAATTTACTCGGAACAAATTGGCAAAGAATAGGCATATTATTAGCGTCGAACATGCCGAAGCCAAAACCGAACATTAATCCTGCGCCTACAACATGGTAGATATGTTGCCCATATCCGATTAAGAACATAGCCGGAATTGTTAATAATAAACCAATTGCAGATGTATAAATACGGCCTTTTACATTCTTTTGTATCCAACGGTCAGATAATATACCTCCAAAAATAACCCCTAAGAAAGAGGATATCGCGATTGTGATTGTTGATAATGGACCCGCTTGCGACATCGATATATTGAGGTTCTCTGAAAATAAAGTCGGTAACCAATTTTTTGTCGCCCAGCCTGGTAAGCTTGGTATCGCAAAATAAAACAAGATGACCCAAAACGATATATTGCTCAGGAGCATACCTATCGCTTTGAAACTATTGATGGGTTTTTCTGTTTGTTCTGATTTTTTCGTTCTTACCGGAGCTTCTGCTAGAAAGAACATGAGGACAATAGCATATAATACTCCTATTAAACCAAATATTTTGAATGTACTGTGCCAAGAATAAGAACTTGCTAATGTTGCCCCGAATCCGCCTAATGCCTGGCCTGTATATAAACCAGTCATGTGAATACCAATTGCTAATGAACGCGATTTATCAGAATGAAAATCCGAGATGAGTGATAGTCCTGCTGGAATATAGATGGCTTCGGAAACGCCCATAATACCGCGAAGTATCATTAATTCCGGATAGGTTGTAGCGTATCCCATTAATGAGGTGACTAATGACCAAACAAATAAAGAGCCTACGATAAGCCATTTGCGATTGAGTCTATCAGCCAGTATTCCTGAAACAGGACTCATCAGTCCATAGATCCATAAGAATATGGCCATTAATTGTCCAAAGACAGTTGCTGACTGTAGTTCAGTGATATCGACCTGCATCGTCGGACGCATGGTCGATAGAATCTGCCTGTCCATGTAATTGAGTAATGCAACCACCCATAGTAGGCCAACAACAATCCAAGGATAATATTTTTTATTTTGTATCATGATTTGGTTTATATTTAGATGTTATCTAATGGTACCTGTTAATATTCCTGCAGATCGAATGCCTGCTTTAATTTCCCCCGATGGAATATAAACTTGTTGGTCATGAAAGACAGCAGTTGTGGTAACAGGTGATCCTGTCGGTAAAGTGCTGGCGACATGCCATTTGTTTAGTTGGTCATCATATTGCAAAACATTTTTGGTAAAACCTGGATGATTGGATTGCACGATTGCTTTATCTTGTATTAATTTTTCTCTTCGATCTGGAGCTGTTTCTTGTGCTATATCTAGAATTAACTGTTCAACTTTGTGAAACGTTGAACCATTATCACCGCCAATTAAGAATAGGTTACCTTTATTATCTGCGAATCCTGTTCCTGCAGAAAGCGCTTCTGGCAAATCGGCGATCTGGATAATCTCTTTTGTTTTTAAGTTAATTTTATAACAGGTTTTATATAATGTACTGATCGCATTAAGCTGTCTGGTACGCCCTCCAAATAGATAAAGAAAGTGATCTTTAACAAGGGCTACCGTATGTGTTAATGGATATGGAAGGTGCATATATTCCTGCCATTTTTGATCGTATAGGTATATTTTATCTGAAACAAGCGTTGCATTTTCTCCACCTATTAAATAGAGTTTGTTGTCGTTTGCCACCAGACTTGCGTTGCTTAAAGGAAGTGGAAGATCGGGGAGTTGATTTACTTGGAAGCTATTCTGTTGTGCGTTCCAGGCATAGATCTGAAATTGTGACGAAGCTCCCATTTCATTTTCTCCACCTGCGGTATAAATTCCCTCTTCTTGACTGCAATTTGCGGCATATGCAGTGGAAGTATTAAGCGAATAAGTGTTTGTTAACTTTAAATGATGATCCTTTATGGCATAAATGTATGCTGTATGCTGGTATTTTTTTATTCCTCCTTCCCAAGGCATCTTTTCTGGAAAATTTGCGCCACCAGCGATCAGTAAATGATCACTGTGGATTCCTACAACAGGTCCTGCAACACCAAGTTGCACTTGACCGGTAATCGTTTTGGGTAGAGAGTCCGAAACAGACCAAGTGATCTCTTCTACATTTTTTGTTGTGCTACATTGCATAAATAAGAGTGTGCTTAAGATAAGAGGAATAGTTTTCATCATGTTATAAAGTTGATTTGAAACTTGAAAAATTTAGCGATGCAACATCGGCTTTAAATCTTTCAAAATCTTTTTCTGTCATATTGCGGACAGGTAATCTAAACGTTCCACAATCTAAACCTATGAGTTTCATGTAAGATTTTCCGACAGCAATACCACCATACTTTCCTAATAAAGTGATCATATCAATTGACTGTTGCTGTAAGGCATTTGCTTTTTCAAAATCTCCCTGATCAAATGCATCAATTAATGCTCGATAAAGAGGAGCAGCATAATTATAGGTGCTTCCCACAGCTCCTTTGGCACCAACGACTAGTGCTGATAACATGTTTTCATCTCTGCCCCATAGCATATCATATTTGCGATTGGCAAAATTTAGACATGAGAGATAATCCATAAAGTCCTCATGTGTATATTTTATTCCTACAAAATTGGGAATTTTACCATCAATTGCTTTCAGTAAATCGATCATTGCAAAATTTCCTCCTGTTAATACTGGAATATGATAGTAATAGAATGCTGTTTTAGGCGCAGCCGCTGCAATTTCCTCACAACATTTCGCTAACTGTTCTACATTGGCAGGTTTAAAATAGAAAGGTGAAGTAAATGAAATGCCAAACAAACCGATCTGTTCAGCTTTTGTGGCAAGTAAACAACATTCTCTAATATTTGTTCCACCTACTAGGGTAAGTACTTTAAACTCTTTATCACCGGCAGTTGCATCTGCCCAAGCTTGCATAATAGCTACTCTTTCATCAAAGGTTAATGAAACACCTTCGCCCGTTGACCCACAGATAAATGCACCAGCTACCTGATTTTGTTTCAGTAACTGATAATAAGCAGGGATAGATTCAAGATTTAAATCACCATTTGCTAGCATTGGTGTGAAAGGCGCCGCAATTAAGCCCTGTAATTTGTGATTATTCATGCGTGTAAATATTTTTTTATAATTGGTATTTAAATTATTTCCTTTTATCATTTGTGTGACATATTCCATAGGATCAATTAATAACGTATTTTAATTTATTTATGAGTTACGCACGATATTGTTACTCTTGACGTTGTTAGCAACATATGCTATTTTGATTAAAAGCACAATAAAGCATTATGTCATACATTTGAATGATTAAAATTATTCTTTTATCTCTACTATAGCAAGTAAATGATAAAAAAAAGTGTAACATTTGTACAGACTAAGATAGATGGTGAGAAATTATAATAAAAAGTCCGATGTTAGAGAAATTTGAGAGCATTGATACTTCAAGTTTAGTAGACAAAGTAGAAAATCATATTATTGATTTAATTAGAGCTCGTAATATTCAGATTGGAGAGTCATTGCCAAAGGAATTGGAGCTTTCTGAAAGTTTTGGTGTATCTAGAACTGTTATTAGAGAGGCTCTTTTACGGTTACGTATAATGGGGTTAATTGAGTCACGAAAAAATAAGGGAGCAGTTTTGACGAATCCTAACTTATTGACTCCTTTAAAAAAAGTTTTTCATCCGGCTATGCTGGATGATGATACGTTGAAAGATATTTTTGAAATGCGGCTCGCTTTGGAGGTCGGAATGGCGGAATTAATTTTTGACAGAGTAACGGCAACTGATATTGCTGAGCTGGAAGAAATTGTTGAAATGGAGATGAGAAATAGTGACGGACGATCATTCCTTATACAGGAAGAAGTCGCTTTTCATGGAAAGCTGTATAAGATTTCAGGCAATAAGATGCTCATGGAATTCCAGGAGATGTTACTGCCAATTTTTCAATATGTGCACGATGGTGGTTTATTGAATCAACAATTTTTTTCCAATGATTTTATTTCGCATAAGCAATTGATTGTATTGCTGAAAGAAGGAGATGTTTCCTCCTTTAGAGATGGGATGCGAAAACATCTCGATAATCATTATCATCGCTTATTGAAACACTAGTTATTCTTCTTCATTTTCGATAGGCGTCAGATTCTTTAATAAAAGATTGACCTCTTCTTCAGTGGATGTTAACTGTGCTCTACAAATTTGAATCAATATTGATGCTCTTTTAATTTTTTCGGAAAGCGCATCAATATTTGTATTACCTGTTTCAATTTCCTGGACGATTTTTTCTAATTCTTCAAATGCGTCGGTATATGTATATTTATTTTCCATTTTTGTTAATTTTTTGAGTTACACTGATAATCTCACCATCCCAAACCTGCGTTGTCAATATATCGTTATCTTTAATCTGATCGACTGATACAAGAAGTTCTCCATTCACCTGTGTAATGGAATATCCTTTTTTTAGAAGTCTGACTGGATCTGCCAATTGGATCATTTTTTCAAGATGATCCAAGGTGGTAAATTTTTGACGGAAGATGTAAGCAATATTTATTTTTAAATCCTTTTCAAATGAGTTTAAATCGACTTTCGATTGCTGAATTGATCGCTGTGAAGACCATTTAATATCTGATGCAAGCGATTTTAATTTTTCATTTTCACCTTTAAAAATCGTTGTGGTGTTTTGCAGTATCCGCGTTGTCAGTTGATCTAAAGGAATGGCGAAATTATGAAATTTTTGAATTAGAAAATCTGCTAATTCACTTGGTGTGATGGCGTTTTTATAAGCAACCATCTCGCTCACAGTTAGATTGGTAGAATGACCGATGCCAGTTAAAACGGGAAGTGGAAAGATTGCAATCGCTTTAGCCAATAAATAGTTATTGTAGCTGGAAAGGCCAACTTCCCCTCCGCCACCACGAATAATGGCAACCGCATCGTAAGCATCGGAGCGATCTGCAATGACTGATAATTGTTTGATGATTGACGGAACGGACTTGTCCCCCTGCAATAAGGCGGGATAAAGGGTTTGTTCTATTTTATATCCCCATGGGTTTTGATTGATAATTTTATAGAAATCGGATAAACCCTTACTAGTTTCGACAGAAATAATTGCCAGCCGCTTGGGTAAAGTGGGAAAAGGTAGATTTCTATTTAAATCAAAAATCCCATCTTTTTTTAGTTTATTGATACTATTTATTCTTTCTTTTTCTAGTTCTCCTAAAGTGAAAGTGGGATCGATATCGACAATTCGTAAACTTAAACCATACATCGGATCATAAGAAATGCTAGCTTGAAATAACATGGTAATTCCTTCTCGCAAAGGTTCTTGCGCAATTTTGAGAAACTGCGTGTTGATTCTTTGGTAGTCTGCTTTCCATAAAATGGATCGGATCTCGGCCACAATCTTTCCTTCTGTCTTTTCGACAAGCTCCGGGTAGCAGTGTCCAGAATGAGAGTAATGATTGAGTTTATTCATTTCTGCTTTGATCCAATACAAACTCTTATAACGCTCAGCAATAGTTTTTTGGATGCTACGCGTTACTTCTAACAATGAAAAAATGGTTCTATTTTCTACTACCTCCGGCATATATCAAAGATAAGATTATTAAATGTAAATATTTTGATCATGCGTTTTTGTGCATGATTGTATTTCTTTTATTTGTACATTTACATATAAACCCTTTTTAAACAGATGATGATAAGTAGAATAAAACTTCTAATTGCAGGGATTTTTGCAGTAGGATTTCTCCAAATGAATCGTGTAAATGCGCAATATAAATCGACTATTAAAAATGAAACCGTTCTTTTTAATAATATCGACGCTGTACTTCCTTTAGGTAAATTGGACAAGTATACGATTACTGTTTGTACACAGGATTCTAGCTTATTCCGTGATTTTAATGATCAGATATCCCGTTATGCTGCTGTAACTTATGCAGGTTTGGGGAGTTTTGATGAGCAAGTTAAATATAGCAACCTTGTTATTGTGGCCGTTAAGTCTGAAGCATTAACATTTCCATTTATAGAACAGCTTGTTCAAGCAAAAATGAATAATAAGAAGATTATTCTTGCTGTGTTTGGAAAGGGGGATGTATTGTCTTTGCTGAATAATGTGAAAGTCCCAATTTTGTGGAATGATCATTTTTCTCGCGAAACGCAGAATAATGCAGCTATGACAATTTTCGGGGGGCTATCTGCTTTTAATAAACTACAGAAAACTTATTCCAGCAGTTTTATGAAAGGTATGGGTGAAGCGACTAGTCAGACTCGTATCCAATATGCAGTGCTCGCGAATGATGAGATCAACATCGATCGATTAAGTAAAAAAATTGATGAAATAGCAGCGGAAGCAATCGCTGAAAAGGCAACACCTGGTGCTGTGGTCATGGTCATTAAGAATGGTCAGGTCATATTTGAAAAAGGCTACGGATATCATACTTATAGTAAAAAAGAACCAACAACTATTCACAATATCTTTGACTTGGCTTCAGTAAGTAAAATTGCGGGTACTACTCCTGTAATTATGCGTTTGACCGAACAAGGGATTGTTGACTTAGATAAGCCTATCGGGGACTACCTTTGGCAGGCTAAGGCTACAAATAAAAAGGATATCCGATTAAAGAGTGTGATGTTACATGAAGCCGGATTTACACCTTTTATTCCTTTTTATAGAAATTTAAAACCTGGCGATTTACAATCTTATGATTCACCGACTCATCATGTGAAAGTGGCTGATAGCTGTTATCTGGTCAATAATTATTACCGGGATGTCATGTGGCCTGAGATGTTACATTCGGAGGTGAAGCCTGAAGGAAATTATGTCTATAGTGATATCAGTATGTACGTGATGAAAGAGGTTGCGGAGCATCAAACTGCTATACCGATGCAAAAGTATGTGCAGGATAATTTCTATCGCCCATTAGGTATGAAGACCGCTGGTTATAACCCAAGGGATCGTTTTGCAAAACAGGATATTATTCCGACGGAACAGGATACTTCCTTTAGAAAAGTGCTTTTGCAGGGATATGTTCATGATCAGGGAGCGGCAATGGCCGGTGGGGTAGCGGGACATGCAGGTCTATTTGCGACTGCAAATGATTTGGCTATTTACGGACAGCTGTTATTAAATAGAGGTGAATATGGCGGAGAACGTTATTTTGAGGCAAAGACAGTGGATCTGTTCACTTCAAAACAATCCTTAACAAGTCGTAGAGGCTTAGGTTTTGACCGTTGGGACCCGAATCTGAAAAATGAGTACCCGTCAAAACTTTCAAATGCAACTGTTTATGGACATACGGGCTATACAGGTACTTGTATTTGGATTGATCCTGCTAATCAGCTGGTCTATATATTTCTGTCAAATCGAGTTCACCCTCAGGTTTCGACTAAATTACTTAACCTCAATATCAGAAGCAGGATTCAAGATGCTATTTACGAAGCTATAGCAGCAGGTAAAAAATAGTTCTTATGAAAAATTACATTTTACCATTGGTAATCATGTTATCAGGGATTGAAATTGTGAAGGCGCAAGATTATGAAGCTATTCATCGGAAGATGATCGTTGTTGACGGCCATAATGATGTGATTATTACATCTATCTTACCCGGTCTTGATATCAGTCAGCGATTAACGGTAAACCATACTGATATTCCAAGATTGATTGAAGGTGGTATCGATGTACAGGTTTTTGCGGTATGGTCGGATGATAAAAAATGGAAATCTGGAGCATTTAAACATGCTAATGATCAAATTGATGCTCTTGAAAAAGTGCTAAACAGAAACCCCGATAAGATTGAGCTTGCTAAAAATAGTGATGACATTGAGCGTATTACAAAAAATGAAAAAGTAGCAGCGCTTATCGGTATAGAAGGCGGAAATATGATAGAGGCTAATATTGATTATTTAGAAGCTCTTTATCATCGAGGGGCCCGGTACATGACGCTCACTTGGAATTATAATTTATCTTGGGCTACTGCGGCCGCTCAAGAGTTCAAGACGACATCACAGGATGGTAAGGGTTTATCATCCTTAGGTAAGGATATTGTTAGAAAAATGAATAAACTGGGCATGATGGTAGATTTATCTCATGTTGGTGAAAAGACTTTTTATGATGTATTGGATGTCGCGACCAAACCGGTACTGGTGTCGCACAGTAATGCTTACAAATTAACTCCTCATTTCCGAAATTTAAAAGATGCCCAGTTGAAAGCTCTGAAGAAAAATGGGGGAGTGGTAGGTGTTAATTTTTACTCTGGTTTTCTGGATAAAAATTATGAAAAGCGTGTCAAAAAATTGTACAAGAAGCAATTTGGTCTTCAAGGCGATTATACCCTCTCTGCTTCTGATCAATATGGGGTATTGTCTGTGGAAAATAAACATATTGCAGATGTGCCTTTGTCTTTACTTTTGGATCATATTGATTATCTGGTGCAAAAAATTGGTATTGATCATGTTGCCATCGGATCTGACTATGACGGTATAGAGTCAGCCCCTCGAGGATTAGAAGATGTAAGTAAATTACCGAATTTGACAAAGGCTTTACTGAAAAGGGGCTATGATCAGTCGGACCTTGAAAAGCTTATGGGATTAAACTTTTTAAGAATACTAAAAGAAAATGAAAACTAGATCAAATGATGATAATTAGCATATCCATAGACACCCCCTACCTGTAGAATAACAATAATAAAAAAGGGAAGCAGAAAGCTTCTCTTTTTAGTTTTATGGCGAAATAACTGCATGCCAAGAAACCCTCCTAAACTACCCCCAATGGCACAAAAGCTTAGCAGTGTTTTCTCCGAGATTCTATTGGTTTTATTTATCGCTTTTCGTTTATCTAGATAAAAAAGCAAAAAAGTAAGAAGATTAACGAAAACAAGATAGAAAATAATAGTCTGTCGCATAGTTTGTAAAGGTAATAATAGATTTCTTTTTTCTAAGATTCCTCTTCTAAGCGTGTTAACTCTTCGTAGTTATGATTCAATTTTTTGAGCAATCTTCTGTAAACGATTTTATAGTAAAATTTTATAATGGTAATAAATATTAGAGTAATTAGAGCAATTATTACCGCTAGGAGAATTATCATTACAAAGTTAGTCCCCCAATGTACATCTGCATCGATTTTTCTTATAATTATTTCTAAGAAAGCAATTACAAAAGCATATATAATGAAATATATATTAAATTTTATATAATTTTCGACGTGTTTTCTCGTGGTAATGATATTAATTAATAATTCTTTAGTACTGCTTTTATTGGATATGTTGGAGTACGAAGTAAAAAAACTATATATAAAATATCCTATACCAATATAAAATACCAGTTCTGACACATACCCTAAATATTTAAAAAAGGCCGATTCCTCTCTTTCAGAACTCGGAAACATAAAAGATAAAATAATACCTAAGCTTAATTCGATGAGACTGATAATAAATATCCATTTCACGATTGAAGTGGAATTTTTATGTAGTAATGATTTTATTTCAGTTTGATTAATTTTGGTGAAATTTGTATTCTTTAACCACTGTTTTTTTAATTGATCTAACTCATCCATTACAAAGCCCCTTTCTTTTTTAAAATCTCTTTCAATTTTGTTTTTGTTCTGTTCATTTTAACGCGAGCATTCACTTCGCTGATGCCAAGTGTCTCAGCGATTTCTGTATAATCCCTATCTTCCAGATAAAGGTATATGAGTGCTTTTTCAATATCATTCAAATGGTGGATCGCTTCATATAAATATTGGAGCTGATCATCTTTTTCTGGATCGTATTCCTCGTATGATATTTTTTCTAAATTTTGGTCCCAGGGAATAATTGGTAAAGTCCTTTTTTTGTTTCTAAATAGGGATATCGCTGTATTTAGCCCAATTCGATATGCCCAGGTGCTAAATTTTGCCTCGCCTCGGAATTTAGGATAAGAATGCCAAAGTTGAATCGTTATTTCTTGAAAAAGATCTTTATGCATATCCTCTTGATCCGTATATATTTTACAGATTTTATGTACGATATTTTGATTTTTTTCTAAAAGGATGATAAACTCCTGTTCCAAATTCATATTCGATAAGTCGATAACTTCTGATTCTTGTTACAAAATATTGTAAGATTTTTTAATAACCTAAATGTTGCCGTTTAAAAAGTGGTAAATTCGTACAATGGCAAAGACAAAATCAGCATATTTCTGTCAAAGTTGTGGATTTGAATCCGCAAAATGGCTTGGGCAATGTCCTTCATGTAAGCAATGGAATTCTCTAGTAGAAGAAGTGGTCGAGAAATCAGGATCTAAAGTCCCTGAATGGCGCAGTACATCGGTAACATCGTCACCCAAGCGCGCAAATAAAGCGGCTGTTATTCATGAAATCGTCTATCAGGATGAATCACGTATCCTGACACCCGATCAAGAGTTTAACCGTGTCTTGGGGGGCGGGATTGTTCCAGGTTCTTTGGTTTTAATTGGTGGAGAACCGGGTATTGGAAAGTCTACGCTGATGTTGCAACTGGCATTATCCATTCCGCAGGTAAAGACTCTTTATATTTCAGGAGAAGAGAGTGAGCAACAGATTAAAATGCGGGCGGAACGGTTGTCACAATCATCTAATGCGAATTGTTATATCTTAACAGAAACGTCTACACAAAATATTTTTAAACAGATAGAAGTTGTGCAACCCAATGTAATCGTGATCGATTCCATTCAGACCCTGCATTCGTCGCAGATAGAATCTGCGCCGGGTTCTGTGTCTCAGGTTCGGGAATGTACAGCAGAGTTATTGCGGTTTGCCAAAGAAACGAGTACTCCAGTTTTAATTGTTGGTCACATTACTAAAGATGGATCTATTGCGGGACCTAAAGTTTTGGAGCATATGGTCGATACTGTTTTACAGTTTGAGGGCGATCGGCATCACGTTTATCGTATCTTGAGAGCTGTGAAGAATCGGTTTGGTTCGGCCTCAGAGCTGGGTATCTATGAAATGCAGGGTTCAGGTCTGAGAGAGGTTTCCAATCCCTCTGAAATTATGATTTCGCAACGCGATGCTCCGGTTAGTGGGGTGTCTATAGCAGCAATGCTGGAGGGAGCACGTCCTATGATGATTGAGGTGCAGGCCTTGGTTAGTAATTCTGCTTTTGGAAATCCACAACGTACATCCACTGGATTTGATACTAAAAGATTAAGTATGTTACTTGCTGTCTTGGAGAAACGTTTTGGTTTTAGATTGAGTGCGCAAGATGTCTTCTTAAATATTGCAGGAGGACTAAGAGTGGAAGATCCTGCTATAGATCTAGCAGTCATCGTCGCTATTATTTCGTCACAACAGGATATTGCTGTAAAAACAAACATCACTTTTGCTGGTGAGGTCGGGCTTTCTGGAGAAATTCGTGCTGTAAATCGAATCGAGCAGCGCATCGCTGAAGCTGAGAAATTAGGTTTTGAAGGAATCTTTATTTCTAAGTTTAATACAAAGGGGTTAGATCCTAAAAAGTATAATATCGCTATTCGTCCGGTTGCAACTCTTGAGGATGTATTCCGAGCTCTTTTTGGTTAACATGAGCTATAAATAGAAAAGGGAACGATTATTAATCGCTCCCTTTTCTATTTATTTTAATACTTCTTTCAGTTTCTTATTCAACTCCTCACCATGTATATTTCTGGCTATGATTTTTCCAGAAGGATCAATCAGCACATTTTGTGGGATAGCTTTGACGCCGTATAATGTTCCAACATCATTTTGCCAACGCTTTAGGTCCGAAACATGTTTCCAATGTAACTTATCGGTATGAATGGCCTTTATCCAAGAGTTTCTGTCTCTATCAAAAGAAATTCCTAATATTTCGAAGTTTTTATCTTTAAAGGTCGCGTAAGTTTTGACTAAGTCAGGACTTTGCACCCGACAATCAGGACACCATGAAGCCCAAAAATCTAATAGCACAAACTTCCCTCTGAAATCGGTTAATTTAATAGGATTTCCTGTGGTATCATTCTGTGTAAACTCGGGAGCTAGTTTTCCGATTTCGACTTTCGAAAGTGCTTCAAGATAAGTTTTAAATTCCTGACCTTCTTGTGAATTTTTAACGTTTTTGCCTAAGGTGTTATATAAGCTTTGTAATTCTTGATATTCAGGCGTATAGCCACCAACTCTTCTTAAATCTACCAATGTAGAAATAGAATCTGGATTGGCTTTTACACGAGCGATATAATCCTCTTTAGTTAACTCTTTCTTCTGTGCGACCACTATAAGGGGTAAGCAAAATAAGAAGTATATAAAAAATTTTTTCATCATTATTTGAGCGTTTTGAATACAAATATAATATAATCTATCATTTAGGTAGATTATATTTGTTTTTTATACATTCTTTTTACAATTGATTGCTTAGCTATCCAAATCTTGTCATAATAATTGCTGAATTTTCATATTCAGTATTCTATATGATTAAATTACCAGTAAGATCTTTTCGGAAAAACGTTCTTTACGAGCTAAATACTTTTTGCCTAATGCGTTGCTTATAAAGGCTGTCAGTTAATTTATTAATGGTGAGGTTGCTAGTGTTTTAATAATCCGGAAGCTTTTGTAACTAAATTTATATACAAACAATGTTTAATTAAGTTAAACATTGTTTAGCAATTATATATATTTGCTTTCACTAATTAGAACCTTAATCCATCAAATTCTGCACAGTATTATGTTACCTTGCTTATTCATAAAAAACATATATGTATTCCATTATAGACAGCGATATGGTGAACGTGCAGCAGTTTGTAATTTAAATGTTTTAAAGTCAAAGATTAATAAAAGCCTGCATCGCATAGCTGTTGAAAGCTTTAATAGGTTTATCAAAAATGCAATGTCTTACATGATGGGATTACTATTTGTTTCGGTTATGTTCCATATCATTGCATTGCCAGTCGCTGTTTACGGCCAAACTAAAAGTTATAATCAGTTTTGGAACGATTTTCAATTTGTGACACCAATAAAGGGAAAGTGGAGTAATGAAATAAATATTGGACAGGTATGGACTAGCCTATCAGGAGATGATGATCCTTTTCACTCCAATGCCCAGCTATATGCCAGGGTCTGGCTTCATTACTCGCTTTCAAAGTTTAAGCTTTCAGTATTTACTGGTTATAACCATAATCCGGAGATTAAGCTTATGGAGCAGGATGGCCTTCCTGAAATCAGGTCTGCAGTGCAAGGGATTTATTATTTTATAAAGACTCCATTTACATTATCAGGGCGGCTTAGGATAGAAGATCATCTTGATAGGAGGATTGAACAGGGATTTGACGAAAGTTTCCGGGTAAGAAGTCAGGTGAAATTGACAAAAACACTAAATGCAACGGAGATTGCAAAAGGATCAGTTTATCTCGTGGCTTCTGAAGAAGTTTTTACCCAGACGGCCGCGGACGTTTTTGAGTATCCAAGGTTTGGAAGCAATAGGTTAACAATTGGTTGTGGATATGCCTTTACGAATGATTTTTTAGTTGAAATGGATTATTCTAATGATTACTATCCCAATAAGAATCATCAGCTTTCCTACCACACTGTACAGGTAAACTTCAGTTGCTACAACTGGCTTAAAAACTTAAAGAATACATTGCTCAGATAGTATTATGTTGGGTATGACATGCGATATACTCATTTGAATAACATAACGGAATTATCCATTGGAATGAGCTTTCGCAAACTTTATACTCTTATCTGACGATGATCTGTTGTTCCTGTCAGTCGGATAGGTTCGTGTCTCAAAATTTTCTTAGGGTTATTTTGAACATTTAGATTATAAAAAATATAATCTATTGCTTTTGTAGATTATATTTGTTGTACATTAATTTGTGCAATTGATTGTGAACTATTCCAAAATATTATCTTAGCATTTGTTTATTCTGACTATAATGAATTCAACCTTTCAATCTAAGCTTCCACGTGTGGGAACAACAATTTTCAGTAAAATGTCTGCGCTCGCGCAACAGTATGGTGCACTAAATCTGGCACAGGGTTTCCCTGATTATAATACTGATCCACATTTAATCAATCTTGTAAAGGATTATATGAACGATGGGTTTAATCAATACGCATTAATGCCGGGAGCCTTGCCCTTACGTGAAAAAATAGCCTTGAAAGTTATGAATACCCATCAGATAGAGGTCGACGTTCAGGATGAAATTACTGTAACAGCGGGAGGGACTCAAGCTATTTTCACCGCTATAGCTACAGTTGTTCATAAAGATGATGAGGTCATTATATTTGAACCAGCATATGACTGTTATGCCCCAACTGTTGAATTATTTGGAGGAAAGGTTATACCTGTTGTTCTTTTAGCACCTGATTTTACTATTGACTGGAATTATGTCAAAAGTCTAGTGAATGCCAGAACGAAATTGATTATTATTAACAACCCTAATAATCCAACTGGTCGACAACTGGAACAGGATGATATCGAGGCATTAGCTCAGATCGTATCGTCGTCGCAAGCATTTGTATTGAGCGACGAAGTGTATGAACACCTCGTATATGATGGCAGAAAGCCCTATTCTTTATTAGCGCATCCCTTACTAAGACAAAGAAGCTTTGTCATTGCATCTTTTGGAAAACTACTGCATGTGACTGGCTGGAAGGTCGGATACTGTATAGCACCCCTTGAATTAACGAGAGAATTTCGAAAGATCCATCAATACAACGTCTTTAGTGTCAATGGTGCAGTTCAAATGGCTATTGCCAAGTATCTGGAAGATCCACAAAGCTATTTAGGTTTAGGAGACTTCTTTGAACAGAAAAGAAACTTCCTGATTGCTGGAATATCATCTTCCAAATTTACCGTATTACCGAGCAACGGAACTTATTTTTTGAATGTTGATTACAGTTCAATTTCGCAGGAACAAGACCTCTTATTTGCGGAACGTATGATCGTCGAAAATAAGATCGGATTAATTCCGATTTCAGCGTTTTATACGGCAGATCCAAATCAGTATATTTTGCGGATTTGTTTTGCTAAAAGATCTGAAACGCTCATTCAAGCCATTGATTTACTTAATAATATTAGATAATACTTCAAATAAACGTTTTAGCAATCGTGTGCATTTGCATTTTTGCTATAAACGATTTAAAATCTTATAAAATATGGTGAATAAGCTACAATATTTTATAAATTTGTAATTCACCCTATCAATACTAATTCTAATAATGGCTAGATTAAATTTATTGGAAGAAACACGCTTTGAAAAAGTTCCTGTAAGTGTGTATCCTGATCCAAGCACAGCTTCCAAAGTTGTTGCAAAGCGTATTGCGGACATCATTCGCAAAAAGCAAGAGAATGGCGAAAATGCAATTTTAGGTCTTGCTACTGGTGCAACACCCGTTAAAGTTTACGCTGAATTAATCCGTTTACATAAAGAAGAAGGTTTAAGTTTCAAAAATGTCATCACGTTTAACTTGGATGAATATTATCCGATGCAGCCAGATGCCGCACAGAGTTATGTGACATTCATGAATAAGAATCTATTTGATCATGTTGATATTGAGAGAGCAAACGTTAATATTCCTGACGGAACATTAGCAGTAGATGCGATCAATGCCGCTTGTGAAGCTTATGAGCAAAAAATTACTGACTTAGGTGGTTTAGATATTCAAATTTTAGGAATTGGTCGTACAGGTCATATCGGTTTCAATGAGCCGGGATCTGCTCCTAATTCGGGTACACGTGTTGTCACATTAGATGATTTGACACGTCGTGATGCTTCTCGTGATTTTGGTGGTAAAGAAAATGTACCTCGTAAAGCAATTACGATGGGTGTCGGTACTATTTTTAAAGCTCGGGAGATCATTTTGATGGCCTGGAGTGGTAACAAAGCTGAAATCATTAAGAAAGCTGTAGAAGGTGAAATCTCATCAGAGATTCCAGCAACTTATTTGCAACTGTCTGATAATGTAGAATTCATTTTAGACACAGAATCAGCTTCGTTATTAACAAGATTCGATTTGCCTTGGTTGGCTGAAGATATAGAATGGACACCTGTTTTAATTAAAAAAGCAGTTGTTTGGTTGTCTTTGGAAATTAAGAAGCCTATTCTGAAACTGACAGAAGAAGATTATAATAATCATGGTATGGCTAAGTTGGTAACCCAATCAGGTCCTGCTTACAATATCAATATCCGTATTTTTAATGAATTGCAACATACCATTACTGGCTGGCCAGGTGGTAAACCAAATGTTGATGATTCACAAAGACCTGAGCGTGCTAATCCGGCTAAGAAAACTTCAATTGTATTCTCTCCGCACCCTGATGATGATGTAATCTCTATGGGTGGTACATTTATTCGTTTGGCAGATCAAGGACATGATGTACATGTTGCTTATCAAACTTGTGGTAATACAGCTGTTTGGGATGATGATGTTATCCGCTATTTAGAATTTGCAGAAGATTTTGCAAAAGAGATGGGAATTGATGCATCAAAAATTTCAACGTTGTATAAAGAAAGCCGTGAGATTTTTGAAACTAAAAAACCAAACCAGATCGATACAGAGATTGTTCGTAAGATCAAAGCATTAATCCGTAAAGGAGAGGCTATTGCTGGCGCTCGTTTTGTAGGTTTACCAGATACAAATATCCATTTCCAAGACTTACCTTTTTACGATAGACAGAAATTCTCAAAAGATGTTTCTTTCGAAGATGATATCCAGCAAACAATGGAATTATTACGTCAGGTAAAGCCACATCAGGTATTTGCTGCAGGAGATTTTGCGGATCCACATGGAACACACAAAGTATGTTTTAATATTTTATTTGAAGCATTGAGACGTTTAAAAGCGACTGATGAGTGGACCAAAGATTGTTGGTTATGGTTGTACCGTGGAGCTTGGCATGAGTACCCAATTCATGAAATTGAAATGGCTGTTCCATTATCCCCACAAGAGGTATACCGCAAGCGTTTGGCTATCTTTAAGCACCAATCACAGAAAGATCTTCCAGTTTTCCCTGGAGATGATCCTCGTGAATTCTGGGTACGTGCAGAAGATCGTACCAGCGAAACTGCAGAATTATATGATCAATTGGGATTAGCTAATTACGAGGCAATCGAAGCTTTCGTAAGATGGGAATTCTAATTATATTGAATAAGTAATAAAAGGCTCTCCGTTTTAGGAGAGCCTTTTTTGTTTTATTACTGACTATTAGAATTATCGCATTTAAGGAGATAATGGTATTGTATTCTATATGGTTTCCACAATTTTGCATTAAATATAAATCATCGCAATATCTTTAATTGCGAGATAATTGTCTATGAAAACTGCAAATAAATATCTTAATGCATTGGGTGTATATCCAAAAAATTTCTTAAAAGCTGTAGTAAAATGAGTCGCATGTCTATAACCCAACTGCTGACTAATTGAGCTTACCTTGACATCTTTTTCTTTAAGCATCAGTTTCGCCTTATTCATTTTACAATCAACTATAAAATTGAATACTGTCATTCCATAAAATTGCTTAAAATGTTTTTTGAGGTATTGTTCATTAGTTCCGACAATTCTGGCCAATTGAGAGATCGTGAAATTCTGACTCAAATTGGACTCGATCAATCCTTTAGCGGTCTTTATCTTTTCCATATCAATATCTCTCAATCTTGTACTTTCTGTTTTTGTAGATAATTCTAAGTAGGCGACCAATTTGCAGAATATGTTTAGAGATGTCCCTTTATAGAATGTAGATAGGAGAGACTCTGGAAGTTGCGTATGAATAAGACCTAGAGCATTGCTATGAATGGATGGGACACGAAAACATCTCAATGTTGATGAAGATTGAAAGAGTTTTTTTATCTTTTCTTGATTACCAAGTTCAATTTCACTGTGCTTTAGAAACCCAGCCTTAAATGTCAGTATACAAATTTTTGCTTTCTCATTTTTTGCGATCAGAAAGAGATCCAAACCTTGTGAATAATAAAAGCAAGAATGTTTTTCTTTAAGCTCAATCTCTTGTTGGTCCAAAATTATAGTGCTGGTTTTAGCCATAGAAATAATGAGAACCGAACTGTTGTCATCAATTTTGAGACGAGAAAATTCATCATTTAAAGCTAAAAGCTTTATTTCATAATCTATGTTATTGTATAAGGAGATGTTTCTATCCTCTTGATTCATATTGTGCTTATTATTATAGTTGCCACTTAATTTCGGATTGTTAAGCTTGTTTTTCGGATCTCGTCACTCCACTATTTATAATTAATCTAATTTTGCACTCAGTTATTTAGACTGGTTCTAAAGACAAAGATATAAATTTTTACATGTATTAACTAAAAAGTGAAGGATGATAAAAAATTACTTTTCAATTTTACTGCTATTGCTGCTGGCCACATATTCTTTGGATTTGTTGGGACAGACTCATGTTACATTAGCTGGACGTGTTTTAGAACAAGAAAGTGACGAGCCTATTAGGGGCGTTTCTGTTTCTGTAAAAGGGAATGAACGTTCAGGAAGTGTGATAACAGGTTCCCAAGGTAGCTTTAGGATTCAGGCACATCAGGGACAAAAATTAATTGTTTCCCACTTAGGATATTTGCCGACCGAAATTTTTATTGATAAAGATTGGTCAGATCGTATTATTTACCTAGCAAAAGATAACAAACAGCTCTCAGAAGTAGTTGTTACTGGAGCACTTGGTATTAAAAGACAATCCAGAGAGCTTGGCACTTCTGCTCAGTCTGTTAGCAATGAGGAGCTTAATCTAGGTAAAGTTGTAAACCCATTACTTGCTTTGTCTAGTAAAGTTGCTGGATTGCGTATCAATGCAACTGATCTAACAACTGGTAAAACTGATCCAGGCATTCAGATTAGATTAAGAGGTACCCGGTCTTTAAACAGATCTAAAAATGATCCTTTGTATGTTGTAGATGGAGTTCCTTTACCAGATATTACACGTGTTAACCCAAATGATATTCAGGATATTACTGTCCTTAAGGGTGCGAATGCTGCCGCCCTTTATGGTTCTGAGGGTGTAAATGGTGCTATCATGATCACGACAAAATCTGGAAAATCAGATCGAGGTCAAATTAATTTTAGCAATAGCACAACTTTTTCTAATGTATTTTTATTACCGCCGGCGCAAGTGGAATTTGGACAAGGACAGAACGGGATTTACAGTCCAGTAGCTAATGAATCTTGGGGTGATAAGTTTAATGGAGAAGAGAGAGACTTTGGTCTTCCAATCAATGGATTACAACCGACTAAACGATATGAAGCTCCTAGTAAAGATAATCGCTTAGGATTTTTTGATACAGGAATTACGACCCAAAATGATCTATCGTTTTCGGGTGGAGATAGTGAAAGCTCATATTTTATGTCCTTACAGGATGTGCGTATCAAAGGAATTATTCCAGGAGATAAATCAAGTCGTACTGGAGCCCGATTTAATGGTTCTCGTCGTTTTAACAAGCTTAATACTTCATTTAACGTAAACTATGTCTTTTTTAAGAACAATACAACGAGCGATGGGCCTTGGCTTTCTGTATATACTCAGCCTGCAAATATTGACTATAAGGACGCTAGAAATTGGCAAAATCCAAGTTCTCCAAATAATCCTTTAAATTGGTATAATCCTGTTGCAAGTACAAGAAATCCAATTTTCATGGCTGATAACAACAGAAATACTTCCGATCAACATACCTTAAATTCAAAATTAGAGTTTAATTATGAATTTGCAGACTGGTTTGATGCGACTTATAGAACAGGTCTTTATTTCCAATCTGAGCCAGGTCGTGTAACAAATCGGAAATTAACATCTAGCGTAGCAACACGGAATATCAATGGATCTGTTAATGATACTCATGCCGGATTTACAAGATTCAATAATGACTTGATTTTAAATTTTCATAAGGATTTTGGTGATTTCACGACTAAGTTATTAGTAGGTCAAAATGTCAGAATGGATGAAAGAAAACAAATAAATGTAAGTGCATCAAACTTATTATTTGAAGATATTTTTAATCAAGGATCTAGAACAGGAGAGTTGACAGGAGGCTCTACAATAACAAAATACCGATCATTGGCTACATATGGAGAATTTACTGCAGGTTACAAAAATTATTTGTTTTTGACTTTGACTGGTAGAAATGATAAAGTTTCTGTGTTAGACCCCAATAATAATAGTTACTTCTCGCCAGGTATAAGTTCTTCCTTTGTATTTACAGATGCAATTGAAGGTTTGAAAAATAACAGCGTATTAAATTATGGACGTGTTTATTCATCTTATAATAAGACCGGTAATGTTACATTGGATCCTTACAGATTAAATTTAACATATAGTCAGACAGCAGGATTTCCTTATGGAAGTTTGGTCGGATTTACGCCTTCTCTATCAGAACCCAATTTATTAATTAAGCCAGAATTTGTAAAATCTTATGAGGTAGGTCTTCAGCTGGGATTCTTTAATAATAGATTGAGTACAGATATTGCTTATGCACATTCAGATTCTGATGGACAGATTTTTAATGCCGGGATATCAAGTGCAACGGGATTTAACTCTACAATTGTCAATGCAGGACGGATGATCAATAAAACGCTCGAAGTTATGATCAATGGAACTGTAATTAAAAATGATAAAGTGAAGTTGGATTTGGGTTTTAACTTCAGTTATACAGACACTAAAGCTAAAGACCTATTTGCAGGAGATGAATTTAACATCTTTAGACAGGCTTATGCGCTTAAAGATCATCAATATCCGACGCTTAGGATGACAGATTTCTTAAAAGAAGGAGGTAAAATAGTACTAGATAAGGATGGTAATGTTATTCCTTCAGATGAAGAAGTTGTATTGGGTACAATGGTTCCTCCATACCTTTTTGGTTTTTCAACAAAACTCTCTTATCAGTCCTTTACATTAGGTTTTCAAATAGACTCAAGATTAGGAAGCTGGATGTACTCAGAAGTATTTCCAAGAATGTATGCAGCAGGAACACATATTGAGACTGTGAAATATGATAGACAGCCGTTTATTATGCCAAATTCTATGGTTCGACTTGCGGATGGAAGTGTTGTGGAGAATACCGATGTATATTCTAAAGGAGACAAAGCTTGGTGGACCGCTTATGGAAATATTCAGACAACTACTGCTGCAAAAGCAGACTTTTTAAAATTAAGAGAACTTTATGTTGGATATGAATTGCCTGCAAAGTTTTTGGCCGGACAGAAATTGTTTAAAAAAGCAAGCATCGGTTTTGTTGGCAATAATTTGTTCATTATTAGACATTCTTCCAATAAAATTGGTGATCCCGAAGCACTGTACAATCAAACGGATGGTTATGCGAGTTTCAGACAGATCCCAACGTCAAGGTCAATGGGCTTCAATATTAATATGACTTTTTAAAAATACGAAAATGAAATACAATATTAAAAAGATAGGGTTAATGAGTTTTGCATTTTTCACATTGACTTCTTGCAAAGATTTTTTAGATGTAAATGTTAACCCGAATTCCCCAATTAAGGAAAATCTAAGTTTGAATGCTAAACTTCCTGCAGCATTGGTGACATCAGCGGCATATGAAGCTACTCAATTAAACCAGATCGGAGGTCTTTGGGGAGGATATTGGGGTACTTCAAATGAAGGAATTAATTCTTTTGGAGCTCTCAAGATATATAATGGCCCAGGAATTAGAGATACTCGTGATGGATTGGCTGTTTGGGAATCGACTTATAATAATTTGTTTTATTATAAAGAAATATTAGAACAGGCGGAAATAGAAGATGCTAAATTTTATTCAGGAATAGCAAAGATTATGATGGGATACCATTTTTTTATACTTGTTGATTTCTATAACAATGTGCCTTATGAGGACGCCCTAAAAGGGTCTAAGATTTTGCACCCAAGTTATGAGTCCGGAAAAGATGTATATAAAAAATCTGTAGATCTGATTACTCAAGGTATAGAAGAAATTAAAGTTGCCTCTTTGCTTCCTGCAAATGATGATGTTGTATTCAAAGGAAATAAAACGAAATGGGCAAAATTTGGAAATACGTTGAAATTAAGAGCGTTGTTAAGACAGTCTGAAGTTTCGAGTCAAGCATCTTATATTACAGAGGAAATTGCTAAAATTACAAAAGAAGGTTCTGGCTTTTTAGAAGAAGATGCTAGTGTAAACCCAGGTTTTTTGAATACAGCATCTAAGATTAATCCATTCTACGAAACCTACTATCGTAATAATTCTGGAGTAGCTGTAGCTAATTATGCTAATATACGCCCTACTCAATATCTTATTGGAAAATATAAAGAATTTAATGACCCGAGATTGGCTCAAAATTATATGAGTATAAACGGAGACTTTAAAGGGGTTATTTTGGGAGAAAATATGATAAAAGATGAGTATGCAGCAGTTAATACTTCGTCTTTAAAAGGACCACATGAGAATGGGAACCAACCAGCAGGAATAATTAAATCTTTCAATCAATCTATTGTTTTAATATCATTAGCAGAATCTAATTTCTTGCGAGCAGAAGCAGTTGAAAGAGATTGGATAACAGGTATAGCAAGTCAATTATATCAAAGTGGGATACAAGCATCATTTAATTATTTGTTCAATGTTAATAATTATAATGTACAATCTTATATCAACCAGACTAATGTGAACTATGCGACTGCAACGAATAAGATTGAGCGTATTATCACACAGAAATGGTTAGCTCTAAATAATATTAATAACATTCAGTCATGGAATGATTTTAGAAGACTCGGATACCCTAACTTCCCTAACTCTGTGTCTTCTCCAGTGCCTAATGGGTATCCATTGCGGTTTATGTATCCTGAAACAGAAATCAATACGAATAACCAAAATGTGGTAAACCAGGGTGATAATGGAGTTTTAACCAATAGAGTATGGTGGGATGCTAATTGAGTTCTTTTGTTAAAGAATCATAAGAAAACAAAAGACTTCATCATAAATACAAAAAAGCCAATCGAAAAAGATTGGCTTTTTTGTATTTTGTGTCCCGTCCTGAAATAAGTTGACATCTAACTCAGCTTATTATGAAAAAAGAACTAAAGAACAATTTACGACGGAGTCAGCGAGATTATAGCCTA
>NZ_SLYV01000013.1:0-168691 GCF_004342035.1 Sphingobacterium sp. JUb20 | reverse complement strand
TTCACACCAAAAGATGCGGCCTTTTTTTAATTTTAGCTAATGTAATGGTGAATTACTTTTGCTAAAATCTGTTGATACAAAGTTGCTACTTACAACTTTTCACCAGAGTATGAGTTATGAGGATTTTGTCGAGGGGATTAAGCCCCTTAAACCAATGCCTAGTGATACATTTGTGAAATATGACGTGCAACCAGGCATTTTTAGAAACATATGCAAGGCAGCTGAAACAAATATTACATTAAACTTATCTATTAATAGATTAAAAAAACCATTTGAAGAAGTATTTGATAAATTGAAACTAGACTGGGAAGATGATAACACGATCGCTTTTCCATTAAAGACAGCAGGGTACGATTATTCAATCATTGGATTTACGAATACCTCCATCCAATTTAAGAAAGCGAGTGGAGGCACAGGTCATACTTTGAGTATAAAAACTCTTGAAGATCTTTATTACGGGAAGAAATACGACTTTAAAGCTGGCGTAGGTATATACTATCCCGCAATTTTAAACAGATTACAAACCTATAATGATTTAAAAGTAGAACGGGGCGTAAATAAAGTTGCGCAGGAACAAAACTATGTACTTATAATTGACGAAATCAATCGTGGTAACGTGTCAGCTATATTTGGAGAGCTTATTACTTTGATAGAGGAATCTAAACGATCAGGAAAGTATGAAGCTCTTGAAGTTACTTTACCCTATAGCAAAGAAACTTTATCGGTGCCAAGCAACCTCTATATAATAGGTACGATGAATACAGCAGATCGATCTGTTGAAGCATTAGATAATGCTCTTCGCAGGCGATTTGCCTTCACAGAGCTGATGCCGGATCCAATATTAATACGTACAGATGGAGCTTTGAAAGACTGCGAGGGTATTTTAAAAACTGATGAAGGTCAATTGATAGATTTAGCTTCTATATTAACGCTTATTAATATGCGTATTGTAGCCTTATTAGATGTTAATCATCAGATAGGTCACTCATACTTCATCAATGTTAAAACTTTAGAGGATCTAGCGAGTGCTTTTAAAAATTGTATTGTTCCTTTATTGCAGGAATACTTTTACCACGATGAAGAAAAGATCGCATTAGTATTGGGTGAAGGCTTTATCAGTTTAGATAACAAGGATATTCAAGCAGACGAATTGTTTCCTAGTTTGTCTTTTGTAAATCGATTACCTAATTTGAAGCCAACTTATCAATTTAACGAAATTACAGCTGATACAATAGTTGAAGCAGTGAATAAACTCCTCCGTTAAAGTGCATCAAGTCATTCAAGTATATGAGCACGACGTGCTTTTATTAAACCACGTTTATAAAAATATAGGTGGACAGCTATTTCGTTTTGAAAAGCATTATTTTGATGCTTTACTTAAATTCAATGAATTGCATGGCGCAAAGTATTTTATACCCATTTATGACGGTGTGAAATTCAAGAGTTATGTTGGTGTTCTTCAGATAGATAATCTTATCATTGAGGTGTTGCCAAAAATAGAACGTGTCACAGTACAGGTTAAGTGGCGAGATGTATTGATCCAGATGCTTCAGCAAACAGAGCATCTTCGTGTAGAGCAAGTGGGTAATGCTTTCGTTGATAAACAGGACATCCATCTTTTGGATATCTATTTTGACTGGTTTCTTTCTGAAGTAGAGCATTTACAGCATCGTGGCCTAATCAAAAAATACTATTCCGAGACTAAAAATACTTTAGCACTGAAAGGTAAATTAAAATTTTCAGGCCATATTCAGCGTAATAACGTTCATCAAGAACGTTTTTATACAACACATCAAGTTTATGGCACAGACCATTTGCTCCATCAAATTATAAATATCGCGTTAAAAGTTGTCGGAAAACTATCTAAGGGCACCTACCGCTATGGACGTTGTAAAACTGTTCAATTACACTTCCCTGAAGTTAAAGATGTAAATATTACCAAGAAGACCTTTGAATCGTTGAGTTATTCACGTAAAAACGAATCTTACCGAAGAGTTATTGAAATCGCTCGTTTGATTATCCTTAATTATGCTCCTAATGTAAATTCAGGTTCTGAAAATATGCTAGCACTTATGTTTAACATGAACAATCTATGGGAGCAATATTTGTTGGTGAAAATTCAGCAAGCATCGAAAGACTGGCTGGTTACAAGTCAAGTGGAAAGGAAGTTTTGGAAGAACAAAATCATTCGACCCGATATCATCTTACAACATAAAGAAACTAAGCAAGTTTATATTATTGATAGCAAATGGAAGAATTATAGCTATGAAAGTATATCTTCGCAAGATTTAAGACAAATCTATGTCTACTCAGATTATTGGCAAGCAACAGGAGGAATGTTACTCTACCCGCACCATATAACCTTAGATGATACAAATCTACATGCTGTTTATAACGCAAGACAGTTTCACGCTAAGATCGGTTTGTTTTCTATCTTAGATGAAGCAGGTGAATTGAATCAGTATATTGGAACCGAAATATTAAAATCAATTTAGTCTGAAATTGAGAGAGTAATTTAAAATGGATAAGCAGGTTCGCAAGACTATTTACCGCACTTCTCCTATTGAAGGAATGCACCGTCAGGTCCGTAAAATTACGTAACCGAGCATAGCGAGCTCATGAATACCTATAAAAACAAATACGAATGAATAAACTAAAAGTACATTCAGTTCTGAGCAGGCTCTTATGAAGTTGATGTTCTTGATAATAAAGGACATCTCTAAAAAGTGGACAATGCCGATGCAAAACTGGGGTTTGAAGATATCTCAACTTTATATTAAATTTGGAGATAGGCTCAAGCTGGATAGAGGCTTTTAGAATTAGGTTAATTATCCAATGACACAGTTTAAGTTACACAACCGAGAATATCAATTTTATTTATTGTCTGGATGTTTTTATTTTTGTTTCATCTACCGTATGCTTAAGTAAACTATCTGTAGCTTCAAATTCTAATTTACTTTTAATTCTTTTTTTTATCAGTGCATCAACAGATCTATTTTCAAAATTCACTAAGGAATATGCTGTTACAATGAAAATAAAAGTGATGACAAATGCTATCATTTTATTTCTAAATGAAGAATATATTTCACCAAAACCTCGCGTGAAACCGAAAATTACTATTATAAATAAGCCTAAGGACGCTGCCAATGCTAACATGAATAATGATGCCTGGTGAACAGTTTCAACGAATTTAAATGCTGGTATGGATGAGAGTACAAAAGTTATTATTGCAGTAAATAAGCTAATAATTTCAATTGATTTCAAATCTTTTTTATCAAATTCTTTATTTAAGTGTGCAAGATCTTTCAAATCAGTTTTGAGATTTTTTATAACATTTGAAAGGGACTTTACTTCTCTAAATTTTTGTCTAATTTTAGAATAATCGTGCTCAATAGTATCTTTGTAATCTGGAAGAACAAAACTTGTGAAAAACAAAACTTTAGGTAGATCCTGATCTAATTCTGAAAGATCAACAAATGACTCTGCTGAGGGTAAAATAAAAATGTAGTTGTTATGTACTTTTGACCATTCTTTATTATTCCAATATTCGTCTAAAATTTGATTACATTCATCATTTATTACTTTTGAATAGTCTTCATATGTTTTAATTATTGTATCACTTGATGATTTTTCAAATTCTTTGTCAATTTTATCCAATACGTATTCTAAATATTTTTTTTGAAGAAAATAATTATTGCTGAAATGATTTAGTTTAGCCTTGCATTTGTGATAAATGTCGCGATATGCTTCTAGATTTAATTTTTTTGTTTCCGTAATTAATGAGAAATAATTATTTATTGCATAATTTCTTATTATTTCGATACAATATTGGTCATATTTATTTTTCGATTTATCAAATAATAAAAGATGATCTAAAATTTCTTTCAAATCCTCTTCACTGGGGACAATATCTTTATAAAATTTTATTAGCGAGTGGATTTCTAAAAAGCTTAATTTAACAAGTGACTTTCTCTTTTTTAGCACGATATCATGAATGTACTTTTTGTATCTATTTTTATCAGTACAAAAATCGTAGTGAAAGTGAATTTTTTCTTGCCAATCTTTGAGTTTAGTAATTTTTTTACTCGTATCACTAGAAGATTTAAGTTTATTTCCCACTCTAAATTGTATATCACCTTCTGGATTTTTTCTTTTATAACGTTGATTCCACTTATAAATTAAGAAATTAAGCTTGGTGTCTAAAGCAAGAGCTATAGATTTATGAACATGAGAGAGTTTTTCAAGCTGATGAGAAAGAGCTGCTAATCTTTTTAAATCAGATATGTCACTATTAATTTGAAGATCTTCCCTGGTTATGGCTAACAGAAGAAGAAAGAGATTGACAAAATCTCTTATTTTAGGTATTAATAAATTTAATTGATCAACTATTTCATCTTCAATATGAAAAAAATCTTCAATTCTGTCTTTAGTGAAATTAGCTGCAAAGAATACGTGGAAACTTTTGTAGGATGTTAAACAATGTGTTAATGGAATTATAAATTTTATTACTTGATCATTAACAGCTTCTGTTTCATCAGTTATTGATAGTATTTCTTCTAACTTTTTGATTAATTTTTCAATTTCTAATTCAGGATTATCGAGATTTAGAAATTCACCAGAGAAAATACTGTAACATAAATATGTTATTGCATCTATAACTAAATTCTGACCGTTTTCAGCAAAAATTGCAACATCGACTTCAGTTGGTGATGTTTGAAGATTTGGGCCAATAGCAATATTCTTTGTTTTTGTACTGACAGAAATAAATGATCCGTCATCAGCAATTAATGTGTCTTTAGTATCAATTATTGATTTTGCTGGTATCTGTTCTAATAGAGTGGGAGCTTGTGACTTTAAATCCTCTTTTATTAAATTATTTTCCTCTGTGGGAATTTTGTGAATTCCATCTGTGTCTTGAATATTTGGATTTGTAGAATTATCACCCTCTATATCCGGATTTAAAATGTACGAAAGCTTTGAGATAAACTTTTTTATAGTATCATCTACAAGATCTAAATATTCAGCCATACTTATTAAAACAAATAGATTTTATTCTCTGTTTTAACAACCTCTGTAGGAATTTTCATTTTTAATAGTGAATTTTTTTTAGCTTCACTATAAAAATATCGCCATGAAAACCATTGATGACTTAGTTCAACAAGATCATATGCAGACATAAAAAGTAAATTTGGATTCTTTGTTAGGAGAATTTGAAATTTTCTATCTACAATAATTTTAATCTCTTGATCAAAATTATCAAATGATAAACGGTCAACTTTAAGACTTGTTTTTACTCTGTCAAATGAAAAAAATCTATAATTATCATTTTTCATAGCACTGTATATTGATGCCTCTACATGACCTAAAGGCATTGCATATATGTCGTTGAATGTTTCAAGTAATGAGTCACCTTCTTCATCTTCAACTGTTGAGAAAAAGAAACATAATTTGACGCATTTTAAAATACTCAAATCATTATCTTTTCCATTTGTTTGTAAATGAATTAAAGATTTAAAAATAAAGTATTCAAAGATATCAAATTTCATATTTTCCTAAGTCCTTTTAAAGGTGCGCAAAAGTACATAATTAGCTTTATAAATATAGTAAAATATTTATATATTTTTACTAAAATTATTTTTTTTGTTTCTTTGATAGTTGTTTAGGATTTTTCTAATTTTTTTGGAAAATTAATCCAAAATGAAACTTCTATTTCAAAGTTAGAATCTGGTAAATTAGGAATTGTAAATTTATGTTTCATATAACTTTAACCTTCTCTCGACCTATTAACCAGTAGAAAAGACATCCAAAAATATTCAAGAGTAGTACTGCCGCCATCCATATAATCTTTTTACTACCAGACAAATCATCTTGGTTTATGATATGATAAATAGTATATATGACTACTAGAAGAGGAGGGATAACAAGAAGTGCCATTTTGACCTCCTCCCAAAAAACTGGACATTTTAAAAGTATAGAATTCGGACCAGAATTACTAATTTTAAATAGGAGGAAAAACGATGAAAAGATCGAAGTTTACCGAGGCACAGATTGCTTTTGCTATCAAGCAGTCCGAGACCGGGACCCGAGTGGAGGAAGTATGTCGCAAGCTGGGTATCAGCGAGGCAACATTCTACAATTGGAAGAAGAAATACGGTGGTTTAGGGGTTTCTGAACTACGAAAGTTACGTCAGTTAGAAGAGGAGAACGCACAACTTAAGAAACTTGTTGCAGATCTGAGCTTGGATAAGCAGATGTTGCAGGATGTATTAAAAAAAAAAGTATTGAAGCCTTTCCTGCGTCGTAAAATAGTCAAAGGCTTGATTTCCGATTATCGAGTCTCCTTAAGCAGGGCCTGCCATATCTCACTTTTGAACAGATCCATGTGGTATTACAAAAGTTGTAAGCGTGCAGATACTTCCCTACGTTTAAGAATACGAGATATTGCTGAGACTCGAGTACGTTATGGGCTTTGGCGGATTTATATACTTTTACGGCGTGAGGGATGGCCAGATAATCATAAAAGGATTTATCGCATCTATAAAGAAGAAGGGTTGAACTTGAGAAGTAAACGGCCCAGACGCTGTCGGGCTGCTTCGCATCGCTCTGAAAGACCTTCATTTTCCAATTTACATGACTGCTGGAGCATGGACTTTGTCTCCGACGCACTGTTTGATGGGAAGAAAATCCGTTGCTTAACTATAGTGGATAATTATAGCCGTAAATGTATTGCAATCCATGTTGGACAGGGTATAAAGGGCTATCAGGTTGTAGAAGTTCTTGAAGAACTGAGGTTGTTTAAAGGAGCTAAGCCAAAGAAAATTCAAGTGGATAATGGATCAGAATTACAAAGTAATCATGAACACCAATAAAAAATAAAAAAAAGTGAATAATTTATCTCAAAAGAAATGGACAGGTGGGCCTACGAACAAAAAGTTGAACTCGTTTTCTCCAGACCTGGAAAACCAACGGATAATGCGTATATTGAGTCGTTCAACGGAAGCTTCCGAGACGAATGTTTAAATACCAATTGGTTCCTTTCATTGGAGGATGCCAAGCAGAAAATTGAAGACTGGAGACACGAATATAATACCTTCAGACCCCATAGCTGTTTAGGGGATTTAACGCCTGAAATGTTTATTGAAAATCAGGTCAAAACAGCAAATTTTTCTACTTTACAATGCTCCTAAAATTGGGAGGAGATCAGTAAATTAGAAAAGTCCAATTCTAGCTGTAGGAAAAATGGGGTACTTACAATTTCCGTTGTTCCTATGTTAATAAAGGATAGATCCATTTGTTTTTTGGTTATATAATTGATTATTGTAATTCTTTAAATTTGGTCAGCTTGCAGATCAAACAATCTTATACTTCTTTTTGTAGGACTCGCTATTGTGAATTCTATTTACATTTCTATCTAGCCACTTTTCAATATGTGGTTTAAATAAAGTAAACTTATACTCATCTATTTTAAACTGCTCTATGGGAAAATCCCATACATTTTTTTTAATAAAACTAGACACATATGTTAGGTCTTGATTAACATCAAAAAGCTCAACTGTACCATTTTCATGATTGCCTTTTATTAAAAGAAAAGGAGATTTTTCCCAACGATTAATTAGGCTATTGGATTTATTACTAATCGATACGATCATATAAAAAGGAAGATCAGGTTCAAAAAATCTAGTACTATTTTTTATATGCGATTCGGTTCTTATCACAATTTTTTTTTCCAGAAGAGGTTTTTTTAAACTACTCGCTAGTTTTTCTACATCAGTTAGGATTAGTCTCTCAAAATCTGCTTTAAATTTCTTGAATTTAGCCCAGTAGATTTCATACTTTAGATATTCCTTTTGTTTTTTTTCTTTTACTGTTAGCTTCCTCTTAATGCTTTCCCTATCAAGTTCTAAAAGATTTTTTTCCAGTGATTTAATAAGGTATTCCATATTAGTATAATATTTTATTGTGTATTTCCCAGCCTACTAATCGCAAAGTAAATGTCGTATATCCAGCTACTCAAGCCACTTATTGCTCCTTATAAGATGTATTTGTTGATATTTTCTTCATTTATAATTGTTAATTTGATCTTCTAAATTTTATTACCATTTTGTAGAATGTAATAGCTCTCTAATGTCTATTTTTAAGTATTCAGCTATTTTGTAAAATTTTAAAAGATCTGGTTGTTGCTTATTATTAACCCATCTAGACACAGTGGATTCTGATACATTGAACAATTCAACAATAGTTAGGTTAGAGATACCCTGTTCAATAAAAACTTCCTTAAGACGATTAATTTTTATCATAAAAAAATATTTGGAAATAACTTGCTGTTTAAAATCAATTATTGTATATTTGTGTTAATAATAATAGCGAAGCTTAATTAACAGGTAACTGTTAATTGAACGAGTCTCTCTATTTGGGAATAAATCCGGCTAGAAATAATCCCTAGAGAGTACACGTGGATCGTCTATGTAATGCTGGAATATTGTATCTTTATCGATCATATGCCGGCAAGACGGTCCTTGCGTTTGTACTTCTGTGGGTAAGAATATTAATTTATTAATATTCCAAGGTTTTTCTTTAGCCGGATTTTCCTCCAAAACAGAAGGAGTGAGGACCAGTCTTCTGGTAATTCATTTATCTCTTCTCTAGACGGCTTGTTCACATAACCAAAACAATTATGATTGAACAAAAAGTAACCACCAACAGAACCACCACTCACCAGATCCAGGATCATGGTTATCGGTTCGCCTTTTTAAAACTTTTAAAGAACGTTATACGAGCACCACAATAGCTCGCTAATAAAAAACATACTGCCAATATAGGTTAGGGGAAACTAGTACCAAATCAAAAGGTGCGCAGATAGTAGAAAGCATGGTGTGATGACCATACCTGATACTAAAAAATGCGAGCTCTTGATCGGTTATTATCAGCTTCTTACCATTCCTGAATGGTTTTATGTTACCGACTTTTATTTTATTAGTGCACAATTATATATGCTCCAAAAAAAACAGGATCGGAGGCCTACTTTTCTTTTTCCACTTTAAAAGTACAATCTTTCCTTTAGTAAAGCAAATAATGTGCGTTAATATTTTATCGTAATACATTAATATTATAAAAGTCGGTTTTGTTCTTTAATCCAAATTATGCAATAGCGGAGACTACAAATAACCAATTGACGAAGACTATATAATTGCATTTTCATTCTTTATTTTTTTAACCTGGTTTCCTTAATGCCCAAGTTATGTCCAATCGGGTAGGGTATAAGGGAACCAATTTAAACCTTAAAATAATGCAAAAAACTTGCAAAGGGGACGGCTATGCGCTATCCCGAGAGGAAGAAATGTTTTCGTATTTGAGTGAAAATCCGGTCGACGTTATCAAAAAACGAACTATGATAACACTTTTACCAGAACGATTTTTTAAGAAGCCTGAGTCATCATCTACTAAGAGCTCCAAGCAGTCGGCGATGAAATATCTGATGCAGGAAAGACCGCCACAGCGCTATTACTCGTTGATGATACGCTTGTTAGAACCGTCGGATTCCTTTAGCTCAGTGGTTCGAAATGACAGTACCGATGTGCTTCGGATATCACTGGTCAATATGGCCATTTATGAGATCTATCTATTTGCACTGGGACTTCCTGCAAACTTTCCGACCGATCAGATACTGATATTAGGGGAGCATACTGAGCAGTTTTTACCAAAGTATAAAGGTGACCCCATATCCACATACTGTTATGAACTGACTGTACCTGCTCGAACAGAACGGGAAGAATACTGCCAAAGGATATTGAACGATCTGAATGAGCACTTTGGGATTGATGTACGGGTTGAAAAACTGACTATTGTCAAAGACAGTAGAAAAGTACTGACCATCCGTGGCGAGTCTGTCGAATTGCTGTGGGAAGAACAGCTTATGATGATCATAAAAGCTAAAGCTGCAGTAGAAAAGAATCAAGAACTCATATTAGAAAAAAAATAAATAAAGTTTCACTACCTGTGGATTCCGATTCTGCCGAGGGATAGCATTGACAAGCATGTCAACCCTCGGTAAGGAACGGGGATAGGGGAAGCTTTATCCAAAAATTAACAACAATGAACACATATATATTATATATAAACAAGCTCTGGGGATATCTCCGGAAGCAATGCAAGCCACGAGGAGCAGACATACTGCTGATCAGTAAGGTGCTCTTACTGTGCTTATTCATGACCTTTCATATGTTGAGTAGTGCTCAGAAGCCCCGCAAGGACAGCGGGGCTGATGGGCCTATGAATCATGTGTTGCGTGGTACGGTTGTATCTGCAGTAGACAACAAACCATTAGATGGCGTATCGGTCCGAGTCGAAGCCGAAAAGGCTAGAACCTCCACCAAGAAAGATGGAACTTTCAGCCTTTCTGTCGGGAGTCTGAAAGGACTGGTAAAGTTTACCTATGTTGGCTTCAAAAGCCAAGAAATCAATTATACCTCAGGAGTATCAATTATTGTAAAATTGATACCTGATGATAATAAACTTGAAGAAGTAGAAGTTGTGTCGACTGGATACCAGAAGATTCCAAAAGAACGCGCTACCGGAAGTTTTGAGTTTGTCGATAACAAGCTTTTTAATAGAAAGGTGTCTACCGATTTTGTGAGTAGGCTAGAGGATGTGGTGCCGAGTATTTCTGTTTACAAAGGTTTCTCAAATTCAAAAGGTGCTATTATGAATATGAATATTCGTGGAATGAGTTCTTTTAAGATTGATAACAGTGTTCCTTTAATAGTTATAGATGGAATTCCTTATGATAGCAAATTAGCTGATTATGGATTGGGAAATTTTAATAATATCAATCCAAATGATATTGAAAATATTACAGTATTAAAAGATGCTGCCGCAGCCTCCATATGGGGGGCACAATCCGGTAATGGTGTAATTGTCATTACTACAAAAAGAGGTAAGTTTGCGAATAAAGCTGAAGTCCTTTTCAATACGAATATCAGTGTAACTGATAAGCCAAATCTATATTACTTTCCACAAATTAATACATCGGATTATATTGATCTTCAAAAGTTAATCTTTGATAAAGGAAAGTACAATACAGGTTTCAATAGATGGAATACGAGCTTACAGCCAATCCTATGGATGATGAAAAACCAAAGAGACGGAAAAATTTCAGAGGAACAGTTAAATGCTGAATTGGATAAGTTAAGGGGAATTGATATGCGTGATGATTTTACGAAGTACATCTATCGGAAGGCTATTAACCAGCAATATAATGTGCAATTGAGAGCAGGTGGTGAGAAGGTAAATACATTATTCTCTGCTGGATATGATAAGAATAAAAATGATGTTGTGACATCATCTTACGAGCGTCTCGTGTTGAAATCTGTTTCGCAATTTAAACCAGTAAAACGTCTCCAATTGGAGATGGGAATAACTTATACTGAAGCTAAAGGAAAAGAAAGTGCTATTCCAGTTGAATATAATCAGCTTGGGGCTGGCCTTGCTAATTTTCCTTATTTACGCTTAGCAGATGACAATGGAAGTCCACTTAATGTAGGCATTGGACAGAAACACCCTGTATTTCAGGATACCGTAGCGGGAGGTAAACTGCTTGACTGGACTTATAATCCGCTTAATGAATTATATGAATCCCAAGAGGTCCAAAAGATTAATGAAACACTTCTTAACTTATCTGCCAATTATTCATTTGATTTTGGATTGAGTTTGCATGGGTTATATGGCTATCAACGAAATTTTAACCCTATAAGTAATTGGAAAGGAATTGGAACTTTTGCAGTCAGGGATGAAATCAATTACTACTCCAATTGGAATTCAAACACTGTTACTTGGAACCTTCCCGTCGGTGATCAGTTGGTGAATACGGACTGGAACAGTCTTGTTCATCAAGGACGGCTGAATGCCCAATACAATAAAAGCTGGAAGGAAAAACATGAATTAAATGCTCTAGTGGGATTTGATATTAGAGAGATGAACAAAGAACTGAAAGTATCACAATACTATGGATTTGATCCAGAGACAGGTTCTTTTCAATCTGTTCAATACGGTAAGGAAGTACGTGTATGGAACGGTAAGCAGGGCGTCAATAATCTTATTGACCGTAATAGCTATCAATCTTACACTAATAGATTTCTTTCATCCTACGGAAATTTCTCCTATTCCTATTTACAGCGATATATTGTGAGTGGCAGTTTTAGAAAGGATGCTTCAAATCTTTTTGGCGTAAAAAGTAATGATCGAGGCCAACCTTTTTGGTCCGTTGGAGGTGCTTGGCTTATGAGCAAAGAAAATTTTTTAAAAAGCACTGTCCTGAACCTGCTGAAATTGCGTGTCACATATGGTTATAATGGCAATGTAAATAATTCAGTTTCTGCCTATCCAATAATGAATATATCCAGTAATGCAAATAATATAACGGGACAAAATTATGCAACTATTGGAACACCACCCAATCCAAAATTAAGGTGGGAGCGGGTTGCTAATACCAATTTCGGAGCTGATTTTGGTATTTGGAATAATCGTTTAAGTGGAAGTATTGAATATTATAAGAAGTTATCAAAAGATCTAGTTTCTCCATCTCCGATAGATCCTACTTCGGGATATAATTTATTAAGCATTAATTATGGTAATATACGTTCGAGAGGTTGGGATGTCTCATTACATGCCATACCATTGATATCCAAAGATTGGGAATGGCGTAATGATCTTGTATTTTCTTATTGCCGCACTATTGTGACCAAGTCTTATATCGATCCCAGTGCTTCTTCTTCTTTATATATGGTCAGTGCGGATGCAAGATTGACCACACCAGTGGAAGGAGCCGATATCTTTAGTTTATTGACTTACAAGTGGGCCGGATTAGACCCTGTAGACGGAAGCCCAAGGGCGTATTTAAATAATGAGATTTCAAAAGATTATGTTTCTATTATTAATAGTAAAATTCAAGATCTCCAAAACAATGGGTCTACTGTTCCGCTTTATTTTGGATCATTCCGCAATAGCGTAAGATATAAAATAGCCGAATTGTCTTGGAATATTTCTTACCAGTTGGGACATAAGTTTTTACGGTCGACTTTTAGTAATGACCAATTTTTAACTAATGGATCAAGTCATTCGGATTATGCCCTGAGGTGGCAAAATCCAGGTGATGAATTGCTTACGGATGTTCCTGCTTTTATGTATCCAAATAATGCCTTTTCCAGCCAGGTCTATTATAGATCGTCAGCTCTTGTAGAGAACGCTGGACAAATCAAACTTCGGGATATACAGTTTAGTCTAGAATTACCATGGGCAAAGCGTATTGGACTTAAAGATATGCGTGTTTACGGATATTTTCAAAATGTATGTACTATTTGGAAAGCAAATAAAAAGGGAATTGATCCAGAATTTGGAAATAGTTTTCCTAGTCCATTTATGACTTCTTTCGGTCTTAATTTTAAAATTTAATCTGATCAATTATGAAACTGACTTTCGTGCCTTTGTTGGCCTCATTTATAACATTGGGTTCTTGTAATAATTTCTTAGATAAAAAGCCTGACATCCATATGGTTGTTCCTAAATCTTTAAATGACGCTCGGCTTTTGTTAAATGATTATGCAAATCTCAATACTTCCTATCCACTTTATGGTGAGTTGGGAACTGATGATTACTATGTAACAAAGGAAAATTGGGAAGGTGCTTCTTCACCGGATCAAAGAAATGCCTATATCTGGAAAGATGAACCTTACACAGATGTGGTACAATGGCAACGTCCCTATAAGACAATCTATATTGCTAATCAGGTGTTAGATATTTTAAAAGAGATTAACCAAGATCTAAATTCTGAAGAATATAAACGAAATTTAGGGGGAGCTTTTTTTTATAGAGCTTTTGCGCTACATCTTCTAACTGAAGTACATTGCTCTGCCTATTCAGAATCCACAGCAGATAATGATCAAGGGTTGCCACTTCGTTTAAATTCTGGAATTGACCAGATTTCGCAACGTAGCAGTTTAAAAGATACCTATCGGCAGATAATAGATGATTTTAAAAATTCTGCAAATAGCCTTCCATCATTAGAAGCCATAAAAGGAAGACCATCAAAAGCATCTGCATTTGCTGGATTAGCACGTGTATATCTCAACATGGGCAATTTTCAGTTAGCTTATGCTTATGCAGATTCGTGTTTAAAGATAAATTCCGATCTTTTAGATTATAACTCTCTTAAACCATCGGATGCTTTGCCTGTTCCTCGTTTTAACACCGAAGTGTTGTTTCCAGCGTTGAGTGTCAATTTGGGCATTATGGGTGAAAATTTTGCCATTATAGACACGACATTGCTATCAAATTATAATGATGATGATTTACGAAAGGAAATATTCTTTAATCCTAATACTACTGTGGCCAACTCGTTCCGTTTCAAGGGAAGCTACGACCAATCTTTATCCAATCTTTTTGTAGGTATCACAAAAAGTGAAATTTATTTGATCAAAGCAGAGTCTGCATGTCGAATTGGTAGAATATCGGATGCTTTGGTATCCTTAAATACACTTCTAAAAATGCGCTACAAAACAGGGACATATAAAGTGGTTACAGAAAATGACAAAGAGGCATTGTTACAATATATTTTAGAGGAGCGACGAAAAGAATTGATCTTTAGAGGTAGACGTTGGTCAGATCTTAAGCGACTAAATTTGGAAGCCTCTTATAAAAGAACTTTGATAAGGAACATTGGCGGAGAGATTTATATGTTAGAACCAAATAGTCCTAAGTATGCTTTTCGATTATCGGAAACATTGATTAATATTTCTGGCATGACACAAAATAAACGATAATAATAACACATCATGAAAATAACATATTTATATACTCTATTTTTCTCTGCTTTAACATTAGTTGGTAATGCACAGGATAAAAAATCCAATACAATGGATGTACTTGGACCTCTACAGATCGGGGATCACTTTACTGGACCCGAGAATATTTCAGTTATGAGGGGGGATGTCAAGTCAATTAAATGGAACACACTTCAAGATAAGGTGGTAATTCTAGATTTTTTCGACACTTTCTGTAGTACTTGTATTCAGTCGATGCCACATTTACAGAAATTACAAGAACAGTACGGTAATAAAATTCAAGTAATTAATGTAACCTGGCAAGATCAAAATACGCTGGAAAAGTTTTTTGCAGGTAATCAATTTGTAAAAGAGAATAATGTTAATCTTCCTGTGATATATCAGGATACAGAGCTCAGAAAAATGTTTCCTTATAAAGCAGCTCCACACTTAGTTATGATCTATAAGGGAAAAGTTCAGGCCATTACCTTTAATAGGATGTTGACAGTTGAGAACTTAAATAAACTTTTGGAACAGGGATGGATTAAATTACCTTTGAAAAATGATTTTGGAAAATTGGATTTGAATCAAGGTACTACAAATATTAAAGTGGGAGTTTGGTTATCAAAATATCAAGAAGGTGTACCAAGCCAATCTTTAAAAATAAAACATGATTCGCTTACGAACCACTATCAGAGTACTATTACTAACCGTTCAATTTTACGGACACTACTAAATGTTTGGAGCAGTATTCAAAAACCTGATTTTTTAGTAAACTCATATCGAATACATTGGAAAGTAAAGGATTCAACACGTTTTGATGATCTGTTGGGAGAAGGTGAGAGGTGGTTGGTAGAAAATGCAATATCTTATGAACGATGGGATAAAATTAAAAGATCTGATTCTCTTCAGGCACGAATCATTTTAAATGATATTGATAATTTATTGGGTATTAAATCATATTGGAAAAAGGAAAAGAGATCTTGCCTGATTTTACAAAAATGTGCCCCTATGAAAAATAATCAAATTATTGAGAAAAAACAAAGTATAGCAGGAACTTCTGTGTTGGCAGGTCTCATGGCTTTTTCTGGAAAATATAAACCCGTAATTGATCACGTACGTAATGAAGCGTTATTAGAGATAGGTTCATATGACAATTTGGAAGATCTTAATAAACAGCTTCGTACTTATGGGATGGAAATTGTAGATGGGACTGATATGGTTGAAATGTTTGTGGTAGAAGAAAAAAACTAACAGAAAGGGTACGGAAATATCCGTACCCTTTTACCAATAGGCATATGCCTATTGAATAGAGAATAATAATCCACTAAACCCTATCTTTTAACTTTACATTAGTCGTTGCAGCACCATCGTGTAACGCTTCCACCATTTCTGCTAGTAAAGCAGTTGTGATTTCTGGTTGCGTACCATTTTGATTTGCTTGTATAGCACAGATTTGTTCTGCACCTGGACAAGAAGGTTGGCTACCTTGTAATGTATAGTTAGTAGGATCAGTTGGATTACCACTTGCGTTTAAAATAAACCAAGCCATAATGACCTCCGTTTTTTTACTATATTTATATTAGGTTTATGAATTGATCACAATACGTTATCAGCGTATTGGCCCCCTGCAGTTGCCAAATGGGAACTGCTTTTTTTGGCTTTAGGACTCCTTATTCGACCAAAAACTTTTTCCCCGTACCATTTTCTGGGGAATAAGGTATATCTACGTCCATGTGCATCACGCACTGGACCTGCGCAACAGCAGCTCCCCAGTAAAGACCTGCGATTTACCGCAATCTGTCCAGCAGTCCTGCAGCTCATAGCTGTAGACCCGTAGCTCATCATAGAGCTAGCAAAGCGTCTTCCTTTTGGCTGCCTTCCAGATTGTCCTGTACTATTTTTCTGCTGTCGCTTCATGTTTAAAAATCTAGTTTATAATTTCAGATGCTTTGGGTGAACTGGGTTCTGCTTGTTTCATATTGGTATCGCTCTCGTTGGCGTCCACCCGTTGCATCTTTTATTTTGATCAATCTGCTAACCACCAATGGGAGAGGAGACATCCGTAATTATTGTACCGATCAACTAAAGTAAAGTTAGGGGCAGAAAGGGCGGTTTGAATCTTTAAGATTCGAGATATGCAACATGAAATTATGAGATTTGCATCATTAAATTTGATGAAATAAATCTTTGAATTTCTCACAAGTCATGAATTGATAATCCTTAACGTGAGTCTATTTTGCTATTCAGATTGATGAAATGCGTGGTTGATCAATCTGAATAGCGCTAATAGCTGCGTATCGTTTAAATGTTAATATTGCTATAGTATGCAGCGGTCATTCCTAAAAAGGAACTTTTATCATTGACACTACAGTGCTTGTAGGCTTCGGGATAATCCTCTTTAAATTTCAAGATCCGTTCCCTGGCCGTGAGGTGAATGAGTTTGCCTCGGTAACTGCGTCTTAACAATACTTCGCCAAATAAATGTTCGAGATGGTTGAGAAATATTGGGTGCTTCTCTAAGACTTTGGACAGGTTACTGTTCCTGATCAAAATAACCGTCGAGTCGACATCTGCTTCAAATTGGCTATGATCCATCTTTTCGATATGATAGATCAATTGGTTGGTGCTGATAAAATCGACGACCTCTTCGTGTGGTTCACTGGCATTTTCAATGCGCTTGATGATCATACCATCCAAGATAAAATGCAGATCAAATTGCTCCGCAGTGAGGTATCTATTTTTCTTGATTTTTTTAATTTCCAACACGGTTTTAAGTTCCTGCCACAACTGTGGTGGGATCGGGTAATTTTGACTCATAAATTCAAAAAAATGCTGCTCATGATCAGATATATTCATAATGGCTTTAATGGTTTTAAAGGGCTTAAACTTTTAAATATATAAAGATTGCGTCCGGGTATTGAAAATAATCGCACACAGGCATTTTTTTGGTATCAATCTCGCTTTTTTTGGTATGAGCGGCTTCAGGGATAAGCTTTTGGCGTTCAATCTCCTTTATTGCCTATGTAGGGTTTTATTTGGTTTAGTCTCAATTTCATACCCATTTTTGACATGTGAATTCACAATAAACATTGTCTTTCCGCTATGGCCAGGGGAAGACTATTTTAAAAATTTAAACGACTAATATTATGAAATTGAAAAATATAGAAATCAGAGATGTGCGTCAGATGAATGGGTTGACATGCATGGAATGGACAGAATTATCAGCTATGCTAAGCAAAGATAAAGATGATGAGATGGAGTTAAAATGTCCAATCTTATTTTAAGAAACGATAACACTTGCGCTTTGCCTCAGTTCTGAGGCAAAGTGCTTAAATAAAACCGTTATGAACAATACACTGAATACTTGGGGTTTTGCATTATTCTCTTCGCATCTGCATCATTTTATACCGGATATAGCTTGGGAACAGCATATTGTTATTTTTCAGGAATGGCAGCACTATCACAGCCCAAAAAATAAACTTCTTGATTTACAAAGTATGCGTCTATCTGATCAGATCGATTGGTATGGATTGCCGGCTGGCATTTTGGTACTTTTCCATTTGGGCGATCACTTGTTCTGGCCACAGAAATTGGCAGATGAGGGTATTGCATTTGATCTTGTGATGGATCGGGCTGTATGGGAGAAAAACACAGCTGTTCTGACAGCTTTGCAAAGAAAATGCACCGTAAATGGAGCGAAATGCTGTTATTTTTTTAGTGACGATCCGATGCTGATCTTTAAAATCAAAGCGAGTCTGAAACAGCATCGTCACGTGTTGATATTTGCCGATGGTACCAGCGCTGCTTCTGCGGTTGACAAACGTGTTGAAGTTGATTTTCTTGCTGGGAAACTAGCCGTGAAGCCAGGCATTGCTGTGATCAGCTATCTGCTCAAATGCCCGATTTATGCCTTGCATTCTCATATGATAGAAGATGTATTGATACTGGATCTTATGCATATTTCTCTTCCTAATACTCCAATATCAAGAGAAAGTTACGTCATGCAAACCATGCAGAGCCTGTTTGCTGGTTTCGCCGCAGTGATGCAACAGCAACCTTACCGTTGGGAATGTTGGGGGTATCTGCACAGGAATGGCATGTGGAATCCTAAAAATGTTAATTTAAGCGAAGATGAAAAGATCCTCGTTCATTTCGTGAAATTGCCTATTCAGGATGGCTGGGCCTACTTTGATCGTGTAAATTATATGCTGTATCATTAATATTATTTTCTAAATTGATTTTTAGGAAATATTTTATAAATTGCTTATTGATCAACGACCAAAGAACTTAATGAAATTTATACTCCCTAAATGGATAAGTTTTACTTTTATTTTTATCGGGATAACCTTCTTTTTTTCGACTTTGAACTGGTCGGTGAAATTGAAAGATATTCAAGAGAGTAAATTTATCATCATTGGCTTGCTGTATACGGGTTATGGATTTGGGTTTTACCGCATATTTGATGGTCTTTTCCAAGCAGAGCATTGGAATAAAAAGAAGTTATTTTTGTGGGCTTGGCTGAAGCTCATGTTATCCATCCCATTATTGGTATATGTATTGGTTTATATCTTGCTACCACAGATCGGGATTTATTTTGATAGCGGTAAATATCCTTTTTCTTTCATTCAATTTTTATTCCGGTTATTATTTTCCTCGATTTTAGTCAATATAGTTCCGTTAGCGATATGTGGAATAAAATCTTTTTTTCATTTTCAAGCTTCCAGACACAGGGAAAAAAAGTTGCAAAATAAAATTGAGCGCTATGTACTTCAATTGGAATCAAGACATATTGCTCCTCATTTTGTCAAAAACTTTGTGGCTTTGAGCTACCAACAAAATCTAAAGAATGATCCCAAATTGATGGAAGCATATTTTATGGAATTTACTAGTTTGATGGGTTATATGTTGGACTCCGATAACCTCAATGATGGAGTTGCGGCGGAGGAAGAATGTGATATGTTCTTAAGCTTTACAAAATTAATCTGTTTGGTGTACGGAGACCAGGCAGTTCAATTTAATAAACCGTTGCAGGGATGGGCGGGGCGCTTACCAGCTGGCTTATTGCTCTTACCAATAGAGAATGCACTCAAATATGGGATATGGAGAAAAGGACACTGTGGTTTACAGGTCAATTGGGAGCAAGATGGAAATCATTTAATCATGACATTTACAAATCCATATGATGCTGTTAAAAGGAATAGCATACAATCGCTCGGGACCGGGTTTTCTTTGATGCAGCATAAAATAGAGGCCGATGATTGGCCCATATCCATCAGCTATCGGGATCAGAAAGGCGTATTTATTTTTCAGATTAATATACAGAATAGATGAAACAGGAGTTATATCAGGTGCTACTTGTAGATGATCTGCCAGATGCTGTAAGGGTATTGCGCGATCGGCTAAAAGCCTTTGATTTTTTAAACGTTTTGCCTATCCAGTCGGATCCATTTGAAGCACGATCTTTTATCACGCAGAATAAGGTCGACATTCTTTTTTTGGATATGGATATGCCGGGAATGGACGGGTACACCTTGATACAATCATTACCCGATCCACCGGTGGTGATCATCTGTTCAGGGCATAACAGTTATGCGTATGAATCATACGATATGCAGGCCGTGGGGTATGTGGATAAGATGGTCGGCCATGAGAAATTGGTAAGAACTTTAAATCTTGCAGTCGCAGAGGTGGATAAATGTGCTGCTTTGCGCGTCCGAAAATCCACCACGATATCTTTGCGCTGTATGGAAACAAAAGTGATGAAGATCATTGATAAAGCACATATTTATATAGCCGAAATTAATGGGAAGGAATTGACTGTTTATTTGAAAGGTGCGGATAATCAAATTGAAAAGTTGCAATCCAATATTACGTTAACAGAACTGTACAACCAGTTGCCGTTACAAGATTTTATGAGAATAGGGCGAAGCTATGTCATCCATCGTAAGGCCATTGAGGGCTATACACATTCGAAAATTTTAATAAAGGATCTCAAGATGAAGATCCCTGTTTCAGCGTTGGATTATCAGGAGTTGTTATCTTTTATAAATCAACCGGAATAGATTGATCAATTTTTGTTTAGAAACAGTCCTCTCCAGCTGTTATTTAATTGCATTTTCTCGATTTATTTTTTTAACCTGGTTTCCTAAATGCCCAAGCTATGTCCAATCGGATAGGGTAAAAAGGACCCAATTTAAACAAAAAAAATGAAAAAAACTTGCAAAGGGGACAACTATTCGCTGTCTCCAGGAGAAGGACTGTCCTCGTATTTGAGTAAAAATCCGGTCGACGTTATCAAAAAATTTCCAATATTAATTTTTATTATTCTCATCATTTCGTGTGAAAAGTCCTTTATATCTAAAGAGACTCAAATAGAAAGTAGGCTTAAATTGACTCGAACTGAACTTTATGATATAACATCAAAATTTTGAATATTTTAAACGGGTTCAAGAAAACAATTCATATAACCCGCTGTTAAACTTGAAATCGATCAGTGGGCCTGTGGAATTTGTTTAATGGCAGGAGTGGCCACATTCGCAGGATGTGGAGCAGGTCTTATTGAACTTGCAGCCTGTATATCTTGTTATTATAGTTTAAAGGAATATCATGCTTGTAAAGAAGAACAATCAGCACCAAATGAATAAAATAATTTTTAAACCGAATTTTAAAATAAATGCCTTAGTTATAATTATTGCTATAATAGCACTAATTATTATAATTGTTATGGCAATCATGTTTTAGAGCATTATGTATTTTTACGTTGTTATTTAAATACTTGGGAAGTTTCGGCCGATCGATTTGTCAGTGATCGATAAAATCGTATAAATCGGAAGATCTGGGCCGAAAAACCTGTCACTTTTTCTTATGTGCGTTTCGATTTTAAGCAGGATATTTTTTTCTAAAAGAGGGACTGTAAAACTATCCGAAAGTTTTTTACCATCATTGAAGATTAGTCTCTCGAAATCTGCTTTAAACTTCTTGAATTTTGAAAAAATACTCTATTTGCTAAAATGTTAGTTCTTCTTGTCATTCTTTTAATTTTCTAACCAATCCGTTCATTAATAATCATTGCCAATAAAAAATATATTGCAAATGCAGCACATGTTACACTAATTACTTTTAGATATTTACCAATTCCAGATCTATTATCTCTTAACAGTTGCATGTTATATAATGATGCTACTGCACCGATGCCACCGCCTATTCCACCACCAGAGAATACTAATAACATGGGTAGGAGTGAAAATACTGTATGGTGCCAAGGAAGTTTCTCTACGATGTTGTATTTATGATTATCGATTTCTTATTCAGGTGGAATGTCAGGGTATGAGGGTTTAGGGTGAATCGGGAAAACTAGGCAGTGTAAATTGATGTTTCATTTATTGGCACTATTGATATTTGTTGGGATCGCTTACTTTAGCTCCTCAGCTATTGGAATTCTTTCATTTAGGATGTTATCTATCCATTGTGTATTAGATATACTGCTTAATTTTTTTGTGTAGTCATATGCTCTTGTCTTTAAATTAAAGGTGGAAAGTCTTTCAGGCTGCCTGTAAGATTCAAAATAGAAGTCAAATGAACCGCCCACTATACCTTTGCCTGGTATATATATAAAACGATCTATACCGCGGGGGTAATTCCATCCGTCCACAATATTCCATGACGCATATGTCCAAAATTTATAAGCTTTCTCTTTTCCAATTGTAAATATATCTGACAGATACATCCTCATATATTGTTCGTTTGTTCCAAACGGTACCATTGAGCTTACTTTTTGGTTATAAAAGAATTCTGTCATGATATAAGGTTGTTTAGGGAAATCTTTCTTATAAATTTTCTCCATATCACGGATTGAAAGCATACTTTGTCCGATATTGATTACATTAATAGGTGTATTAAAAACGCTACTGTGGTTCGCAAGACCGAAATACTGAGTAAAACAAAAGTTAGCTAAATAAAAACCATCTTTTTCCTTCTTGACTATAAGTATATCAATGCGCGGTTCAAGGTTTAAGTAAAGCGCAAAAGGTCTTTTAAAATATTTAGTATAATCGGCAGGTTTTATGAAATCGTCTGATGCAATATTTTCAATATTAATTTTTGTCCATAAACCTTTGTCATTTAGATTTGGGGGTAAAACAGATATTAATACCAAACCTTCTTGTTCTGGCAATATAATATTGAAAAGTTCAACTGTACTCGCAACACGATATAATGAATCCATCTTTAAAGTGTACCTTTCTACATTATAGGAGTGTTTCAGACTATCTAATAGGAGGTATTTCTTCTTTCCATACGATGAATGTCCTATTGCACAAATAAAACATACAACTATTATAATTTTCTTTATGATAATTTGACTATAATTCATCCCTTTTTTTCTTCCCTTTTTTGAATTTTCTACCTTGTAAAAGCAAAATAAATCACATAAAACCAGCTTAAGATACCCTGTGAAATGGCCCATAGGATTGATTTGTTGCGATCCCATGAGGCTACAACAGCGATAACCGATCCTAAACCTACCCTTGAATGGGTTATTGTTTTTGTATTACTTTGCGTAAACTCTTGTACAAAAAAAATTGTTATTATTGATACAATAATTCCTCTTTAGCTCTTTTATCAACATTTTTTTCATTCTAGCTTGGTCAGCAAATAGACTTCTCAAAGATTGAGTAACATCAGGCTCCAAATTTTCAAGAAAACATATTACTTCATCCGCAATAATATCCTTAATATCTTCGCTGATTTTCAGACTATTGGTGCCTTCTGAGGCCATAATTTTTTGTGTAAAAAGTACCCGATCTTTCATGATAGCCGCCATACTATCGATTACTTTATTCTCTATTTCCTGCCTCCGTTTATGCTCTAACTCTTTTCTAGCAGTTTCTTTTTTGTCCTGTAAGCTTCGAGATTTTATATTATTTACGTAAATAATAATAATTAGAACCAACGTAAAGATGATTGGGATTAAGTTTTCTATCATAACTTTAGATTATAATTGTTAGCATTATTTCTTTTTCCTTGTTTCCTTAATAGTAGTTTTAGGATTTTTTGAATTATATTCTTTCGTAGTATAGCGACCCGTATCAGCTCTTCTATATTTTATAGTTTTTTTTGGTTTTTGAGCAAAACAACTAAATATCACAGTTGTCATAATTATGAATGATAATAACTTTTTCATTTTATTTTTTTTATAGTTGTGAGTGAAGAAGCGAAATCCTTTAATGGGCGCAGAATTATTAAACTCATTTGATTTGCTATCTTCTTGATTTGTCGTTTAAAAATTAGGTAATGTAAATTGGTGTTTCATATGGCTTTAGTCTTCTCTTTACCTAACAACCAGTAGAAAAGGCATCCAAAAATATTCAAGAGTAGTACTGACGACAGCCATAGGATTCTTTTGCTACTAGACAGATTATCATTGTTTATAATATGATAAATTGTATAAATGACTACTAGAAGAGGAGGGATAACAAGAAGTGCCATCTCCGTTGTTCCTATGTTAATAAAGGATAAATTCATTAGTTCTTTTGGTTATAGAATCGATTATAGTAATTCTTTAATTGGTTAGCTTTTCAGATCAAACAATCTTATTATTCATTTTGTAAGACGTGCTGTCAAGAATTCTGTCTACAGTTTTATCTAGCCAGTTTTCAATATGTGGTTTTAATAAGGCGAACTTATACTCATCTATTTTAAAATGCTCTATTGGAGTACCCCATATATTTTTTCTAATAAAATTAGACACATATGCTAGATCTTGATTGCAATCATACAGCTCAATTGTACCTTTTTCATGATTACCCTTTATTAAAAGAAAAGGTGATTTTTTCCAACGCTTATCTATGATGATCGCTTTGTCACCAATCGATATAATTATATAAAAAGAAATATCTGGGTTAAAATATCTGGGACTATTTTTTTTATGCGTTTCGGTTTTTAGCACAATGTTTTTTTCCAGAAGAGGGGTTTTTAAACGACTCGCTAGTTCATTAAAATCAGTGAACATTAACCTCTCGAAATCTGCTTTAAATTTCTTGAACTTAGCCCAATAGATTTCATACTTTAGATATTCCTTTTCCTTCTTTTCTCTTTTTGTTAAGTCTTTTTCAATACTTTCTTTATCAAAGTTTAAAAGACTTTTTTCTAGTGATTTAATAAGGTCTTCCATATCAGTCTAATATTTTATTTTATCCCAAAATCTTTCTCGTTTTCTTAGGATTGTAATCCTCTAGCAGAGATTAATGTCTAAATTCTGTCAGCTCTACTGTTAATAAACGTTCCCCCTGAAGATAAACTTTCCAGTCACCAACGAAATTTCATGTTGTGTAAGTAACACTTTTAGGGTCAAATAATGTTGTTATTCGATTTGTAATTTTCAGTCTTAAGAATTCTGTCCAAATTGCGATCTAACCACTTTTCAATATGAGGTTTCAATAAAGTAAACTTATAATCCTCGATCAGAAACTGCTCTAATGGGTTATCGAGTACATTGTTCTCAAAAAAAATAGATATATATTCTAAGTCCTGATTACAATCATAAAGTGAAATCGTATTTTTTACATGATCACCTTTTAATAAAATAAAGGCTTGTTTATTCCACCTATCACTCACACATAGTGATCGGTCACTAAGTGAGATCAATGCGTAAGTATAAAACTTTAAATCAAAATATTTGCGACCAATATTTCTATGCGATTCGTTTCTAATTACGATATTTCTTTGCATGAGAGGGCCTTTCAAAGCACTATAGAGTTTCTTGAAGTCAGTACAGACTAATTTTTCGAACTCTTCTTGAAATTTTTTGAAATTACTCCAATAGTTATCATTTTCTATTTTTTCTTTTTCTTTTTTAGCTTTTATAATAAGGTCTCTTTCAATACTTTCTTGATCAAATATCATAAGCTTTTGCTCAAAGGATTTAATTAAATCATTCATATCTATTTATCCATTTTATTTTATACCTTTTAAGAATGCCTTAAAGCGAGCATTCAATTTTCTGCACATTGTGGAGAAAATGTTTTATATCCAAGTTTATGTGCTTTTAAACTATTCTGATCTGTTTTCGCTTCGATATGATTTAATATCAATTTCAATGCGTTAGTCATCAAACTTTCCCCCTGAAACGCCGTAAATATTTTCTAGCTCAGCATATTCATTATCAATTACTGATGTGATCGTATTATGATCACCCCACTAATAAAAATATTTTCCACTAAGATTTATTTTCGGCTCAGCAAATGGTAAATTGATGTTATGTGCTTTCATATAGGGTAGGAGCTCGGCTTTAAATTTCGTTAGCGCTTCTTCAGCAGATGCTGCAAAGCAATAATAGTTGAAACCCGGCTCTTGACCTGTCGGATCACCGTCGATATCTAAATAGTTCAGATTATCAGGAAATATATGGTCAGAGGTTTTATCGACCTGTATTTGGTAGAAATCATCTTCATAGTATGCAGCTAAAAAGTAATAATTTAGTTTATTAAGTATCTGATTTTCATATGGGTCCAAATCAAATTCATATATTTCTCTAGTGGTGTTCACTGTATTTGGGAATAGCTGATTAATGTGGTTCTCCGCCTTTTCATACGTTGAAAATACAGCTTCCAAATTAGTAACATACGCTATGCTTTTCTCATTTGTCATAACTGCATATATTTTTGTTGCTTTCATAATCATAACTTTTTAGCTTATGTTTTTTTATGATCTAGTTAAGTGCTGCTTATTTAGAATTTCATAAAAAACTAAGCGAATTAAACAATCTTATTCTTCTTGTTGAAAGATTCACTTTTTTGAATTCTGTCTACATTCTTTTTTAACCACTTTTCAATATGCGGTTTGAATGGGGTAAACTTAAACTCATCTATTTTAAGCTGCTTTAGTGGACTACCCCATATATTCTTTTTAACATAATCAGATACGTATTCTAAATCTTGATTGCAATCATACAACTCAATTGTTCCTTCTTCATGATTGCCTTTTATTAAAAGGAAAGGCGATTTTTCCCAACGATTAATTAGGCTATTGGATTTATCACTAATTGATATGATCATATAAAAAGGAAAATCAGGTTCAAAAAATCTAGTACTATTTTTTATATGCGATTCGGTTCTTAATACGATGTTTTTTTCCAGAAGAGGGGCTTTTAAACTATTCGCTAGTTTTTCTACATCAGTTAGGATTAGTCTCTCAAAATTTGCTTTAAATTTCTTGAATTTAGCCCAGTAGATTTCATACTTTAGATTTTCTTTTTCCTTCTTCTCTCTTCTTGTTAAGTCTCTTTCAATGCTTTCTTTATCAAACTCTAAAAGTTTTTTTTCCAGTGATTTAATAAGGTCTTCCATATCAGTCTAATATTTTATTTTTATCCCAAATTTTTTCAATTTTCTAACTAATCCACCCCCAGATCACTGTGCTAATCAAGAAATAAATTGCAAATGCAGCGATAGTAACACCGATTGCTTTTAAATATTTAAGGTTGCCGTTATCCTCACTTCTTACTAATTGTAGATTGAGCATAAAAGCAACAGCTCCAATGCCGCCACCTAGTGCGCCACCGCCAATAAATACTATAGAAAAGGGCATTACAGCTAAGACCGCTTGATACCACTTTAGTTTTTCTACTATATTGTATTTAAGGTTATTGATGATATATAATCCTTATACGGTTAATAGTTAAATAAAAGCTCTTCAAGCATAACTATTCTGGTTTAGGATTTTTTACTTATTATTCAATTTCCATCACTTATTTTTTTATTCAAACTTTGAAAAGCTACTCCTAAATCAAAGTTGCGCATATAGTAGAAAGCATGGTGTGCTGACCATAACTGATACTAAAACATGTGAGCTCTTGATAGGTTATTATCAGCTTTTTACCATTCCTTAATGGCTGTATGTTACCGACTTTTATTTTATTAGTGGACAGTTGTATATGCTCCAACAAAAAGAGGATCGGAGGCCTACTTTTCTAATTTCCACTTTAAAAATACAATGTTTCCTTTAGTAAAGCAAATAATTTGCGTTAATATTTTATCGTAATACATTAATATTATAAAGGTCGGTTTTGTTCTTCAATCCAAATTATACAATAGCGGAGACCATTACATAACCATTTGAAGAAGACTATTTGATCACATTTTCATTCTTTGTTTTTTTAACCTGGTTTCCTTAATGCCCAAGTTATGTCCAATAGGATAGGGAATAAGGGAACCAATTTAAACCTTATAAAAATGCAAAAAAAACTTGCAAAGGGGACAACTATGCGCTGTCTTCAGGAAAAGGACTGTGCTCGTATTTGAGTGAAAATCAGGTCGACGTTATCAAAAAACCAATTATGATAACACTTTTACCCGCACGATTATTTAAAAAGCTCGATCTAGATTCCGTCGATTGATTTACGCAGATGGGTATGCGGTATGTAACGCGAGAAAGACCTTTTGAACGATACTATATGTCTGCTGAAGACATTACTTCCATGTTGACTTTTGGAAAAGGTATATCGGATAAAAATATTAAAGCTTTATGGGAACGCAGGAATACCCTTGTGCATGATGGCTGGGATAGCTGGATTCCGATAAGGAAATAACATTTTAATATTGGACTCTATTTTTGATAGAAACAGTCCTCTCCAGCTGTTTCTATTTAAAGCTAATTAGAGCAGTAGCTTTCTAATTTCTTCTTCCGGTAATCCAGTATACTCCGCAAATATACTGATGCTGACATACTGGTTTGCTTTCAGTCCGTAGCAATCGCGTATAGACTGGAAGATTTTGTAGGTGTGTTTTTCTGTACGTCCTAATATAATCGCCGCTTCTTTGGGGTATATGCATAATCGATATTTATTTTTCATGTTATCCTGGTTTTTAGAGGGATGATCTTGTGATAATCAGATCATCTGGATTGTTCGTGATTGTTATTCCCGCAGACAAACATATCCTATCAAACCACCTGTTAAGCTGGTATAAAGCATAAATTAAGCACGCATAAAGCTTATTTTGCTATGTACAGTATACGCACAGGTTAAGTGCGTGGTAAGTGCGTTGTAAGTGAGTGAAACATACTGTTTTTACACTGTATCTATGCTCTATCTACGCTTTATATACGCTTATGCCCTGCTTTATCACTAGGTAACGTCCAAGTTTAAAGCATACTTTATTCCTTAAGCTTTGCAGATTAGGTTTGATTCCTCTCCAGAAAAATGATGTTATTGGTTATTCATTTACTAAGATAAGTTTTTTCTATAAAAAATAGTTTTATTCTCATTTCGGTACATTTTCGTCAATTTATTACGCCAATTCAGTATCATTTTTCCGCATTTTTCCTCTTTTCCACGCTTCTGATCCCAGTGCTTTTGTACTGATGATCATCTTAGCAGTGTCAAAACAATAATGTCATGGCAAGAGTAGAAAGTTTAATCAAATTAAATGGAACGATCGGGGATCTTTCCTTTTACAAATCAAAAAGTGTGGGTTATCAGGCTCGTATGAAAACCGGTGTATCGGGCGACCGTATTGCCAATGATCCAGCATTTGCACGTACCCGTGAGAACGGCAGTGAATTTGGCAGAGCCCAGCAGGAAGGCAAAAAGCTGCGTGATCTGTTGCGCGATGTGCTGTTTGAAAATGCGGACAATAGATTCAGCACCAGGCTGGCGAGCCGGATGTTAAAAGTCATCCAGATGGATCCGGTCAGTGTCCGTGGGGAGCGCGTTTTAGTAACGCAGAACATGGTATTGCTGAATGGTCTGGAATGTAATCAGCGCGCCAGTTTAAAAAACATCACCTTAAAACCGCTGTCGGTTTCCTTCGACAATTTTAGCGGTGAAGGTTTTTTAACATGCGAGCAATTGATTCCGAATCTGCATATCGCCAAGCTGAGTGGGGCAACGCATGTGCAGTACACGCTGGTGCTGCAGGAATTCTCGGGAGATGAAACAGATCAGCGTCCTGTGATCCAGCGATCTGCTTATATCATGCTTGGTGAAATGCAGCCCATGGATCTGGATATTGCGGCTACTATTGTTCATGACCCTGATAAAAGTGTGATGGTACTGGTGGGAACAGGGTATTATCAGCTCGTGAACGGTGCTTATTATCCATTGGCAAATGGGCAGTACAATGCGCTGACTATTCATCAGGTCGTGATACCGTAACCTAATTTAATCGTGTATTGATGGGATATCTTCAGGAGGCCGTTCGTTATTGATGAACTTGTGCCTCCTGATATATCCTTTCATCTAAAAAGAACTTCTTATTCTTTTTAATCAATCAAAAAATGTCAACAAAAAAAATCTTGCATCTCCAACGGATTTATGGGGAGCAGGGAACAAACGGTACCCTTACTTTTGAAGGTGAGGTCATCTGCCGTACTATCGAATTACCCTGGCGCAATAACCTGCCAAGGCTCAGCTGTATCCCGGTAGGGAGTTATAAACTGGAAAAACGAAAGTATACCAGACATGGGGAGCAGATCGGAATTCCTGCTGTACTGGAACGCGAAGCGATATTGATCCATGCGGCCAACGATGCACAGAAGCAGTTATTGGGATGCATCGCTCCGGTCACTACACTGACAGGGGAAGGTTGCGGTACGGAAAGTAAAAAGGCGCTTGCAAAATTGAAGTCGCTGGTTTATTCCCTTTGGGATATGGAGCAGGACGTGTTTTTACATATAAAATAGTGACGTAGTGAAGGAGTAACGAAGTAACGAGTGATGTGGTAACGGAGTTAAGAGTAATAGTTTCTAACCTGCTAACTATCTCACCTCATAACCTTCTTTCTAACCTATTAACAATTAAACAAATGAAAAATATAATTCAAAAAATAAGTCGTGCGCTACAGGTAGTGCTTATGGCGCCGATTAAGTTGCCGGGAAAGGTATTAAATATTATAAAATATATTGCGTTGGGTCTTGGTGTGGTGGAGACCGTAATGGATGATGAAGACAAAAAAGGAGCGGAGGAGTGGCCACCACTGATGGAGGATTCTTCACAAAAAGAAAAGGAGGTTCAGGATGAAATGGAATGATATCCGGATTGGCACTATCGGGGGTACGTTGTGTTCGATCTGGGCTAGCTTTTCTTTAGGGGATTTATTCCAAACAGCCTTGATGGCTGTGGTGGGTACAGTTGTGAGTTTTGTGACCAGTAGAATGCTTGGAAGGATAAAACGTAAATAGCAAGAAAGGAAATAGGCTTATACCTGGTGGGATAAGCCTATTTTTTGTTTGTAACATTTAATTAGTTGACGAATATGCTCATCTAACTACTATTGTAAAAGCAATCTAAAAAAGTAGTATCTAACTCAATGAATTATCTCCGTAATGGAATGATAATCGACTTTTCCATTATTGGTCCTTAAAATTGTTTGAATTTGTTTAAAACGGATTATTTGTGGAAGGATATGTACTTTTTTAAATAGAAGCTCTTTGATCTCTTCTTGATTTATTGAGGCTTCAGTGAAACATATGGTCATAAATTTATCTGCTATTCCGATACAGACACAGTCTGTGGCAGGAAAATGAACCTTTAAAAGCTGTTCTATTTCATCGAGATTAATTCTGATGCCAAACAGTTTCACTATACGTTTTGATCGTCCAGTAATGTAATAAAAACCATCTTCATCCCTTTCTGCCAGATCGCCAGTTGTCAGTTGAGTTGGAGGTGAAAAAAAGATTAGATCTGCTGGTCCTTCGGCGTAGCCTCCAAATACATTTGGTCCTTTATAATGAAGTTCTGTCGTTTCCGGGTCAATATGGAAAATCCCATTTTTGATGGGCTTTCCTATTGATCCCATTTTTTTTATAAGTTGATCTGGAGCTAGAAAAGACATCCGAGCAGTTGCTTCTGTCTGACCGTACATGACGAAGAATTCATGTTTTTTTTCTTTAGCATATTGCGCAAATAAGGTTAATGTTTCGTTATTCAATTTTCCTCCAGCCTGTGTTAAATAGCGCAGATGCGGATATTCTTTTTTTAGGAAACCAAGACGATCCAATAGTTCATAAAGGTATGGCACACCTGCTAAACTCGTGTACTGAAATTTGTCCCATTCTGACCAAAATTCTTTTTGCATAACGTCACTGTTGCTGCACACGATCTTACCTCCTCCAATTGAATTGCTAGTAAAAACGGATAACCCATAAGAATAAAAGATGGGCAGATTGAGCGGTGTAACATCGCTTGACTGTACGGGCAGATAATCTAAAATGGATAATGCATTTTCAATGAGATTCTGCTCCGAAAGCTTAACGAACTTTGGAGAGCCTGTAGTTCCGGATGTACTGAGCAACAGTTTTAATTTGGGATGCAGTTTACAATCCTGTTGTTCATGGGCATAAAACAATCCGTCTCTTTTTCGCCATAATCCTTTGGTATGATTTTTTATCCGAGTGCGGCCAGGATCGTAAATTAAATGCGGGTGATACTGTGATTCTAGCCGTTCTTTAAAGGCTAAATCTAATTTTGGACTTAAGAGCGCAATCGCCCAATCTTCCTGAATAAAACGTAAAAGTAAACTGATGGAGTCAATTGAATTGTCCAGGTATAAAAATGCAAGACCTCTTTTCTTTGGTAGGGAAATCGGGGCTGCTAAATCAGTGAGCGAGTAGCTTTCGCCTGCATTGTCAAGATAGCGCAGTCCCGTATTGTTGCTGAAATGTTGATAGAGACTATCTGTAGCTAAAAGTGTCATGTTATGATTAAAGTAATTTAGAATAGGATGTCGTATTTTTTTAAAACTTCAATGATTTTCGAGTAGCTTGACATTTCTAAGATATCTTCTGTTTCTAAACGAATATGGAATGTTTCCTCTAATGTGGTGATCAGAAATATATGGGACATAGAATCCCAAGCGGCGATTCTCTGGTACGCTAATTCGGGATGAACTTCGTTTTCGGAGATGGATAGACCATTAATAAAAGCTTGGTGTAGTTTTTCTGTATTATTCATTTTTCTAGATTTTAATTTTTTTCCATGTGCCTTTTTTAAAGACCAGCACACAGGCAGTTGCCAGTACTATTTCAGAGATGGTAATGGCGATGAAAATTCCTGTTGATTTTAGATCCAGTTTAATAGCGAGTAAATATGCTAATGGTAACTGGACAATGTAAAACATAAGCACATTCAATAAGGTAACTGTATTTACTGCCCCCGAAGCATTCAGTGAACGTGAAATAACCATGGTATACCCAAAGAAAAAGTAGGCGACTGCCATATATTTTAGATAGGTGTAGGTATTGTTCAGTACAACAGGGTCCTTAGTAAAAATGGTTGCTAAATGGTTACCATAAAAGAATAAGAAGATGGCCATCAGACCCAGATAGTAAAGATTGGCCCGACCGGTTTTCCAAACAGATTCTTCTGCTCTTTCGGGTTGTGAAGCTCCTAGATTTTGTCCGGTCAGAACAGCGGCCGCATTTGCAATACCCCATGCAGGCAATACGGTAAACATAATGATCCGATTGGCCAATATATAACCTGCTAAGGTACTTTCTCCAAGTTTGGCTACGATGATAATCATCAAAAAACGGCTGGACGATGGAATCAGAAACTGCATTGTTCCAGCTGAACCTAATTTCAGAATTTGACGGATAAGTGCCGGTACGATTTGAAACTGTTGTTTTGTTATCGTGAATCGCTTGTTATTGAATAATAGATGCCAGATCTGATAGCCAATGACAACTGTATTGGATACGATCATCGCAATACCTACTCCAATAATACCAAATGCAGGAATAGGACCAAAACCATAGATCAGTAATGCGCATAAAATAAGATTTAATGCATTGGCAATTAAAAGAGCACGCATTGCACGGGAAGGATCTCCGGCTCCACGGAAGATACCGTTTAAAATAATTCGCATGATCACCAAAAATGCCCCGGCAAAAGTAATTTTTGTATATAACCAGCCATATGCCGCCAGTTGGACACTTGCACCTGAAAAGCGAATGATCTCTTCACTGAATAAGCTTGTGATCACACTGCAGGTGCCCCCAATGAGCAGACCGATGAAAATAATCTGAATAGCAATAAGTGCCGCTTCTGATGGTTTTTGTTGGCCGATGCGCCTGGAAATCATGGCAATAGCGGCAATACTTAATCCTGTTGCAATAGACTGCATCAGGATGAGGACTGTATTGTTGATCCCGACAATCGTAATTGCTTTTTCCCCCAGACTACTGACAAAAAGAAGGTCAACGATGACGAACAGCGACTCTAGCGCGAGTTCGAGCATCGTGGGGATGGCAAGCAAAAAAGTAGCTCTGTTGACATTTCCGCTCGTAAAATTCTGCTCTGTGCCACGGAGGGATAACCAAAATAGATCTATAAATGCTTTAATTTTAAATAACATTTTAACAGCATTAGCTTTTTTCAACAAGTGCTTCGGCAATTCCGCTCTCCGTGTTTTTAAATGATGGAGTGGATGAAAACCGTTCCTCAATTCCAAATGACTGGAAAGCTATTTTTTGCTCTACAGGATAAACTTCACGGCCAAGGATTTCGCGGAGAATGTAAGAGTTGCGATATGCGCCCATTCCAAGATCGGGTGTCGCAATGCCATGCGTCTGCAGTTCTGCATTCTGAACAAAAATTTCCTGCTGGTTCTTATCGATCGTGTAATTGCGCTGTACTTGAAAAGCTCCTGTGTCCGTACGTGCTATACGATCCTGGATATGACTTAAAAAGGTGGGTTCATTGTATTTATAGCCTGTAGCCATAATGACAAAATCGGATGCGATGGCGTAATCTTTATCTTGCTCTTTAAGCCGGAAATTCAATTGATAACTTCCGTGATTCTGAACAGTCAGATCCTGTAATTCACTGTTCGCAATTAAAGTCACATTGACTTTTCCGTCTGCGGCTTCCATATTATAAAGCGCATTGAAAATTTCGTTGATGAGCTCATAATTAATTCCCTTGTACAGAATGCTTTGTTCTTTAAGCAATTGATCGCGTTTGGAACTTGGTAGTGAATAAAAATAATCTACATATTCAGGAGATGTCATTTCGAGCGTGAGCCTTGCATGATTTTCCAATGGAAAGAATCTTTCTGAACGCGTGATCCAGTTGAGATGCAATCCTGTTCTAGTAAGAGGGAGGAGATCACGGACAATTTCTGCGGCGCTCTGTCCAGAACCAACAACCGTGACAGTTGTTTTTTGTGTTAATTCGTCCTTGCGGTAGAGATAGGACGAAGTATGGAGCAGATTGGGTAGGTCTCTGTTTTTAAGAAATTTTGGGATAAAGGGTTCCGTCCCGGTACCCAGTACTATTTTTTTCGTCATATATTGGTTCGTTTCCTGTGTACCCTTATTCCGCACAGTGATCTGATAGATCGGATCTATGTATACGATATCTAATACTTCATGACCAAACTTGCATTGTTCCAATTGATTTACAACCCACTGGCAATACGCATTATATTCACGGCGCAGGATGAAGAAATTTTCCCGTATGTAGAATTTATAGATCTTTCCTGTCTGTTTTATATAATTGAGGAATGAGTAGGGGCTACTTGGATCTGCCATAGTGACCAGATCTGCCATAAAAGGAACCTGTAGTGTCGCGTCGTCCAGCATGAGACCCAGATGCCAGTTAAATTGCTCCTGGCGGTCAAAAAAAATTGATTTACAATCGGCTATCGGTTGGGTCAATGCCGCAAGGCCAAGATTAAAGGGGCCGATACCGATCCCTATAAAATCATATACATCGTTATTTTTAATATCCATTTTTAGTTTTTAATTGATGTTACAGTTCAGTTTTAGTGTAATTCTGGCTCGAGTTCATGAGGTTTGTTTTGCGGAAACTTTTCCCAGTACCATTCGCGATAACAGAAATTGAGATGCGCTTTCTTATGGGGCATTTCTATGATACCTTGAAGTTTGAAACCAGCCTGCACTTTATTCATGAGCGCAGCCATAGATTCAATAGCGCCTTCCCCGACCAGTCGGCCAATTTTTTGGTAATCAAACAACCAACTGACAATACTTTGCATGGTCAGCGATGGAAATTTCTTATCTTTATCTGTTGGGGCAATGAAAAGATGTGTGCCATAATCAGTAGGTAAAACATCGAAATAGTTGCCAACAATATCCCGGGTGGCCCAATAGATCTCCATATTAAATGTTGGAATGCCATTGATTTCTCCGATAAAGGCATGCCCCCATTTGTTCGCTAATAGGCATCGGTAGAAATGCTCCAGTTGGGATAGATTCCAATTCATCTGCCAGATGGGTTTGGCATGTTCGCGGTGAAACCAGCGATGCACCATTTCGAGATCACGATCTAAATCAAATGGCCGGATTGTTACCGTAACCTCTTCTTCCGCGTATGTTTTGGAAAAAATAGGATCGAGTTTCTTTGGCTGGAAGAGGTCTGCTTCCCAATAGGTTTCATGCAGCACATTTTGGATATGGCAATTTGGTTTTGAAAAGTTGCTGTGAGTTTTGAAATGACGTTGTGTGATGATGAATGACGCGAGAGAATCTTGTTGATCTTGAGCGCGATCACGATATAATTGGTAGGTCATGCTGATCAGTTGATCTTCATCGTGCAATTGAAGTTTTCCGATGATCCCGATCAATTTAAAAATATGACCTATTAATACCGACCGAATCCATTCTTCGATTAAGGTTGGGTCGTTTGCAGGTGTTGTTATTGTATTTATTTTGCTGATGTGAAGCGGAAACCCGGTTTCATCGACTGTTATAATGCTTTCCAGTGGATGATAATGCAGGAGCTGGAGATATTGATAGAACCATTGCCCGACGGCTTCTGTATTGTTTGTCTGGCTGTTCGCTATATATTTCTGGATGTAAAAAATGGCTGCAGGCAGTTCAGGATTATAAATAGAACTATCCAGTATCTTGCTCAAAGGAATTGTCTCGAACGAAGGTGATGCGTGAAAATTTTGAGCAGGTGAATTCTGAGCAGCATGTACAGCAAGTGATTCCGTCCCTAGCTCTTGACTATGTGAAGTAATGGGGGTAGGTGTAATTACTTTGGCCGTCAGTTCATAGACTCGCTCAGCCGTTAATTCGCTAAAGGTTTTTGTGTGGAGATTGCGTGCATGGACCGGAAATTGAAATTGATGTTCACCGACAGTAGAGTAATAGGACAAGGGTAGGTAAACTTCTGTATCCGCTTCAGAAAAAGTAATGCAAATATGAAGTTTGGCACTTGTTTTCTTTAAATATTGTGCAAGCTGCAGATCATATTTTGGAATACCGCGGTAGAGGCTCCAGTTCGAAAATTCACGACAATAAGCTTGCAGCAAATCTGTCATTTTATCCTGATATTTTTCCATATAGCCTTCCTGTTTCTTTAATTTTGCTAAAAATATTGTTGAGGTCTTCTAATGTAGTGAGGGGATTGAAAATAGTAAACTTTAGGTAAAACTTCCCATCGACTTTTGTACTGGCTACCAGTACTTCTCCGCTATGGAACAGATGTTTTTTTATCTGCTGGTTAAGCGTACAAAGTTGCTTTTCCTCAACTTGAGGAGGAGCGTAGCGGAAAAGCAGAATACTGATATCCGAGTCACTTAGCAATTCCAATGCAGGATCATTTCTCACTATTGTCGCAGCCTGCTTGCAGCTATAAATTAAGGTTTCAATGTATTCACCAAGCTTAGCGCGCCCCATAAGGCGAAGTGTAAACCACAATTTAAGGGCATCAAAGCGTCGGGTAGTCTGTGTAATTGATTTGTTGACTTGTGCGGGGTATTCTTCATAATCCTGATCTTCGGGATTTAGGTAATCTGCATGGTGTTTAATAATGTGCAATAGTCTTTTATCGCGCACAATGAAGGCACTTCCACTGATGGGCTGAAAGAACGATTTATGGTAGTCAATGGTTACCGACTGCGATCGTTCGATGCCGCTCAACAGGTATTTATATTTATCGGTCAATAGGAGCCCGCAACCATATGCCGCATCTACATGCATCCACAGGCTGTATTGTTCGGCCAGGGTGGCGATATCATTGAGGGGGTCTACATTTCCAAAGTCTGTTGTTCCGGCTGTAGCCACAATAGCAATTGGTATATTACCCTGTTCTATTTCATTCTGAATGGCAGTTTCTAATGCATCTATACACATACGAAAGCGGCTGTCGGTAGCCACTGGCACGATACTTTGTTCACCGAGACCGATCAGTGCTGCATTTTTTTGATTGCTAAAATGTGATTTTTCGGAAACGAAAATGCGGAAACGGTGCGCAGTAGTTGGATTACCGTCTTTTTTGATGTTATGGTCATAGTGGTTTAATGCAAAATGATCACGGGCCAAAAGCAGTCCCATCAGGTTACTTTGCGATCCACCCGCCGTAAATATACCATCAGCATCTGCCGTATAACCAATTTGTTCCGCAGTCCAATCAATCAACCTGCGTTCCATCAGGGTTCCTCCAGCACTCTGGTCATAGGTATCCTGTGAGGAATTAATGGCGCTGATCAATACTTCAGCAGCCAGGGCAGGAATAACTACCGGACAGTTGAGATGTGCAATATAATGCGGTAAATGAAAAGCTGTTGCATGCTTTACGTATAAATGATCTACTTCGTTAAACAGTTCTTGATAAGATGATAAAGGTATATCAAGATCGATCTGTTCATGCAAGAGGCTAAGTTGCTTGGGCGAGATGCCACTAAAGGGATGTTTTTGTCGATCTAAAAATTTGATTACCAGACCTTTTGCCTGATTAATAGCTTCGTTGTAACTTTTACTGGAATGTTGACTGAAAACATCAGGAAAGGATGATTCAGGCGATATATTTGCTAACGGCTCTTCTAAAAGGGGGCGCTGAAGTGTGCTGTTTTCCATCATTGATTTTTTTAATGAAAGTTTCTATTTGAAATTGCTAGTTGATAAGATTTATTGCTGTTCTGGTAAGCAGAAACATGCACTTGGTAGAAAATTATAGTGGGGGTGGAGGGGTTATTGAAAAGATTTTTTTTGAGGAATTCGCTCTTGTTGTCTTGCGCTATGAATCTGTCGGGATAATGATCTTTGTCGTATTTGTGCGAGTACAATTTGAGGTCAGCTTGGTCTTCCGGTTTAAGCATAACCAGACGCCGGAGGTCGGTTATTTTGAGCGTATATGGCCAAGTATTATTTTTTAGAGTTTCGGTCATTTTTTTCATGCTAAATCCCTTTTAAGGTGTTTTTCTGTTAAATAATTTTTCTACCTGCTTTAAAATTTTGTGGTCAATAGAATTTTGTTGTCATGTTGCGTTAATTTTTATTTAAGTTTTTTTTGTAAATATTTGCTGTTATCAATTTTAGATGATACATTTGTTTCACTGTTATTATTTAGACCAATTACAAATAAAGACAAAACAAAGATAGAGGAACAAAGTTATAATGCAAGAAAAAAATAAAAATTTATTTTCTTTGACTTGTGAATATTGTATAAGTAATTATTATGTAGTGTATTATGTGTTTTTACAAACTTGTTTCAATAGATTTAGTGTGATTTATAAAAATAAACGAGTCCTATGATTAAATTCCGAACCTATGATGGTCGACCCTGTTTAGGCGATATAAGCCAAAGTTTTATCACGGAGATATTAGGTAAGTTTTATGCTTCTGATATTAATCCTGAAGAAAAAATGGTCGTGGTGAAATTGAGAGCACAATTTGATCATGATCTAGATCGAAAATCACTCCAAATTATATCTTTATTTCAATTTCCTCGTCGACAAACCCTCATCTTTCTAATCCAATTTTTCTCAAGTTTTTTACCTAGTCTATACCACCACTTTTTTGTCCCTTTATTTTATTATCGAAGACCATTTTAGAAAAATGGCATCATTGTAAATTTAAAAATCAATACTTATGAATACGTTATTTTATCAACCTGACCTTGCTACTGAACATCTTTCACCAGATCTATGGCAAAAAGTAAATCTGCAGCTTTTACAAAAAATGCTCAGTGAGTTTTCGCATGAGATGCTATTAGAACCTCAATTGATTGCACAGCGGGGAGAATGGAGTGTTTATGCCGTCGAGCATGTAGAGAAAGACGTGCAATATCACTTTTTAGCACGGGTACTGAGTTTGGATCATTGGGATATAGATGCCCTATCTATCATTAAAATACACAAAGGTTCACAGATGCCTTTAGATGCGGTACAATTTGTCGTTGAGTTTGCTGAGCAGTTGGGTTTAGAGCAGGAAAATATTGGAACCTATATTGAAGAGGTTATCAGTGTGCTTTTTACGTATTGCTATATGCACAATAAAAATACTACAGCCGTCGAAGACCTGGTACATGCGGATTACCAGGATATAGAACATAGTATGTCTGCCGGTCATCCCTGTTTTGTGGCGAATAGTGCACGTATCGGTTTTGATGCGATCGATTATCAAAACTATGCTCCGGAGGCAGCCGATCCGTTGGCTATTGTGTGGTTGGCCGGGCATTGTGACTGTACCGAATTTTCAAGTATTGCCGACTCTTCTTACGAAAAAATGATCAAGCAGGAATTGGACGAGGAAAGAATAGGCTCATTCAATCAGAATTTATTAAGTAAAGATTTAGACCCAAAAGATTATTATTATTTCCCGGTACACCCATGGCAGTGGTTTAATAAACTCGCTCACATTTTTGCCGCTGATATTGCCAATCAAAAATTAATTTGTTTGGGATATGCTGATGATTTATATCTGCCTCAACAATCTGTACGTACATTATTCAATGTGGATAATCGTTCGCGTTCTTATGTCAAGTCGGCACTTTCTATTTTGAATATGGGATTTATGCGTGGATTGTCACCCAATTTTATGCGGACTACTCCAGCCATCAATACCTGGGTCTATGACCTGGTTATCCATGATGATTATCTTCAGCGTAAGGGGTTTACGGTGCTGCGCGAATTTGCGACAGTAGGGTATACCAACTTCTATTTTGAAGAAGCGCTTCATATCGATACTCCGTATAAGAAAATGCTGTCTACACTTTGGCGCGAAAGCCCATTTTTATATGTCAATGAGGAACAGCAAATGATGACAATGGCGGCATTGCTGCATATTGATGTTTATGGTAACGCATTTCTGCCTACGTTGATCAAAGCATCGGGATTATCGGTACAGGATTGGTTAAGACATTACCTGAACTGTTACTTAAGTCCACTTTTGCACTGCTATTATTTCCATGATATGCGATTTATGCCACATGGTGAAAATCTTATTTTGGTCATGGAAAATCATATACCGGTCAAGGTTATCATGAAAGATATAGGTGAAGAAGTGGCTGTACTGTCCCCGGATGTTTCTTTGCCTCTTGATGTTGAACGTATCCGTATTCCGGTGCCTGAAGATCTGAAGATTCTATCCATATTTACGCAGGCTTTTGATTGCTTCTTCCGTTTTTTAAATCAGGTATTGGTGTCTTATGCCGATTTTCCGGAAGAACAGTTTTGGCAAACAGTATCCGAGTGTATTCTGGCTTATCAGCAGGAATTTCCTTCACTTGAAGACCGGTTTAACCGTTATGATCTTTTTGCTGCAGAGATTCCAAAAACTTGTTTGAATAGATTACAGCTTAGAAATAATAAAAAAATGATTGATGGTGCAAACCCGTTCAAACACCAGCAATTTGCTGGAAACCTCAAGAATCCATTAGCTGTCTATAAAACAACTCTTATCTAATTTCTGCTCTTAATATTAAATCAATATGAAAATAGTATATCCGATTACGCCACAACAAGCTGTTGATCATCTGAAAACAGACCTCTGGAAGGGAATCAACACAAAACACATCAGAAAAATAATTGCAGAATTTGCGCATGAAGGTATTATAACTCCTGAGCTTATAGCATCTGACTCCGACTGGGGACACTATAGGTTACAAGTACCATTAAAAACCGATACCGTTTATTTTTTTTATGCTAAAATTCTCGCTCTTAACCACTGGTCTATCAAGTCTGATTCCATTATGAAACAAGAGAAGGGACAACAGATACCCTTGGACAGTCTATCTTTTATTGTCGAATTTAATCGGGAAATGGGAATCGATCAGGAAATTTTGCCTGTTTATATGGAAGAGATCAGCAGCACTTTATCGGGCAGTGCATATACTCATTTTAAGGGTAAGATGTCGGCCAACGAACTTGTAGAGGCTTCTTATCAGGAAATTGAAGGTGCCATGACAGGACATCCGCGTTTCGCGGCAAATAATGGACGCGTAGGTTTCGATGCTGCAGATTACCAATATTATGCACCTGAAGCAGCAGATCCTTTTGCACTTTTGTGGCTCGCGGGACATGTAAGTTCTGGTGAATTTGTTGGCATTGAGGGCTTAGATTATGAGTCTGTGATTAAACAGGAGCTGGGTGATCAATTGCTCCATCAGTTTAATGAAAAATTAATAGACAAAGGTTTAGATCCAAAAGATTATTATTTTTTTCCGGTACATCCTTGGCAATGGTTTAATAAATTGGCCAATATATTCTCTCCGGCAATTGCGACAAATCGACTGCTGTGTCTGGGATATAGTGAAGATCGTTACTTACCCCAGCAATCCATCAGAACATTTTACAATGTGAGCAGTCCGACAAAATTTTATGCGAAGACTGCCTTATCCATCTTAAATATGGGATACGTAAGAGGTCTTTCGCCATTTTTTATGCGTACCAATCCTGGTATCAATCAATGGATCTACGAACTGACTATGCATGATCCCTATTTGACAGCTACAGGTTTTTGTATCTTGAGAGAGGTAGCCAGTGTGAGTTATATGCATGATTATTTTGAAGGAGCGCTGACGATCGATAGCTCCTATAAAAAAATGTTGGCATGCCTATGGCGTGAAAGTCCCGCTTCGGTCGTTAAAAAAGGGCAGCAATTGATGACGATGGCCGCATTATTACATGTCGATAATGATGGTAAAGCGCTTTTGCCAGCACTTATTAAAGCATCAGGTCTTTCTACTGATGAATGGCTTGACGCTTATTTTAAATGCTACCTGAGCCCGTTGCTTCACTGTTTTTATAAATGGGATATGGTATTTATGCCACATGGTGAAAATCTGATTCTAGTTCTTGAAAACCACATTCCCGTCCGGGCGATTATGAAAGATATCGGTGAAGAAGTTTCGCTATTAAATACGAAGTTAAATGTGCCCGAAGTTGCGGAAAGGCTTAAAGTTCACGTGACAGAGGAGAATAAAACTTTGCCTGTATTTACGCAGGTGTTTGATTCCTTTTTCCGTTTTATTGCCGCGATGCTGGTGGAGCACGATGCTTATCCTGAGCATAAATTTTGGCGAAATGTGGCAAATTGTGTGCACAGTTACCAAAATGCCCATCCTGAATTTGAACCAAGTTATGAGAAATATGATTTTTTTACAGCTTCTTTCCGTTCTGATGCCCTAAACCGTATGCAGTTACGCAACAATAGACAGTTGCGGGATCGTAAAGACCCTTACAATGGGCAAACAAATGTCGGAATGTTAATCAATCCAATTGCTCAATTTAAAAATAATAAATAATCTAAAACAGATGTATCAATCTTTGAAACAAAGTAAAACGCTTATCGTTTTATCCTATCTTTTGTACGTATTTGTCTATACAAATGATGTGATGGCTCAAAAAGTAAAAGGTGGTTTTATAACCGGTCTGGTAATGACAAGTGATGGGCGCCCAGCCACCTATAGTACCGTGAAAATTTCAGGAAATAAGAGTGCACGTGTCAATAAAGAGGGACGTTATATACTAGAAGAAGTTCCAGAGGGTATGCATACGGTTACCGTAAGTTTTGTAGGTCTGGTCGATCAATCCAAAACCGTAACGATCAATGCTGGAGAAAGTGGAGCTGTCGATTTTGTCTTATCGGCCGATGGGAAAACGCTGGATGAAATTCTGATCATCGGACAAAAGTATGCCATTACTTCCAAAAAAGAGAGTGAGTATGTGGCGAGGTTACCGCTTAAAAATCTGGAAAACCCACAGGTATATAGTGTTGTGGATAAAGAACTGATCAAGGAGCAGATGGCATTAACATTGGAAGAATCTTTTCGAAATGTACCTGGAGCAGCCCCATCAAAAACAGGTGCTGGTATGCCTTCATTTTTCTCACGTGGCTTTCAAACCAGTGAAAACTTTAGAAATGGAATGGCCACCTACTTAAGAACCGGTATTGATCTGGCCCAGGTAGAGCGTGTCGAAACGATTAAAGGACCAACTTCCACTTTATTCGGTGCACAGATGACTTCATTTGGAGGTATTGTGAACTACGTCACCAAGAAGCCATACGATACCTTTGGAGGAGAAGCGAGTTACACCATGGGAAGCTGGGATATGAACCGCCTCACGGCAGATATCAATACTCCGATAGCGGCAGCAGAGGGCCTGCTTTTTCGTGTCAATCTTGCCCGTCAAAAGGAAAACACTTTTCAGGATCAAGGAAATAGTGGCACTATACTTATTGCTCCCAGTCTTTCTTATCAGGTCAATGACAAGTTTAAACTGTCATTAGATGCTGATTTTTATTCGGTTCGTGGTATCACACCAGCGGGCTGGATGATCGATTCAAAACTGGGAAAAACCAGTTTTGATCAACTGCACTTAGATTATAAACAGTCTTTAAATGATAATTCATTAATAAGCAGACAGTCTTCTAGTAACATCCTATTTCAGGCCGATTATAAGCTATCGGACAAATGGCTTTCACAAACAAAATATGCATGGGGAGGTGGGGGGTATGACGATCTCTATATCTTCGATATGATCTGGAAGACGGACAGTCTAGTTGATAGAACCCTACGTGTGTTCACGGATGAAGAATCTGCCCGAAAAAATTTCCAGCAGAATTTTATTGGAGATTTTTATATCGGTCAATTTCGAAATAGAGTAGTGGTCGGGCTGGATTATATGTCAAATTATAGAAAAACACGTTACGATGGACTTGGTTATGGTAAAGTGCCTGGATTTCCACCCGCGCAACTCTATAATCTCCCTGGTACTCCTGTCATTCGTATGGAGGCTGTGAGTGCAGTCCTGGCCACGCAAAATACGGGTCAGAATGTGACTAAAGAAGCGAGCTATAGTGCCTACATATCGGATGTATTTAATGTGACAGATCAATTATCGGCCATGGCTAGTCTGCGTGTAGATCGCTTTATCAGTGAGGGTACGACCAACACGTTAACAAGAATCCAGACGGGTAAATATAATCAGACAGCCTTATCTCCGAAATTTGGGCTGGTGTATGAAGTTTTAAAAGAAAAGGTCTCTTTATTTGCCAATTACATGAACGGTTTTAAGAATGTTCCGGGGCGGATTCAGCCGGATGGTGTTTATTCGGTATTTAAACCACAGCGCGGCAACCAGCTTGAAGGTGGTCTTAAGGTGGAGCTATCCGATGTTTTTAATGCTACGGTGAGTTATTATGATATCGATGTTACCAATAGCTTACGTACAGAAACTCGTGATAAGCAGAATTATACCATACAGGATGGTACTCAAAACAGTAAAGGATTTGAAATTGAGCTGATCGGTAAACCGTTTAGAGGCTTTAATTATGTAGCAAGTTACGGCTATAATGACAATGAGTTCGTGAGCGGTACTAATGCCGGTAAGCGTGCTGTTGGTACTCCGGATCATGTTTTTAATATTTGGGCAAGCTATGCTTTAACAACTGGTCAGGCAAAGGGACTGGGTTTGGGAATAGGGAACTCTTACATTTCGAAAGCTTATCTGGATGGCGCTAATACTTTTGTCCTTGGTGCTTACAATCTGCTGGATGCAACAGTTTTTTATAACCGCCCAAAATACAGTATCCGTATGAAAGCAAATAATCTACTGGATGAAAAATATTGGGTTAGTGATGGTTACTATGCCCGTCCACAGAAACCATTTAATTTTATGGCGAGTGTAGCCTATAAATTTTAGGTATGAAACGAGACTACAGTAAAATCTCCTTTACTGTAGTTTCGTTTTAATTCTACTTATAAAAACACTTTTTTACTCAAAGAATCTATGTTTATCAAGCTTTCTTATCCGAAACAGGAGTCACGTAATGTGCTGCTGGGACTAATATTGGTCTTTGCAATTTTGGATCATACACGTATGTTTTTTTATTACTGGAATGTAAACCCGGTCGATATCAGTAACACCTCCATTGCAGTATTCTTAACCCGTTTTCTTTCTCATTTTTTTGCTCCTGCTGTTTTTTTTCTTGTTGGAATCGAGGTATTTCTCTATGCAAAGCAATTTGGACGGGCGAAGCTAAATTTTACTTTACTTCGTACAGCCGGTATATTATTGCTGATCGAATTATTCATTAATAATTTTCTGTATACATTCGATGTGCACTATCGGACGATAGGGCTGTTTATCCTTGGTCTTTTGGGGCTTTGTTTACTGTGCATGATCGGGTTACAGTATTTAGGAAGAAAAGTTTTATTAGGACTCGGTATAGTTTTGATCTTAGGTCACAATCTGCTGGACCGGATTCAATTTGATGATCACTCATTTTTATCAATTTGCTGGTATATTTTGCATCAGCAAAAATTTATATTAATCGATGAACATCTGTTTATTGTGAATTATACTTTGGTACCCTGGCTGGCAGTGCTGTTATTGGGTTATTATTTCGGAAAATATTATCAATCAGATTATGATGTTTTGAAAAGAAAGAAGATATTGGTCACGACGGGGTGGTTATGTTTGGGATTATTTTTATTGTTGCGTGTTTTCAATCAATATGGTGATCCTTTCATGTGGCATAATTATGCGGATCCGAGTAAAACCGCGATGTCATTTTTAAATCTAACAAAATATCCGGCGTCATTAGATTTTCTTGCCATGACATTAAGTATTATATTTCTTTTTTTTGGATATACGACAGAAATCAAATCGCGCTATTATACTTTTTTTTCGATCATTGCCCAAAGGCCTCTATTTATCTATTTGTTCAGTACTTTTCTGATTCATTTACTTGCTGTGATTTTTCTTTGGATCGCTGGTGACGATCCAAAAGCAATGATCATCACATCAGCTTCATATAGCAAAGGCAGTTCTTTATCTCTATATGGATATTCGATTGAAGTGGTCTATGGAATCTGGATCGGGCTTCTTCTGGTTTTATATTATATAGCGAGCAGAAATTATTTAGCTAAATGACGGAAAATTAATGAGGAATATTCAGTTATATAATAGACTGGTATACAAAAAATAGGGTCTAGAATTTTTAAGTTAATAGACTATAACATATCATGATCTAATTTGAGTATTCCAGGCAGTGCTCATTAAGCCGGTTATGGCATAGAATATTATTAAATACATCGCACTGGGTCTTGGTCAGGTTCGACGGCATAATGGGAAATAGGCATTTTTTCTCTTTAATAAACTTGCAGGAGGTTTACTTTGGAGGTACACAATCTAAAGGGGTAGCTTTTTACTATCCCCTTTTATTATAAATAATGCTCATCGTCCTTTCTATGTTCATGACATCAGATCGTTAATTCTTTTTCACACTTTACTTAGGATTGCTTTTTCATATTTTTGTGCCTAAACTCGACCAGCCTAATTCACTTTTTTTGTCTTGATTATACAATATCCTTATGTTGATTGATTCACATTAGATTTTCGCTGCTCTTGTTTTCGTCTGGAATTTTGTCGATAAAGCTGAAAAAATTCTATATGCTCAAGTTCAGTTCGTTTTAAAATCTAAAAATTCTTACTGATGCACTGTTCTTAAAACATTCGATATTTTGGAATTTTTTATTTCGTATGCTCTATTAGAAATATTGTAGGACGCTCTATGGTCACAATATCTACAACTCGATCTTGTCCGTAAAGGCTATACTGCTGTATCCTGCTGTCTTCCAGCGCACCAATATCGCTATAAATCTGTAAAGCGGTCTTAGCCTTTAAAAAATTTAAATACATACCTTCCAGTATTTGATGAATGATGATTCCGTCATAATCTGCATTGAATTTTACAGTTTTAACATCCGCTTCCTGGGTTAACATTCCATCTCTCATCTCAAAAGCAATAAAGCTAGGGAAAGAAAATTTATATGAAAGGTCACGATTTGAATAATGTTCTAACACAAAGGAGATATTTTCTCCTTTTCTTTTTTTAAGGTTAGTCATTGTAATAATAAATTCGCTGGAGTTTGTTTTTTCTCCAAATCTTTTTTGGATATCATTTTTTAGTGTAACTATATCTACTTTATATTTCATTTTCGATCATTAATTCTTAAAATTCTAATATGTCTTGTTTTTTCTTTATAGTATTCATACCGATACTTTCGGTTTTGTATAATTGCTACGCGTATCTATTCTTGCAATAAATCTAATTTTGATGCCATCATTAATATATGCAACTTATTCAAAATGCAATATTATTCCATAATCGTATCATCTTTCTGAATGACCGGAACAGATAGGACAAGGAACAAGTTGAGTGAAGAACGACATCGAGTATAAGAAACGGCCGAAAGGTATAATTGTCCCTTTAATTTGATTTTTTTAGCGAGTGACAAAGTGACCGGTGACGGAGTAACCAGGTGTTTAAGAGTACTCATTGAGTAACAAAATAGTAACGAAGTGATGGAGATTGACGAAGTAACAGAACGCCGAGAGATTAGTTTCATAAAATAAAAATCGAAAGAAATAACTTAAACTGCTTGGTATACATTATAGAAAAATATACGAGCATTGATCAATTAAAATGAATTGTCTTTTTCGGAAAGATTTCCGTTTAAGGGACAATTTCTCTTGCGAGAAGTCTTTACTTACTAATTACCATAGCATACACTCAAAGGATTAATTTACTCTGGTTTACGCTATGATTTTTATGTGAGATTTGTATCTCAAAATTTATTTAAATCTAGGTCGATAATTTTTTTTAAAATGATGAAGATAATTTCGTTTTTTGCTTGTGTTTTATTACCATCAGTACTTTATTGTCAGAGTAATCAATTTAAAATAACTGGTAATATTGTCGGTTTGGAGAGTGCTATTTTATACCTATATAAGGTTAATGTTTTCTATGGTATAGGAAATATGAATGAATTGGTTGATTCAGCTAGGGCGATTAAAGGGAGTTTCAAAATTGAAGGTAAGAGACATTTACCAGGTTTATATGTTTTAGAGTATTCAATAAAAAATAGACGTTCTCCGCTTTTTATTTTAGAAAATGGAAGTACGCATATTAATGGGAATCTCAATGATATTCGAAAAATCGCAATTAAATCTGGAAGACAGCAGAATGCATATTTGGCATACAGAAAATTAGTCAATAGCAATGATAATATAGAAATTTCAAAATTGGTTGATAGTATCATCAAATATGATCGATCTGATCTTAAAAAAAGTCAATATTATGAAAATAAACACACTATACTTGAAGACAGAAGTACATCTGCATATTTAGTTTTCGTCAAAGCACACCCCTACGCTTATGCGTCTTTATTAGTTTTGAACAGCTTATTAAGAGGTGGTGTAAATAAAGTCATCTTATTAGAACACTATAACAATCTGAATGCAGCGATTAAGGAAAGTGTGGACGGAAAATTCATTTATGAAAAGCTAAATGGAGTTGATACGAAATTCTTAAAGAGTCATATTCCGATCTTTAAATCGAAAAACTTAAATGGGGATAGTGTGGAGATATCACCGGATCATCGGTTTTTGTTAATTGAATTCTCGGCATCTTGGTGTAAGCCTTGTATGGAGCATTTGCCAGAGCTTATAAAGTTGTATAATATTAAAAGTGAAAAACTTAAAATTATATCGATATCCCTAGACAGAAAAGTCAACGACTGGAAGACTGTCGTCGCAAAAAATCAAATTAAATGGGATAACATTTGTGATGGACAAGGGGGAGCAAATAAAGTTGCTAAATATTTTCGGGTGAATTCTATTCCCCGGCAAATTCTCATATCTCCAAAGGGTGTAGTTGTTTTCGATTCTTATGAATCTAATTCTGAGGTGAAAATTGAAAATTTTCTACAATAAGTAAAACTTATTTTAAACAAATAAGGTCATGAATTATTGGTGATGGATAATAACATTACCAAATAATTTAAGGTATTACGGGACAATTTTCTTTTTGAGTCGTCTTATAACTAGTTTGAAATAGGTAGGTTGAGGGCCGCAGAGAAGCTACATATCTCGCGGCCCTTTTTGATAATTTGGATCAAAATTCTTGGTCTTTAAAGATTTAGATATAAGCTACATTGAATTATGTTCTTTTTGGGCCCCTTTAATAAACGCTTCTCCTGCTAAAGATGCTAAAGAGTACCTTTAGTTATATTGAGGTGACCAATCGTGGTATTTAAATCTGCTATGGTTTGTTGAAAAGCTGTATTTTCAGCAGCTCTAGCTACTTCAGAAGCAATTCGGGCAGAGGATTCCCTTTCTAATAATTCAGGTAATTTCTGAAAGGAATGATTATCCATCTCTTGTCTTCTGTATGTAGCTTAGGTCTGGAATGTGTTCGCACTTTTTAAAAATTAGCCTTTGTAAAATCAAAGTTATGGTGGAGGGGTAGTGAGATCTTTTTCTTGTAATGTATTTGTTATCACAATACGGATAGAATTTTTTTTAAAATCCATTGGCCCCGTTTTATCGGGGCCTTTGAACTTTTCTACTATGAAATGATATTAAGAAAGGTTTGTTATAAAAAATCTGCCAAATGCTGTTCAGATCGTACCATAATGGACCTAAACGAACATTTTTCAAACAAACAACAAATAAATCTAAAATTTGGCAAGGACATCTCCAGATCCATAATTTTTTATAATTAAACCTTACATAGTACTAAAGACGGTCCTAATCATAAAATGTCCCTTAAAAAAATAATTTAATTCGTGCAACTGATACTCTATCGATCTTTTTACGACTCCTTATGGAATAAAGTGGCTTCGAGAATCAATCTATTACTTTGTAAAAATATAAGAAGTACTGCTGAACATAGTGAAAATAATTCAATGATGTTTGCCACAAGCTAAGGCGTAGAAATATGCTCGGGATGAACTGAACCGCAAAGAGACCATAGAATTTTTCCATTATAGTTTAAGTAGTGTTTATGTGATCAACGTTTATTTCGATATTTTGAGGGACAATTATATTTTTTAGTCGTCTTTAATTGTGTGAATATTGGTTAAGGCCGTTGAGAATCTCCCGTTCTCGCGGTCTTTTTTTATTTATAGGGTTAGCAATTTTTTTGATCTTTAAGAATTTGGACATCATCTAAATGACTGGGGATATGTGGCTGGTACATTTTCAGGAGCGATTTGAAACTTTTTTGATTCTCCTGTAAATCTGCCGAATAAGATTGCTATTTCTCATCATACTTTTTGGTCTTAGTTACTGGATATAGGAAAAGATATAATGCCGTAATCACTGCTTGCGTAAGTGCACTTTTGGTTTAAATGATAATTAATTATTTAAATAATCGGCGGGACAATTTGATCTCTTAGCCGTCTATATCAAAATAACGGTTAGCAAATTTTTGATCGCTGGAGCAGCTTGCTCTAATGTTCTTTTTTAATGTACATGCATTACATTGATTATCGTAAACCAATTCTTATCATAGAAATAGACGTTTTGATTTTTAGTACACTTTTTACTCTTTAAATAACCAATTATAAAATACTTCAAAATTATGAGGTTAAAAACACTTAAACTAGATAGAGCCGTGTGCACAGCTTTACTGCTCGTTCATTGCACTGTTGCAACGGCAGGTCCGGGACTATTCACGCTCAAAGAGCAATCAATCAAAGCGGGAGAGCTTATTAAAATCATTAATAAGCAGACAGGATATACTATCCTATATTCCAATCAGGTTTTCAATGGCCAAAAAGAAATAAACGTCTTTTTTAACCAGGCTACAATTCATCAGGTAATGGACAAATTGCTAGATGGAAGTGATCTGCAGTATAATGTTAAGGACGAGACTATTCTTATAAACCGTAATAGTGAAAAGATAGAAATGCCTTCGTCAAACAGTACAGATGACCAAAAACAGGGTGTTTCCGGTAAAGTGACCGATGTGGAAGGTAAACCGCTAAAAGGAGCAACTGTATCCTTGAAGAATAAGAATTTCAGCACTGATACTGATCAAAACGGAAATTTTACCCTTCCCCAAGCTAAAGTAAATGATGTGATCGAAGTTCGGTTTGTCGGTTATCAGACAAAAGAATATACCATTTCTTTACTATCGGATCCGGTGACGATTTCACTTGCTAGGGAAGACAATGTATTGGATGCGGTCGTTGTTACTGCCCTGGGTATAAAAAAGTCAACTCGTTCATTGACTTATAATATACAGAACGTAAAAGGGGAAGAACTTACCCGTAACCGTGATGCCAATTTTGTCAATAGTTTGACCGGTAAAATTGCAGGTGTTACTATCAATTCCAGTTCTTCGGGAATCGGCGGAGCGACACGGGTTGTGATGCGTGGTACCAAATCCATAACGGGAAATAATAATGCGCTATACGTTATTGACGGAGTGCCCGTGCTCAATACGACAGATTTAAAGACCAACATGCCAGCAGGGCAGATCAATGATCTTTTTTCAGCAAATACAAGCAGTGATATTATTTCCATGATCAATCCGGACGATATTGAAAGCATCTCGACATTGACAGGGGCTGCTGCTGCGGCACTTTATGGAAGCCAGGGACAAAACGGTGTTATTATTATTAATACCAAGTCGGGACAGAAAGGGAGGACCAGCCTTAGTCTAACGAATAACACCAATTTTTTGACACCTTTTATCATGCCCAAATTTCAGAATACTTATGGTCGCAGTGATGAAGGAAGCTACTTTAGCTGGGGTCAAAAATTGAACGAACCGTCAAGCTACCGCCCGGAAGACTTTTTCCAGACCGGGGTCACATCAATGACTGGTTTTACTTTCGATACCGGTAAAGAAAATAATCAGACCTTTGTCTCGGGAGGTATGACCCAGGGAAGAGGTATAATCCCAAACAACAACCTGAAACGCTATAATTTTTCCTTCCGGAATACCTCAAATTTTTTAGACGATAAGTTACAGCTGGATGTGAACGGGATGTACCTGTCACAGATGGAACGCAACATGGTCGCACAGGGGCTGTATCATAATCCGATCGTTCCTGTTTACCTTTTTCCTCCAGGGGGAAATTTTGAAACCATAAAAGCCTTCGAGCGTTATAATCCGGACCGCCTGTTTCCAACACAATACTGGCCTTTTGGAGGAGCACCTTTTCAGATGCAGAATCCATATTGGACAGCATATCGCATTCCTCTGGAAAACAATACAACAAGATTGTTGTTAGGTGGCTCGCTAAAATATAAGGTGAATGACTGGCTTAACATTACGGGAAGGGCCAAGCTGGACCATACCCAACTGAGATCAAACAGAAAGATGTATGCAAGTACAGATCTGCTATTTTCAGGATATGGAGGTGGTTTTAATATAAATGAGAACAATACCCAGGCCCTTTATGGCGATCTCTTGGCAAACATCAATAAGACCTTTGGCGATTATACATTGACAGCCAACATCGGTGGCTCACGTGTAGAGTCATCTTCACGTCTTTTGGCAGCCGGCGGCGGTATAGCGCAGGGTTCGCCACCAAATGTGTTTACGACAGACAACGTTAGCGGTTCTACGGGAACGGGAGCTGGTTCTGGAACTGCCCGTCAACCCGACAGGACCAGTTTCCAGTCGCTGTTTGGAAATTTTAACATTTCTTATAAAAATATGTTTTTCCTAGACGGATCTTACCGTTCCGACTGGTACTCGCAACTTTATTTTAACGAGGGTTCCCGTTTATTTCTGACCTATCCCTCTGTGGGCATTTCGGCAATATTGACGGAGGCTTTACCTATAAAATCCGATATAATGTCCTACTTAAAAGTACGGGCCAACTTTTCACAGGTCGGAAATCCACCCCGTCTTTACGAAGGAGGGCCACAGGTGTATCAGATTGCCACAGGAAGTATCAATCAGAATACCCCATTACGGTATGCGCTACGTCCGGAACGTACGGATGCATGGGAGGCTGGATTCAATTTCAAGTTTCTGAAAGACAAAATTAATTTAGATGTCACCTTTTACAATACGAATACCTACGATCAGATTTTTACGATTGGACAGTCTGCCACAAGTGGCGGAAATCAGTCCTTTTTGTTAAACGCTGGACGCGTGAATAATAGGGGTATAGAGGCCAGCCTTGGATATACTGGTACGCTAGGTGCCGTGAACTGGAATAGTAATGCTGTTTTTACACTGAACAGGAACACTGCAAAAGAACTATATTCGACCGTCGGAGCGGATGGACAGCGTATCTCAACAGATACAATTAATATAGCAGGGGCGGGAAGTTATCAGCAAAAGATAGCTGTTGGTGGCAATATGAGCGCAATTTATATTACATCAAAACTGGCAGCGGATCAAAATGGCTACCTTTCCTTGAATCCCGGTGTGTCTGTGGACAATCGCGGATATTTTTATGCAGGAAATGCAGATCCACGCCACACGATCGGTTTCAACAACAGCTTCGGATATAAAAATTTTAATCTAAGTTTCTTGATTTTTGGACGTTTTGGTGGTGTCGGCGTATCTGCTACGCAGGCCATGCTTGATGCCTATGGCGTTTCGCAGACAACTGCTGAAGCACGCGATCTTGGCCATGTGCTGGTTAACGGTGCTCCATATGCAAATGTAGAACAATATTACACACAGATGGGAAGTGGGACAAATGGCGTCTTGGCTTATTATGTATATAGTGCCACAAACATACGCCTGCGTGAAATTGCTTTTGGTTATACGATACCCAAGCAGTATTTGGGTAAATGGATAAAAAGTATAAATGCCTCCATTATCGGTAATAATCTGTTTATGCTCTACAACAAGGCTCCATTTGACCCGGAGAGCACACCTTCATCAGGAACATACTTTCAGGGGCTTGATTATTTCAGGCAGCCCAGTTTGAGAAGTCTCGGGTTTAGTATCAAAGCACAATTCTAAATTTAAAATGATGATGAAAACATATAATAATTCAAAGAAAGAAGGAAGACTTTCGTGGAAAGCAGTTCAATGGTTATTACCACTCTTGATTGGTGTACTTCTTGTTTCATGTACGAAGGATTTTGAAAAATATAATACCAATCCGAATGCTTTACCGGCAAACGAGATCAATCGGGACAATGTGTATCTGGGTGGTTTTTTTAAACAGATGGAAGAAAGTGTGATTCCTGTTGGCGGGGCTGGTACCGATGCGGCAAATTCGTATCAGCTGATTGAAAACCTCGTCGGCGATATCTTTGGCGGGTATCATGGCATGGCAAATCGTTATAATGCAGCTGGTGACCATACTACCTATAATTTCAATGCTGTAAACTGGAATAGCGCACCTTTTAACCAATACTATACGAAGATCGTAAGAAATTACGATACCATAGCACGATATGCTGTAGCAAGTCCCGATGTTCTTGCGGTGGCGAAAATTATTAAAGTGCAAGCTGCACATCGTACAGTGGATATGTTTGGTGCAATACCATATTTTAACACAGGTACGGTATTAGGTGCTTTGGGCTCGGCCTATGACCCTATGGACAAGATATACCAATCTTTTTTTAATGATCTGGATTCTGCTGTTGTGGCGTTAAAACCTTTCGCAGAAATCGGCGCAACGCCTTTACGCTTCTTTGATGCAGTATATCGTGGAGATTATAGGCTGTGGATCCGTTTTGCCAACTCATTGAAACTTAGACTGGCCATGCGAATGGTTTATGTCGATCCCACCAAAGCAAAAAAATATGCAGAAGAGGCAATGCAGGACGAGTATGGTGTTATTACCGAAAATACTGACAATGCAACGATGCAGGGGATAGAAGGGACAACTTATAATAACCCATTACAAACCCTATCGGAAGCTTACAATGAAACGCGGCTCAGTGCGATTATGGAATCTTATCTGACAGGTTATGCAGATCCCCGTTTGTCACGGCTGTTTATGCCATCGACTCGCACCGGTGATCCAGCTGGTCGATTCCGTGGCATCCGGTTGGGGATTAATATGCCAGATAATTCGCTCTATAAACCTTTTTCTGTCGTGCGATCAGATTTTAATATAATCTGGATGCCAGCAGCTGAAGTATTCTTCCTCCGTGCCGAAGGGGCAATGCGGGGATGGAATATGAAAGGTACTGTGCAACAGCTTTATGAAGACGGCATACGTAAGTCCTTCGACCAGTGGGGGGTTACAGGTGCAGATACTTATATGCAGAACAATGACCGCCGGCCTTCACCTTATCAGGATCCTGTTGGGGGAAATAGTGTCGGAGCAGGGGCGGGGTTATTACCTACACTTACCATCGCCTGGCAGAATGACGTGAGCGAAGAACAAATGCTCGAGCGTATTATAACCCAGAAATGGATTGCGATGTACCCGAATGGTCAGGAGGCTTGGTCTGAGTACCGTCGGACAGGTTATCCAAAGTTATTTCCTGTGGTGCTAAACGAAAGTGGGGGAACGGTCAATACGGCTATACAGGTTAGACGCCTGCCTTACCCAACGAGCGAGTACCAGACTAATCAGTCTAATGTAACGCAGGGAATCGCTCTTTTGGGCGGGCCAGACAACGGCGGTACTAGGCTTTGGTGGGATCGCAAAGGAAATTAAATGAACTTGTTATTCACTATTCAAATAACACATATTATGAACAGAATCTATCAACATATAAGGAGCTGGTCTAGTTGGATGATCTTCTTGGGGGCAATCACTTGCATGATTTCAGCTTGTAAGCAGGAGCAGCAGGAATTTGACAATCTTATTTTTATCAGGCAGATTGCAAACAGCCCAACGCTCACATTGGCCCTGGACAGTGGCAGTGGCACTGTGGCACTCACCGTTGGATCTTCTTACAGCATGGATGCTACGGAGGATATTAGCGTAGAGATTCTTGGGCAAGAGTACCTAAATGAATTTAATAAAAAAAATTTTACAGAATATCAGCTTGTTCCTAAATCGGCGGTCGAACTATCGAGTCCCTCTGTGACCATCGCAGGCGGGACCGCATTGGGAAAGGAAAATGTAATGGTAACGGTGAAAGAATGGCCTGAGTACATCGATGGGGTACAATACGTGGTTCCGGTAAAGATTAATCCGGGTCGGAGCCAGGTATTGTCCGGTTCTGATGTCGCACTGGTGCTGGTGACCAAAACAACAGTCGGATTTGCGGCGCAGAATGCTGCATTCCCGATTCCGGTAGCGCTCTTCGGTCCAGAGGCCAATGGAAAAGCGTACGATAACTTCACCTTTGAAGGTCGCTTTAATATGACGCAAGCATTGGCTGTACCAGGAAATTGGCGGGCGGATATCTTTAATGGCAGCGGGTTACAATTTCTTGTTTTTGCAGATGGTAAGATTGACGTCCGTTTTCCAAACTCAGCATTTATGACGACAACGGCGACCGCCACACTGAATACCTGGTACCATTTTGCCATTACTTATGCCAGTGGTGTTGTTACCTTATATATCAATGGCATAATGGCCGGACAGACACCTTATCCAGGATTGAAGCTGAGTGATTGTGCAATTACACCCTATGCGACAGGAACTGGTACAATGGTAAGTGAATTTAGAATATGGAACACACTTCGAACGGCAAAGCAATTGCGGTCTTTTGTCTGTGCAGTAAACCCTTCCGACCCGGGTCTGCTGGGGTACTGGAAGCTTAACGATGGAAATGGAAATGAGGCGATGGATAGTTCAGGAAAGAATAATCAACTGACCTCGTCGACAGACATCTCCTGGGTACCAGGAGTACGCTGTCCACAGTAATTTCTGAATATGAATAGAAATTTGATCTTGCGTAAAAAATTGTGATATGAAAAGAAATATTAAAATCATTGTATTGTCGCTGTCTTGCTGTGTGTTTTTTCAGTATTGTAGCAAACAGAATATGGCGGAGCCGATTGTATTTGCTGAAACACAGCCGGTCATTGGCAGTGATGTCTACTATGAAGGTTTGCGCGCTTATAAAAAAAGCGACCATGCGATTTGTTTTGGCTGGTGGGGCGGGAGCGGTGCAGGTGGAATAGGCCCTGATATGTCGACCCGTTATCTGGGGCTACCGGATAGTATGGATATTGTAAGCTTGTGGGGTGGTCTGCCCAAAGATGAGGCCAACTGGGAAGAACTGCGTTACTGTCAGCGCGTAAAGGGGACACGCTTTGTTTTGCCTACGTTTGGATCTGGAGTGGACCAGATAAGAAAGAAAAATTTTCCTGAAATGGAAGTGCTGCAAAGTATTGACAGCGTGGCCAAATCTATAGCTGATACTGTCAGAAAATATGGATTAGATGGATTTGATCTGGATTATGAACCTAGTTATGGGGATGGTGGTATATTTGGGCATGGTCCCAAAGATGAGGGGGGGGATATTTATACCCAGCGACTTTTTAAAGCACTTTCACAATACATGGGGCCAAAATCAACAACAGGTAAGCTGTTAATTATAGATGGCGAAAATGAAAAAGGTATTGAGCCTTACATTGATTATTTAGTGCAACAAGCTTATAACTCGAAAAGTTATCAGGCACTCCAAAGCCGCTATGAATACTATGGTTTTAATGGTGTGTTGCCTTCAAAGAAATTTGTGGTGACAGAGAATATGCAACAGTACAGTGCGAAAGGCGTGGCATTTATGTTGGACGGTGCTGACATTGGAAGTGTATTGGGTATGGCGAGCTGGAATCCGATGCAGGGTAGAAAGGGCGGTTTTGGAGCATTTATTATAGAGTCCGATGCGAAGTCCCGTCCGCCAGAGTCTTATTACTATCTGCGTCGCGGGATTCAGATTCAAAATCCCGCAGTCCAATAATCTAAATCTAACAGCTGTTGTTAATAGGATCCTTTAACAATATTTAAACGTTGGTCTTCAGGATCGACAAGATCTGCTGGACAATTATAATCAAGACTATCAGTCAAGCTATATCGCTTTTCCGGCCAATAGCTTTGTGTGAGGGTATATTTTGCCAGATGCTATCGCGATAATTGGATGTAATTATTTGCATAAAAATTCAAAACCCCGCTCTACCGGGGTTTTGAACTTACTTAAAAATAAACATATAATCTGATTCCTCGATTATTATATAAGTAAAAACGATTGGAATGCGAACTTGTCCCGAAAAAAAAAATAATTTTTTAATTTTCTTCTTTTATATAACACATTTAAATCTTGAGGAGAAACTATTCTTTTTGTAAATGACTTCAAAAGTAGGCTTGCCGCGCTGTAAACTCACAGTAAGGTATTTTTTTGCCATCGGTATATTGAATCTGATCGACTACTTGATCTACCATTTGTTATGCTGTTATTTTACAACAAATAAAATGATTGTCGATATAATGGGATGTTTTAGAAAAGTCCAGAGGCTCCGTTATAACGGAGCCTCTGGACTTTTCTACTATAACATAATAAAAAAGGTTTTTTATAAAAAATGTTCCAAAAGCTGTTCAAATCGCGTCATAGACAATTTAAACTGAATCATTCACACATATAACTTAAGAATTTTTGGCAAGGACATCTCCAGGTCCATCATTTTCTATAAATTACACTTTCATATGATAAAGACGGTTAACTTCATAAAATGTCCCGTAAAATATAAAATAATTGTTAGTTGAACACTAGTAATGGTACCAATCTTTTTATGATGCTTCTGCACGCACGTAAACGGCATTCGCTGCTAACCGTTTCTGTAATGGAATAGATAATCGACTTTTCCACTGCGGGTCCTTAAAATTGTGGAAATTTGCAGAAAACGGATCACTTGCCATAAAATGTGTATCTTATTAAAAAGGAGCTCCTTTATTTTTGGATCATTGAGGAAGAGCCAAAGGCAATGGTTATTGATAATAAATAATGGAATGGAATTTATTGTCAAGGTTACATTTACGTACTTTTCAAGTCACGCATTGCTAACATAAATTGGAGAATGGCCTTCACAAGATATGAATGCAGAAACTTTTCAGAATTATGTCAAAGACTAAGTTTCATGTTAAATTTTGTTTCAGAGTACTGTACTTACGAGAATATATATTGTTTATTTTGATATGAAAGCCCATTAGTCCCGCTTAAGCGGGACCTTTGAACTTCAATTATGAAAAATCATGAAAGTTTTTTATAAAAACCTGTCCAATTTGTCTTAGGAGAACAATTTGAACATAATTGTTTATAGGAGAAGATAATGATGTGGGCAATAACGACTCCCGATCTTTATAAGCAATCCTTCATTGTAATATTATAAAACGTTTGTAGGCACAAAATGTCCCTGAAAAATAAAATAATAATATGATTTGTTCAACAAACTAACTTTTTAAGATTTTTATGGAGTTGACAGAGTTTAAAGAATAGGCATCTCTTAGCTTTTTGTTGGTGATGTTGTGCACCCTGTATTGATGGTTATAGTAGGGGCAGTTGTGAGTTATGTGACAAGCCGGTTGCTGAGCAACGGAATGATTTGCAAATAGAGGTTACATGATAATAAATACAGCTGTCTCGGCTGTCAGAGACAGCTGTATTTTAATCAATATATAGCGAACGATTGCATTGAATCAATTTCAGATCTATAATTATTTTTTATATTTTCTTTTAACTATGATTGAACCACCTTGTTCTTTAAATTCCAGATCATTTACTTCCGTTATAAATTTGAGGACTTCCGATAAAGGACTTTGTCTACTTATCTCGCCATAGAGTGCAGATTCTTCAATATCATCCGAAAGCTTGAAATTAATACCATACCAGTTTGATAGTTCATTGCTCACCTCAGCGAAAGATTTTCCTGTTAAATTGAAATATCCATTCTTCCAATCTAGTTCCAATTCAGGTTCTTTCAGAGTAACAACTTGACCGCCTTCCTCTTCTTTATATTGTTGATTGGGTTTCAATACTGTTTGTAAATTTTCGGTAATCTGCTTTCCCAAAGGAACTTTACTTTTCTGCAAAGCAATCATTCCTTCTAGAAGTGTAGCCTTAAAATGTCCAGTAGTGCCTCCTGCGCTAAATTTAGTCCCCAGCACTGCTATTGAGAATGTGGCTGTTTTTACAAAAAAAGGAATTGATTTCTCTTTCTTTTTTTGTGTTGATATTTCAAAGTACCCTTCGCCCATGAGTAGTACATCTCTAAATGAGTCGTTAAATGCAACAGGATAGGTAATAGATGAATTTGCATTTAACCATACTTTACTACCATCAGACAATATAATATTTATGACTCCTCCTGCTCCAGTTTTAACAGTATTGTAAACCGCTGATGAGGCTTTGTTTTTAGCTAAGTACTCGATTGCACCATCATTATGCTTTACGATCTGATAAAAATGGGTCTTTAAAGTATCGTTGGGTAGCAGGTCCTCCATTTTAATTTCCCGATTATCCTCTAATAAAATCCTAGTATTTTTGTTCTCAAGCGGCATGGCGTCAATAATAGAAGTTTCTGGAGATTGCAATAGGAAATAAGTTCCTATTCCTATAGCGAACAACAGTGTTGCTGCAATACTCATTCTCCGTATATATAATATTCGGATGTTAGATTTTATGTTAGGAATTACCTCTATACGGTTGTCCAGTTCAGAAAGTATGTTTTCTAATATGTCGTCAGCTAATGGTTCCCTTCTTTCTTTTAATGTATCATACCACAGCTCAACTAGTTCCGATTCTTGTTCATCACAATTTTCTTCTCTATATTTTTGTAAAAGTGTCTGAATGCTTTTCATAGTTGATCCTTTTATGCCAGTGCGTTTAAAAAAAATGAGCCTTCCACTATACATTGGGCAACCAATGTGAAAAGAAACCATATGGTATACTGTGACAAGCGCTCTCTTAATTCTTTTAATACTAGTGAGAGCCTGTTTCTCACGGTTTTTTCAGCTATTCCTAGCTCTGCAGCCACTTCATCAGTTTTTCTGTCTTCCAGTATCCGTAGGCGGAAAATCTCTTTACCCTGAGGTATGCTTTCACTGATCAATTCAAATATACGTTCAAGAAAAGAGTCATGCATTGCGTTATGGTCAGTTCCTTCTGTATACTGTTCCTGCTTTTCTGCAAATTGCTGATACTTCATTACATGTTGCTGATGGAGAAAATAATCTATAATCTGGTTCTTAAGCGCACGATGGATGTAGCCGGAAAAATTTTCGATGCTGTTTGCAGCGGCTCTCCCGGTCCAAATTTTAGAAAAAAGTTCCTGCAGAATATCGTCGACCAGCTCCCTGTCACCAAGACGGCGAAAAGCTACCGTATAAAGTGAGCGCTTATATCTATCATATAATGTAGTGAAAGCAAAAGCATCACCAGTGGCCATTTCCGCCAGCAGCTCGCTATCGGTTTTCAGTGAACAATTGTCTCTTTGCATAGAGGCTTACAATCTAGTTGGTTAAGTCGTAAATATAATGCATATTGGCGAAATATAAGAAAAAAAATAGGATTCTAAAGTGTCATTAATCAATAACCCTCTCCTTATCACAAAAAACATAATAGAAATGACTCATGAAAACTTATCATTGCATTGAAAACCAGATAGCTTCTTTAAGAAATAATGTGAGTTTATTTGTGAAATAAATAAGACGAATCTAAATACATTTTTTTATTATAGTTAATAATGGTCATAAAAAGATTTAGATCTTCTATTTCTAAGATGCCAAATAATAAGGAATGTTTTTTCTTCTTCCGGAAGGATTGTATTGAAATAACTTAAATTTAGAAATGGATGCAATAAACTGAATAAGGACAGTCATTAATTTCATTAGACTCAAAAAAGGAGGTGAGCAATGCTCTTTAAAAAGCAATAGTTTCAAACGAATGTGTAATACTCATTTTCGATATACATATTGAAAGATCATTTGTGGGAAAACAATACCAAATTGACCAGGTCGTTAAAAAATTGGTAAAAAATATCTAATAAAAATGTATCAGCTGAGTAGTCAGATGAACTGTGACACTGAATCAGATTTTTATGAGACTTAGGTGAATGATCTTTATTAAAAATACAGCCATATTTTATTCTTTAAAAAAGCACATGGGAATATATTGCAACTCTAAAAGCTCTGATTGGGGATGGTTCCGTGATGGAATTTAATCAATTAATTTCAAGATATCTTTTGAATCATCTAATGGTAATATCCTTAATTCATATAATCGTAATGGTTTAATCTCCATAGCTGCTATCCCCCTTTTTTTAATGATATCTTGTCGATTGAAAAAAATTGTATTGAAATAGTTACTTCGAATAAAGAAAGTGCTGACAGCAAGCTCTAACACTAATTTTTCTCTAAAATTATTAATCTCTCTCTACAAGCACCTGCCGGAACTTGGTTTTTCTCCTCTTATTGTGTGAAAGAATATCGATCAACCTCACAGCAATTAAGGGACATTCACATTATTGAACCGTCCTTACCTTATATCTGTTCGCAAAAACTGAACTCATACTGTTTTGAGCCGATAATAAATTGATATATATGTATTTACAGACCGATGAACAAACCATAGCTGATTTAAAGCTATTTGGAAAACAAAACGAAGAAGGTATTTATGATAACTATAACCATGTCCATACTCGAGGAGGGGAAGTCTTATTGGAACAACTATTCCGAAATCCATTAGCCGATCCTGACAAAATCAATCAACGGATACAGATTATTGCTCATTTTGCAACTAACGATTTGAAATTTCTCTTTAGTACCTCATTATTTGATGTTGTCGAAAAGTACTTGGCGGATTCCGCAGAACAAGCGACAGTTGCAACTGGCCGTTCTATTCTTGGTGAAAAGGAAATACAAAATGGGGTATATGCAATTATAGATTTGCTGCACAAAACAAAGGACTTTATTGAAAAGGACGTCATCAAAGCGGCCTTGGCATATAGTGAAGAGCGGGGAGCCATTGCACAGTTGTTAGCAGATGACGCTTTATTACCAGCACTCCGTGAAGAGAGTAAAGGAAAGCTTTCTTATGGTGCTGTGACTGCCTATGATAGATTATTCCGCAAAAATCAACGACAATCACTAAAGAAGTTACTTGGTCATCTTTATTACCTAGATGTTTACTTGTCGGTTGCACAAACCGCAATAAAAAGGAAATTTGTTTTTCCCACGATTACTACAAGTAAGAGTAGTCAACTTAAATTGGAAGGAGTATACCATCCGACTTTAAAGAATCCGGTGGCTAATGACTTTCACATGGATAATTCGAAAAATATGGTTTTCCTTACCGGAGCTAATATGGCAGGCAAGTCGACAATGCTTCGCACGGTCAGTACTGCACTATATATTGCTCATGTTGGATTTCCTGTTGCTGCAAGTGCTATGGAATTTTCTGTTTTGGATGGATTATATACAACGATCAATTTGCCAGATAATTTAGGGATGGGCGCGAGTCATTTTTATGCGGAAGTATTGCGGGTAAAGAAAATTGCGGTAGAGCTTAGTAAAGGGAAAGCGCTTTTCGTCTTATTTGATGAATTGTTTCGAGGTACAAATGTCAAAGATGCACATGAAGCGACTGTGGCCATCATGTCTAAATTTTCAGATCATTATAATAGTTTATTCATCATTTCCTCTCATATCATTGAAGCGGGTGATATACTTCGACAAAAACACAATATCGGTTTCCAATATCTACCAACAAGGATGGTTGGAAAGGTACCCGAGTATACTTACACATTAGAAAATGGTATCACAGACGATCGTCACGGGATGATTATCATCCAAAATGAAAAGATTTTAGAAATCCTACGTGATGGAATAAAGGAAACAGTATAAACGATATTAATTGAATATAACCCTTTTAGTAATTAAATAATGAATTTTAAGATAGATAAGCAAACCTTAGATGAACTCAACCTGTTAGGAAGATTTCAGAAAGATTCTGTATACAACCTTTTTAATCACGTGAAGACCGCTGGCGGGGCTTTGCTGTTTGACCAGATGTTTAATAACCCACTCACCGATGTAGATGCAATCAATAAGCGTTGTCACATCTTTCAGTTTTTTCAATCTGAAAAGATCCAGTTCCACTTTGATGGTGCCATTGTGAAAACGATGGATGAATATATTGATAGTTCATCCAACAGTAATAAACTAATGGTATTTGCTACCATGTTCACAAAAAAAATGCTAGCTAGCCTAACACGCGATGATCGTTATAAAAAGGCCTTGGCAGGCCTGCAGGCGGTAATTATTACTCTTGATAAATGTCATAAATTTGTTCAATCTATCCCAGATACCGCACATCCGTTTCAAGAAGATCTCAATAAAATGAAGGTTATATTTTCAAATAGTTTGATTTTAAAACTTTGTTCTATAGATATCTATCAACCTATCACTGTCGGTACTTTAGCATATTATGACCATTTATTAAAAGGAATTTTGCATTCTGAAATGTCATCTATTTTATCGTTTATATACGAGGTAGATGTTTATGTAGCTGTTAGTGGTGTTGCGACGCGAAAGAACTTCAGTTATGGGAAAGCATTACCAGCGAGCGAGAATATATTTCAGGCTTCAGATCTTAGGCATCCTTGTTTGCAAAACGCTATAGGGAATAGTATCACCATGAATGCGGGCAGCAATGTGCTCTTTCTTACAGGGGCAAACATGGCCGGGAAATCGACATTAATGAAGTCGATTGGTATTTGTATGTATCTCGCACATATGGGATTCCCCGTTGCGGCAAATGGTCTGGAATTTAATGTAAGAGATGGGCTTTATTCTTCCATCAATGTCGCCGATAATATTGGTCTTGGCTATAGTCATTTTTATGCAGAAGTGGTAAGGGTTAAACAGGCGGCAGAAGCGACCGCAAATGGCCAACGCCTTTTGCTCTTATTTGATGAATTGTTTAAGGGAACCAATGTAAAAGATGCATATGAAGGTACTTTGGCCGTAACACAAGGCTTTGCTGCATACCATTCTAGCCTATTTGTCGTTTCTACACACATTATTGAAGTAGGTGAAGCACTCAAAGATCTACCTAACGTTCGTTTTGTCTATATGCCTACTGTGATGGACGAAAATCGGCCGCGATATACTTACAGATTGGAACAAGGAATCACAGAGGACAGGCAAGGTATGTTGATCATCAAAAATGAGGGAATCTTCGAATTGCTTTCCAATTCAGGAGTTAGCAGTTGAGCTTTATAGAAAAAATTTATTTATAAGAATTTAATATACTATGAAATTTATTTGTATTAAGACCAACTGTTTTATTGGTTGTATATTATTATTGTGTGGATGGTTTCATGCTACAGGCGCTATCATAGCGACAGATACGACAATAAGGGTAAATGTGTTTGGTAATTGTGATCAATGTAAAGCAAGGATTGAAAAGGCGATTTCAGGCCAAGGTCTTAAAGAGGCTGCTTGGGATCAACAGTCGAAGTCGCTATTACTACAGTTCGATCCTCAGGTATTTGCATTGGAAGCGGCGATTCAACGTCTACTTGATGCAGGACACGATGTTGCTGGGTTCAAATCTAAAAATGAAATCTATGAAAAAATTAAGGGCTGCTGCAATTATAGGGGCAAAGACAATCACGGAGATTCTCATGAACACAATCATGATCATATTATTAAAGGACAAATATTACAAGAAACTGAAAATGGTAGATTCAGACCCATTCAAGCCGCAAATGTATTTTGGATGGAAGACCCATCAAAGGTTATACGTTCTGATCAAACCGGCCGTTTTCAAATTTTACATCATAAAGGCTTTAAAAGTCTCATTGTAACTCATTCAGGCTTGCAGCCCGATACAATCGTTATTTCTGATTTGCACGCACCGATTATGGTGTTGGCTAAAGGCCATGTTCTCGCCGAAGTAACGGTCTCTGCCCGAAATAGCAGTACTTTTATCAATAAGATGAAAGCCAGTCGTATAGAAACTATTACTAGCAAAGAATTAACAAAGGGAGCTTGCTGTGATCTTGCTGAAAGTTTTGAAACCAATGCGTCGGTTGATGTCGTGTCTACAGATGCCGTTACCGGCGGCAAGCAGATTCAAATGTTGGGTCTCAGCGGTATTTATACCCAACTGACAGTTGAAAATCTTCCCGGTCCACGGGGATTGGCGACTCCTCTAGGGCTTAATAGTATTGCTGGTGCATGGATAGAGTCAATCGAACTGAGTAAAGGTATTGGTTCTGTCGTAAATGGTTTCGAAAATATTGCAGGACAGATTAACGTAGAACTCAAAAAACCAGATCTTTCTGAACGCTTATTTTTGAATGCTTATGCAAATAGTTCCGGTCGTTCGGATCTCAACCTTAGTCTTGCCCACCGTTTCAATGAACGCTGGTCTGGAGGCTTATTGCTTCATGATAATTTTATGTATAACAAGAATATTAATTTCAGTGAAAATGGTTTCCGTGACGTCCCTGTGGGTAATTTGTTTTCCGGAGTGAGCCGTTGGAAATATGAAGATGGTAAAGGCTTCTATCTTCATTTTGGAATTAAGTTTCTAAGTGATAACCGCACTGGAGGACAGGTTGATTTTGATCCTAAAACTGATAAGCTGACTAAAAATAGATATGGATTAAACTTTGATATTGAACGGTATGAAGCTTTTACTAAGATAGGTTATTTATTTCCAAACAATGAATATCGCAGTATCGGCTTACAATTGTCCGGTACAGTTTTCAATCAGAAATCATATTTTGGCCTTCGTACGTATGATGCTAAACAGAATAATGGTTATGCGAATCTTATTTATCAAGATTTGATCGGGGATTCTCCCAGTCATAAGTATCGAACAGGATTGAGTCTCTTATACGATCGGTATGATGAAGATTTTCGTATGATGGAAACAACAAGTATAGCGCATTTTAAGCGCGCGGAGATAGTGCCAGGGGGATTTGTAGAATATACCTTTAGTCCAAATGAAAAATTTGATGCTGTCCTTGGTTTACGTGGTGATTACAACAGTCTGTATGGTTGGTTTGCTACGCCACGAGGCCATATTCGCTATCAGCCTGTTTCTGGCACGACACTGCGCTTAAGCAGTGGTCGTGGCCAACGTACAGCAAATATATTCGCAGAAAATACTGCTGCACTTGCTAGTTCTCGCATGGTGAATATCCTTGTCGCAAATAGCAATGAAAAGGCATACGGCTTACTTCCTGAGGTAGCCTGGAATACTGGATTCAGTTTTGACCAGTCCTTCAGGATATTCGACCGCGAAGCATCTTATAGTATCGAATTGTTCCGGAATACCTTTACAAATCAAGTGGTCGTTGATTACGAAAATCCGAGAGAGCTCGCCTTTTATAACCTCAAAGGAAAATCCTTTTCAAACAGTATGCAGACCGAACTAAAATTTATGCCTATGCCGCATTTCGAAGCGCGCATGGCTTATCGATTCTTTGATGTAAAAACGACTTACGGCGATCAATTGCTTGAGCGTCCGCTGCTCGCTAAGCATCGTGGTTTTTTAAATCTTGCCTACAGTACACACGGAACCGGCTGGAGTTTCGATTACACGTTGAGTGCAACGGGACAAAAGCGTTTACCTTCCACAGCATCAAACCCGCTCGAATATCAATTACCTGATTATTCCAGGGCTTTTGTGACGATGAATGCACAGGTAAGCAAAATTTTTGGAAAAGAACGTCCATTTACCTTTTACGTTGGTGGTGAAAATCTCACTAATTTTTTTCAGCCAAATCCAGTGCTGGCTGCAGATCAGCCATTTAGTAGTTTTTTCGATACGTCATTGCTTTGGGGGCCAATTACTGGGAGATTGTTTTATGCAGGTGTACGTTACAGCATCCAATGATCACTCACGCAGGGATGTTTCTGAAGAAAATATAACAGTTCGAAGGGACATCTAAGGAAATAATCCGTCTTCAATTATAAAAGGAAACTATTGAGTTTGTTGATCATCTTAAATTATAAAAAAATATGATATTAAAAGTAGAGCAATTGTCACATCGTTATGGTAGTTCCTGGGCTGTACGAGATTTAAATTTGGAGATTTCAGGTGCAGGAATCATCGGACTATTAGGATCTAATGGTGCCGGTAAATCGACAACCATGAATATTATTTGCGGTGTCTTGAATCCCACTAAGGGTAAGATTTTGATCAACGGAATAGATTTAAGCAAAGATCCAGTTGCTGCTAAGCGCAACATTGGATTTTTACCCCAGACTCTTCCATTATATACCGATCTTACTGTTGATGAATATTTAATCTATACCGCACAGCTTCGTTTAGTTGCTAAAGATAAAGTCAAAAAAGCAGTCGAAGAAGTGAAGGAACGATGTGGTATTGCGCATATGAGTTCACGTCTTATCCGCAATCTTTCCGGAGGTTATCGTCAACGCGTGGGTATAGCTCAAGCCATTATTCACAAACCTCGTTTGGTGGTGATGGACGAACCTACCAATGGGCTCGATCCTAATCAGATCATTGAGGTGCGCAAGCTGATCCGTGAACTGGGGCAGGAGCATACAGTTTTACTTTCATCGCACGTACTCTCGGAAATAAATTTGCTGTGTCGCGATGTTATCATGATCGAGTCTGGCCAAATTGTATTCTCAGATAGTATGCGGGCATTTAATAATTATGCAAGCTCATCTGCCATCTTGCTGCTGATGGAAAATCCTCCGGCAGAGCAAGAGCTGCTTAATATCCCCGGAGTCCGAATGGTTGAAAATTTGGCAGATGATCGATTTAGATTGGAATTTGAAGGTGGTGACGATGTGATTGAAAGAGTAATGTCCGCAGGATTAGCAGGAGGTTGGTGCATCCGCGAAATTGGATTCGACAAAAGCTCTCTAGACGATATTTTTAACAAATTGTCACATATCAATTAAATAGTAAATCAATATGGTTTTTCATATAACAAAAAACGAACTACGTAACCTTTTTTATTCTCCAATCTCCTGGTTCGTGATGATATTGATCCTTGTATTGTGTTCAGTCAGTTATGGCTATATGATTGAGGCTATCGCGGAGGCACAAGAATCATCAATTCACCGCAATCCTAATTGGTCGGGGTTTAATAATATGCACGGCACATTATTTGTTTTTTCGGGAAGTCATCCTGATTCGGTATTTAATTTGGTGGTTAGTAAGTTGCTCTTCCTTTTTCCTTTACTTTCCATGACGATTATTAGCCGGGAGTTTAACAATGGCACACATGGTTTATTATATTCGTCTCCTATTAAATTATGGCAGCTGGTACTGGGTAAATATTTGGGCATTGTTCTATTCGCTTTCTTATTAGTCCTGATTATAAGCGTGACATTTATTGCGGCGGGCTTAAATGCAGATAATGTAGACTATGGTCTGCTTTTCACAGCAGCTTTGGGTTATTTTTTGATGTGCTGTACTTTTGCAGCGATAGGTATGTTTATGTCCAGCCTAACCTCGTACTATATTATCTCTGCCATCCTTACCTTAATAACACTTGTTATTTTTAGTCGTCTCGGTGAGCTTTGGCAAGATGTTGATATTGTTCGCGATATCACCTATTCGATATCCTTGATTGGTGTAATAGATAAATTTCTCTTTGGGCTGATTACCACAAAAGATGTTGCCTATTATCTGATCGTAATTTCAATGTTCGTGCTTCTTACCATTTTCAGATTACAAAGTAATAGAAATGCGCAGCACTGGTCTAAATCTGCCATCAAGTATGTTTCAGTGATCATGGTCGGTTTGGGACTGGGTTATGTAACCTCGCGGCCTAAGTTAATTGGTTATTGGGATAATACACAGGTTAAAATCAGTACCATCGATTCAAAAGCCCAGGTAGCACTCAAAAGGCTTAATAAGGGGCCATTGGAAGTTACATTATACACCAATCTCATGGATGACTATGTCGATTATGGAATGCCGGCTACACGCAATGCCGGTTATTTAGATAAATTTTGGTCCAAATATCAGCGATTCAAACGGGATATCGATTTTAAGTATGAATATTATTACGATTACAATCCTGTATACGATAACTTGACATTAGCACCGGCCAAGAACTATTTTATTGATAAATATCCGGGCAAAAGTCTAAAAGAAATTGCCATTGAGAAAGCTGCAGCGCGTGATTTTGATATTGATATGTTCAAAACGCCAGAAGAGATGCGCAAACAGATCGATTTGGATCCGGAAGGATATAGCTTGGTCATGAAACTCAAATATGACGGGCGTACCGCGACGCTTCGCACATTTAAATCACAGGGCGTATGGCCAAAGGAAGATAAGATCATCGTGGCGGTTAACCAATTGGTAGATGGGTATCATCCTAAACTTGCGTTTGTCACTGGACATCTCGAACGTTCTGTTTTCAAAACAGGAGAGCGTGAATATACGGAACATACCCGCTATTTAGCATCACCACATACGCTTGTAAATCTTGGCTTTACAGTTGATAGCTTATCGTTGGAAAAAGATTCGATACCCTCCGACTTAGCAGCCTTGGTGCTAGCCGATCCCAAAGTTGAGCTTTCTGAAACAGAGTTTGCAAAATTAGAACGGTATATCGAAAATGGTGGAAATATGATTATTACGGGCGAACCAGGTAAACAACAGGTGCTGAATCCGTTGCTTCAAAAATTAGGAGTGCAGTTGATGTCAGGACAGCTTTTACAGCCTTCGGAAGATGAAACAGCCGATAAAATTCGCTGTCAGTTACCCGGAATACACGAGGATATTACTTTTCTTATGGATGGAGCTACCGGCATTTCTTATAACAATGAAGGTCAGTTTAAGATTACACCGATGGCTAAGACAAGAGCAGGTAAGACCTGGATTAGTCGATCAAAAAATGTTTTTGATTCAATAGCACCTGTTTTTAGACCTGAGCTGGGTGATATAGACAGTAGTATGTCTACGCTAGTTTTGCTTACGCGTGAGAAGAACGGACGTGAACAACGTATTCTTGTGGCTGGTGATGCGGATTTCCTCAGCAACGATGATATTGGGAAAAGTCTAAGTCATTTGGTCCCAGGGATATATCATAGTATGACCGATGGCCGTAATGATATTCAAATTGGTAGGCGCGAATCAATCGACAATAAATTGTCCATTAGTCTCGCGACTGCACAAGTTCAAAAGATAATTATGGTGTGGATACTACCTTCATTGATGCTTCTGCTCGGTACAGTTATCCTAGTACGGCGAAAAAGAAAGTAGGCTTTCTAATAAGACAATTAAGGAATAATAAATGTTTTGACACTTTAATTTCATAACTGATGACACTAAGGAATATTTTAGTTTTTACAGGAATTTTTATAATTCCAATAATAACACTTGCTCAAGAAAAAGTGGTTACAAAAAAAAAGCCTGTGCTGATTTCTGGGCAGATGGGTACCGATGCCTTTGAAGGTTCAAAAATATACTTAAAGTATAAAGGAAATAAAAGAAGCAGTAAAATTGACTCGGCATCGATCGTGGATAGGACTTTCAGCCTTTCTGCAGATGTTACAAACGTGCAAAAAGCTTCGCTTTATCTCGATCATACCGGAAAGCAGGGATTTGAAAAAACTATTGCCTCCTCCAATACCAATAAGGACAATATGTTTCCCTTATTGCTTGCCCCAGAGGAGAATTTTACCATTTCTATTAAAGAATCGCTTGGAGAAGCCAGGATCATTGCTTCTGAGATAAATAAACAACGCACGGATTACATTGATTTTATACTAAGCCGAAGTCCTAATAGAACGAAACAAGAGAGTTTGACGGCACAGCGTCTTTATATACGCCAATTTCCTGAATCATATTTTTCGTTAGATGCTTTGGGCGCTATGCTTGTCAGTCAAATAGTTCCAAGAGATACTTTATATGAAATGATGGATTTGTTAGAAGCAAAATCTGCTTATAAAAATGTGGATGAATATGTTATCCTTTATGTCAGTCTTAAGGCAGATAAAGTTAAGAATGATACAGGGAAGATTGCGGCCGGATTCGAATTACCCAAGTCTGATGGGCAGATCGTGAAACTAGATGACTATAAAGGAAAATATGTATTGGTTGATTTTTGGGCGAGCTGGTGCGGTCCATGTCGTGCTGAAAACCCCAATTTGGTTAAAGCTTACGAACAGCTGCATTCCGAAGGGCTGGAAATCCTTGGTATCTCCATTGATAAAGATCGCACAGCATGGCTGAAAGCTGTGCAAGAGGATGCTCTGCCCTGGACTCAGGTTATTGATAAAAAAGATGGTAAGACCGTTAGTGATCTGTACAATGTGTTTGCTATACCCGCCAATTTTTTGATTGATCCTACAGGCAAGATCGTAGCTCGAAATCTCCGTGGAGAGGATTTGGTTAAGCAGTTGAAAAAATTTCTTAATGACTAATTATTTGTTGATATGATTTTTAAAATAGCAAAAAACGAGCTGCGTAATCTTTTTTACTCACCTATCGCTTGGGTATTGGTCGTCATTTTCTTTGGACAATGTGCGATTGTATATTCCTCTATGCTTGAGTCTTTTGCAAGACAGCAAAGTGCATTTTTACGACTTGATGCGAATTGGACAGGTTTTAATCGGCCGTTGACTTATGATATATTTTTCCTTTACAAAGATGCGGTTTTTAACCAAGTTGGACAAAATCTCTATCTGTTTATACCTTTGTTGACAATGGGGCTGATTAGCCGGGAATTTAATAAAGGAACACTTACCTTGCTAAACTCCTCACCCCTGAAATTGTGGCAACTTGTCTTTGGGAAGTTTTTGGCAACGGTCTGTTTCGGCTTATTGTTAATAGGCATTTTGGGATTTATTTTTTTTATCGCTGGATTTAATATCCAGCATATAGATTATGGCATGCTATTGGCCAGTGCACTGGGCTTCTTACTGCTTATCTGTGCTTATGCTTCGATTGGTTTGTTTATGTCAAGTCTGACATCTAATTATATTGTTTCAGTTCTTGCCACCTTTATTATGTTATTTATCTTAAGCCGTATTGGCGAGATGTGGCAGGAGAAAGATTTTATACGTGACCTCACCTACTTTCTCTCGATGCAAGGGCATACGGCAAAGTTCAATCAGGGCTTGATCACAACCAAAGATATTGCCTATTATTTAATTATTATGGGCATGTTTCTGTCGTTTACTCTTTTGCGTCTGTACAGAACCAGAGGTGTGAATGAGCACTGGTTAAAATCCGGCAGCAGATATATTACAGTGATAATGGTTGGTTTGGCGCTGGGTTATGTAAGCTCAAGGCCTGCATTAGTAGGATATTGGGACACCTCAGCGCTCAAAATTAACACCATTGATCCAGAGGTGCAAGCCTCTTTAAAAAAGCTAGACAAAGGGAAACTCAAAGTCACATTGTATGTCAATATGAGTGACTTGATGGATGCAATGCACGGGATACCGGAAAGCCGAAATAAATATTTAACTGAATATTGGGAAAAATACCAACGTTTTAAGCCTGATATTGAATATCACTATGTTTATTATTATGATGCAGATACGACCTACGATAACTATAATCTCAAACCATTTAAGACAAATCTCAAAGCTTCTGCGAGATATGTTGCAGATTTTGCCAAAAGGATAAAAATGGATTCTACGATAATTAAAACACCGATCGAGATACGCAAAACTATGGACCTCAGACCCGAAGGGAATCATATTTTGATGCATTTGGAGTATAATGGACGCAGTGCGATATTAAGGACATTTGCAAAGCAACCCATATGGGCCCCGGACAATCTTTTGATGGTTGCCATCAACAAGCTTGTGGATGGCTTTAACCCCAAGCTGGCTTATGTTTCTAGCGGTCTTCAGCGATCTATTTATAAGAATGGTGAGCGTGAATACAGTGATCATAGCCGTAAAAAGTCGGAAATGGAAGCGCTTGTCAATCTAGGTTTTACTTCGGATTCCATCGATCTTTCCATACAAGACATTCCGAAAGGTCTGGCAGCATTAATAATTGCCGATCCAAAGGTGAAATTTACTGTAGCAGAGTTACAGAAACTTTCGGATTATGTGGATAGTGGTGGTAATATGATGATTATGGGTGAGCCTGGTAAACAAGATATTTTAAATCCTTTCTTACAGAAATTAGGTGTTCAATTGCTACCGGGGCAGCTAGTTCAACCTTCTAAGGATGAAACTGCCGATAACTTGTCTGTAAATATTCATGGAGAAAAAATGGAACATGATCATCATTCCCATGGCCGGCAAATGGCACAATTTAAACGTGCAACAGCACTCTCATATACCGATACCACTTCGTTCAGCGTCATGACCCTGGCAAGCACTATTGCTGGCCAGAGCTGGCTGACGCAGGCTCCGGTCGTCTTCGATTCTATACCACCAGCATTCGATCCAAATGGTGGTGATATCGATAAAAGTTTGCCAACATTGCTTATGCTCACTCGTAAACTAGGGAATCGTCAACAACGTATTATGATCGCTGGAGACACTGACTTTTTGAACAATAAGCTATGGTCACGTAATGTCGGTCTGATGAAAACATTGTTCCACGGCATGACCGATGGGCGGAATAATATTCACATACATTCCCCAGATCCTGTCGATACTAGACTCAACATCACGCTTGCAGAAGCGCGCTTTCAAAAGATGATCTTGGTTTATTTGATTCCAGCAGTCATTTTCTTGTTCGGTACAGTCCTTCTGATCAGAAGGAGCCGTCGTTAGTAGGATTAGAAGATTTAGATAAACTGTAAATTGATATAATTAAAAAATTACAATAATGAGAACAAAAGCAATTTTAACATTGATAGGAGCTGTTTTGACGCCCTATCTTTTGTCTGCACAGGAAGACAAAAAATTACCACAAAAAGAGGTGTCTATTAGTAGTTCGTTTTCCGAACTGCCTTCTGGCACCAAGATTTTTTTACTTATTGGTAAAAGCGACGGCATTTATAGAGATTCCAGCATTGTGGACAATGGCGTCTTCTCATTTCGCACGACCTTGAGCGAACCAGCAGTTTCATATGTCATGAAATCTGTGAAAGGGGAGATGCCGGACCGAAAGATGCTCATACTTTCACCTGGAGAAAACATAAAACTTACCGGAAAGGGTTTTATTCAAAATGCCGAGATTAGTGACTCGCCAATTCACGAGGAGGAAAAACAATTTACAGAGTTTGTTACAAGCCGGTCACCAAACAAGTCAAATGAGGAAGCCACTTCGGCACTGAAACAATATATAATGGAAAATCCGAAAAAAATATTTTCCCTTTATGCTTTAAAAAATTTAATTGAACTAAAAACCCTACCCAATGCAGAGATTGTGGTATTGCTAAATGGTATGGATCAGAGTATTAAGGAAACTGAGGCATGGAAATCATGCTCTAACAAAATTTCGGCAACCTCTAATACCGCCATCGGAGAAGATGCCCCAGCTTTTATACAGAATGATGTTAATGGTAAACCTATCAATTTGTCTGACTTTAAAGGTAAATATGTGTTGATTGATTTCTGGGCATCATGGTGCGGTCCTTGTCGTGCCGAAAACCCTAATGTGGTTAAGGCTTATGAAAAGTTTCACGGTAAAGGATTCGAGATTTTGGGTGTATCATTGGATGCAAAAAGAGACTCGTGGTTAGAGGCAATTACTGAAGACAAACTAAACTGGACCCATGTCAGTGACTTAAAAAGATTTGAAAATTCTGTAGCAAAGCTATATGGTGTGGATGCGATTCCGCAAAATTTTTTAGTTGATCCGAAAGGAAAGATTGTAGCAAAAAATCTACGTGGAAAGGATCTTGAAAATTCACTGGCTAAGTTTTTTGGAGAATAACAATATTCCGAATTAAAATATGTATATAACTTTAAAGCGTAAAAAAAATATGAAATATTTAATGAGTGTAATAATCGGAATATTAATTGCGCCCTTTGCACACTGCAGTACGCAGGATTCTGTTAGCTATATTGACAAAGTAAAGATGACCTCGGTTTTGGAAGCCGCGCTGGGCAAAATGGTCAATGGGCATCCGGAATGGGGCGCTAAAGCAATGCGATCGCGCCTGAATGCGGCCGAAGGGAATAAAAAAGTTGCTGTTGATATTAAACTTCCGAAGCCTCACAAAAAATTTATGAAACCTGTGGATATGTATAATCAGCGCGGTCAGGGTGTCCTTATGGTCGGCAAATATTTTGATTGTGGCAAATGTGATAAGCTGCACGCTATGGTGATTGCTACAGCAGTTGTATTAACCGAAGATGGCGTATGTCTGACCAATCGACATGTAATGGAAAGCATGATGGCCAAAACTGCCTCTGCCGAAGCTGATAGTGCGTATTTTTTAGCAGGATTGAATGGCCAGGTTTATCCTATTCTGGATGTATTGAGTTATGCTCAGGATGCCGACTTAGCTGTGATCAAAATTGATCCTAGAGGTAAAAAGCTATCCCCTGTTCAATTGGGTGAATCTTTACATGCGGGTGAGGATGTCAGGACGCTTACCCATCCGATGGCGAATTTTTATTATTATAGTGAAGGTGTAGTCGCCCGCAATACCCAGGATGAGAGTAAAGGATGGGAATCACGACGTATGGATATTACAGCCGATTATGCCGTTGGCTCTAGTGGCGGACCTATATTTGATGAAAAGGGAAACTTGGCTGCATTGGTATCCACCACACAATCTTTGGGAACACCATCAAATAGGGGTATTCCTGGCAGTCACCAGATGACCATCCACAGCACCATACCTGTCAGTTCAATTCGCAGATTGTTTAAATAAGTCATCTATTAGCAGAGTACTGAGGTCAGATAACGTATTTATCGTATTCAAATATACATTAATGTAGTGCAAGCCGTTTAGAAAAGCAAATTCTTGCGGCTTGTACTTTTTATTAATTGACTTTAGAAAATTTTATCCATTCATTTTAAATTGGCCCCTTGTATTTTATTTCAATGATCGTCAGTATATTAATGTGCTAATTAAACATTTAAAGTACGGGTTTTTGAGATAAATTAGGAAAGATATTGAGATTTTTGTTTAATTATCAATTTTAATTGTAGTTACATTTGAACGCAGATGGCCGAAAATTAGTGCCTTAATTGGGAAAAGTTGACGATCATTAAAAGGAAATTAAGCTGAATCTTTTAAATCCAAAAACATTACCTTCTACACAACAATTATAGTCTATAAAACTGAATTCAAAACCTAATTATACAGTTTTATTTACCTTACCAGGAATATATTTGGCAGAAATATGAATAGGATATAATTAGTATTATTCAATACGCAGAAAGCATTAATTTATTAAGATTAAATTGTGAGGGACAAAAGTTCAGCTGAATCGACTTCTACTAAAATTAGATCTTGCAAAGATACTAACAAAATTATAAATTATTTTATTTCTACCTATATGTGTAAACTAATCAAAACCTTTAAATTATGAAGTACTTACGGCTCATATCTATTCTGATGATGGTATTTTGTCTGCAGAGCCTCGTTTTTTCGCAATCTGTTTCAATTACTGTAAAGGATGCACCTTTATCCAAAGTGCTATCGGAGATTAGAAAGAAGACGGGAATAGATATCATCGGTGAAAAAAAGTTAGTAGATGCAGCTAAGCTAGTAACAGTGAACGTGAAAAACATTCAACTGTCCGAATTACTGCGACAGCTTGAAAGACAACAAGAACAAACGATAGGCTTTTCTTTACGGGATAATACAATCATGTTAAGAAAACTTGAGATCCGTCCGGTAACAAAAACAGCTGATAGGCAACAATATGTCTGTTTTGCTGGCACAGTGACCGATTCATTGGCTAGGCCTATTCAGGGTGTCACGGTACGAATTACAGGTATATCGAAGGTGACCGCCATCGCTAGAAAAGGAAACTTTAGCTTCGGAAATGTTGAATCTGATGCGACGGTCGGCTTCAGTTGTGTGGGCTATTTTCCTTTTGAAGTCAAAGCTTCTGTCTTATCATCCATACCAGTTGGGCAGATCAGAAGTTTTGGATCAACCAAAGTATTGCGGGTCAGAACTTGCGAGTATAAGGTTATCCTTTCTTTTGCAGCCGACAGACTGGAAGAGGTTGAGGTAAATACGGGAATGTTTAGTCGTAAGCAGGAGAGTTTTACTGGCGTAACAAAAACTTACAGTGGTGATAAGCTCCGTGAAGTTAATCGAACCAGTCTTCTGGAAGCATTAAATACCTTGGATCCTTCTTTTAAGCTGATTCGTGACAATAATCTAGGTTCAGACCCAAATCAGACACCCAAGATTGAGTTTCGCGGTACACGGGGTGTTCCCGAAGTACCCGATGGTACCGCTGGTAATAGTCAGGCGTTACGGCTGCGTTACGAACAGGATCCAAATCAACCCTTATTTATTTTAAATGGTTTTGAAGCGACTCTCAAAGATATCATTGATCTGGACATCAATCGGATCCAATCCATTACTTTATTAAAAGACGCTGCCTCAACCGCGCTTTATGGCCCCAAATCCGCCAATGGTGTAGTGGTTGTTGAGATGATGCGTCCAAAACCGGGAAAGCTCCAAATAGGGTATACAACCACCGGAACTATTGAAGCACCCGATGTTTCGGGTTATAATTTGATGAATTCCCAAGAGCTTTTGGCCTTCGAAGAAGCTTCCCGAAACAAAGATGAAAATTTTCTTGAGACATATAAAGAAAGTGTCAAACACGATTTCAGAGCCAATCAAGTTGCTAAGGGTGTTAATACCGATTGGTTGAATGTACCGCTCCGTAATGCTTACTCGATGAATCATTCGTTGAATATTGACGGTGGGGATGAGGTATTCAGCTATTTGGCTGGAATTTCTAAGCAGAATAATAAGGGAGTGATGAAAGGGTCTTCAACGAGTAGCATGAGCGGTATTATGCAACTTAGCTATCGTAAAGATAAGTTTAATATTAGCACTAGTTTCAGAATTAATGATTCTAAAAGTGAAGGTTCTCCTTATGGTTCTTATTCGACCTATACTGGTATGGCGCCCTATTTTGCCAAATTTGATGCGCAGGGCAACCTGAACACCGATAGATACCTGGTAGATGAAGAAATTCAGTTCGTTAGATTTCCTAATAACTCTGAACGCTACCAGGTTGCCAATCCTTTATTCAATGCACAATTACCCTTTAAAAATGTAACGAATATATTGCAGTTTACCAACAATTTACAGCTTCAGTATGATATTTTTCCGTGGTTGCGCTTTAGCGCGGGTGGTCAGTTTCAAAAGAATCAAGGTACCGCTGATTTTTTTCTCTCCCCTTTGAACACGATGTTTGATGATAAGCCCGTATTGGAAAAAGGTAATTATAGTTATAGCAAAGATAAATCTACTTCCTATGACGGTAATGCGATGCTGACATTTAATCGTGTCATTGCTAATAAACATATTATTAACGCCAATCTTCGAGGTAGCGTTACTTCTAATTACTCGGACAACCTCAATATAGCAGCAATCGGTTTTGCCGGATCGGCCGACCCGCTTATTTTTCTGGCCAATGGATACGCACCTTCCAGTAAACCCAATGGTCAGGAAACTATATCGCGTAGTTTGGGGCTGACTGGAAGTATCAATTATTCCTACGATCGCCGCTACAATATGGACTTTTCCTATAATCGCAGCGGTTCGAGTAGTTTTGGGGTTGAAAATCCTTTTAAGGATTTTTATTCTGTTGGACTGGGATGGAATATTGGTAATGAAAAATTTTTGAAGAAATTCCAATTTGTTGATATATTCCGTTTGTCTGGCAATGTTGGTATCACTGGCAATGAAAGTGCCGGTGGATTTGGATCACGGACCACTTACCGGCTGAACAATGAGACCTATCGTCTATCTGAAACAATCAATCTAGTGAATTTGGCCAATCCGAACCTAGAATGGGCTAGTACGTTAAAGTACAGTTATTCCCTGACGAGTTCTTTCTTTAAAGGGCTTTTCGGTTTTACACTGAGTGGTTTCTATGATAAGACGGATCCAATGATTGTACAGTTACCTAAGCCACCTTCATTGGGGATTAGCCAGATTCCAACCAATATTGGTCGACTTACCACGCATGGTATGGAACTTACTGGTAATGTACGCCTTATTCAGAGCAAGGACTGGACTTGGAATCTGGGTCTGCAGTCGACGGTATTTCTTAGGTCAAAATATAGTGGTCTCGGCGATAAACTAGCCGATTTCACCGAAGCTGCCCGAAAATCCAATTTTCTATTGCGTTTTAGTGATGGCGGTGGGCCTTACGATATCTGGGCCGTACGCTCTGTGGGGATTAACCCAGCTGATGGTCAGGAAATTTTGCTGACAAAATCGGGTGCTTACACCAGCAATTTTAATGTAGAAAACGAGGTGATGGTAGGCACTAGTCGACCTAAGACTGAGGGCGTAATTAATACACAGGTTCGCTATAAGCTATTTACTCTGTCACTCCATTGCCGATATATAGTGGGTGAAACAAAATTCAATACTGCTCTTTACAATAAAGTAGAGGAAGCCTATGACGTCTACCCCGGGGACAAAAATTATGACCGCCGGGCCTTCTATGATCGCTGGAAAAACCCTGGGGATGATGTTGCTTTTCTCGGAGTAGGTATACAGCCTCAAGGAATGTCCGATCGGTTTTTACTTAGTGAAAATGCGTTGTTTTTTGAATCGGTAGGCATCAATTACGATTTTAATACACTGTTAAAAAAGGTGAAAATGTCCAAATTAGGTATTAAGCGATTGAACGTGTCCCTCAACTTGAATAATCTATTCCGCTTTCAGTTTTCAAATATTAAGCTAGAGCGTGGTCTGGAATATCCTTTTTCACGTAGAGTTTCTTTTCAGATAAGTACTTCATTTTAATCCCATAAGCCATGAAAATAAAGATCTTTAATTATGTAGTATTTACCTTACTCTTTTTGACTTCGATGTCCTGTTCAAAATTTTTGGACGTCCAGCCCCGAGATTCGATCTTTGAGGAAGAGGCTTTTTCTACTGCCGTGGGTGCGCAACAGGCTTTGGACGGGATCTACTTGAGGATGTCAGATAAACAACTTTATGGAGAAACACTAACGATGTATTATGCAGATGCTCAGGGGCAATACTATTTAGAAAAAGATATTTTGCCTTACACGTTCATAAAAAGGTTCTTGAATACAAACAATGTGGTTAAAGAAGCTTATTTGCAGAATTGGACGAGTGTGTATAAATTAATACTGGATATCAATAACTTCTGCCAAAACCTAGAAGAGTCAGTTCCTGCAGGAATGACGGAAGAAAAACACCAAAATATGTTAGGCGAAGCCTATGCTGTCCGGGGAATGCTCTATCTAGATCTGCTCCGGCTATATGGACCAGTACCTGCAAAGGGACTTAAGGCACCGGCAATCCCTTATGTAAACAGTGTAGGATTTGAAGTAAGATCGATAACGCCATTTGATAGCGTTATGACGGGTATTATAACAGATCTTAGCTTGGCGCGCGAAAAGTTGAAGACAGATCTGTTGCTCGACCCTTCACAAAGCTCTTCATTTGTTGAGCGCAAATGGCGTCTCAATTACTTTGCAACTAGCACTCTATTGGCACGTGCGTATCTGTATGCTGGTATGAAGACCGAAGCATGGGATATCTTTGAGGCAGAGAAGGATGTCATCGACGCAAAATTCCCATCAATTACTGGAATTGTAATTGGCGATCGTGTTTTTAGTTCCGAGGTGCTGTTTGGCATCGAAAACAGAGAGCTGCATAACACACACCTTAAACTTTTCAATTCCACAATTTTAGAGGCTAATATTCTGAGACCAGATCCTCAAAAATTAGGGCAGGTTTATCCTGAATCTAATGACTATCGTGAACGAGCCTGGTTTGAACAAGGTACCGAAGGTAATAAAAATTATAAGGTATTCAATAAGTATTCGGATAAGGACATAAAGCCAGAAATGCTTTATTTTCAGCCCTTAATTCGGAAGTCCGAGTTATCCCTCATTGGGGCTGAGACAGCACCCACGACGGAACTAGGCTATCAAATACTCAACGAGTTCCGCATCACCCGAGGTCTGGATAATATCTCAGATGCTGGGGGAGCAGCAGGTCTTCAAAAAGCAATATTACAGGAATATGAACGCGAATTTTGGGGCGAGGGTCAGTTCTTTTTTGTAAATAAACGGCTAGATAGCCCTTTAATTCCAGATGAATTAGGATCACTTACGATATCTATGTCGAGTGCAAAATATGTGATGCCCATTCCTGACGATGAAAGAAAATATAGATAGACATATGGAGAAGACAAATAAAATAAACGCAAGGCAATTATCCATAATAATTGGATTAGTATTGTTAATGATTGGTTGTAAAAAGATAGAGCCGATCCATTATATTGGAGAATCAGCAATATTTTTTTCTAATGCAGGAATTAAGAATACGGCTTGGAGTGATTTTTCCGATACCTTGACGGTCAGCTTTTTCAATGACCCTCGATTTCAGCGCGATACGGTAGATTTGAGTGATCCGAAATTCGAAAGTGGAAGGCTCTTTAGTGCAAACATCCAATTTGCTGGCAACCTATGGGTATATTTATCAGATCGGGTATCCTCCAATGACCGTCCATTTGAGGTCTCGTTGTCTGGATCTGGATTGAAAACCTGTATCGTGCCTTCCAGCGATCAATGGTTTATACCGGCAGATTCGGTGCGCGCGATCCTTGATCTGAAGTTCGTTCGTCCACCACTGACAGATACCAGTACTTATCTGTTAAAGGTGTCGTTGAAAGACAATCAACAATTTAAAGGGACGCTTCACGAACACAGCTCCTTTGTATACCGTTTTGGAAACATCCCCGTCCGACCGTTATACTGGGATGAGGCATTTGCGGGTAAATTTTCCTTCAATAAGGCCCTTGCCATGGCTGCTGCATTCCGGGAAGCGAGTGAATTGGAGCTAGATCCTTTAAAAAATATCTATCTTCCTCTTTTAAAAGAGATACCTCCCACATTATTTTCCGAAGCTTCGGTAGATGATATTTATAATATGATTAATTTGATGAGCAAAACGGGTAGCACAACCAAACGTAATATTTATCGAATGGCTATTAAGATTACCCAAGATTATTTGGCTCGTAAGGCCTCTATGGGGACTCCTGTGTCGGAGGCTGATGGCACAGCAATTGTTTTTCCTAATTCTTAAAGATCGTTAACAATGAAATATCTAATAATAGTATTGTTCACTGGATTGCTCAATTTTTCCTGTAACAAGGATACGGGTAATTATGACTACCTAGAAAGAGCAGATCTTGTCGTACTTGATAACAAAAGCCTAGTCAATCTCAAAGTTGGCGTACCTGATACGCTATTTCCCTTAATACAGAATGATGGTGAAACAATAAAACCGATGGACTACAGTTATCAATGGGCCGCTTATACTAACACCCCCAACGATTACCATCAGTTGGATGTCCAAACACCTTTTTTAACTAGCGCAGATCTGGTCAATGCAGGAATGACTGGATCCTTTAATGTAGCCTTTCGTGCAACTCAAAAAGAAAATGGGGTCACAGTACAATCGCTGTATCGTGTGTTGGCGGTCAATGCTACGCAAGAGGGCTGGTTATTGCTCTGCGAACGTGATGGTCATAGTGAAGTGAGTTTTTTAAGTGGAATAGGGAATTATGATGCCCTTATTGCGGTATCAAATGGCAAAGATATAGCACCTTTTTTGACAGGAAGGCCAGTGTCTTCTGCTGCAAATCATGGAGGTATATCGCAACAAAACACTTTACTTGAAGGTAATTTTTTACTACTTTCGACAACGGATAGGATTTTAATACTCAAAGGGGAGGATCTTTCCTATCAAAAAGGTCTTTCGGATAGAGTAACTATGGAACTCAAACCTATGCCACATTCGCCGGTAAGGTTATTTAATGGTATAAATGCGGATGCGTCGAAAGAAAATAATATATATTCTTTTGGCTTTGGCAATGCCTCTGGTTTCGATCCTTTTGACACGGCTATACCGATGAATGACTATACCATTGTTCAAAATGTAACACAAGGCAAGTCACTTCCACAAGATATTTTCCCGGTTTCGCCTATTCTTATTCCTACGGGTCGAGTACCAACAAATAGGCCAGTTCTTTTTGACCTTGAAAAATCGCTTTTTATTAACAGTGGAAGATTTCTTGGAATGAGTGTAGGTACCGAACCCGTCCCGATAGTATTTGATAAACCATTTGATTTATCTGGATTTGAACTGATGTCCGGAATATCTTCACTGCATAGCTCCGGCAATCCTCTGATCACGGCCTTAATGCGAAATAAAGCCCGAGAATATTATATCCTGAGTTTTCTGACAAATGGTATTTTGTTGGGGGCAAATAAGATAAATGATCAGCGTTTGGTCGAGGCGCAGTATTTTGCCATCGACCAAAGAACCGAATATTTGGTTTACAATGTCGGTAGCCGGATTTACGGATATAGCTATAGACTGAATAAGTCGCGCGAATTACTGAATTTTGGTGATGAAGAAATTTCGGTTTTAAGTTTTGAACAGATCTCATTAAAAGGTCCTATAAGCGATACGAATCGAAGAGCTGTCTATCAACGCTTGCAGGAGGGATTGGTTGTATGCACATTTGACAAGAATAATCCCGGTTCAGGTGGAACATTTCGGCAGTATCGTATTCCGTTGGGATCCCAGCCGATTGAAGAAATGACCAAACAAAGTGGTTTCTCGCGTATACAGGACATTACCTTCAATAGAATTTTTTAAGATAGGATTATTAAGTCAAAATTCCTAACAACTAGCATTGCTGGTTGTTAGGAATTTTTTCTATATAGTTCTGCGTATTCAAGATATCCTTTGGATTTATTACATATATAATCATCATGATTTTATATTCAATTTTTCTGATACCTGGCAGTTTTGCACACCTTATTTTGTAAAGTACATGTTATTATCGTCCCAGATGCAATCGTAATATTTAAATAAAAAAACTACATGTTCATTATTATTTAGATAGTAGCTATATTAAAATAAAGTTTATTCATAGTAAATATTATATATAAATAATGCTAATTAAATGGTAATTTAATTAGTCTTTGCTTTGCCTGTTTTCTATGATGGGAATAAGGAGTAATTGTTATTTTTGTTTATTTTCATGGGATTACATTTGTAATCAGTTAAATAATTCCTTGAGCTTTTCTTCTAATGCCACACCGTGCAAATTTCTTGCAACAATGATTCCCTGCGGATCTATCAGGCAATTACCTGGAAGACCCATATAATACGAAGAAAGTACATTTTCACTTTTAAAATCCACTACATTAGTAAATACATCTAATCCCTCTTCTCTTACTACTTTTAGCCACTTTTGATGGTCTTTCTCTTTCTCTTTAGCTATAGCTAGCACAGAAAAATTTTTATTTTTATATTTTTTATAAATGTCAATGATGTGTGGTAATTCTTTCCTACAAGGAACACACCACGTGGCCCAAAAATCAATCAAAACGTATTGGCCTTTGAATTCCGATATGGATACCTGATGACCGTTCTGGTCGCTGAGGGTAAAAGATGGTGCAGGCATGCCTACAGCGCTCTGTCTTTTTCTTTTTAAGTTTGATATTACCCTTTTTCCATCCTCACTGTTTCTGAGGGTAGATGATAATCCGGCAAAATAGGATTCAACCAAAGCAGACTTGACTCCTTCTTTATCCATTAGATTTATCTTTTCCACATAGATCAGGCTCTTGGGATCATTGGGGTTCGCCCTGATAAAGTTTTGATATTTGGTTATCAATGCGCTATCAAGAAAATGCGGTGTTGTAGAAATTGATAAAAAGCTGGCTTTAGACACACTGAATTCTGTTCGTTTGATGGGGTTGGGGATATCTAAAAAGTTGGTTGTAGATTCTATTCCTATTAACTTGATAATCAAGGTCGATCCAATGGTTATAAATAATTTTGTTTTAACAAGCATATCAATTTAGTTTTAAATTTGTTTATTCGACTATATTATAGTAGTCGGCCAAACTGGAAAAGTGTCCCCTGTTAAATTTATAATTACTCACATTTTGTGCTAAGAGAATATAATAATGACAAAAGCATTTGCGATTTTTTGGTTGTTTTTTGAATTTATCATATACAATGAACAATAACACAGTTTTGTTCACATTTAAAAGATTTAAACGACCTGGCAATCTTGTCGATAACTTGAGAATCTTGATTTCTAGTTCGGCAATCATTTCGTAATCTGAAATTTGAGTCCGGACAGGCGGCTTCTGTAAGATGTGTTATTAAAAAATTAATGAGCTAATCACAGTAAATTAAATAAATTATTTCCAAGAGACCGTTGGCTAGGCAAATGATAATAAAGTTGAATTGTTTTTTTGCCTATATTGGGTAGTCTAGCAAATGGCAAGCGAGTTAAATATTTCAATGAAAGCTTTCTTGGTGACCACTTGAATATGAACTTGTTACTTTCTCTATTAGATTCTTAGAATAAAAGTCCAATGGTTAAATATTATACTTGTAGATTTTATAACCGTTTATAAGATCTAACACCCGATATATGGGTCAAAACAACTGAATTTTTTTTTAAAAAAGTAGTCCTTGATGATTTAAATGAGCAGGCGGAAAAATTTTGCAACGAACTTATTGAGGCTTATTTATTTTTTCAACAGTTTTGGTGTATTTCAGAAATTTGTCCCATTCCCAAAAGAAAAATCAATTTTATAAATATCTAGACCTTTTGTAAGCTTTTAATTAAAGTTTCAGATTTAAAGGACACTTTTCGTCATAACCCGTCAAGTTAAGAAATAAATGTACTTTTTAACCAGCGGATCAAGGATATTATAATTATGTAAGATGTTAACCCAAAAAGAAATATATCTAATGTGATATTCAGCAGGAGGAGATGATGCCGCCTACCAAAGAAACGAACATGTGGCTTCCTGGTCAAAAAAATTAGATATTCTGCAGACCTCAGGACCAGCATTCGATATTCACGAAGTATATACTTTCTCGAGAATGCCTCATTGGAGGGAATAAATAGATGCAATTGCAGTACCACAGATGGCATCGTTCAAAAGAAATCCACTTCCAAGTCCGGCTATTATGATTCCAGGATGATAGACTTCATTCAAGATTTTATTGGCTTGGATTGCCTGCTGAAGATCGCGTATAAAAGATTTATAGTATCGATATTTAAGAATACAATTAGATTGAAAAAATTCAAAACCCCGTTCTACCGGGGCTTCGAATTTACTTAAAGAATAAAACACATAATTTGATTTTACAATCATTATATAGTATATGACGATTGGAATAGAAAGTTGTCCCGCGAAAATTTTTTTATATGAGATCCATCACGATTTACTATTAAGGTGAAACCGTTCTTCCTGTAAATGATTGCAAAAGCGCATACAAGTTGTTAAAGCGAGCGTCGTTTTATTATTTTACTTCTAAATATAAATTGTTATAATAATAGTTACTTGTACTCTTGAAAAATATTCCATGCTTTCAATGGTACTCTTCTCTTCGAATAATGGTGTTTTAAATAACGTTAATCATTATCAATAACGAATTCTTTTCTAATGAATAAAACTTTATCAGTTCAAATTATGAATGTATTACATACGATAGGAGCAAAGCACTGACAAATTCATGAGTATGTTTCTAACCTTCTGTTCAATATGGATCTGCTTTACACTTGGTGATGTTGTGCACCCTGTATTGATGGCTATAGTAGGGGCAGTCGTGAGTTATGTGACAAGCCGGTTGTTGGGGAGGTTACGAAAGAGAAAATGATTTCTGGATGCGCTCCAAAATTAGGAGCGTATCCAGATTGTCCATCTGAATTATCAGGGGAAAATTTGATGAATTATGTGTGCCATTTGAAGTCCCGAAATTCGATCCGCAACATGAAATATTTAGGTTTGGGCCACTTATTGTTCCAAATAAGCAGCTTGCCTCATCAGTAATGCGCGATATTTATTAAAGACAGCAGACTTGGATAAAAAGCCTTTATATTTTCCTGTTTCATCGATTACGGGAAGCATCCACACATCTTCTTTTTTCATTTTCTGCATAACCACTTCCATATTGGTACCCATTTCAATAATGTCTATAGGTTGCTGTGCCAGTTCGCTCATTTTCATTTTTAAACCATCGACATTCTCACCTAGCAAAATTTCCAGTAAGCGCTCACTATAGATAAGTCCTATAAATGTTCCATCATAATCTACAACAGGAAAAATATTTCTTTTGCTGTGGATAATGTCATGATTTCTATCTTTGGCAAATTCATCAGGACGCATGATTGTGAAATTATTTTCAAGTAGATGACGTAGTTTCATCATACTGAGAACTGTTCTGTCTTTGTCTTCGTACGTTAATAAGTCGCCCTGTTCCGCTAATACCTTGGTGTATATCGAATGTTTCTGTACTGCACGGTTAATGAAATATGTTGTGGCAGCGACCAGCATAAGTGGAACCATCAGTGCATATCCACCCGTGATTTCTGCGATAAGAAATATCGCTGTAAGAGGGGCATGCATAATACCGCTCAATGCTGCAGCCATACCAACCACCGTGAAATTAGCAACATTTAGATCTACAAGACCCGTTAGATTCATTCCATATGAAAATGCGAAGCCGATAAGGCCACCCATGATAAGGCTTGGGCCAAATATGCCCCCATTGCCACCACTGTTTAAAGTAACCAAAGCTGCCATAGATTTCGCAAATACGGTAGCGATAGTAAATGCAACAACAAGCCAGCCTATATCGCTATATTGAGAAAACATACTGTTGCTCAGGATGTCCTGATGACTTCCGTCCAATATTTTTTGTATCGTAATATAGCCTTCGCCATAAAGTGAGGGAAATAAGAAAATTAAGATACCAAGACTTATTCCACTTACCCATACTTTACGGTATGGATTAGTTATTTTTGAATATAGATTCTTCAGCCAAGTTGTTAATCGAGCAAAGTAGATTGAAAATCCTCCAATAATAGTTGCTAATCCAAAGTAATAAATTAGGGCGTGAAACTCCCAGTCATCAGTTACCAAGTGGAATAGGGGTTCGCTGTATAAGGAACGCGAAACAGCTGCTGCTGTTGCCGTAGAAATTAAAAGTGGAATAAATACGGGTATTGAAAACTCAGGAAGGAGAATTTCAATAGCAAAAATCATTCCGGCAACCGGGCTGTTGAATGCTCCAGATATTCCAGCGCCCGCCCCACAAGCTAGTAAAAGCGTTACTTCTTTATAATTAAGACCGAAAAAACGTCCCGTATTTGAGCCTATTGCGGCTCCGCTATATGCTATCGGCGCTTCAAGTCCTGCAGATCCGCCGAAGCCAACCGTGATGGCACTGGTAATAATTTGAGAATAGATATTGTGTGGCTCGATACGACTTGATTTGCGGGAAATAGAATAAATAATCGGAGTGATACCATGCTCAAATTTTCCTTTTTTAATGAACCGCCTTACATAAATAACACTTAATAAGATACCTATTAATGGGAATAAGAGGTAGATGTAATACTTATATTGTGATTGAACTTCGTTCTGTAGCGACGAAGCGATCCAGTGAGTCATTCCTTTAAGTGTTGCGGCGGCAAAACCACCTATAAGACCTACTAAAAGAGCAACAATGACTAAAAAGTTTTTATTTGAAATCTTTTGGGTTCGCCATCTATTAAATCGCTCGAGCTGAAGATATAATCTTCCTATCATGACATTTTTAATTTGCTGTTCACATGTGAAATTATTGTGACTGTGCAAATGTAAGATTTCAAGATAAATCCTGGCAAGTATTTATAATTTTTTTATTATCTGTAATCGGTTTTTTAGTGTAGCAGTGATCATGAAGATTTTATACTTATCATCTGATGACTGATAACCGCTAGATTTTGATAGCATTCAATGATATACTTTTTGTATCAATCATTGCGTATTTCATCTTGAAACAAACAGTCATATAACAATTTGCTTTTCTGATAGCTTATGGTTCATCTTAAGACGATTACGTATTGGAGTGGATTGCAGAAAACAAAATGCGCTGTTAATTGTTTCTTATATGCGATCAAAAGAGTGTACCACTACACTCTTTCTTTAAGTAATAGTTTACGAATAACGGTTTTACCGTTATTCGTGTTTTTTTAGATAATTCTTCAGTTGTTTAATTCAAAGTCTTGGATTGAAGATCTTTAAGTAAATGAGCAAGCTCATCTACTTTTTTCTGATTTTTGTTAATCAGGTTTATGCTTTCTGATAGATCATTGTTTAAATCGAATAATTGAGCACTTTGCTCTTTATTTGGAGGTATATACTTCCAATTATCTTTGACAATGGCTAAATTATGATAGCCCTCCTGTATTAATATAGATCTACCTTTTGCAGATTTTCCGAGAAAAGTGTCTAAAATATCTTCACTATCTGTGGCCTCTCCATTAGGAATGGATTGATGAAAAAACTTCGCAAAACTAGCAACAAAATCCATCTGACTAACAAGGGCATGTGATATACCCGGTTTAATGACGCTTGGCCAACTGATTATAAAAGGCACACGTGTGCCGCCTTCATAAATGTCTGTTTTCCATCCGCGTAGAACACCAGCTGGTTTATGTTGACCATTGAGCTCAACAGCTCGATCTGCATATCCATCATCTAAAACAGGTCCATTATCACTGCTAAAGACTATCATTGTATTTTGATCGAGTCCCAGTTCTTTTAATTGTTCCGTAATTTTACCGACCACCCAATCCATTTCCAATATAGCATCGCCACGATACCCTAATTTACTTTTACCTTTAAATATCGTGGCAGGCATTCGAGGTACGTGTATATCATTTAAAGCAAAATATAGGAAAAATGGATTGTTTTTGTTATGGTTTATAAAATCTTGAGCTTTAGTTAGAAATGTAGAAGCAAGTTCCTCATCTGTCCATCGGGTTTGTTTTCCTCCGCTCATATACCCGATCCGTCCGATCCCATTTACAATAGTATGATTGTGGCCAACTGATGATTGTAATTTTAAAAGCTCAGGGTGTTCTTTACCCGTTGGATCTTGACCAACTTTATTCCTGTAGTCTACACTTATAGGATCGTTAGCATCAAGTCCAATAATGCGATGGTTTTCCATAAAGACGGTAGGTACGCGATCTGCAGTAGCAGGGAATATAAACGAATAGTCAAAACCAACCTCATTTGGTCCGGGTTTGATATCTGCATTCCAGTCTTTACTGATTTTATCCCCTAATCCAAGATGCCATTTTCCAACAATACCAGTTTCGTAACCAGCATGCTTAAATACCTTCGGTAATGTTAACCGGTCTGTAGGGACAATAAGGGGTGCATCACCCGGTAATATATTTCTCCCAGTTTGTTTCCAGGGGTATTCTCCTGTCATCAATGCGAATCGGGATGGAGTACAGGTGGCAGAGGTACTGTGCCCTCGGGTGAACCGGATTCCATTTTTAGCTAATTCATCTGTATGTGGAGTTGATATTTCTTGTGCACCATAACAGCTTAAATCGCCATAACCTAAATCATCAACATAAATGAAGATTACATTTGGAGTTTTATTTTTATCTTTTTTTTGGCCATAGACATGGTTACTGCAGATAAAGAGAAAGGATAATAAAACAATATTTCGCATAATTGATAATAATTGTTTTTAAAATGTTTTTTATTATTTGATTAATGAATAGTTACTATAAAATAAGAATCGATAACAATATGTTACCGATTCTAAATTTTTTGAACTAAAATTAATCTGTTAGCGTAGAGATATCCATATCTGGCTTTGGAAGATTAAGTTGTTGAATTTCTTTTTTGCACTTATCAACCATTTCTTGGGTCATTTCGTATGTATAATTACCATAATCATCATAAGTGAATTTTCCAACATGGAAGAAGCCATAGAGATCAAAGAAATCTGTGAGATCAAGTTTTGCGACCTGAGATGCTGTTTTTACAAAATTCAATTGGTGTACAGCAGGGTTGTTTCCACGATCGCCCATTACTTGACCGCCACCGCGTCTGCTTCTACGTTCAGGATTCTGTTTGCGGAAGGCTTCAAATAAATCGGGGTAAAAATTAGGATTTTTACCTTGATTTGCGAAATACAGTTGAAGTTGCCAGAAAGGTACTAAGCGATTGAATACATCTGGATCCTGTAGGTAACTTATTTTACCATTAATGATACTTTCTCTGGATTTTTTGTAATTACCTTGTTCTGAAAGACGGCTTTTATTGCCATAAGAAGTTGTTACATAAAGGGAGAAAATATTATTACTTACTTCACCCAATCCTCCCCAGTTTAAGTAAGGTCTTAATTGATGCACGTGTCCTACTTCATGTGAAAACCCCCAACATGGATCCCCTTTGATTACGCGAGCTGGGTCTACAACAAGCGGCATTGCATTGCCAGGATCCGTACCCATATAAGCAACTCCATCTCCGTCACGGAACATGTAATAATTATAATTTACACGCGAGAGAATTTTGTTTTCAGGGACTTTGTTATATTTAATAAGTCCCATAATACGATGCTGTCTGTAAATAAGAGAATCATAATTACTGATCAGCTCGACACCTTTTCCATAAGCATACTTTTTAATATCGGCAGCAGGGTAGGCAATCTGAATGTGTCGACCTTTGGCATCAATAACCGGATATACAGCCTGATCTACCAACTTGTTCCAATCTTGGTCATTGTTTTTCGTAATATCAAAGTAACCATTAACTGGGCTACCAATAAAATGTACACTGATTGCTTTTTCTTTTTTAGGATTTTCGGAGAAATAATCGATATAAGCCAGACCGTCGAAATCTTTGACATCAATGATGTTGATACCATTTTTGAGTTTAAATTCTTGCTTTACAATACCCCATCCCTTTGGGTCTTTGGTCGGATCCATTCCTTCGGGAGCTCGGCGGTTCCAATTTGGAATGATCAATTTAACTTCATTATCTGCAGCGATATGATCAACAGATATGATATGGCGGCCTATAGGCAGATAAATTCCGGTTATATTTTCATATTTGCTGTATCCATCACCGATCATTAAGTTATGGCCTAAGGTTGAAGGGCTAAGGATAGCATTGTATTCTGCAAACCGGTACTTTTGATCATATTGATTATTTAATAAGGAGGTGGCAACCTGTTTGACCTGTGGATTTTTAATTTTATCAAGATCAGATTTTTTGATTCCTTTTTTTAGCTTAACGGCTAAAGGAGTTTCGAATACTTGTAAGTCTTGATAAGCGTCTGCATAGTCTTTAGCAGATTGCGCATGTAGACTACTTATCGTACCGGCAAGCAGTAATAAAGTAATGAATTTTAGCTTCATATTTAGATGGTTAGTTGAAGTGCTAAAATATCAAATTGTGCTAACATTAAAGCATTTTTCAATTGTAAGATTATTGTTAAGATTGTAGCTTCAACTGGCAATGTTTTTAGCGATTTGAAATAGCTTATAATCAAGAAAGCCTTTCAAAATGAATTGAAAGGCTTTCTTGATTATATTGAGATAAATTTTAATGTTTAGTGGGCAGATAAATTTTTAGCTTTTTCTTCATCAAAATTAGCTTCTAACTCGGCTAATTTCTTTTTACCATAAGCCAGTCGTGTGATCACAACGAACAGTACTGGAACGATAAAGATTGCTAAAACTGTCGCTGCAGACATACCACCAAATACTGTCCAGCCAATTGTTTGGCGAGAAATGGCTCCGGCACCAGTCGATAACATCAAAGGAATAATACCTAAGATAAATGCAAAAGATGTCATGATAATAGGACGTAGACGAAGCTTAACAGCATCTAATGTTGCCTCATATAAGTTCATTCCGATATCTACACGTTCTTTAGCAAACTCAACAATTAGAATCGCATTTTTAGCCGCTAAACCAATAATTGCAACTAAACCAATTTGCGCATAGATATTATTATCTAATGCTGGAATCAATGTTAATGTTAAAATTGCTCCAAATACCCCTAGTGGTACCGATAATAAAATTGAGAATGGAACAGACCAACTTTCATAAAGCGCAGCTAGTAGCAAGAATACAAACAGAATACATAATCCAAAGATCATAATAGTCATATTTCCAGATTTTGTTTCTTGTAAAGCCAATCCTGAGAAATCATAACTATAACCGTTCGGCAATGTTTCTGCAGCAACTTCCTGAAGCGCTCTGATGGCATCACCGGACGAATAACCAGGCGCAGCACTACCACTGACCTCTATACTTCTAAAGATGTTATAGTGATTGATAATAGCTGGATTCTGAACAAGGTTCCAAGTAACCAATGAACTTAAAGGAACAGATTCACCGCGAGCATTATTAACATATAATTTGTTGATGTCCTCAATGTTCATACGGTAATCTTTATCCGCCTGAGATACAACCCTAAAGTTACGTCCGTATCTTGTAAAATCATTAATATAAGAAGATCCAAGGTATGCAGATATAGTGGTATATATTGTCGAAACAGGAACCCCCATTTTCTTCGCTTGCTCTCTATTAACAGATAACTTGTAATTTGGAGTTTTTGTGTTAAATAGGGTATAGGCCATACCGATTTCAGGTCTCTGATTTGCTGCAGCTAAGAATTTACCAACTACACCTTCGAAGACTTTGATATCTACGGTCTGTTGATCTTGAATCATTAAACTGAAACCACCAGAAGTACCAAGACCAGGAATCGCAGGAGGAGTAACAGCGAGTACACGTGCTTTACTATAGCCAGCATATTTACCCATGATACCACCCGTAATTTGGTTAGCAGTACGCTTTCTATCTTTCCAAGGTTTTAGAGAAACGAAAACTGTCGCTACGTTAGGCTGGAAAGCTCTGTTCAAAATATTGATACCGGCAATAGCCGTAATATCTTTAATCTCTGGATAATCTTTACGTAATTCTTGCTCTACTTCATTTAAAATTTCTTTTGTACGTGTTGTAGACGAACCTTCTGGCAAGGTAATACCGGCAAAGAACATCCCATTATCTTCACCAGGAATAAATCCAGTTGGTTTTTTATTAAACATATATCCTGTACCAATGAAGATACAAAGTAAGATGATTAACGCCATAGGAGCCTTTTTGATACAGTATTTTACACCATTCGAATATTTGTTCGTTACTCTTTCGAACCAGATATTAAACTTGTAGAAAAACTTATTAAGACCTTTCGCTTCCGAGTGAACTGCTGTTGGTCTTAACATGATCGAACATAATGCCGGTGTTAATGACAGGGCAATAAATGCAGACAACATAACCGAAACGGCAATTGTTATGGAGAATTGTTGATACAATTGACCCACCATACCTGGGATAAATCCTACAGGAACGAATACTGCAGAAAGAATCAAAGCAATTGCAATAACCGGAGCTGTAATGTCTTTCATGGCACGACGCGTTGCATCTGCCGCAGACATCTTATAATGATCTATATAATGCTGCACCGCCTCAACCACAACAATCGCATCATCGACCACAATACCAATAGCAAGCACGAATGCCAATAAAGTTAAGTTATTGATTGAGAAACCGAATAATAAGAAGAAGATAAATGTACCAACAATAGATACAGGAATCGCTAATACAGGAATTAGTGTTGCTCTCCATGACTGTAAGAAGAAGAATACAACTAAAGTTACTAATAGTAAAGCTTCAATCAAGGTATGAATAACTGATTCAATGGAAGCATTAACAACAGAAATTGTCTCATAACCGACAACATAGTCAACATCATCAGGGAATGATTTTTTTAATCTTTCCAATGCAGTATAGATACCCTCTGCAGATTGCACAGCATTACCTCCTGGAGTTTGAGAAACCATCATACCAGAAGAAGTCATGCCATTTACACGCGTACTTGTTGCATAACTGAATTGACCCAATTCTACTCTCGCTACGTCTTTTAATAAAACAATTGATCCATCTGTATTTGATTTCACAATGATTTCTTCAAAATCCTGTACCGAAGATAAATCTGAATCCGTAATCACTGGGTATTCAAATACCTGATCTGATTTTTGCGGAGTAGAACCTACTGATCCTCCCGGAATTCTTAAGTTTTGTTCAGCAATTGCTGTAGAAACATCTGCAGGAGTTAGATTTAAATTCGTTAATTTATTGGCATCTAACCAAACGCGCATGGAGAATGGCTGTCCAAAAGCGGTAACCTCACCAACACCAGTGATACGTAATAACGCATCTTTGATGTATAAATTGGCATAGTTATCTAAAAACTTAGCATCGCGGGTACCTTTTGGTGATACCAGTGAAACGAGCATTAAGATATCTGTATTCGCTTTACGTGTTGTTACTCCTAAACGTTTAACAGCTTCGGGTAACGCTGGTTCAGCAATACCCACACGGTTTTGAACGTCTAATGTAGCGATATCAATATCAGTACCTACTTCAAAAGTTACGGTTATCTGTGATTGACCATTCGATGTACTGTTTGAGGACATGTAAAGCATGCCCGGTGTACCATTAATTTGACTCTCAATAGGAGTCGTTACTGTTTGTTCAACAGTTTGAGCATCCGCGCCAGTGTAGTTTGCTGTTACTGAAACAGTTGGTGGGGCTACGGATGGATATTGACTGATCGGCAATGACACAATTGAAATTCCACCTACGATCATAATCAATAGGGAAATCACAATGGCAGTGACGGGTCTTTTTATAAAAACTTCTGAAATCATATGTTTTTTTGTATCTTATAAAGTCTGTGAAAATTATTTTTTTGGTGCAGCGGCATCAGGTGCAGCAGCAGGAGCCTCAGCAACTTTTACACCTGTTTGCACATTCATGATACCATCAACAACAATTTTCTCACCGACTTTAAGGCCTGATTTTACAACTACTTTATCTCCTAATTTTAAACCTAGATCAACTTTACGTTGTTCAGCTTTACTGCTGTCACCAACAACATAAACGTTAAATACTCCCAACTGATCTTGAACAGCTTTATAAGGAATAACAATTTCTTCAGTTGCTGAATTCGTTTTGATGTTTAAAGATAGATTCATTCCAGCTCTCAAGACATTACCAGGGTTGTCAAAATTAGCACGCACTCTTATCGTTCCTGTCTGTGGATCAACTGCACGGTCAATAGTGGCAATTCTTCCTGGTGCTGTATACTCCGTTCCATCCGGTAATACTGCGCCGATCTGTGCTGCAGAACCTGATTTTTGTAAGTTTACAAATTGAGGAATATCACGCTCGCTCACTTGGATTTCAACTGCCACAGGATTGATTGAAGATACCGTATTTAATCGTGTAGTTCCAGGATTAACCAAAGCCCCAAGACGTACATCCGAAATACCTACAATACCCGCGAATGGCGCTCTTATAGTTGAACGATTTAAGTTTGTTTGTGCTGTTGTTACAGCAGCTTGTGCACCTAAGATCTGCGCTTTTTGATTTGCTAGATCTGTTTTAGCATAATCTAAAGTTTGTTTTGCGATCGCATCTTTATCCGCTAATGCTTGGTAACGGTTTAAATCTGTTTGCACACGATCCAAATTAGATTGTGCAATTTTAAGATTTGCTCTGGCTTGATCTAAAGCCGCTGCATAGCGAGTGCCGTCAATTTCATATAATTTTTGACCTTTGGATACCGATGCTCCATCAGTTACAAATATTTGCGTTACATAACCAGAAACTTCAGCAAATAAATCAGCTTCATTCAAGGGTTTTACAGTAGCTGGATATGTTTGGTTTCCTGTGACAATTTCTTCTGTGGCAGTTGCTATGGAAACAGGTACAACACGCTCTGCTTGCTGTGCAGCCTGTTGTTTCTGAGCATCTTTATTGCCACATGACTGCCAGATTAGCGTAGTCCCAATAAAAAAAGCTGCTAATAAATGTTTTTTATTCATGATATTCTTGGTTTCTTAATGTTGTTTATTTTGTATCTACAGTTCCTAATGCTTTTTGAACATCTAGCTTACTCGATAGAAGTGCATAAAGTGCATTTAAATAATTCAATTGACTTGTTTTAAGATCAGTCTCAGCTGTCATTAAGTCTAAGTAAGTTTTAATACCTTCATCATATTGTAACTTAATCGTATCATAGACTTCCTTAGATAAGTCAACATTATCTCTTGATGTTTTCCAATCAATTAGGTTGGCATTATATGAAGCTGTTGCAAGTGCATATTCTGTGTTGACTTGATTTTTCAAATCTTCCATGCTTAAATCAATTCTACTTTCGCGTAGTTTGGATTGATTGATTTGATGCTTTCTTTTAAAACCTTGAAAAATTGGAATAGATACAGATAATCCAGCTACAGAGCTTGGGAAATTGTCATTATACAAATCCTTAAATTTGTTATTTCTGTAATTAAATGCATAGTTATAAAATGCGCTTACATTTGGGAGGTAGGTCCATTTATAGTATTGCGTTTCTAATTCTTGCATTTTCTTGGACGTTTCCAATTGTTGGAATTCAATTCTATTGGTTACGCTAGCAGATGAAGTCGTGTCAATCAGAATCTGATTTTCCATATTCGCATTCTCAAAAGATAATGTAATATCAACTTTATGATCAACTGCTATTAAATTTTTTAAATAATCATATTTATAACGGCGTAGTTCAATAGTCCGTTTTTCGTCCGCATTTGCATTGCTTAACGCAATTTGAGCTCTTTTGAAATCGGTTTTGTCAACCATACCAACTTCGTAGCGTACTTTAGCGTCGTTATATTGTTTTTGAAGTCTAGCAATGTTTTCACGAACAATTTTGATCTGCTCTTCACTCGTTAAAATATCATAGTAAGCTTTACTCACTTCAACCACTGTGTTGATTTTTTGACTTTCAGTGTTTTGCTTATTGGATTGACGGATAAGTGTTGCTGCTTTTGAAGCTTGCATAAGTGCCGGATTCAAAATCTGTTGATCAGCCTGTAAGGTTAAAGCACTAGCATTCTTCTGTCCTAACGCAATGTTCTGTCCACCTATAAAAGAGGTGGGAACTTTAACATTGTAGTTGTAAGAACCATTAGCGTTTACCTGTGGCAACCAGCCAGACAAGGCAATGTCGATATCTTTTTCGCCAATTTCCTCATCAATTGCAGCCTGTTTCAGACTTATCTTGTTGCTAAGGGCATAGTCAATGAGTTGCTGCAAATTTGCTTTAGCAGGTAATGTCTCATTGCCTGTTTGTTGGGCATAACTAACATTGTATATTGTAGTCATGGCTGCCAAAGAAAAGGCTATTTGTCTAAACTTCATAAAATTATTTATTTTTAACTCCATCCCAAATGATGTTTACAACATCTTCGATGCTTTCATTTGATTTTAATTTGTTGTGTTTCACTCCTTTAATTGCTGATACAGCAGTTCCAAAGAAGACGCAAGCTAATGCTTCTACATTGGTGTCTTTTAATTCGCCTTTATTGATTCCTGTTGTTAAGAATTTAAGTATATTACTCTGACCACTAATAGATTCATTTGTTTCATAACTGTTCACCTTATAATAAGGAGATGAGTAAAATTGTTCAAAAAAACTGAACATTTCTACATGTTCTCTGTAAAATTTTACAAAGCCTTTCCATATATGAAAAAAAGTGTCTTTATAAGTCAATTTATCATCCAGCGATCCAAAGATTGCTTCATTTAAAGTGTCGCCACAGTATTGAAACAGGCTAACGATCAAATCATCTTTCGATGGGAAGTAATGATAGATTGTACCGATTGCGACATCAGCTTCCTGAGCTATCTTGCTCATCGCTGTGCCATGAAATCCATGATCTTTGATCAACCGAAGTGTGGTCTCAAATATGGAAATCACTTTAGAATTATTTTTTGTGTATTGAACGTTCATTCGGTTCCAAATGTAGAAATTTTAATCAAATCTAAATGTCAAAATATTGTAATGAAAAACTATATTTTATTCATTGCAGACATCTATTTATGCGCATTTCCGATGTTAACATATTTTAACATTTAGTTGGTTTGCTAATCAATTTGCATGGCCTATATTTGTACCATCATAATTTAGGTTTATAATTGGTTAGTAAAGGTTTTCATTCTCCCCGTTTGAAAACCTTTCTTTTTTTACCTAAATAGGTACCAACACAAAAAAAGCCTAGTTGATTAACTAAGCTTTTCTTTAAATCATGGAATGTCCTACTTGCAATTTTTTAAACTCATCTGAACTTCTTCTAGACTGAATATTTTATCTTGCTTACCAAAATTTGTGGTAATATAGGTTAAAACATAGGCGATATCGATGTCGGTCAAGATTTCATTCGCTGGCATTTTAGTGTTAAATGTTTTGCCCGCAACTACAATTTCTTCTTCTAGTCCATTCTTAACAATACAGGATAAACGATCTCTATTTTTTGTTAAAAATTCTACATCGGTTAATGGTGGATATAATAGGCCTAAGCCTTCACCCTTATCGCCATGACAATTTTTACAATGATTAATATATATTTTTTGTCCATTTACGGCATATTGTGCTGTCTTTATATCTTTGCCTGACTGGCAACTGCTTATCGAGCATAAAGAATATAGAGCGATCAATACTCCTAAAAGATATAGTTTTATCATTTTACTTTTCTTCGAGTAGGATAGCAAGTTCTTTTTGTAGTTTCGCAACTTGCTCATCATTAGTACCGTCATAAGCACCGCGTATTCTTTTTTGTTTATCTACTAATACCAGATATCCTTGATGATCGTATCCTCCTGGCGCATTTTTGTCTTCTGCTGTGTAGACCAGGTATTGGTTTGCAATTCCATAGATATCAGCTTTTGATCCCATTACAAAATTCCAATGATCATTGCTAACACCCAATTTATTGGCATATTCTTTTAAGACATGTGGCTGGTCATATTTGAAATCAATGCTATGTGATAAAAAGTAAACTTGATCACTATCCTTATATTGCTCGTATACTTTCAACAGATTTCTATTCATAGTAGGGCATATACTTGGGCAATGAGTGAAAAAGAAATTAGCGATATACACTTTGTTATCAAAATTCTTATCCGTTATATAGACACTATCTTGGTTTAGAAATTTGAAAGGGGGGATGGTATGGTATAGGGTATCAATAACCGTCTTACCATCTATAATTTTCTCTACTGGTTCACGTTGACCATAAATAGGAAGTGTAACTGTATTAGACTGACAACTAGATATTGTAAATGTTGTTAGTGCAATAAGAAAAGAAGCACCAATCTGAATTGATTTTAACATATTAATACTTTTTTAAGATTTCTTGTTTCTCTTTTGATACACGATCAAAGACTGCTTTCATGTCTTTTACTTTAGTCAATTCGCGATTAGCATAATCTACTGTCGTTGAATCGGCACTATAGTCTTTCATCCAATCCATCATATGATCTGTTGCATCTTCGAGATTGCTTTTTAACTGAGACAATTCTTGTCGAGTATTTGTTGTATCTAGATTAGGTTTAGCTGTTTTTATAGCACTAAGATTTGTGAGGATTGAATCGATAGTAACTGCATCTTTATCAAAAATACTTACTTGCGGCATGATCTCATCATGAATTTTCATGGTTTCTTCTTGTGTTTTCGCTAAATCATTTTGATTATTTGTATTTGAGCTATTGGCACATGAAGTTATTGCAAAAGCTGACGCAACTAAAAAAGCTAATTTTTTCATATTGAAATATTTTGTCTGTTACTGACAAAGATACCAAATAGATAAAGAAGATAATAGCTTATTATACTCTGGTGTATGTAAAATTCAGGTCACGAATATAGATTTCATTTTTCGCAATGGCACAAATTTCATTTTGATCGTTCACAATTTCTACAGAAAATGTCTTAATAATCCGACCTCTGTTTTTAAGTGTATCCATGCATTCATTAAAATCCTCGTCAGTTATTTTGATCGAAAATCTAAGATTGGTCAAGCCAGGCTTTTTATATTCAATGGATGCTGATTTGAGCCAAGCTACAGTTTTTTTAAATCCATGCGATTGTAAGCGCTGATCAATAAGAATCGCATAAAAAGGATCAACTGCTGAAAAAATTGTTCCACCAAATATGGTACTATTTGAGTTTTTATTGAAAATACTTTTGATAATTTTTACATCCACACCTTGAAAGTCTGTATGAATTTTTTTGACCCATATGCGTTGGAATAAAAATGGCGGGTAAATTCTTAATAACCACTTTAGGGATTTGGGACTATACAACATGGTGCAAATGTAATACAATAAATTAAAATTCGTTTGCTAATTGATTTGTAAAAATGGTTCCACAATGATATTTTTATAAAAAAATAAAATATGGCTAACCAACCCGAAATGTCCTCAAACAAGAATGTTTGGATTATTATTCTTGTTGCCTCATTGGGGTATTTTGTTGATATATATGACCTCATTATCTTTTCAATTGTTCGTGTAAAATCTTTTGAAGAAATCGGTGTTTCTCCTGCGGATATGCGTTCTGAGGGGGAGTTTGTATTAAATATGCAGATGGGCGGATTACTGATTGGAGGCGTGATCTGGGGGATCATTGGTGATAAGTTTGGACGATTGAAAGTCTTGTTTGGTTCGATTTTGTTGTATTCACTGGCGAACATATCGAATGGTTTTGTACAAGATGTGATGACGTACGGCATCATTCGTTTCATTGCCGGTATTGGTTTAGCTGGTGAATTGGGAGCCGGTATTACCTTAGTTAGCGAAAGCATGCATAAATCAAAACGTGGGTATGGTACCATGCTTGTTGCTACAGTTGGTGTCTTAGGCGCCGTTTTAGGATATTTTATATCTGAACAATATGATTGGAGAACTGCTTACTTTGTTGGCGGCGGTATGGGATTGTTGTTACTGTTAATGCGGGTAGGAGCACTCGAGTCTGGCTTGTTTAAAACAGCAGAAGAGAAAACAGTAGTGAAGGGCAAGTTTAGTATGCTTTTTACTGATAAACGTCGTTTTAAAAGATATTTATACTGTTTGTGCATCGGATTACCGATTTGGTTTGTGGTAGGCGTACTGGTTACTCAGGCTCCAGAGATTGGTAAAGCGCTACATGCGCCAGTTGTTCTTAGTGCTGGAAAAGGAGTTTTGTTCACCTATCTGGGGATTTCTTTAGGGGATTTACTGGCAGGTTTATTAGCTCAGGTTTTGAAATCACGAAAGAAAGTCGTTTTACTGTGTCAAATAATTATCCTCGTAAGTTCTTCATGGTACTTATTAAGTGATGGTTTGTCTGAGACTAAATTTATATGGCTTTCCTTTTTTATGGGACTTGGTATAGGTTATTGGGCAACTTTTGTCACCATATCTGCAGAACAGTTCGGGACGAATTTGCGAGCTACAGTGGCCACTACTGCACCAAACTTTGTTCGTGGAGCACTGATCCCTTCAACAATATTGTACGGTGTTCTTGTCAATCACTTGGGTATTATTACAGCCGCATTTATGATGATATTTTTATTATCAGGAATTGCTATATATGCATTAACACAGCTCGAAGAGAGCTTTGATAAAGATCTGAATTATCTGGAAGAAGAGTAGGCAAAAATTAGCGCTTTGGACATTTGCCGCAACGATTCCCTTTTTTATATTTCTTACAACATTTTTTGAAACAAGCACATGAAAAAGGAGAAAACGGACTTGATGCTTTTGTATCAGCACAAAAATCTATTTTCTCCTTTGAGAATGTATCTTGAAATTCTGTTCCTTGCAATTCTGAAGTATTCATAATGCAAAGATATATATTATTTATAAGCAGTCTAAATAAAAAACGTTAAATTACATCTTTTTTAGTAAGTTGTCAATTACTTTAGGGTATTGCTGATGTTCTAATTGTTGTCCTTTAAACTTAATTACCTCTAAAGTGTCATGAGGCTCTACTTTAAAGCGGCCTTGATAAATTACTTCTCCTTCATCAAAATGCTCATTTGCAAAATGAATTGTTATGCCATGCTCTGTTTCTTTATTTGCCAATACGGCTTTATGAACATGATCACCATACATACCTTTGCCACCATATTTAGGTAACAGCGCTGGATGGATATTAATAATCTTATTGGGAAAAGCTTGTAAAAGATTATTAGGAACTAACCAAAGGAATCCTGCAAGTACAATTAAGTCAATGTTTAAGTTTTTTAACATTTTAACAATTTCGTCCGATCTGAAAAATTCATTTCGGTCAAATACGTGGACAGGTATTTCAAAATTATCAGCTCTTTGGATAACATATGCATCAGCATTATTGCTCAATACGATAGCGATTTCGGCATCTTCAGAATATTTAAAATACTCCATTATTTTTTGGGCATTGGAACCAGAACCTGAAGCAAATATGGCAATACGTTTTTTCACAGTTTAATTGTGTTAAGTGACGTTCTAAAAAAAGTTAATCAACCAAACTTACGTTATTTTTTGTAAATAAACTAACAGCTTGGTGTTATGTGTACAATTTGACTCGTATATTTAACCTTTGGCAATACTGTTTTATTTTTAAGCTTATGAAAACATTTACATTAATACTAATTACTTTTTTACTTATACCAACAAAGCGGGTCAGTGCTCAGGCGCCTAGACAGATCCCATATTTTTCTCTTCAAGAGGTATTTACCGGTAAATCTTTTAAAACGTCCGATTTACCAAAGGAGGGACTTATCATTTTTAATTACTATGACACGGGCTGTAGTCATTGTCAGAAAATGGGGGCGGGGATAGCGGAACAGCTACAGGCGTTTAAAAACATTAAATTCTACTTTGTTGCCATGAATGATGTCGAATATGTGGAAGGATTTATAAATATGTTTGCAAAGAAATTGAGACCTCATCCTAACGTATCTTTTATTTTGGATAAAAATGGACAGTTTATCAGCTTATTTAAACCTACACAAACACCTTCACTGTATATCTACGATGCAAAAACACACAAATTATTAAAACATTTAGATGGTGTTGATGATGTTAAGGTATTGCAAGTAGCTTTGCAACAGCTAATCAAATAGTTTTGCTTGTCTTCTAGTTGTAATTTTTAAATACAAGAGTCTTTTTTTGATACAACTAATTATAAATATTTGCTATTTTTGCGACATCAAATCAAGATATGAGCGACTCAATTAAACACGAGTGCGGTATTGCACTTATTCGACTGTTAAAGCCCCTTTCTTATTACCAGGAAAAATACGGTACGCCTTACTACGGCATAAACAAATTGTACTTATTGATGGAAAAGCAACACAACCGTGGCCAAGATGGTGCGGGTATTGCGACCATAAAATTCGACGTAAAGCCAGGAAATCGGTACATTTCTCGTTACAGAGCGATGGGATCCAGTGCTGTGGCTGATATCTTTGAATATGTACAAAAGAAGTTTGCATCTGTACACAAGGCATATCCGGAGGAATCTAAAGATACACAATGGTTAAAAGATAATGTTAGTTTTACCGGAGAGGTATTGTTAGGTCATTTGCGTTACGGTACTCATGGTAAAAATAGCATTGAAAGTTGTCACCCTTTCTTAAGACAGAACAACTGGATGTCTCGCAATTTGGTTGTTGCCGGTAATTTTAACATGACAAATGTTGACGAATTATTGCAACAGTTGTACGAGCTAGGTCAACACCCAAAAGAAAAGGCAGATACAGTTACTGTATTGGAAAAAATTGGACATTTCTTAGATGACGAAAACCAGGATTTATTTGACAAGTTTAAGAAAGAAGGTTATTCTAATATTGAAATCAGTTCTCTGATTGCAAAAAACTTGGATGTTCCTAAGATCTTAACGCGTTCAGCAAAAACTTGGGATGGTGGTTATACGATTGCAGGTATATTTGGTCATGGAGATGCATTTGTTATGCGCGACCCTGCCGGTATCCGTCCTGCTTTCTATTATAAAGACGATGAAGTGCTTGTTGTTGCTTCGGAAAGACCAGTTATTCAGACTGCATTTAATATTCCTATTGATAAAGTGCAGGAAATTAAACCTGGACATGCGTTGATTGCAAAAAAAGATGGGACAGTTACCGAAGAAATGTTTAGAGAGCCTGTTGAGCAAAAATCATGTTCTTTCGAGCGTATCTATTTTTCAAGAGGTTCAGATGCTGATATTTATAAAGAGCGTAAAAAATTAGGTCGCCTTTTATGTCCGCAAGTATTAAATGCAATTGATAATAATATTAAGAACACGGTATTTTCTTTTATTCCAAATACGGCTGAAGTATCTTACTACGGTCTGATGGATGGTATCAATACCTACGTTAGAGATTTTCAAAAGGATGCCTTATTAAATAGAGCGGATAAGATTGATGACGGTGAGTTAGAAGATATTTTAAGCATTCATCCTCGTTTTGAGAAATTGAATGTGAAAGATGCTAAGTTACGTACATTTATTACTCAAGATGCTGATCGTACTGATATGGTACAGCATGTATACGATACAACTTACGGAATTGTTAAAGATCATGAAGATACAATCGTTGCGATTGATGATTCAATTGTAAGAGGAACAACCTTAAAACAAAGTATCTTAACAATTTTAGATCGTCTGAATCCGAAGAAGATTGTAATTGTTTCATCAGCACCGCAAATTCGTTACCCAGATTGTTACGGTATCGATATGTCTAGAATGGGTGAGTTTGTTGCTTTTGAAGCAGCTATATCGTTATTAAGACAACGTGGTTTAGCACATATTATTGATGAAGTATATCAAAAATGTTTGGTTTCGATAACAGCAGATATTGACGAAATAGAAAATTATGTCAAAGCTATCTACGAACCCTTTACAGATGATGAAATTTCAAATGAAATTGCGAGAATCATTACGCCACATCATTTGAAAGCTGAAGTAACAGTGATTTTCCAGACTTTAGATAATTTACATATTGCCTGTCCTGATCATAAAGGTGATTGGTACTTCTCTGGTAATTATCCGACTCCTGGAGGAAATAAAGTTGTCAATAAAGCATTTATGAACTGGGTAGAAGGTAAGAACGTAAGAGCTTACTTCAGCAGTTAATAAGAGCAAAATACATATTATAGAAAAGGCCCGATATTTATATATCGGGCCTTTTCCATAATATGTATTTTAAGTCAATTTTAATCTAAAATAATCGATTGTATACCTATTCGTTAGAACTGCTACAAACGTTTCAAAACAAAGTAAAATCCTACTGCTGTACACGCGAGAACGGCAGAGGTAGCCCACCAAAGTGCTGTGAATCCAAAGGATCCAACTATATTTGTCCCTAAAAGCGGTGAAAAAATATTCGCAGCAGAGAAGGCTAATGAATTGAAGCCCATATAAGCTCCCTGTGTTTTGGCTGTTGACCTGTTTATGGTTACAGTTGCCATAAAAGGCAGTGTTAACATTTCGCCGATGCCAAACACGAAAAAAGTAACATAGAGCATGAATACTCCTGCATGTATATTGAACATGGCATAAGATATAGAACAGAAAAGCGTTCCGATTACCAATGTTTTTGTGATGGTCAATTTGTTTTCTGCAATATGTACAATAAACATCTCTAAAAGAACGATAATTAAACCGCTCCAGCCCATTAAAAATCCGATCTCATGTTCATTTAAGTGATGCACTTCACGATAGAAAATAGGAAGTGTCGATATGAGTTGGAAAAAACATAATGAGAATATACAGCAAAGGATATTAAAGATGATAAATGGACTATCTTTATATGGATTTCGTTCTTTTTTATGCTGCGATGTCGTGGTAACAGGTGCTGTTTTTAAAGTTTTTAAATTGTTTTTTTCCTTCTTATAGAAAAATAGAAAAAAGACAACCGCTGCCACTGCTGCCGCCATTGCATTTCCGTAGAATATCCAGTTAAAGGATATCCCTGCTAAAAAGCCACCAACCGCAGGTCCAATTGAAAACCCCAAATTAACCGCTAATCGATTCAATGAAAAAGCACGTGTTATATTTTCAGGTTTTGCATAGCTTGCGACCGAAACCGAGTTGGCAGGTCTGAATGCGTCAAAGACAGCACTCAAAATAAAGATCATAATACCTAAAGACTCGACAGTCCTGAAGTAAGGAGTGATCAGAAATAGGGGAGCTGCTAATGTCAAACTGAGTAGCTGGACTTTAAAACTCCCAAATCGATCTGTCAGCCAACCTCCTACATATGAACCGCAAACAGATCCAAAGCCGAAACACATCAGAACAAGACCAACCTGCTTAATGTTGAAATTAAGAGCCTGGGTCATGTAAATTCCTAAAAATGGGATTACCATGCTTCCCATTCTGTTGATAAGCATTACAATTGCGAGCAACCATGCGGAGCGCGATAACCCTTTGAAGGATCCGATATAGATGGATAAAAGTTTTTTCAAGTGAATATGTAAAAAAAGCCAAAGGAATAAATCATATCCCTTTGGCTAGATAAAAATGTTATTTTTAAACTAATTGGGATGCTTCGATAGAATTGTTAATTTCATAAGTTGAGGCTAACATATTCTTTTTACCTGTCGAAGGTTCAAAAATAATATCAACTCTTCCTAAATTTATTCCTGCAAAACCCACTTGGTTAACGGCTGTCTTTGTTCCCTTTAAGTTTGTTACAAAAGTAGGTTCTTTCAAAAAGGTATGCGTATGTCCACCAATGATTAAATCGATATCACTAGTCTTGGAAGCTAATACGAGGTCGGATACCTTCTCACTTTCGTATTGATAACCTAAATGAGATAGACAAATGACAAGGTCACATTTATGCTTTTCCTTTAATTCTTTGACCACACGGTTCGCAACAAGAATTGGATCCAAGTATTTCATGCCTTTGAAATTATTCGGATCAACCAGCCCTTCAATATCTACCCCTAAACCAAAAACACCAATCTTCACTCCACCTTTTTTGAAGATGGTATAATCTTGTGTTTTTCCTTCCAGCACTGTTCCTGTGAAGTCATAGTTTGCCGTTAAAAAAGGAAATTTGGCGTGATCCAGATATTTGATAAGCCCATTTAACCCATTGTCAAATTCGTGATTACCAAATGTACCCGCATCATATCCCAATTTGGTCATTAAGTCAAGCTCTAATTTCCCTCCAAACAGATTAAAATAGGGAGTACCTTGGAACATATCGCCTGCGTCCAACAAAAGAACATGATCTTCCTCAGCCCTTACTTTTTTGATAAGTGCACTTCTGCGTGCAACTCCTGCCAATCCTTGATATCTACCGCCATCCATAGGAAAGGGTTCAATTCTGCTGTGAACATCATTGGTATGTAGAATGGTTAATTTTATTTTTTTTGAACCTGCAAATGATGAGAATGGTAACGTACCAAGGGTTACTGCTGCAGAAAGGCCTGCGGCAGTCTTTATAAAGCCTCTTCTATTTAATGATTTTAACTCTTCCATCTAATTGCATATTAATTTTTTGACCATTTTTTGTAAAGCTGGAAATATAGTCCATCAAGCTTTCCCTTACTTTTTGAGGATAATCAGTTCTTTTAAGCGCATGTGTAAATAAATCTAAATTGTCTCCTCCATTCGCTAGGTAATCATAGGTGACTACTTTATAGGTTTTATTTTTATCTATATCTTTTCCCTGTACCTGAATATTTATTGGCTTTTTGTCTTGGATAGATAATGTAATTCCTGAAACAGGTTGCCCCCCTGTTGCCGCTATAAAGTTGGCGAGTTGTTCAATTTGTTCACCGCTCAGCTCCATCACTGTAAGTTGATTTTCAAATGGCATAACCTCAAAAACACTCTCTACAGTAATATCTCCCGCTTTTATTTCATTGCGAATACCGCCCTTTGTTGCAAAAGCGATATCAGCCTTGTTGTTGATTTTTTCACTGGCAACCAATAAGGCTTGTGTAAAGAAATTTCCCATTAAAGTTTCAGGAGTCTTTTCTTTAGTCAATGCAACTTCCGAGAAGCCGATTACCCGGTTCATCTCTGCCTGCATTTGCTTTTTATAGGGACTATAAATAGCTACGATCGCGGTATCCTCAACGGTGCTTTTATTGATCTCGTATTGCTTAAAGTCCTTTTGGACAGGACTTAATTTTTTGCTGCAAGATGTGCTAAGTAAAATAGCTAAAAACCCGAAGGTTACATATTGAAGTTGATGTATAGTAAGTTTCATCATGTAATAAGTGTTTTCGGTACAAATGTAGATAATAAAAGCCTAACATTTTTGTTAAGCTTTTATTATCAATATGCAAAAGAAGGCGCTTTTTCTAATTGGCAACCTCTGGTTTTTTAATGTCTTTTCTGACCACAGCATCTCTTTGATTTCTCAATCGTATTGATTTCCGACGATCTGCAATGGTAGTTTTTGTGATTTTTGCAACCATTTTATTATTCTTATATAATTTCCAGTTCATCAGCAATACGGAAACCAATATAATAACTAGGCCTATTACTTGTATGTATGTCACGGCATGGCTACTGAAAAAGTAACTTAATACCAATGCTACAATAGGATTAACATAGGCATATGTACTTACTTCCGTAGCAGGTCTTACTGATAGCAACCAGATGTAAGAACTGAATGCTAAAATAGATCCAAAAACAATTAAGTACGATATATTAAACCAGTCGATAGGCGTTACCTGTTGAAAACTAAAATGAGCAAATTCACCATTTAAGCTGGCAACAATTGTAAATAATACACCTGCTGTAATCATCTGCCATGCAGTCTTTACGGAGACATGTAAATCTTCCGTCTCTTCTTGCTGACTTTTCTTCTGGTATTTGGAATATAATGAACCTGCGGTCCAGGCGATAGATCCAAGCACCATAATCACTAAAGCAATAACGGTTATTTCTTTATTTGCAGAAGATTTGCTTGCGATGATTTGCTCTACAAAGAGTAAAACAACACCAGCAAAGCCTAAAATCAAACCAGCGATGGTAGATTTACTGCTGAAATTTTCTTTCCATTTTGGTTTATCAAGAATAACAAACCAAATCGCCGCTGCTGCCGCAATAATCGCTGCAACACCACCTGAAACATATTGCTCTGCCCAGATAAGACCACCCATATCAATAAATAAGAGTAAAAATCCGACAACAATAGAATCGCGGATTGCTCTCTTGTTGAATATTTTATAACCCTTCAATACACAGTACCCCATCAGCAAAATACTTGCAGTAATAAACCTAAAAGATCCTAAAATGAATGGCGGGAAACTGTGAAGCGCTTTTTCAATAAAGAAAAAAGTCGACCCCCATACAATGTATACGACAGCATACGCGAGTACGATCATTAAAGGGCTTGCTTGTTGTACTTTATTATTTAACATCTCTCTATTCCTTTCCTAAATTATTCCGGTATAACTAATTGTTGTTCTTCTTTCACTGTTTGCAAAACAATTGTGGTTCTTGTTGAAATTATTCCTTCAATTTTTCCCAAAGTGTTACGCATCAAATCGACTAACGCAGTAGAATCAGCCGTCCGAACTTTGATTAGGTAACCATCATCTCCAGCAATATCATGCACTTCCTGCACTTCGGGTATCTCTGCTAGAAGAATACCGACTTTCTGTTCTCCAATTATATCGTTCGCTTTGATAAATATAAACGATAGTAATTTCTGATCAATTGCCGCTGGATTTATCTTGGCGTTGTATTGTAGGATTACATTTTTTTGCTCTAATTTTTTAACACGTTCTAAAATCGCAGAAGGAGCCATACTAAGCTCTCTTGCTATATCAGCATTATTGATTCGAGCATTATCCTGCATTAAACGCAAGATTTTGAAATCTACATGATCTAAATTATATTCTACTTTTGTCATATCGAATGCAAAGATAGTGATATTTCGAATAATATTCAAATTATTTAGTTAAATTCAGAATATAATTCTATTTGCGAGGTTATTTTTTTTAGAACAAGTAGTCTCTTCACTAGCCTGAGCACTAGTTTTTTTATTTAATAATCTGATTATTAGGGTGTTTGTGTTCTTTTGAATTATCTTTGGTATTTTAGGTGTCTCATCGAATATTATTCGCTAAAGGTTTCCATCGAGTATTTTTCACGTAATATTTTAATGATATAACTGGTGCTAAGGGTGACAATCAATCCTATGACACAACCAATAGTGACACAGGCAAAACGATCGAGTGCGGCAACATATGACTTTAATTGATGTTCATGAACCACGACAATGATCATGGCTACCATTGCTGTACGGGCCACACTTAGGATATTGAATAACCTGCATATAGCGACGGATGTGATGACGCCCAAAAGCATAGACCACATCTGAGGAAGATTGGTAAAATAAAACAGTATACCCGTCGCCGAACCAATAAAATTAGATTTAGTTCTATCAAAAGCAATTTTTGTTGCTTCATTATCATCCGGAGAAATCACTAAAACAATAGAAATTAAAGCCCATATTGCTGAATATTCAGGAAAGCTGATATATAAAAAGTAACCAATAGAAAAACCGATCAAAATACGAATCAGATAGATGATGAAGTCGGAGTGAAGGCTATATCGCATGAGGGTTTTACGCATCTTAAAATATTTTACTGCAAAAGTACATCTTATTTGCAGCATCAAAAAATCATATAAATGCGTTTTTATGCATGTTTAATATTGTTTTTTCATTTTCTTGCATTATCAATTCTTTTCATTATTTAAAATAGTTAGATTTGTTGATACAAATTATACCATACTGTGAAGGAAAATATTTCTTTAGATCAATTATCGCAATCTTTAACGGGGGACTTGTATTATGATGATTCTGCTTATCACCATACCATCCGTCTTGCCTATTCCACTGATGCATCCGTGTACCAAGAACTACCTTTAGCTGTAGCGATTCCCAGAAATAGTGGAGATATCAAAATTTTAATACAGTTTGCATCTGCAAACGGCATTACGATTATTCCGAGGACAGCAGGTACATCCTTAGCTGGTCAGGTTGTTGGAAATGGTATCGTTATGGATATCTCGAAGTATTTTAATAAGATACTTGAATTAAATGTCGAAGAACAATGGGTGCGTGTGCAACCAGGTGTTATTCGTGATGATCTCAATCATTACCTCAAACCATTTGGCTTCATGTTTGGTCCAGAAACCTCAACAGCAAGTCGTGCGATGATTGGTGGAATGATCGGTAATAATTCCTCCGGATTACATTCCATTGTATGGGGCGATACCCGTCAAAATTTATTAACAGCGAATGTCATATTAGATGATCAGTCTGAGGTCGTATTTGAAGCGTTGGACGAAGCATCTTATTTCAAGAAATTAATACAAAAAGATAGGGAAGGTGCAATTTACCGCGAATTGAATGCGATGTTGACAGTGGAAGAAAATATGCAGGCAATAGCATCGGGATATCCCAAGCGGTCGATAACAAGACGAAATACAGGATATGCACTGGATATGGTATCGGATAAAACTGCTCCTTTCAATATGTGCCGTCTATTAGCTGGTTCTGAAGGAACCCTAGCGATCGTTACAGAGGCCAAGTTGCAATTATTACCATTACCGCCTAAAGAATTAGGTCTCCTATGTATCCACTTTGACGATATGATTGCGTGTATGGAAGGTAATGTGATTGCTTTGTCACATAATCCCGAAGCCTCGGAACTTGTCGATAAGTATATCATGGATTTTACTGTCGGGCACCCCACTTATCAATATAATCGTTTTTTTATAGAAGGTGATCCCAAAGCTTTGCTTATAGTGGAGTTCAGAGGAAATACGCCAGATGAAGTGGAAGCAAAGGCGATGGCATTGAAGGCCGCGTTGATTCAAAAGCATTTGGGTTATGCTTATCCATATATAACAGGTGAGCAGACCAATTTGGTTTGGGATGTACGGAAGGCGGGTTTAGGGTTAATCCGTAATTTACCCGGAGATAGTCAGCCGGTTAATTTGATTGAGGATTGTGCGGTTTCTCCGGAAGATTTACCTGCATATGTAGCAGATATTCAAAATTTATTGATTGCAGAGGGAGTTCACGCATCTTATTACGCGCATGCTGGAGCAGGAGAACTCCATATTGAGCCTTTTGTTAATTTAAAAACAGAATCGGGGGTAAAAACTTTTCGCTCGATCTTAGAAAAGACAACAGATTTAGTTTTAAAATACAATGGATCTTTAAGTGGTGAGCATGGTGATGGTCGTCTGAGAGGTGAGTTTATTGAGAAAGTTTTAGGAGGAAAAGTCTTTAAACTCATTGAGCAGGTTAAAGAAATATTTGATCCTAAAGGCGTATTTAATGCCAATAAGATTGTAAATACACCACCAATGGACACCCATCTCCGTTATGATAATAATAAAAATACAACACAGATAAAGACCTATTTCGATTTTTCGAAAGAGGAAAATATCCTACGTCTGGCCGAGAAGTGTTCCGGATCAGGTGACTGCCGAAAAACAGAAATTACCGGTGGAACGATGTGTCCCTCTTTTATGGCTACACGCGATGAAAAGGATACGACACGCGCTCGTGCCAATATGTTGCGTCAATTTTTGACAAATTCAACAAAAGAGAACCGGTTTGACCATGAAGAATTAAAAGAAGTGATGGACTTATGTTTATCATGTAAAGGTTGCAAAACTGAATGCCCTTCTAGTGTTGATGTAGCTAAGATGAAAGCCGAGTTTTTACAACATTATTACGATGAGCATGGTGTACCCTTCCGGTCGCGAGTGATTGCAAATTTCACAGAATCTCAAAAATTAGGATCACTGGTAGCGCCCTTATACAACTTTGTTGTCAAAAATGACTTTTTAGCGGGCCTTGTAAAAAGAACCATTGGTTTTGCCCCTAAGAGATCACTGCCGTTGGTAGCTGGTACTACATTGTCACAATGGGTGAGAAAACAGAAAAACAAGACAGATGCAAAGCGGCGCGTATACTTATTCGCAGATGAATTTACAGAATATAACGATGCCGAAATAGGTATTACAGCATATAAATTACTAACTGCTTTAGGCTATGAAGTGATTATTCCAAAACATATTGAGAGTGGCCGAACTTATCTTTCAAAAGGTCTGGTTAAAGAAGCGAAGAAGATCGCTAATAAAAATATTACTTTTTTGAAAGATCTAATAACAGAGGAGACCCCCTTATTAGGAATAGAACCATCCGGTATCATTACCTTTAGAGATGAATATCTTTCTTTGGTAGATTCGGATCTCTATGAAGATGCAAGTAGAGTAGCTAAAAATGCATTGATGTTTGATGAGTTTTTACTGAAAGAGATTGAAGCTGGCCGTATTCAAAAAGAGCAGTTCAGTACGCGTGAGAAAACAATTAAGTTGCATGGACATTGCTATCAAAAAGCATTTCATTTAGTAGAAACAACAGAGAAAGTCTTGTCATTTCCTCAAAACTACCAAGTAGAGGTGATTCCATCAGGCTGTTGTGGTATGGCGGGATCATTTGGTTATGAAAAAGAACACTACGACATCTCGATGAAAGTAGCAGAATTGGTTTTGTTGCCTACGGTCCGAAATACGGATTCTTCTACATGGATTGCTGCGGCAGGTACATCTTGCCGGCACCAGATTAAAGATGGAGCGGCAAGACATTCTTACCACCCTGTAGAAATCTTATATGATGCTTTAATTAAGTAAAACAATCAATCTATTTTATTTGTTTATCAGTAAAAATCGTTAGTTTTAGTAAACGATTTTACTGATAAACATAATTACTGAAAAAGATGAGAAAAATAAATCAAATTGCTGTTCTATCTGCGTTAGCTTTTGCGACAGCATGTGGCAACACTACCCAAAACCAACAAGGTGGCGATAAATCAAAAAAAAGTAACATTCCTATTGAGGAATTGACCATTGATGGACCTGTCACTAATAATAAACATCTTTTCTTACGTATTGTTGATGATGTGAAAACGGATTCTAGTTACATCTATACGGCTAAAAGTACCTTCAAAGGAGATACTGTTGGATTGAAAGTAGAAGTCGTAAATCTTATCCCTGCCGGAATTATTGATGATGTCGCTAATGAAGATGTTGGTTTTACAAAAGGTAAAATTAAAATTTCTTCTTTAGGTGCAGAGAGTGATGCTTTTATAAAAGCATTGGGTAAAATATATGAAGTACCAGCTTCTGGCCCTTTCGCAAGTGCAACATTGATACCGACAGTTTTCTCTTCAAATAAAGTAAATGCTGATCTTGATAAAACAGCAACTTATAGCTTTAAATTATTTTTAGAGCAAAAGTCAGGGGAACCGGCTGAAATGTTTTTCAACATTGATACGTATAAAAAATCTTTAGAATTTAAAGAGAAAGATCCTAAATTCCGCGCTCCGTTTATTTCCGCACTGGAAGGTAAATAAGCTTTAAAATCATATTATAAAAAAAAGGCTTTCTATTATTAGAAAGCCTTTTTTATGTTAGAAATCAAATTTTATTCTAGCCCTTATGCCCGATTTAGGAGCACCTGGGTGATCAAGATAATTTAATCTCCGGACATAATCTACGCGAAGTATTTTGAAAATATTGGACAATCCAACACTAGCCTCCATGTATGGATCCGATCCAAAGGTGTACGAAGATTGTATATTGTCAGCATTTTTCTGAAAGTCAAATACTTTGTCAGAATGATCTGGGTTGTTCTCATCTCGAAGCCCACCGTATACAGCTTTAAAACTAAATACTTCACGAAGTTTTAGCTTTTTAATACCAGGAATTTTGTTTAACAAGAAACCATTCATGTAGTATTGGATGTTAGCGGATGCATGGTGGTCACTGACAAATTCCAAGAAGTTCATCAAATTGTAAGAATTAAGCTGATATGCATAAGTCTGATTCGCACGGTGTATCGTTAAGAAAGGAAATGGAATTCCTTTACCAGCAATATAAGTACCTGCGACATCAATATCTGCATAGCCGAACTGGCTCAGGTAAAATCTTTTGAATGCTCCTACGTTAAAGTTGTGATAACTATATTCGCCTTTGAATACATCTTTAAGTCCAGCCGTGTAGTTAAAGTTAAAAATAGGGTATTCATTAAATATAGGAGTACGATAAAGCTTTCCTTGATAAAACTGTTCATTCGGAGCGTAGCGAATATTTACTGATAACTCCGTTGAATTGATTTCGTTGAACACTTTAGTTTGACCATTATCATCTATGATCTGATACCTTAAAGATCCTGCTGGCGATTGTTTTGTTGCATTAAATCCCAATCCAATACTTAAGCGATTTTCAAATTCTTTTCTATAATCAACGCGATAAACATCATTATAGATGTAATTTTCATTATCACCTCTTTTGAAGGATAGCAAAAAGTTATCTTCTTGTATAAATTCTAAAGCTTGACCAGGAATCTTGGTGTCACGTTGGAACGATGCCCGGATGTAGTGTTGTGGAAATGAATAAACAGACTTATTGTTGAAAGCATAAGTTCCGCTTAAAAAGTATTTCCATTTTTCATCTTTAAATCCATATGCTGCATACGATTCAGCATAAAATCTTTTACTGAATGATTCTGTAGTTCTACCACCAACACGAAGTCTAAATCCTTCGACAGGGTTAAAGCTATAAAAAGTATTTACCGGACCAATTTCAACAGGACCAGCCTGTTTATATCCCGATAATACCAAAGCTGCAATATCCATAAAGGTTTTAAAAGAAGGAATCTGTTGCAGGGTGTCGATATTATGATAAATATTCAGCTCATTTTTCGTTAAAGGAATTTGACGTTGCGTATCAAAAAGTTTTCGAGTACCTTTTCCATCTGCTATATTGTAAGCAATTACCGTTTCAGGACCACTGTAAATACTATCCGGTTGAACAACGCCAGTTTTATAATTTTTATAGTTGACAGTTCTATTACCACGAATACCTGTTCCTTTATCTGTTAAAGAAAAATCAATACCAAGTGTACTTTGACTTAAATAGAATCTTTTACTCTCATCCTGATCAAATTTGAGTTCAATATTCATGTCCCTTACAAAGTTCAAATTGATATCATCAGCGACAGTCATATTAGCACCTTGTACAGCATAGTTACCATCCAGTGTAATATATAACTGGCCTTTGAAAAGCATGTCCGCTTTATTGCGTGGAAAAAAACTAAGTTCAACTAACCACGGTTGCTGTGTTTTTATCGTATCTGTGATAAAAAACTTGTAAAATGTGGGAGCCGAGTTGGCGATTGGACTTAAAAATTGATTCGTTACCAGCGTGATATTGTTATCGTAAATATCTACTGTCTCATAAAGTTTATTGAAATATGCACTTAAACCATCATTATCAATAAATTTGGGATCAAATTGCGCACGTTGCTCTCCTATGATATATTGTTTTGTTTTTTTAGGGTCCTTACGAAAATATACTTTTGAAAGTTTCTCTTCCATAAAAGCAGGCAATAGATATTTATTTGCAGTTTTAGCCGAATCATCTACTTCAAAAAGAAATTGGTAATTTTTGAATATCTTCTTGTTTACAAATTTCTCTGACAAATTGCTCAGTCCTAAAGAGATCTTTTCGTATTGGTCATACTGCGCGAATTGTTGCCCTGTTAATCTATTTTTACTTTTATTTTCGATTACTTTACGGATCAATGCGACAGCAGGATTATCTTTGTTTGTATACTTTCTCTTTTTTGCTCTGACTACAACCTCATCAAGGGTATTGTCCTGAGATTCCATCAATACCTCGATCTGTTGCGTTTCGTCATTTGTAACAAATACATCTTTATAATCATACCCAATACTTGATACACGGATTTTCACATAATTCTTTGGAAATTTTAAGGTGAACCGTCCGGATTCTTCAGTCGAAGTCGCATTGCCGGGGGCAGCAGGTGCTCCAACAACAGCAACTGTCGCATAGCCGATCGGTTGTTTTGTCTTGCTGTCCTTAACGACACCCTGTACTGTTTTTAATTGGCCTAATACTGCAGTAATACTTACTAACATGACTGATGCCAGTAAAAATAGTGTTTTTGCAATTGTACTGCTACTACGTTGGTATTCCATAATTTTACATTAATTATATCACAAATTACCGATACGTGTTATAACACCATCTTAATTTCTGACTTTTTAACTTAAAAGTTCTAATAAGTTGTATGCAAAAGAAATAAAAAATTAAGAATTAATAAAACATTTACAATTTTTTAACTTCACTATTTTTATTAATCGACTATTAACTTGTTGAATAGCAGTACATTTGTTTTAATGTCAGAATAAACTGACTATAATTTTACTTCTTTATGATGAAATTCGACCTAAATACAACCAATCTCGTTGACTATTGTAACAAAAAGGTCAACGAAGTTGTTTTGATTTTTTAAAAATTGGGTTCTGACGCAAAATGAATGGGCTCTTTTGTAGTGGGGTGGTTAAACTCAATATAAGCAGCATGCAAGTGTAATCGATCAGATTTTTGACCATAAAGATCGTCTCCAACAATAGGACAGTTCATTCCTTTAGGATGAGCAGAATGAAGGCGAAGTTGATGTGTTCTTCCTGTCAATGGAAAGTATCGCACTTTGGTTTTACCGTTTATAATTTCGATTTTTTCCCATTTAGTAACAGCTTTCTTTCCATGTTCATAACAGACTAACTGTCGAGGTCTATCGTCAAGATCAACCCGTAGAGGTAGTGATATAATTCCAGAATCGGTATCGATAATGCCATCAAGTAAAGCAATATATTGCTTGATGATGGTATGGTTGATAAATTGACTCTGAATAAATTTGTGAGCTTCTTTAGTTTTGGCTATCACAAGAATTCCGGATGTAGACATATCTAACCGATGAACAATTAAAGGCCCTGCATCGGGATATTTTTTAAGCATGCGTGTATAGACCGAATCTTTAACATGTATGCCAGGGACGGATAGGAATTCTTCAGGCTTATCTATAATGATCAGGCTTTCATCTTCGTGAATAATGGGGAGTTCAATGCCTTCATCAGGGCTTTCGAGCATCGGATTTTTATCAACCTGTAATCCCTCAAGCATAAAGCCGAGAATAGGTTCACATTTATTGCGACATGCAGGGTAGTAGCTTTGATGTCTTCGTACTTCAGCTGAAGGCGATTGTCCCCACCAAAATTCGGCAAGTGCAATTGGCTTGTAATCATTTAAATAAGCATACTGCAATAGTTTTGGTGCGGCACATTCACCAGATCCAGCAGGTGGTTGCAAATTGTATGCGTTAAAAATGTCAATGACATTTTTAGTTTCCCCTTTCGCATTTTTAAAATTGTATTGTGCAAATAATTGATTTTGCAACTGTGCAGAACGTTTTTTACGCTCTTCCTTTAAATCGGCTATTATATTGAGGTGATCATTTAGCGGTTTTTCAGCGATGGAAATATCATGGTGATATTGTTTTTGGAAAACACTCAGTTCAAACTTATCTCTTAAACTCTGTTTGATCAGATCTTCTTCAAGCAGTTGATATGATGCAGCTGATAGGGTTAATTTTGATTTGTCTCGAAGTTGTTTACGTTCTTTCTTTTGAATTTTCAGATTTTCTTTAAAGTTGGCCAATTGCTGATCCAGCCTCACTTTAGTATCATCGAGCTTTTCTTTCAGTTGCGTACCTGTTTCACTCTGCTCTAATGCTGTAATTTGTTTATTAAGGTTATTGAGGTGTTCCTCTTCTAATAGAAAAAAAGAATTTTCCGTTAACATATCAAAAACCGGAGGTACAAAATAGCGATGATCATTTTTGCCAGCCAGTTTACCGGAGAAGCCAGCTAGAAATCCAATATGACCATCTTGATCTTGGACAATTAATACACCGAACATTTTACCAATGGCCTGTCCATCCATTTTTTCGTTTAAACCAAAATTATGAACCCATTCCGTTTGAGTAAGAATATATTCTTGAACAGATGCGCAGGCTTGTTTTGCCAGTTCATGTGGTTCATAACAGAAGGGGAAAGTAAAATGTGTAGGTAAAAGTATTTCCTTGATTTCCTCATTAAATTCGTGAAAGTATAGATCACCGTTCAAACAATTCCCCTTCATCATTGTTGTTTTCATTATGCGTACAAAAGTACAAAAATGATGTTATTTTTATGACAATATTATTTCTTAACTAATGGGCTTTACGGCCTCATTTTATTAATATTGTATATCAAGTAACAGTGATTTTAATAATTTAAATAAATTGTAAAATAATTCATTATGAAAGCAAAAATTGGTATTAAAGAAGCAGACTTGGCAAAGGTAGCCGCTATTTTGAATAATGTGTTAGCGGATGAAAGTATTGTGTATCAAAAAACAAGAAATGCACATTGGAATGTTGAAGGTCCAGATTTTCATGCCGCGCATTTATTTTTGGAATCGCAGTATAATGAATTGGCAGAAATTATTGATGAAGTCGCAGAACGCATCCGTCAAATCGGACATTATGCAGTAGGTTCATATGCCAAATATCTAGAATTGACCCATCTTACAGAGACGAAGTACGAACATACAGATAGTAAAGGGTTTTTCAAGGAATTACTGTCAGATCATGAATCTGTTATTATGAATATTAGAGGAAATTTGGATGCGGTCGAAAAAGCTGGAGATCAGGCGACTGAAGATTTTCTTGTTGGTTTACTAGCGCAGCATGAAAAGATGGCTTGGATGTTACGTGCTCATGTAGCATAACTTTTATAACAATCTTTTCAATAAAAAAGCAGTACCCTCGGTACTGCTTTTTTATTGAAAATACTAAAAACTGCATGATAATTGTAAAGGGCATTACATCACTGCAAATTTATTTTTCCATTAGTATGCGCTATTATTTTGTTTTAATTATCTTTTCGCTTCTGTTTTTCTCATGTGCCGAATCCCTTATGGTACAATCGACTGGAGTTTTACAAAATGCATCGCGGACACATCACTTAAAAAATGGTGAACGTGAGCTGATTTACATTCCCATGCGGCATTTAGGTAAACGTAATTATTACGATTATATTCAGCGAATGGTTGACTCATTACAAAATCAAGGGTTTGTTGTATTTTATGAAAGTATTGCCTACCAAGTGGATAGTGCCCAACAAAGAGATGTATATGATCGAAAGTTTCGAAAATTAGTAGGACACGTAATAGGTAGTACCAAAGTCTATGAAAAAACTTCCGATACAACAAAAGTATTAATGGCTCCACTTTATAAAAATCTCGGAAGTAGAATCATCCAACAGCCCCAATATTCGTTTTTTAAAGTTGATTATAATACAGCAGTTATTGCTGATATTCCCAAAAATGAACTTTTGGACGAATTTGAATACAGCTATGGTGATATTATTCTTGATTCATGTGACTGGAAAACTCCTTTAAATGAGCCTTATACTTGTAAACCTATAAAAGCAAAGTTTAGAAATATTTTCGACCGAGAATTTATAATGAAAAAAAGAGAACAAAATTTAGCAGCTTTGGTGGCGGATGCTTCACAAAAGAAAATTCTAATTATGTTTGGGGCCGCGCATTACAAAGGCTTTCTCAAATATTTGAAAGAGCGTAACCCGGATTGGATAAATGTAAAATAAGAAAATATGGAGAAATTGTTTATTGTTATTTTGGTACCCGCTGTTATATATCTGGTGTATTACCTTTTAAATAAAACGGAGAAAAATAGCAAAGCCATCAGGCGTGTTCTGAGTAAAGAGGGAAAAGATATTCTTTTGAAAGAAGTACAGTACTATCGAAATTTGAACGAAGCGGATAAAATTGAATTTGAAAAGCGCTGCTTACATTTTTTAGATCATGTATCTGTAGAAGGAATTGGTGTTGAGGTTTGTTTAAAAGACTATATGTTAGTAGCGGCAAGTGCTATAATACCTGTTTTCGCTTTTAAAAATTGGAAATATACAAATTTAACAACTGTACTGCTTTATCCCAATACTTTTAATCAAGATTACCAGTTCGAAGGCAGTCAGGGGCGCAATATTTTAGGAATGGTAGGCGAGGGGTCCATGAACGGTCAGATGATTTTATCAAAAGAGGCTCTTGAAGCTGGTTTCTCAAATACAAAGGACGGCCAAAACACAGCCATTCATGAGTTTGTCCACCTGTTGGATAAAACGGATGGTGAAGTCGATGGATTACCGCAATTTTTGATAGATCATACGTATAGTCTAGCCTGGTTAGAAATGATTCGTAAAGAAATTTTAAAAATTCAGGAAGGTAAATCTGATATCAATCCGTATGGCATTACAAATCGGGCGGAGTTTTTTGCCGTTGCTTCCGAATACTTTTTTGAAAACCCTGAACGGCTTAAAAATCATCATCCAGAGCTTTACAAAGCATTAAGTATGGCATTTCAGCAAGACCTGAGTCCTGCTTAATCATGTTATCTGGTTGTTATGGGTTACTATTCAATAAATGTATGGTTATCTCTTAAGTAATGAATAGACTTGAAACAAAAAAGCTCTTCCATATGATGAAGAGCTTTTTTATTGTCTTATTAAGCGATCTTTATTAAAACCTATATCGCTTCTAAAAGTTGTTTTTCATGTAGTTCAAAATATTGTCCTTTTAAGTTCATAAGTTCATCATGAGAACCTTCTTCCGCAATTCTTCCCTGATCCAACACAATGATTTTATCGGCATTTTTGATTGTCGATACACGATGCGCTATAAACACACATGTCTTTCCTTTCATAATACGGCTTAGGGAAGTCAATATCTGTTCTTCCGTTTTGGTATCTACGGCAGACAGACAGTCATCAAAAATCAAGATCTTAGGTTCTTTAATTAAAGCCCGCGCGATGGAGACACGTTGCTTTTGTCCTCCAGAAAGCGTGATTCCACGTTCCCCAACCGAAGTTTCAAAACCTTGATCAAATCCCATTATATTTTCATAGACTGCGGCATCTTTCGCTGCCTGCTCGACTTGCTCCTGTGTAAAGTGGTCTAGACCAAATGCGATATTGTTACTGATCGTATCTGAAAATAGAAAAACCTCCTGAGGCACAAAGCCTGTTTGTTGCCTTAGATCCTGAAAATCTAGCTTTGTGATAGCAGTGTCGTCATATTTGATGGCCCCCTTGTCGATATCAAACATACGAAGCAGTAAATTCGCTAAAGTCGATTTACCCGATCCCGTTTTACCAATGATCGCCAGTGTTTTCCCTGCAGGAATATGAAACGATAAATCCTTGATCGCTTGAATCCCCGTTTCAGGATAGGTGAATGAAATGTTTTCAACCTTCAGATCTCCTGTAAGTACTTTTTTAATTTCGCCGTTAATAATAGGAGACTCGGTATTTAAAAATTCGTTGATCCGTTTTTGCGATGCTGAGGCGCGCTGTACCAGTGAAGTTACCCAAGCTAAAGACATAGCAGGGAAAGTCAATTGGTTGACATAAATGATAAACTCAGCAATATTTCCCGCAGTGATGGTACCTTTTGCAACTTCCAAACCACCCACATAAATGGTTATTATGGTGCTTAAACCAATTAATAATAGAATTAGCGGAAAGAAGACTGCCTGTACTTTGACAAGTGATAAAGCCGTATTCCGATAGATGGTACTCTCTTCTTCAAAAGAATCCATTTTATATTTTTCTCTGTTGTATGTTTTAATGACTCTGATACCTGCAAAGTTTTCTTGAACAAAAGACGCTAAACGTGCCAGTTGCTTTTGAATTTTCTCACTTCTTTTATTGATGATCTTATTTACAAATAAAATAACCGCAGAAAGAATAGGGATAGGGATAAGTGCATATGTCGCTAGACGGGCATTAACATCATACATAGCATAAATCACCATGATCGATAAGACAACGGTATTGATGGCATACATAATAGCAGGGCCGAGGTAATTTCTGACCTGGTTGACATCTTCCGTAGCCCTACTCATAAGATCTCCCGTGTTATTTCTTCTAAAAAAAGCAAAATCTAGTTTTTGATAATGTCTGTAGATTTCATTTTTTAAATCATACTCAATATGGCGAGATGTCAGAATGATTGTCTGGCGCATCATAAACAAGAAAATACCACGAAGCAGAGACAGTAATAAAACTACCCCACCGAAAAATAGCAAACTAGATCCAAAAACTTTATAGATCAATTCTTGTCTTTCAAATCCGTGGTAGAGTTTATATAAATAGATATTCTCTTGTACCAGATCAAAAGCTTCTCGAATTACTTTTGCAGGAAGGATACCGAAATAATTGGAAATTATAACAAAAATTACCCCAGGAACAAGCTTCCAGCGATATTTGTAAAAATATTTATTTAAATAAGCTAACTCTTTCATATGATAATACAAATGTAAAACTTATTCGGCATTTAATTTTCTATTTTACGAACTTATACTGTCACAAACAGTTCATAAGTTTTGTATTTATTTTGAAAGAAAAATTTAGTGTGAAATATATTTTCTACTTTTGTTCCCAAATTACCATAAATAAAACTTGAAGCAGAATTTTATGTCAGCATCTCAAACTCCAATTTTCGAATTATTGGGACAATTTGGTCACCAGAATTTGTTTTTTTGTAATGATGAAGTAGTTGGTTTGAAAGCAATAGTTGCGATTCATGACACTACATTAGGTCCAGCAATAGGCGGTGTCCGCATGTTGCCATATTCCAGTACAGAAGAAGCTATCGAAGATGCTCTTCGCCTTTCTAGAGCAATAACTTACAAATCAGCAATCACGGGCCTTAATCTAGGTGGTGGTAGTGCCGTGATCATCGGTAATCATCGTATAGATAAATCTGAGGTTTTGCTGAGACGCTTAGGGCAATTTATTGAGGGCCTAAATGGTAATTTCATCGCTTCGATCGATGTAGGTATCGGTCAACGCGATTTGGAACATATTTTTACAGAAACTTCACATGTGGCAGGCTTGCCTAAAGCGATCAATGGCGGGGGTGATACTTCAGTCTTTGCGGCACAAGGCGTACTCTATGGTATTAAAGCTTCCTTAAAAGAACTATACGGTTCAGACAGTTTAGCGGGACGTAAAGTTATCGTGCATGGTATAGGAAGTGTTGGTGAGCGTTTGATCGAAATGTTACGTGATGAAAATTCGCGCGTATATGTAAGTGATATTACGGAAGACCGGATGTTGAAAACAGCAGCAAAATACAAAGTTGAAACCATTGCTTTCGATAAAGTTTTTGATTTTGACTGTGATGTTTATGCACCTTGTGCATTAGGGGGGACTGTTAATCCAGAAACTGCCGCAAAAATGCAATGTAAAATTATTGCTGGTGCAGCAAATAACCAATTGAAGGATGAATTGGTTACGAGCAACATCCTGCATGAAAGAGGTATTTTATATGCACCGGACTATTTAATTAATGCTGGAGCATTGGTTAGTTGTTATTCCGAAATACAGGGCTATGGCGCTGATCATACCGAGTTTGTCATTAAAAATATATACAACGCAACACGCGAAGTATTACAAAAATCAAAACAAGAAAATATTTCTTCGTTCCAAGCTGCTAATCAAATCGCAGAAAAACGTATCTTTGACATTCGAAAACTCAAAAGATAGAGAAAACAAACAAACAAAACAATCGTTCTTACATACAAATCGTTCTTTAAAATACTATGTTAAATAGAAGACACCTAAGGGTCAAAGTAGTGCAGACGCTTTATGCGTACAGTTTATCTGAAGATAAAGATATCAAAGCCTTTGAAAAGGCATTATTGCAAAATGTGGATGAAGTGTACGAAATGTACATTTGGACTTTAAATCTCCTGGATGAAGTGGCCGATTATGCATTAATAGATGCAGAAGGTCGTGCAAATAAGTTTTTGCCAACAGAAAAAGATTTATCGCACAACACCAAACTAAGTAGCAATACTTTTATCGAGTCTTTAAGACAAAATCCGCAGTACGCAGAAGGAGTAAAGAAATACGGTGTTTCTTGGAACTTTGATCCTGAAATCGTTCGTACAGTATTCGCTCAATTGAAGCATTCTGAAGATTATGCATATTATATGCAGTCATCAGATCGTTCGATTGCAGTGGAAAAAGATATTATTAAGTTTATCTTCAAAAAAATTATTTTAAAGTCCCCTGTTATTGAACAGGTTTTTGAAGAGAAGTTTATCAACTGGACGGTCGATAAGGAAGTTTTACAAGCATTAATTGCCAAAACATTTAAAAACTTCAGTTCAGAAGAACCGAGACAAAATAAGCTGGCAGAGCTTACGCAGAACTGGTACGATGATAAAGATTTCATCTTAAATCTGATTGCAAAAACAATCCGATATACAAATGAATATCAAAAAATGATTACCGAGAAAACAAAAAATTGGGAATCAGATCGTATTGCATTAATCGATACTTTATTAATGCGCATGGCTATTTGCGAATTGGTGAATTTCCCTTCTATTCCGGTAAAGGTTACAATTAATGAGTATATTGAAATCTCAAAAGTATTCAGTACACTGAAGAGTAATACCTTTATTAATGGTATTTTAGATAAAATTTTAAGTGATTTAAATCAAGATGGCCGTATTCAAAAACAAGGTCGTGGATTGAATAATTAAAAATATTGATATGAAAAAAATGAACTATTCACTGCTTTTAGCATTCGGTATCTGGACTTTAAGTTCATGTGGTACCAGTAACAAGAGCGAAAATACAAGTTCAGATTCCGTAAATGCAACAGCAGATACATCTGTAAATACAGAAGCTGCAGCTGGTGCAATCGGTACTATCGAATTTGCAGAGCCTGCATTTGACTTTGGACAGATCAAAGAGGGAGCTGAGGTTACACATACTTTTACGCTGAAAAATACAGGAAATGCACCTTTAATTATTTCAGAAGTTAGAGCTTCTTGTGGATGTACACAACCTGAGTTTTCAAAAAGTCCAGTTCTTCCAGGTAAGACCTCAGATATAAAGGTCACTTTCAAAAGTGAGGGTCAGGTGGGTAAACAGCAGAAAATTATTACCATACACTCTAATGCTTCAAATGGGTTGACGACAGTTCAGCTGAAAGGTGAAGTATTGGCAGCTAAATAATAAAATATAACAAAGATACATATGAACACAGTTTTTTTACAGGCAGCGGGCTCAGGAAGTAGTTTAATGAGCTTCTTACCGATGATTCTTATCGTGGTTGTTTTTTATTTCTTTATGATTAGACCTCAGATGAAGAAACAAAAAGATCATAAGAAATACATTGAAGAATTAGGTGTTAATTCTCAAATTGTAACAAATGCGGGTATTCATGGTCGTATTGTTGAAGTTTCAGAAACAACGTTTTTAGTTGATGTGGGTTCTGGTGTTAAAATTCGTTTTGATAAATCAGCAGTAGCTTTAGATGCTTCTAAGGCATTGAATGCAAAAGCATAACACAACAGAAATTCCAGAAGGCCGATCTTACTAAAATAAGATCGGCCTTCTTATTTAATCACATTCAAATTGCCCTATATTTCATCAGGATATGAAATACAAAATGTTTAAGTTTGTAGTATGGCAAATATTATTCGTATCAGTAAATCACAAAAAAGGAAATTAATCACATTCACGCGGTGTGTTCTTATTTCTTTATTTGCCTGGCTGTTATTTTCCATCTCAAATGAATATGTTATTACTGTTAAGGCAGGAATTGAATATGTAAATTTGCCAGAAAAGCGTGCTTTTCATCCGCAACAATCGGATACTGTCAATATTAAGTTAAAGATGACCGGCTGGCAGGTGTTGTTTTCAAAAGTAAAATCGCAAATTCCGACGGTGCATGTTGATATCAGCGGTTTAAAAAATAAAAATTGGATCGTTTTCTCCAATCAGATCGGTTTCATTAATCGGCAGTTCCCACATGAGCAGCTAGTGGTTTCCGTAAGTCCTGATACCCTTTATTTTGATTTTTCAAAACAGACACAGCGTAAAGTGCCTGTAAAAGCAATGGCAGATATTCAATTTAGAAAGCAATATGGCTTTATAGGGGAGACGCTCGTCAATCCCAAATATGTGACAATTTCTGGTCCTTATGAGGATGTGGCGAACATTGAATATTGGGAAACAGATACGATCAGAGGAAAAGATGTATCAACAGATTTAAGAACAGTAGCCTATCTTAATAAGAATCAAAGGGCGAACATCAATGTGTATCCAACTTCAGTTGAAGTACTGATGCCTGTAGGCGAATTGACGGAGAAAATTATAGAACTACCTTTAAAGGTTGAAAATAACACACATTTTAAGTCGGTAAGAACGATGCCTAGTAAGGTTGCAATTACGGTTCTGATGTCTGTAAAAGATTATAATAATTATACTGCCCGAGATTTTGAAGCAGTTGTTGATATCAACGATTGGGAAGAAGCAAAAGTCAAATATTTACCAGTTATTTTGACCAAAGTTCCTGATTTTTGTTCTGTTCTGAGAATAGAACCTCAGAATGTTGATTTTTTTGTACGGAAGTAATATGGGAATAAAAGTAGGAATAGCTGGCGGTATCGGTTCAGGAAAAACAATCATATGCCATGTTTTTAAGGTTTTAGGTATTCCTGTTTACAATGCGGATCTAGAAGCAAAATTGATCATGAATAAGAGTGATCAAGTGCGATTGGCAGTGATGCAGGAATTCGGTGATGAAGCCTACAGTAATGGCGTGTTAAACCGAGCGTTTCTCGCAGCTCAGGTTTTTAACGATGCTGCTAAGCTTGCGCAATTAAATCGCATCGTTCATCCGGCAGTCATTCAGGCAGCGGAGGATTGGGCTGATGCACAGACAGCTCCATATTCGTTAAAAGAAGCATCTATTTTGTTTGAAAGCGGCTCTTATAAAAAAGTTGATTACAGTATTTTGGTTACAGCTCCGATAGAAATACGCATTGCTAGAGTAATGGAGCGCGATCAGGTTACTAGAGAGCAAGTCCTAGCGCGGATGAATAATCAGATGTCTGACGAAGAAAAGACTAAATTAGCGGATTTTGTCATTATCAATGACGGCATTACCCCAATAATTCCACAAGTGATGGCATTGCACCATCAATTTCAGAAATAAATTTTTATGTTAAATATATTATCAGACTTTCTGGTTCGAAGACCAGAAGGATATTATTGTCAATATGGTGACTTCTATATTGACGCAATGTTACCCGTGCCGGTAGATGTTGTCTCTCACGGTCATGGAGATCATGCAAGACCCGGTCACGGTATTATTTACTGCACAGCTGTTACAGGCGCTATTATGCATTATCGCTATGCGCAGCAGCCACTATCAAGCTACCGAAAAATAGATTTTAAAAGTAGTTTTCACATTGGCCAAGTTGAATTAACCTTTATTCCAGCAGGACATATTTTAGGTTCTGCTCAAATTTTGATGGAGTACAAGGGGGTGAGGTATCTATATACTGGAGATTACAAATTGCAGGAAGATGAAACCTGCGAGCCTATAGAGATTGTACAAGCAGATGTACTGATTACAGAATGTACTTTTGCCGATCCAGATGTTATCCATCCTGATCCCATTGCGGAAATAAAAAAACTAAACGAGCAACCTTTTAATATTCTCTTAGGAACATATGCACTTGGGAAGGCACAGCGGTTGACCGATCTGATTAATAAACATTGCCCTGATCGAAGAGTACTGGTTCATCACGGGATACTGCCACTTCACCGTATTTATGATGATCTGGGGCCTAAAAAGCTGGTGTACGAGCAGTATAATCGACGGGAGATGAAAGTGGGCGAACCTAATAAGGTTTATATGGTGCCACCTATGACATTCAATAGTTATATTCGTGCCACCAACGTTGTCCGTGCTTTTGCATCCGGATGGAAGAGGTTGCAGCAACATAATGATCTTTCGCTCTTCATATCCGATCATGTGGACTGGAATGACATTTTGTATTTTATTCAAGCGGTAAAACCACAGGAGGTCTGGACACTGCATGGAGATGGCCGAATATTAAAACAGCATTTTGAAGGTAATCTCGATGTTCGTGATATTTATTAATATCTTATTGTCAACTATTTAATAGCATTTATATAAAAATTTTATTTATATAAATGCTAAAATTTTGCTAAGAATTTCTTTTTGATTTTTGTAGAAAAATGCAGACAACAACTCCAGATAATACGAGAATTAAACTAAAAGGAAATATATAATTCATGCCAAATTGCTTTGCCACCAATCCTACAAGTGGACCGGAGATGCCTAGTGAAATATCAATAAACAAACCATATGCGCCCAAGGCCGCACCTTTGTTTGCGCTCGAAGCACTTTTTACAGCTTCTACTCCTAACGCTGGAAAAACCATTGAAAATCCCAATCCTGTAATAGCCGCACCGATGATGGTTACAAAAGGTGTAGGGGCAAAGGAGATTAATAATAAACCAACACTTTCGATCAACATGGAGTAGAGGGCTATTTTGACGCCTCCAATTTTATTAATGCTTCCCGTGAGGACAAATCGACCTAAAACAAACATTGTACTGAAGCAGGTGATACAAATTGCAGCATTCTCCCAACCTTTATAATTATAGTACAGGGTAATGAAGGTTGATATCGTTCCAAAACCTATACCCGCCAATGCGAGTCCTGTCCCAAAAGGAGCAACAGATTTGAGAACCGAAAAAAACGAATTCCGAACCTCTTTCGATATAGCATACAGTGCTTTTTTATTAATGGTTGTAATCAGGCCAATAAGCCCGACCAAGGTAGTTAAAAGTGCGATAGACCAATTGCCCAGGTGCAGCGACATTAAGACGCCTAGCGGAGCTCCTATGGCCATTGAGCTGTAATTGAAGATTCCATTGTATGAAATTGCGGTACTGGTATGTTGTTCCCCAACACGTAAGATCGCCCAGTTGATCGGACTGGCACCGACCATTCCTTCTCCACAGCCAGTAAGTAATCGGGAGACAGCCAACAAACTTAAAGCAAGAAGCGGAGATGAGCTATTGGAGAATGCAGCCCATAAAAGTATCCCTGTAAGGATAAAGCAGATCATACTGATGATGATAGCAGGCTTAGGACCTTTTTTATCCACAATTGTCCCGGCATAAGCACGCATAAAAAAGGTCATAATATATTGTGAGCCAATTACTGCACCAGCGATAATGGTATTGAATCCCAAAGTTTGATGGATGAATATAGGAAGGACTGCTAACGAAAGACCAATGGTGAAGTAACCGTAGAAGGTTAGAATCGCATAGCTAGCAATCTGAAAGCGGTAGTCCTGCGCCGCTTTTTGTAAAGATTTGGATAACATGCTGCAAAGGAAGCAAACCTAAAGGGGATAAAAAAATAAAAGCCAATATTCTGCATCAGAATATTGGCTTTTATCGTTAATCAATTAAAGTTGATTACCACCCTTTGATCGCTCCGCCTTTGAAAACTTTTTTAGCGATGGCTTCTACTTCCGGTGATTGATAAGCTTCTATAAATTGTTTGATACGCTCATCATTTCTATTATCCTCTCGCGATACAATTAGATTCACATACGGTGATTCTTTGTCTTCAGCAAATAAACCTTCTTTTTCAGGGTCTAAACCAGCCTGAGCAGCAAAAGTATTGTTAATAATAGCAATGATAACCTCTTTGTCATCTAAAACCCGTGGTAATTGGGGAGCTTCAAGCTCCATAATATTTAATCTCTTCGGATTTTCTATGATATCTGTCTTTTTTGGCAGAAGGCCCACATCATCTTTTAATTTTATTAATCCTTCTTTTTGAAGTAACAACAGCGATCTGCCCCCATTCGTTGGGTCATTAGGAATGACAATAGTTGCTCCTGGCTGTAATTCATTGATTGACTTGATTTTTTTAGAATAAGCAACTATAGGAAAGACAAAGGTATTGGCGACTGCGGCTAATTTATATCCGCGCTGTCTCGATTGTTCTTGAAGATAAGGAAGGTGCTGAAATGAATTAACATCAATATCACCTTGGTTCAACGCTTCATTAGGGACTACATAATCGTTAAAAGTTACAAGCTCGACGTCAAGATTAAATTTTTCTTTTGCCACCTTTTTTGCCTCTTCAGCAATGTCTTGCTCTGGACCGGCGACAATTCCTACTTTAAGGACTTTTGAATCTGTTTTTTTTCCGTTACAAGCTGTTAAGCCAAATAGAGCCAATGCTACAACGCAAATTTTAGAATGTAATCTCATAGTTTTTTAAAATAGATGTTAACGATGATTAGCTTTTTTAGACAGGTAATCTCCTGTAAATTGAAGAATAAATACAATTAAAATTAGTAAAATTAATACAGCATTCATAATAAAAGTATCATAACCGATATAACCATATTGGTATCCAATCTGTCCAAGTCCACCTGCACCTACTGCTCCGCCCATAGCTGAATAACCGACTAAGGTAATCAATGTAATTGTCAGATTATTAACGAGTGATGGTAGAGACTCGGGGAGTAAAACTTTGTATATTATCTGTAATGTAGTGGCTCCCATGGCACGCGCAGCTTCAATTAGACCATGCGGAATTTCTAATAGACTGTTTTCAACTAACCTGGCAATGAAAGGTGCGGCAGCGAAACTTAAAGGTACCAAAGCTGCAGTAACACCAATAGAAGTGCCTACAAGCTGCCTGGTAAAAGGTATCATCCAAACGATCAGGATAATAAAAGGTATGGATCGAAATATATTGACCAGTATGGCAAGTAATTGATGAATATATTTATTTTCATGTAATTGGTTTCTTCGTGTTAAAAAAAGAAAAATACCAGTAGGGAGGCCAATCAGAAAACCAAAAAAGCCAGACAGAAAAGTCATGACGATAGTTTCGATAGTACCTTTTATCAATAAATCAATAACTGTATCAGACATATCCTATGATTTCTATTTGTGAGTAATTTGATTTTAAATAGTGGAGACTGTTGCTGATATTATCAGCATCACCAATAAGTTCCAGATTAAGTATGCCAAATTTGATTGAACCTACATAATCAATCTGCGCACTGATAATAGCCACATCAATTGCATATTGCTCATGCAGATGCTTGATAACAGAAGTTTGATTAAAATGTTCTGCAAGATAAATCTGGACGATGGGATTTCCACTATCTTTCAGACGCTCTTGATAGATTGTCGGTAATTCGGCATGAAGTGACGATTGAATGAAGTGCTTTGTTAATGTCTGCGTAGGTGATGTGAAGATCTGTTCCACTGTGCCAGTTTCGATTAATTTTCCGCGATCAATGACAGCAACTTGATCACAAATGATCTTAATGACTTCCATCTCATGTGTAATCAGTAAGATGGTTAAATTTAATTTTTTATTGATTGCTTTTAGCAACTGCAAAATAGATTTGGTTGTAGCAGGGTCCAAAGCACTGGTTGCTTCATCACATAACAAAATCTCAGGATCACTTGCTAGGGCTCTAGCAATAGCAACACGCTGTTTTTGACCGCCAGATAAACTTGCAGGATAGTCATGTGCTTTGTCTTCCAGTCCTACCAAAGCCAGTAGCTCCATTACCTTTAGCTGAATATCATTTTTCGAAGTGCCGGTCAGTTCCAGCGGAAAAGCGATATTCTGATATACCGTACGGGAGGAAAGTAAATTGAAATGTTGAAAGATCATACCGATCTTGCGTCGATGCTGAATTAAATCCTGATTGGATAATTTCATCAGGTCGACACCGTGAATCAAAATTTGTCCCTCGTCGGGTTTTTCCAATAAATTGACGCATCGGATTAATGTGCTTTTTCCTGCACCTGAGCTACCTATAACACCAAATATTTGCCCTTTTGGAATAGCAAGTGTTACTTGATCCAATGCTTTCGTAAACTTATTTTTTACTGCAAATGTCTTGGAAATGTTAATTAATTCTATCATTTATGTATAGTAAAAACTAATCTTACAAAAAAACCTTTCAAACATGTCCTGAAAGGCTAATGGATATTCAGTAATGGCCATATTAAACAAAGGCATATTACTATATTTTAGCGCAAATGTATCAAAAGTAGCCCTAAATCACAATACTTATATTCACATTACAGGGTTTTGATGCATTCTTCAGTTAGAAATGGGTATTTAAAATTAAAGCCTGTATCAATTATTTTTTGGTTGCTCGCTGTTGTACTTGTCAGCAAAACTTCTTCGCCCATTTGTCCAAGAGCAAATTTTAAAAGAAAAGCAGGTACGTAAATCGGTAGGTAGATTGAACCTACTTTTTGTTTAGCGATACGATCGATTATTATTTGTTGTGCCAGTACTTCTGAGGATACAGCATTGTAAATTCCTACTATTTCATTGTTACGTATGGCTGTTAAATACAACTTGCACAAATCATCGATGTGGATCCAGCTCATTTTTTGTTTTCCCGAACCTAAGTAAGTTGCACTTTTAAACTTTAATGATTTGGTCAATTCTTTTAAAGCACCCTCATCTTTACTGAAAACTACGCCTAACCTGAAAATGACCACTCTTTTATGCAATAATTCAACAGGTTTTACGCTGTCTTCCCATAGCTTGCAGGTCCAGCTTAAAAAATCCGTACCCTGTTCTTCATTTTCAGTAAAAGCATGTCCGGGTTTTTTGTCTGCTCCATACCAGCCAACTGCCGATGTTGAAATGACAGCTTTAATTTTGTTAGGAAGTTGCTGTAGCGCTTCTGCGATTAAATTACCACTATTAACCCGGCTGGAGATCAGTTCTTGACGACGCTTCTTCGTCCATCGCTTGTCAGCAATGCCAGCTCCAGCAAGATTGATAATATAATCTGCCCGTTTTATCGCATCATTGTTTATACGTTTAGTATCTGGATCCCAGTGTAAATGTTCAATATGATCGCTGTCTTTATTTACGCTGGGGTTTCGACTGAATATAATGACATGAAACCCTTCGCTAACAAGCAATTTTGTTAAATGTCGACCAATAGTTCCTGTACCTCCTGCTAGAATGACTGTTTCCATAGTTCCAAGATCTTTAAGCTTATAAATAATGTGATCGTTTCTCATAGCCAATTTAATTTTTATTTATCATATTCCACCCTTATTCAAATTAAAAAATGGTTATTTTGCTGTATATAATAGAGTAGGATTTTAAAATATGAATTATTTTGATGAGCTTAAAACGCTCTTGAATATAGAACAAGACTTTGATCGTGAGCAATATGAAACCCTTTTGCTAAAGTCAAGCTTGAATGAAAGAAAGTTAAAAGGTGTGACCTGGTTTCCGATTCAGATTAAAGGTGAAGAGATGGGGCGTGGTGATTATCTGACCATTACATTGTCCAAAACAAATAACCAGGAGGATGAACATCGTTTTCGCTTTGGTATGCCGGTCGCTCTTTTCTCGAATCATGATCCCCTGGTCGATCGGGCAGAAGGACTGATTTCTTTTGTGAATAGAGATACAATGAAAATTGCATTGCGGGTCGATGAACTGCCTGACTGGACGAGAAGAGGTAAACTTGGGGTGGATCTTTTATTTGATGAAAATTCATATAAAGAAATGCATGAAGCATTGAGGAAAGCCAAAGAACTGCGTTTAGATTTAAATGAAGGAAGACTGATCCGCGAGATAATAGGTGAGGAGGAGTTAAAGGGATATAAAAAAGAAATTAATTACGATAACGGTACTTTAAATCAGAGTCAAAATGAAGCCATAGCTCATATTCTAAGTGAGAATCCGATTTCCATTATACATGGCCCTCCCGGTACAGGAAAAACGACAACTTTGGTCAAAGCAGTACAAGCCCTACTGAAAAAGGAAAATAAGCAAATTTTAATTGTGGCACCGAGTAATACGGCAGTTGATGTTTTGACCGAACGATTAGATGCCGCAGGAGTGTTAGTGACACGTATTGGAAATCCCGTCAAAATTTCAGAACATTTACAAGAATTAGCACTTGATGCCCAAGTGGATCAGCATCCGGCAAACAAGGAAGTCAAGTTGCTCAAGAAAAAAGCACGGGCTTACACCGAAATGGCTCAGAAGTATAAACGAAGTTTTGGAAGATCTGAACGGGAACAGCGTAAAGCACTTTTTGATGAAGCAAGAAAAATAGGGAAAGAAATTGGCGATATACAAGATTTTATGGTCGCAGATATTCTGGATAAAGCACAGGTTGTTACTGCTACTTTAGTCGGATCCAATCAGTACGCAGTCAGAAATAGAGTATATCAGGTTGTTATTATCGATGAGGCAGCACAGGCTTTAGAACCCGCTTGTTGGATTCCGATTCTAAAAGCAAATAAGGTGGTGCTTGCAGGTGATCATTGTCAGCTTCCTCCCACGGTGAAGTCAAATGCCCAGATGAATATCGGTCTTTATCATACGTTGTTTGAAAAATTAGTAAAACGTTATCCTGAACATGTTTCTTTATTAAACGTTCAGTATCGGATGAATGAAAAGATTATGCAATACCCTTCTACGGCACTATATGATGATCATCTCATTGCAGGAGATCATGTACAGCATTGGACGCTCAAAGAAGATTCGGAACCTGTTGTTTTTATTGACACTGCAGGGGCGGGTTTTGAGGAAGAACAGGATGGTACAGCAACATTTAATGTAGGGGAGGCTCGTTTTGTTATCAATCATTTGAAACAATCATTGGTATCTTTTGAACAGGTTTATGATGAAAGTGATTTTCCGGCGATTGCAGTTATTACTCCTTACCGGAGACAAGCGACAGTGCTCAATGAATTATTAGTAAATGATGAGCAGATTGTTCCCTTTCGTCATCATATCCAAATTAACACTATCGATAGTTTTCAGGGGCAGGAAAAAGATATCATATATATCAGTTTAACAAGGAGCAATGATCAGCAGGCAATCGGTTTCCTTTCCGATGTGCGTAGGATGAATGTTGCTATGACAAGGGCAAAGAAAAAGCTCATTGTGGTGGGGGATAGTGCCACTGTGGGTAAGCATGAGTTTTATGATAATTTTATTAAATATGTAGATACCATGCAAAGCTACCATAGTGTTTGGGAGTGGGATTTGGGCGAATAGTTAATATAACATGAAATTCTAACGGAAATTAGTAGCAGATGTATTGAATTAATCTGCTATTTTAGCAACTTGACGAATTTTTACTGAAAAAATTATGGATAAGTATTATCAAAATAAAGAATTAGTTTTTAAAACGCGTTGGATGACAGCAACTGGATTTTACTTCGCCGAAGCGGAATTGCCAGAAGCATCTTTAACAGCATATTTAAATAATTCTGAAGAATCAGAAGAACATATTATTTTCATCCCTTTTAGTCAAATAAAAAGAGCTGTACCACTTTTTGATAATCAGCCACCATTGCTTGATATTGATGTATTAGATCCAAAAGATTATCAAGCTGTAGTTGCAGACTTTGAGAATAAAGCCCAATTGAAAGAAGCCATTCAGGCAATTGAAGAGCAATCAGGGCTTAGAGAAACAGTAGAAGTTATAAAAGACAAAACCTGGATACGTAATTTGCTTTATACAATTGCAATTGCTTTTTTCGGTTTTTCGCTGGTGATGATGGCAAGGGAATTAGAAAATGGCGAAGTGCCTGATACGAGTGGTAACAGATCGGGTTTCAAAAGTGTTTTAGCTGCTATTGCAGAGCAGTTGGGTTTTATGGGCAGTGCTGCATTAGCTATAGTATTGTTTTCTGGTTTCGCATACTTTACTTACACGATATATAAAAGTTCAAATACAACAAGAACTGTCTGGAAAAAGTAAGGCTTATCCATGACTTTCTGATGAACTAAAATCATGTTCAGCGTTAAGGATAAATGAAAATTGTTTTCAACTATTCTTTAAAATTAAAAAAGTGGCTAACTCTTGCGAGTAGCCACTTCTTTAATTTTAAAAGGTGCTTTGACCTTTATTCAACCTCATTTTTATTCAAGAAGACAAATTGACCATCAAATACATCCAATTGGATTACCGCATCTTTATTTACTTTTCCTGAAAGGATTTCTTTCGAAAGTTCATTCAGGATGCGTTTTTGCATAACACGTTTCAATGGCCTTGCACCATAGATCGGATCATATCCTAATTGCGCTAGCCAATCCATAGCATCATCCGAAGCAGTGATGAAGATATTTTGCTCAGCCAATTGTTTTTGAATATGGCTAAATTGCATCCGTACGATGCTTGCAATTTCATTTCTGCTTAGAGGTGTGAACATGATGATTTCATCAATACGGTTCAGGAACTCTGGGCGAATTGATTTTTGTAAAAGCTCAAACACTTCACCTCTTGTTTTTGCAATAACCTCATCTCTGTTATTATCATTCAACTGCGAGAAATTCTCTTGAATGATATGCGATCCGGTATTGGAAGTCATGATGATGATCGTGTTTTTGAAATTCACCGTTCTACCTTTGTTATCTGTTAAGTGACCATCGTCGAGTACTTGCAGTAAAATGTTGAACACATCAGGATGTGCTTTTTCAATTTCATCCAAAAGTACGACAGAATACGGACGGCGGCGAACAGCTTCAGTCAATTGTCCACCTTCTTCATAACCTACATATCCTGGAGGTGCTCCGATAAGCCGGGACACTGCGTGACGCTCTTGGTACTCGGACATATCGATTCGGACAAGCGCATGTTCATCATCAAATAAGAACTCAGCTAGTGCTTTTGCTAACTCCGTTTTACCTACACCAGTAGTTCCCAAAAAGATGAAAGAACCAATGGGACGCTTAGCATCACTAAGTCCTGCTCTTGAACGGCGGATAGCATCAGAAATCGCTTCAATCGCCTCTTCCTGTCCGGCAACCCGTTTATGTAATTCCTCTTCTAGAGAAAGAAGCTTATCGCGCTCAGACTGGATCATCTTATTTACAGGAATACCGGTCCATTTAGATACCACATCAGCAATGTCTTCAGAAGTTACTTCCTCTTTTAACATCCGTTTGCTATCTTGCTTTTCAGCTAATTCTGCTTTTAATTTTTCGACCTTATCCTGCGCATCTTTGATACGGCCGTAGCGAATCTCAGCTACCTTTCCATAATCGCCTGCACGTTCCGCCTGATCAGCTTCCTGCTTATAATTTTCTATATTTTCAATCTCCTGGTTGACACTGTCCACCAACGTTTTTTCTGACTGCCAGGATGCACGTAAAGAATCGCGTTCGGCAGATAGATTAGCGATCGTTTCAGAAAGTTCACTGACTTTCTTATCATCATGCTCACGCTTTATTGCCTCCCGTTCAATTTCGAGTTGCATAATACGGCGGTTCAGTTCATCTACAGCTTCAGGAACAGAGTCCATTTCAAGACGTAATTTTGAAGCCGCTTCATCCATTAGATCAATCGCTTTATCTGGTAAGAAACGATCCGAGATGTAGCGGGTTGATAATTCGACAGCGGCAATGATTGCTTCGTCAAGAATGCGCACTTTATGGTGCGTTTCGTAACGTTCTTTTAATCCGCGCAGGATTGAAATTGCATCTTGAGTAGTTGGTTCGTCAACCATTACTTTTTGAAAACGACGTTCCAATGCTTTATCCTTTTCAAAGTATTTTTGATACTCGTTCAATGTTGTTGCACCAATAGCACGAAGTTCTCCACGTGCTAACGCTGGTTTTAAGATATTGGCTGCATCCATTGCACCCTCACCACCACCAGCACCAACTAAGGTGTGGATCTCATCGATAAACAGGATGATTTCGCCGTTACTGTCTGCAACCTCTTTGACAACAGCTTTTAATCTTTCTTCAAACTCACCTTTGTATTTTGCACCGGCTATTAAAGCCCCCATGTCCAAAGAGAATACGATTTTTGATTTCAAATTCTCGGGCACATCACCATTGATGATGCGGTGTGCAATACCTTCGGCAATAGCGGTTTTACCAACCCCTGGTTCACCCACCAAGATGGGGTTATTCTTAGTTCTACGGGATAAGATTTGCATCACGCGACGAATTTCTTCATCACGGCCTATCACAGGATCTAATTTTCCCGATTCAACAAACTCGTTTAGATTACGGGCGTATTTTCCCAAAGCATTGTAGGTAGCTTCGGCATTTTGATCCGTCACTCTTGTGTTGCCACGTAGTTCTTTGATCGCTAATTTAAGATCCTTTTCATTTACACCTTGATCCTTCAGTAGACTAGATGTTTTATCGCCTGCATTTAGAATACCTAGAAGTAGATGCTCTACAGATACAAATTCATCATTAAACTCCTTCAAGTAGCTTTGCGCTTTTTGCAAGGCCGAATTTGAGGTGTTACTCAAATAGACATTTGTGCCGCTGACTTTCGGGAATGCCTGAATTTGCTTATCCAGTTCTCCACTTAAGTAAGGGATATTTACATTTAATTTTTTTAACAGATGACTGATTACATTTTCATCAACTGTTAGCAAGGCTTTAAGTATATGTGCGGTCTCAATAGCCTGCTGTTGATTGCCTGTGGCAATCTCCGAAGCTTTTTGAATCGCCTCTTGTGCTTTAATTGTATAGTTATTGAAATTCATGGTTTTATTTGCTTTTTGATTTGATAATTGGATAACAATCAAAATGCCATATCTGTTTTTATTCTTTTTTCGGAAAAAATGTCTTGTATTTTTATTGTGAAATGACAAAATTTCATGTTTGTGTGTTTTGCCGCGATGGGTTCCGATTTGAATTGAAAATAAATGGCTTGATTTTCAGAAAATTATTAAAAATATGAAAAAAAATGCCAGGAAAGTTTGATTTTGTTGTCAAAGGTTTCGATATTTGCACCATCATAATTCGAAAGGGTTATTTAAAAAAGCCTCTTTAGCTCAGCTGGTAGAGCAACTGACTTGTAATCAGTAGGTCATTGGTTCGATTCCGATAAGAGGCTCTTTTTTAACTTTCACACATGATGCCTCCTTAGCTCAGCTGGTAGAGCAACTGACTTGTAATCAGTAGGTCATTGGTTCGATTCCGATAGGAGGCTCAAAAAGGTCAATCTCAAAAAGATTGACCTTTTTTGTGTTTATACTGATCGAAAGATTTAATGCCCAATTATTTATAGATCGTGTGCTTTATATAAATTAAATTTATACCAGCGATGAACCGGCATAAATTTAATTTTATTGAGCTTAAGCCCCTATAGTCTTGATTATATAGTGGCGACCTATTTTTGTTTCAAATGAAAACCTTTCTCCTGTCTTACTTACGGCTATTTGCTTACCATTTTCCATTACTTGTATTTCTTTTTCTTTCCAAGGATTGTGGATCTGGCATTTTGTGCCTTTTTCACTATAAATGGATAGATTTGTTATGGTAGTGCCATCATAATCTGCAGAAACTAAAAAGGCACCTTTAGTCCGTAGGCGCGTAAATGAAGCGCTTGATTTTACCCAGTTGGGAAATATGTACAACGTGTTATCAAGCGTTTGAAGCATCATTGAGTTGACCGTTTCAACTAGGGCTGTTTTTTCCGAAGCATGATGGCCATCTGTAATCAAGAAGTTTTTTTGAGCACCGCTGGCCAATATGCTTAGGTTTTTAATAATTATTTCAGGGGAGAAGCCAACGCGTGCAGCCATAATATAACCGCTTAGACCTAACGCATTCATTGATCCTTGAAATCCATTTTGGTCAACTTCATAGTATTCAACCGTATTTTTAGCTATCTGTAAAGAATCTGGATCTGAAAGTAAATCGAGTACTTCGCAGGGGTAGACCGGATGCATTTGTATCATGTGGTTTGGTAGATCCCATCCTGCTTCATTTTTTGCAAAAACAGGCAAGCCTTTATTCGGTGTCTTGGTCGGCTGTATTACCTTGTATTTAGGAAGGTGATCGAGAATATCCTGCCAAAGCATTCTCCGGTTTTCATCCACATCCAATAACTTACTATACTTGAGAAGTAAGCTGAAGGTTTGCTTGACGAAACCTAGATCGGAGGGAGGATTGAGATCCCAGGAACTCTCATGTGCGCCAGTAGTGATACTGTATCGATAAGTATCACCATATGGCTCCTTTTTCAGGTAATCTTCATAGAAATCACCACATTCTTTAATAAAGGGGTAAGCTCTGTTTTTTAAAAAATCCAAATCACCAGTATATTCATAGTACCAGCTGAAGAGTGGTACATTGAACGGCGCATTCATCGTTTGTTGCCAGTAATAATTGTAAGGTATGCCAATTCCCAGTCCACCAACTAAGAAAACAGCTCCTCTAAATGATTTCCCAGCTAAAGAGGGATGGACAGTTCCCATGTCATTTTGCGCACGTCTTCTTCCGTCAGGTAAGATTGCTTCAATGAAGTTGTAAAAAGGTTTTGCAATTTCGGGTCTATTCGCGGAGAAGACGCTATAAAATCCAGCTTGGCTATTATAATTTAAATGGATATCACCATGATACATCATTTTGTCATCCATATTCCAGACACCATACATGCCGCCACATGCCGGGGAATGTTCGTTATAGGCAGAAGCTAGAAAATAGATCGAACTTAAGTACTGTCTGTTGATCAATTCATCATTTGTTTCCACATATGACCTATTCCACATATCCTTCCACCATGCTATTTTTGTATTTCTTAAAGCATTTAAACGGTTATTTTGCAAATCATGAAGTGTTTTATATGCGTTTTCCATCTGTGCATCGTTCTTCATACCGCCACCCGATATGTAAGACAGTACATAGACAGTTTTTCCAGCTTTAAGAGTAAAGTGCGTATTGGTCTGGGCTTGGGATTCTCTACTGCAAATTGATGATGCGCCAAGAACCTTAGTCGATATACCGGCTTTAGAGACCCATCTTACATCTGTAGTTTTAGTTTGTCTAGTTACCTGCGTTACGTTACTGTTCACATCGGCTGTTGTGCCATATGTTGCCGATATGCTATCGGCATAAGTATATACAGATATTTTGATTGGAGTTTTTGTGTTATTTACCAGTTCAGTGACTAAAAGATTTTCATTAACAGATATCCAGCTTTTCATATGCACAGGTTGTGTTGTTGCTGTACGCATGCGCAATTCATTACCTAGTTGGTCCATCTCATACTTAAAACCAGCGCTTATCGGTGATTCTACGGTTATTTTAACCCCGCCAACAGGAAGGGCAGCGGGGCCGGATCCGGCCCAGTCCGACCAGCCATCTGTTACAAAATCGACTTTTGAGATTCTGAAAGTCTGGCTGTTTTCAGCAGTATGGCACACCACACCAACATCACCATTGCCTATATAAGGTCCAATAGGTGCATGATTACTGCGGATACTTTCATAGCTAAAAGGTGCGTTCCAGACGGCAGTCATTAAGTTTTTTTTACTTAAAAAGAATTGATTATCTGCATCAGAATTTTTTATCAAACTTCTCTTTTGCTGTGATTGTGCACGACTGCCTATATTATGAGATGAATTGACGTTTTGTTGCGCCTGACTTGAAAAACTTAATAATAATATACAACAGGTTAGATTTCTTTTTATCTTCATTATATTTTGAGAGGTTACAGTAGTAGGGAATTTAGAGTTTAGTTATAAGTTTTGGAACTATTAGAACCGATATAAAGATTCAATATATTTTTTCAAAATACTACCTTTATATTTGCCAATAATGTTACTTTTTTATCATTATCAGGTTGTGGCATACTGCACCGATCAAGTCCAAAGTAACAACTGGCTTTAGCCTTAATTTTGATGTAGGGTCTTAGCTATGCCACTAATCATTTGGGATGGTTTAAATAGAGGTGTTTTCAGTGTCAATTATCGGACACGGAGATGAGATGAGTTTTTGCATGTTCCCATTTTTTAAAGCTTAAGATTGCGAAGTTGTGATAGCGTAGCGTATGGTAGTTTTGCAAAATCCCTTGTTATAACAAAAAAAAAGGGTTCCATACATATGTATGGAACCCGTTGTATATCGATACCGGTTATTATTAAAAGTTTGGTTTTAATAAATACTTGTCGTAGAATCTGAAAATATGATCTGCGGCTTCTTCCGCCGTATCAACGATGCGGTAGAGTTTTAGATCTTCTTCGCTGATGTAGCGTTCACCTAGCATAGTGTTCTTGATCCAGTCGAAAAGGCCACACCAATATTCGGAACCCACTAACACGATCGGGAAGCGTGCGATTTTACCTGTCTGGATTAATGTAATTGCTTCAAATAATTCATCCATTGTTCCAAATCCGCCCGGCATAACAATATACCCCTGCGAATACTTCATGAACATGACTTTTCTAACAAAGAAATAGTTAAATTCAAGAAGTTTATCACGGTCAATATATCTGTTGTGAAATTGTTCAAACGGCAATTCTATATTTAATCCTACTGATTTACCGCCGGATTCATAAGCTCCCTTATTTGCAGCTTCCATGATACCGGGGCCACCTCCAGATATAATTCCATAGCCACGTGCAGTTAATAAACTTGCCACATCGACAGCCATTTGATAGTATTTATGATCTTGTGGAGTTCTTGCAGATCCAAAAATGGAAACACAAGGACCAATTTTAGCTAATTTTTCAAATCCATCTACAAATTCGGACATGATCTTAAATATTTGCCACGAATCTTTTACTTTTATCTCCTGCCACGTTTTGTTTTCAAAGGCACTTCTTATTTTGTCGTCTTTTGTAATATCCATGCTATACTCTTATTATAAAAATTACTGTTCCTTTTCATTTGAAGGGAATACAAGATAAGGAATATTTTTAATTTGAACAGTTTCTTTAACTATTATATTGTTAAATTTGTGCCATGAATTTTTCTTCTAAATTATTAGAAAACGCTGTATCCGAGTTTGGACGTTTACCTGGAGTAGGTCAAAAAACTGCATTGCGACTTGTTTTACACCTGTTAAAGCAATCGGATGCTGAAGTTGCACGATTTACATCTACTATTAATCAATTGAAAGAAGAAATTCAGTATTGCCATATCTGTTTTAATATTTCAGACTATCATGAATGTGAAATTTGTACCTCTCCAAAGCGGGATCATTCCATTATATGTGTCGTGGAAGATACGCGTGATGTGATGGCGATTGAAAATACCAATTCTTACCAAGGAATCTATCATGTACTAGGGGGACTTATTTCACCAATGGATGGGGTAGGACCGTCTGACTTGAAGATTGACGGTTTGGTCGACCGTATGCGTAAGCAAGATGTCAAGGAGGTGATATTGGCATTAAGTGCTACGATGGAAGGAGATACAACGATATTTTATTTGTATCGTAAGCTCAAAGAATTTAATATCCAGGTCACCACTATCGCACGTGGTATTGCTTTCGGCGGTGAGCTTGAATATGTCGATGAATTGACCTTAGGAAGGTCAATAGCGACGAGAACATTATATGAACGACCGACGTTCTAAGGGTTAGAATACCGTATTATTTTGATTGTAAAAGCTTTGTTACCCGACGAAGCTTTTTTTTGGCCTGCTTTTTAGTGAAAAGTTGTATTTTAACAGATTATTAAATCTAACACAACCAAACTATCATTTATTAAATAAGTATGAAAGAAAAAAATAGCTCCAGAAGAGATTTCTTAAAGAAATCCATCACAGGAGCAGCGGCATTTTCAATTGTCCCTAGATTCGTATTAGGGGGACAAGGATATTTGGCTCCAAGTGACCATTTAACGAAGGGCATCATTGGCGTAGGTTCAATGGGGCGTGGTCATTTTGGATACGCGGGAACAAAAACAGTGGCGATATGTGATGTCGACACAAGACATTTGGCTCTAGCGCAACAGGCTTTAGGTGGCGGAGTTAAAGAACATCATGATTTTCGTGATTTAATTAAAAACCCTGAAGTAGATATCGTGCATATTGCAACTCCCCCGCATTGGCATGGTTTGATGTCTTTGGAAGCAGCGCGTGCAGGAAAAGATATCTGGTGTGAAAAGCCGATGACACGTACTATCGGTGAAGGAAAACGTGTCAAAGAAGCGATCGCACAACATGGTAATATGTTTAGATTAAATACCTGGTTCCGTTTTGCCGATAATTTCTACGGAATGAATGTTCCGGTTAAAAAAATTAAAAAATTGGTAGATACAGGTATGTTGGGTTGGCCGTTGAAAGTAACGATCAGCAAGCATACTGGTTTTGACTGGAAATTTTTCTGGGTAGGGAAAGAAAACCTTCCTGTTGAACCGGTACCAGCAGAATTGGATTATGAATTATGGTTAGGTCCTGCACCTTTCAAACCTTATAGTACGCATCGCGTGCACACAACTTTTAGAGGATACTGGGATTATGATGGCGGTGGTCTTGGTGATATGGGCCAACATTATTTGGATCCTGTTCAATATTTCTTAGGAAAAGATGGCGAAAGTCCTGTATCGGTAGAAGTTGATGCGCCGCAGCAACATAGTGATGCGGTCGGTACCTGGAGAAGAATTGTTTATACATATGCTGATGGCTGTCAGATTATTTTAGATGGTGAAGGTAAAGATGAAGGCATGGCTTATATAGAGGGACCTAAAGGGAAGCTGTATAAAGGCTTTGTGTCTGATATACCGGATATGGAAAGAAAACTGGCACAATTTCCTGAGCCAGCACCACAGATTACAGATTTCTTGGAATCGGTACGTACACGCGAGAAATTTGCATTAAATGAAGAGAACGGATACCGTTCATGTACATTGGTCAACATGGGCTTGATCGCCTTACGTTTAAACCGCTCATTGAAATTTGATTCTACAAAAGATGAGTTTATCAATGACGATGCAGCAAACCGTTTAGTTTATCAACCGATGCGTGGCCCTTGGTCAATGTAATTTTCTAATCTATCTAAAATGAAAAAAGTTTTTAATACGATATCTGCCTTATTAATACTTCAAGTGGCAGCATATGCACAACAGCCCCAAAATAGAACGACTGCTACTAAAATAGCTGATGTACTGGGGCAACAACCTGCCGAAGAAAAGGCTAAGTTTTTATACGCGATGAACGAGTTGGAAAACTTTACATCAAGTGAAATCGCGGCGATGCTAAATCAATTGAAACCGCAGGGCCAAAACAATGCGCAAGTAGAGTATGCCACAAATAGCTATTCTTTCTTTGTTAACCAACCAGGCAAAGAAAAACAGAAAGAAGTATTTGTACAAGGTCTATTGGATGCATTGGGTACGGTGAAAGAGGATACCAACAAAGCTTTTGTATTGCGTCTTTTACGTCAGTGTGCAACGAATGCTGCTGTGAGTAAAGTAGCTACTTATTTAAATACACCATATTTGGCTGATGGTGCGGCACGCACATTGGTCTCGATCAATACGAAAGAATCAAGCGATGCATTAGCACAAGGATTAGCGAAAGTAACAGATGAAAAATGTGCAGTTGCGCTCGTGACCGCTTTGGGAGATGTTAAAAATCAAGATACCGAGACGGCTATCATCGCTTTGATCGATAAGTTCAAATCGGATAGCTTCAAACGTACTGCTTTGATTGCCCTGAGCAAAATTGGAGGAACAGCAGCGCTTCCGATCTTTGAAAAAGAGCTTAAAACTGCAAATTATAGTTATGATAACCTAAATGGTATCGGTTTAGGTCTGGACTATGCCGAATCTCTAATTGAGAACAAAAAAAATAAAGAAGCAATTGCTTATTTAAATACTTTGTTTGCTGAGGCTTCTAAATTGAAAGCAATCAATGCACAAGTAGGATCGTTAACTTTATTGACAGGATTGGATGCTAAAAAACAAAAGAAAAACTTGTTTGCGGCAGCTCAAAACGAAAATAATGTCTACCGTCACGTTGCTTTAAATCTATTGCACAAATACGGAGATGCAAATGATACTAAAAAACTATTAGGACTAGCAGCGAAATCAAGCCCTGCTGTGCAAGAATCATTATTGAACTATATTGCTCAAAACGGTTCGATAACTCAATTAAAAGCAATCGAAAAAATTGTTGGTAAGTCTACAGATGCACATGCTAAATTAGCGGGTCTCTCGGCGATCAACCTCCTTTCTAAAGGTGCTGACTCGAAAGCTTTAATTGATAATTTGTCTACAGATGCGCAACTGAATGAATCGATCAAAGCACTTTTGTTAAGTTCAAAAAATGAACAGACAATGGACGTGATCAACAATTCATTAGCAACTGTTGATGATGCTAAGAAAATCCAATTATTGGACATTTTGAGCACAAGGGCAAATGCTAATTCTTCGCAAGCTGTATTGGCTTTGAATAGCACCAATGCTGATGTAAATAAAGCCATCAACAAGGCTTTACCAAATGTTGCACAGGAGAAAGATCTAGAAATACTTGTTAATTTATTGACAAAAGCGGATGAGGCTTCAAGCAGGAATTTAGAGGTTGCGATTGCAAATGTGATCCAGTCTAGTCCTAACAAAGAACAACATATCCAAAAACTTGCCGCGAATATTTCCCGTTCTGCAGCACCTAGTGCAACCAAATTCTTTCCAATTTTTGCCAGACTTGGCGATCAGGAGTCTTTGAATGCGGTTACGAATTATTTGAAATCTGATAATCCTGCTCTTCGTGATGCCGCTGTTTTAGCGATCGCAGACTGGTCGACTCCTTTAGCATTAAATGAGCTCATCCAGTTGTCAAGAACAAACTTATCAGGTGGTTTAAGTGAAAAAGTATTTGCTGGATTGATCAAGAATATCAATAGATCGAGTGAAACAAACGATCAGAAGACCCTTTTATTGAAAGATGCTTTTGCAGTTGCTAAAAATAACAACCAAAAAAGAACTGTTTTAGGTTCTCTACAAAGTACGGGCACCTACCAGGCAGTTGTATTTTCAGGTAAGTTTTTGAAAGATCCGGAACTGAAGGGTACTGCCGTTAACACTGCAATGAACATTGCTTTAGATAATAAATCTTTTATAGGTTCTGACGTCCGCAACATCTTGAATGAGGTGATCAACAATTTAAGCGGAAGCGAAAGTGCATACTTAAGAGAAGCTGTTGTTAAGCACCTTGCAGAAATGCCTAAATCTGAAGGTTTTGTAAGCCTGTTTAATGGACAGGATCTGACAGGCTGGAAAGGTCTAGTCGCAAACCCGATTAAAAGAGGTCAAATGACTGAGAAGGAATTGGCTGCTGCGCAGGTAAAAGCTGATGAGCAAATGCGTCAGGGATGGGCTGCTAATAATGGTGAATTGATCTTCAACGGTAAGGGAGATAACATTGCTACGGTTAAACAATATGGCGATTTTGAGATGTTGGTTGACTGGAAACTGGATAAAAACGGTAAAGAAGGTGATGCTGGGATTTATCTTCGTGGTACACCACAGGTTCAGATCTGGGACATATCTCGCGTAAAAGATGGTGCTCAAGTGGGTTCTGGTGGTCTTTATAATAACCAAAAGGCTGAATCAAAACCATTATTGGTGGCGGATAATGCCCTTGGTGAGTGGAACACGTTCAGAATTAAGATGGTTGACGACAAGGTGACAGTTTACTTAAATGGTAAATTGGTTACCGATAATGTGCCTTTAGAAAATTATTGGGATCGCAATCAATCTATTTTCCCTACCGAGCAGATTGAGCTGCAGGCTCATGGTACGGTGGTGTCTTACAGAGATATCTATGTAAAAGAGCTGGCTAGAAAAAATGTATTTCAATTGAGTGACACAGAAAAGAAAGAAGGTTTTGAGGTGTTATTTGATGGTACAAACTTAGATAAGTGGACGAAGAATGATGGTTATGTAATCAATGATGAAGGATATCTTAGGGTGGTGCCAGACGCTAAATTCGGCGGTAATCTTTATACAAAAGAAGAGTATGGAGATTTCATCTATCGTTTTGATTTCAAATTGACAGAAGGTGCAAACAATGGTGTGGGGGTCAGAGCTCCTTTAGAGGGTGATGCCGCTTATGCTGGTATGGAAATCCAAGTGTTGGATAACACTGCAGATATCTATAAAGATTTGAAACCTTACCAATACCATGGTTCGGTGTATGGTGTTGTAACGGCAAAAAAAGGATTTTTAAAGCCAGTAGGCGAGTGGAATACGGAAGAAATCGTTGTAAAGGGTAACCGTGTTAAAGTTACTTTGAATGGTACAGTGATTCTTGATGCTGATATTGCAGCGGCAAGCAAAAATGGTACTTTGGATGGTAAAGATCATCCCGGTTTAAAACGTACAACGGGTCATCTTGCCTTCTTAGGACATGGTTCGGAAGTATTCTTTAAAAATATCAGAGTAAAAAAATTGAAATAAGGGTTATACCTTTTCATTTTATAAGGTCCTTATTACTTTAAGTAATAAGGACCTTTTTTTAACATTAAACCAAGAACGATGAGTAGTTTTCGGTAGCTCCATCGTGCCACTCAAGGTATATTTTATGGTTGAAAAAAAATATATTTCAAATGCTATCGCTTAATGTGAAGCAGCTTTTGAAAAGAAATTCATTATAATGACTCCGGCAACAATCAAAACAATACCAATCACTGCTGGAAGATCTAGTGATTGTTTGAAAATAACAACCGAGATAACAGTTGTTAAAACAATACCGATACCACCCCAAGCTGCATAAGCAATACTAAGAGGAATAAATTTAAGCGCCAGGGAAAGAAAATAAAAGCAAGCTATAAAGGCCAGAATAGTGACAATAGATGGAATTAACTTTGAAAACCCATTGGATACTTTTAAAAAACTACTGCCAAGTAATTCAAATGCAATAGCTAAGCCTAAAAATAAATATTTCATTTTTTTATATGATTAATAATCATACAAAGGAACGGTAGATTGAGATTGTTTTTTTTGATATATATCAAATTCAGTTAAATTTCAATACAAACTATCATTATTTTTTTCGGATCCGGCTTAATGTTTCCTGAGTAATACCAAGATAAGAAGCGATATGTCCTAGCGAAATGCGTTGTGCCGCTGCGGTTTCATTCTTCAGTAGCGTATTGTAACGCTCTTCAGCAGATTCAGTCTGTAAAGAAATGGCACGCTCCTCTAATATTTTGCAATATTCTTCCGCTAATTTTCTCCCAATGGTTTCCATTTGATGATATTTTTGATAAAGCTCATTCATATCTTCTCTGGAAATATAGTAAATAGAGGAATCTTCTAAAAACTGAATGCTCTCTAAAGAAGGAAGATTGAAGAAAAGAGGAATCACTGAACCTAATATCATATTTTCGATACCAAACCAAACATTGATCTCCCGATCTTCTTTATTGTAAAATGCGCGCACAATTCCTTTTTCAATAACAAACATATTGGATACAACTTGACCCTGTTTAAGAAAAAAATCACCCTTTTGTTTGGTCATGAATTTAGTTCTCTTAATCAATTCTTCTTCAAGATCAGTATGAATTGGTCCGTATTTTTTTAGCTGTTGAATTAATAAATTCATATTTTCTGTATTACTTCCCTATAATATTAAAACTTGCAAGTGCCGGTTTTACCGCTTGCGTAAGAACGCATTGCAACATAAGGAGTATCTATAAAAGATAATCGTTTACAAAACAAACCATATGTTGTCATGAGGTTTTAAATATACCTATCGAAGTTGGAACTACCAATCTGCAAAGTGAATTTATTGATGTCATGTAAAGCACAAAATTCCGCATGTTTATTTGTGATTCGTAGATATTCTATCTTATTTCCAAAAATCATATACCTGCTAATTGCTAATTTTCATCAACTGATCTTACGATTTGATTCGTGACTCCGTTACATAAATCTTTGGTTTTAGAACAGCATACTGCTCGAACTATAACAATTTTATCGTTGCTGCAACAGAGAGCTTTATCCTGATAAAAAATCTAGATCAGTAACTAGCGTAAATATGTTGATATTTAGTTTAGCTACACGATTCCATATTTGATCTTGTTAGTAGGGAAGCTCTTCGCAGTGAAAGCCTTTATCCTGCAATAGTCCAATGATAGATTGTGGATTTTCCTTTAAAGTATCGATGCGTAAGATGCGATCGCAATCCTGTAGATCGAAATTCCATCTGCCCGGTGTGCAGTGTTCATTTAAACCATATTCTAAAATGAGAATGTCTTTTTCAGTTTCTACTGAGGTTTTAAATACATAAATCATGCAGTTTTTAATTTTAAATTTTTAATACAATCTGTTATAATCCTTTTTTTCCTTTTAGCCAATATCCTTGAGTAGTTATACGGTTTACACCGTTTCTTTTAAGGGCCTTTCGAAAAGCTTGAACGGAAGTGACATTGCCGACTAAAGTGTAGCTGGCATGAAGCCAGTTTTCATGATGAAAAATAGGAAGACCATCGATCCATTCCGCATTGGCAAACGATCCATTTTTTGGAAAGATACTACAGTTTTCTAAGCCCAACAGCTCAGGAACTTCGTGATTTGAATCGTCTAGTTCTAGATAGAACTGGAAGGAATGATTGTTTTTTTTGAGTGTGGGAAGTAGCGAACAGGCCAATCCGAGCGAAGTTTCATCGCCGAAGAGTAACTGATGCTGAAATTTTGGGTTATACACTTTATGCCCCCTCGGACTACTGATATAGAGATGATCACCAACGCTTAAAGTGTCTGCATAACTGCTTCCGGGACCATTATTGTGAATATGAAAGATAATATCCACAATACCCAGTTGCATATCATGATAGGCAATCGTATAATTCCGGTATTCGATTTCGTTTACACGGATCACACTCGCATAGCCAATCTGGAAATTCATTTTGGCAAGGTCGCTCTGAAAACGCACCTTTTTAAGATGGGGGCTGAGGTAAGTGGTGCCGATCACTTCAGCACGCTGGCCAACGAGACTCTCTAGTATTCCGCCTGCCCATTTGGGTAGTGTTGATATCATGGTATTGCTTTTTTGTTCATGACAAAGAAACAGCTAATTTGTAACGCAAACAATGGAGCAAAGGAAGAGGGTATTGGACTAATCGCGGTTTTTGTTCCGAAAGGATAGTGCCGACATTCCGGTGACTTTGCTGAATAATCTCGAGAAGTAGGGGTAATCCTCGAAACCTAGGGCATCGGCGATTTCTTTTACTGACTTGTCAGAATGATAAAGCAGGCGTTTGGCTTCTAAAATGATATGCTGTTGGATATGATAGGACACAGGGTAGCCGGTGACGTCTTTGACACATTCATTCAGATAGGGGGTAGAGATATTGAGACGCATAGCATATGCAGCGGGTCTTTTTATAGCGAGAAAGTCACGTTGCAGGGAAGCCTTAAATGCTTTTGTGATAATCTCAGATCGGGAAAGTTTGTCGACAGGTATAGCGCCCTCGAGGTACATCGAAGTCAAGAGCCCGATCAAAGTATTACAGCTATCTTTTAGCAAGGATTGATGTAACTGCTTTTGTTTACGGTCGGATAGTGTAATGCATAAAGAAACGCTAGTTTCCAAAATAGAAAATATTTCCTCAGAAAGTCGAAGCGGTTTTAATGGTGTCATTTCTTCCAGCAATTGCAGATATTCTGGATTTATATGTTCACTATTAATCCCCAAAAAACTGCCACCTACTTTTTTCATCGCCACAATGCGATGTACTTGATGTGGGTGAATATAGAGGATGGAGTAGGGGGTTATCGTATATTGCTGAAAATCAATTTCGATTTCGGTGGTGCCATTTTCCAACAGAAAGAAGGAGTGATAGTCATCCCGATGTGATCGTCTTGCATCATCCAGATTCATGAGGTCCTGTTCATCGAAAGATGCTTTGGCTATAATAATTCCCGAACTGAAAGCATCAGTCATTGTTTTAATAGGAATGGAACTGTTTTTCTTACGCATAATGCTAACGACTATATCTTAAAAGCTGAGCACAGCACACGCTGTTTGGTATAAAAATTTATAAAAAATAGAAACACGCAATTGAAATAACGGTATTTTATTCGACAATTGTTCTAAATGTGAGATTAATCCTTGGAGAGTGAATCTTTTTAGTAGGTGGCAGTCGATGTAGCCAATGGGATTGCGTCTCATCTTTCATGACCAATAAACTGCCATGTTCTAAGATCAATCCTACATTTTCTTTCGTTTGTTTATGCTTAAAAGCAAATTTACGGACAGCCCCAAAACTCAATGATCCGATAGCACCATTTTTCTTTAAATCTTTTTCGCCATCACTGTGCCATGCCATACCCTCATCCCCGTTATGGTAGAGATTTAATAAGCAAGAATTGAACGTTTCTCCCGTTGTTCTTTCAACTATTTCTTTTAATTCCAATAATTCTATTGACCATGGAAGAGCATGCTTGGTTGTATTGGAATAGGTATACTCAAAAGGTTTCTCACCGTACCAAGCGACTTTTCTTTTCGTTAATATATGTTTACCAAAAATAACGGCTTCATCGTTACGCCATTCGATGGCTGTCAATAGTTTTTCATAAAAGTAATCTGCACGTTCCTGTCCCACTACTTTCCCATAATAATGTACTGTTCCGTCCTTTGGAAGCCAATTTTTCGTACTATCAATCGGATATTCAAATAATTCCATACATAATGTTTAAATGGTGGTGCTTCGTATTATAATTCCTGCTGTGTTTTGGCACTTTCCCATCCTATAATAGCTGTTTTTCGAGTTGGTCCCCACATGTATCCTCCTGTTATGCCAGAAGATTGGATAATGCGGTGGCACGGAATAAGAAATGCAATGGGGTTACTGCCAACAGCTGTGCCAACAGCTCTAGCTGCTTTTGGATTTCCGATCTGTTCTGCTATTGTTCCATATGTAGCCAGTTTCCCCATGGGAATTTTGAGTAAACTCTCCCACACACGCAATTGAAAGTCGGTGCCTTTGAGATGTAATTTAATCTGTGAAAGAGCAGACCAATCGTTTTGAAAAATGGAGAGGGCATTTTGTTGCAGATCATCATCCCGTTGCTGAAATAGGGCATTTGGAAACTTAGCCTGTAAATCGGTGAAAGCTTTTGCTTCATTACTTTCAAATGCGATATAGCATACTCCTTTGGCTGTAGATGCAATAATTATTGGGCCAAAAGGACTGTCTGCATAACGGTAATTGATCTTGAGAAATTGACCTCCATTTTTATATTCAGCAGGAGTCATACCTTCGATATTGATAAATAGATCATGTAAACGGCTGCTGCTCGAAAGTCCGGTATGGTATGCGGCATCAAAGAGTGTAAGTTCTTTGTTGTCATCAAGCAGTTTCTTGGCATATTGCAAACTGATGTACTGTAAAAATTTTTTAGGACTTGTACCTGCCCAGTCAGTAAAGAGCCGTTGAAAATGAGCGGGGCTTAAATGAATTTTTTCAGCGACTTCATCCAAGTTTGGCTGTTCCTTAAAATGATGTTGAATATATTCGATAGCTGAAGCTATTCGATTGTAGTTGAGATTTGATTGTGTTTCCATTTTCATTTTAATTTATACCCAAATTTCATCATGATTGTCGCTGTTTACAATCCGAAACATGCGGAGTTTTGATTAGGCCTGATCATTTTAACCATTTTGTAATTGATAAATGGTACATTTTTTAAAATCACTTCCTGCTCCTTTACGGTTGTAAATCCCATTTTTATAAAAAATGGTTTTGCCGTCTTGCTTACATCTGCAGTTAAACGATCGGTGTTCTGTCGCCTTGCCTCCGCTTCTATATATTGGTAGAGCTGGGATGCTATTTTTTGACCTTGGTAATCTTTATGAACAAAAAATAAATCAATATAACGACCTTCAGCTAAGGTGCAAAAGCCGACAATACTGTTGTTTAACGCTGCTATGAGTACATACTGCTCCGTTAACACCTGAGTCCATCGTTGCATATTCTCACTGCTGGAGCTCCAAACCGCTACCTGCTCTGCGCTATAATCTTGGATGCAAATGCGCTTAATAGTATCGACAAACAGTTCCTGCAGGGAAACAATATCATGAAGGGTGCCAAATCTAAACGTAATTTTTTCCAAAATATACTGGTATAATGTTTTTCCTTTGATTGTATGGGCTACTCTAGACCATTCTTTTTATTGATATGATGTACTGCTGATTGATGAGTCAAACTTAATAATATTGTCTTTTATATCCAAAGTACTGGCTTGACAATTCATGTTCATTGCGCAAATTGCTTTACTATTATTTGCAATACGCAGTGATTTTAGATTTTTGATGATGAGGTTTTTTAGTTTTAGTCACAAAAAAATATCAGGGTGCTGCTGTGGGCTGTTTCACCGTAATATAGGATTTACCTAAAGATGCTGGATGGAATGAAATGGGGAATATGTGCGTTAGAAATTATAAAAAAAGCAGCGTTTAATACTATTAAACGCTGCTTTTGTGTGTCCCCGAAGGGAGTCGAACCCATATCAACAGAACCGGAATCTGCAATTTTATCCATTAAACTACAGGGACATGCTAGCAAAGATATACTATTTCATGAAAAATGAAAATAGCTAAATGCAATCTCTTGCCAACATCCTCATCTTTAGTCAATAAGATTTAAAGTTACATTTACTGAAATGTCTGGAGTACCGCCACCAATGCTTTGGTAGCTTGAATTGTTCCAGTCTGCTGCGGTAACCTTTGTTTTATTTAGACCGTGCATCAAGACAATTTTCATTGGAATAGCACTTGCTTTGTCTAATACTTTCCAGTTGCTTTTTAAACCTACCTGTTGATCTAAATACGTAAAGGTGATCTGCTCCTTTGTAGGGCCTACGAAGAAAAACTGATGCTCATAGGCATCGTAAGAAATTTCCTGTTGTACCTCATGTCCATCAAAATCTTTTAATTTGATATCTAAATCATAGTTGCCTTTTTTTAAGTTTAACGACTGTGGTTTTGTATCGGTAGCATCGATGATAACTTCGACTTTGGCATTTGTTGTTTTTTCTGTAAAACTTAAAGTCATGGTTTTCATTTCTTCATTATCATGTTCGTGGACAGGATCGTCTTTTTTACATGAGTTGAAAAGGAGAACTGCTGCGATCAGTACTAATTTGCTGCTGTTAATGATTTTTTTCATGATAGCTGTATTTGTTATGATTAGAATGTGTAATTAATTGTCAACTGTATATTTCGGCCTACACCATGACTGTAATAACGGAATAGATCTGTGTAAGATTTGTAGGTGCTATTGAATATGTTTTCTACCAAAAGGCGAGTTTGCAATTTATTGTTGCCAATAAGAGAGCCTAAACTAATGGAACCATTGATAAGCTGATACGCCGATGGTGCGGGAGCCATCTCCATACTTGCTGTTGTTAAAAACTGTTTGGCATAGATTTCTTGACCTAAGGCAAATTTCACGTCATGCATCCAGTTCGTCTTTCCCTTTGTTGTAAAAGCGATTTCATGTGTATACGATAGGGGCGGAATAAGAGGCAGATAGTTTTTGTCATCTAGGTTACGGGCGTAGATAAATGATGTGTTTGCACTGTAATCTAAATGTTCACTGATGGCATATTTTCCCTGTACGTCAATCCCGGCCAATAATGCATTGTTTTGACTATACTGCCAGATCGGAAATGTACCTGAAAGATTTTGTACGTATTCTTCGGTCGGTTTTACGTAAATGTAATTATTGATGTAGTTAGCATAGATGTCAATGTTTAAGAAATTTTTCTGCTCATGGATATTTAAACTGGTGATCCACTTTAATCCTTTCTCTGCTTTTAATGCCGCATCTCCTCTTTCATAGCGTGCTGTACTTTGGTGTACGTTTTGGCTGTACAGTTCTTGTGCAGATGGAGCTCTCCAGGCAAGTCCTAAGTTTGATTTAAAAGTCATATGGTTGTCGACAGTATAGGATAAACCGAGGTTGGTCGACAAGTTATGAAACTGATTGTCGCCACCATAAGCTTTACCATAAAAGTCATACCCTGCAGCATCGAAATTCTTAAAATCATAACGAGCTCCTAATTCGTAGGCCAATCGGTCTTTTTGCCATTGATATATACCGTATGCTCCGATATTAAAGGCATTGTAATTAGGAATTAATGGGGTATTAAAAGTCCCAGCAATATTATTGTTAACTTGTGTCTGCCCCTGAAGGCCTGTGATAAATTTTTGATTTAAGCCCTCAATAGTATAAGATGCATCAAGTGCATGTGTCCGTAAAACCATATCCATGCTTGGAATTGCGCTACGGCCTGCACGTCTTTTATCATATTCCTGCCGGTGGTTATTCTGGTAAGCATATTTTATGGATAAGGTTTTAGCATCGCTCAAGCGCTGGCTGTAAGCAAACTGAAATACCTCGTGTTTAACCTCTTGACGGGGAGCATCAATTTGGTATGAGAATCCGAAGAGTTCGCTGGGATACGGTCTCCCATAGGCTAGACGTTCCTGAAAAGAAGTAATATCGCCGATATGAGTAGAAGATAAAATGCCCGCTTCATTGTGATATTGTTTATAGGAAGCTTCAAAATTAGCGTCTTTGTATTGATAATTTACTGCAGCATTTAGGTTGTAAATGCGCTGCCCGGTATTGTTCAGATAATAATCGGGAGTTTTTCGATTACCACTTTTGCTGTAGTTTCCATTGAAAGACCATTTCAGTCCCGCTATGGGAGTGATGCCCTCCAGGTTTAATGCGCTTTGCATACCTCTGCCATTTGTGAAACCGTTTAGACTAACTTGCCCTCTAAGACTATCAATTTTATTCCAGGGCTTAGTGGAAAGCAGAATTGCTCCACCTAATGCTTCACCACCATAACGTAAGCTTTCTGCTCCCTTTACGACCGTAATCGCATTCGCCGCGTACACATCAATTTCTGGAGCATGGTCATTACCCCATTGCTGACTTTCGAGTTTCATACCATCATTAAGTATCGCCAAGCGATTGCCATAAAGACCGTTAATAATGGGCTTATTGATGGTAGATCCGGTCTGTAGGAGATGGACTCCGGAGATGTTTTTTAAAACTTCTGCTAGCGAACGGTTTCTATTTTCAGTTAAAGCTGTCGCATTGACCTGTTGTGCAATCTGTGTTTTGGCGGCAACCTGATAACCGTAAACCTGTGTCTCGGCGAGTCTCTTAACGTCTTTTTTTAGTCTTATCAGTACGGGACGGTCATTTTTCACATAAGTAGTGTCATTTTCGTAGCCAACGAGTGAAGTCACTAATTTTATCGGGAAGTTCTGTTCAGTACTAAATTGAAATTCACCCGAAAAGTTGGAAGTTATCGCTTTCTTATGTCCTTCGTAGTGAAGGTTAGCTCCATGAATGGGACTGGTGTTTTCTAGCGCAATGATCTTTCCGCTTATTTGTCTTTTTTGTGCAAATAGGCTGTATGAAGGCCATAATGAGATGAATACGGGTGCCAATATAGAGATGACGCTGAACTGTTTTGTCATGCTTAAATTAAATTACGCCTCAAAAATACAACATTGTTGCATTAAATTAAAATAATAATGCAACAATGTTGTATATAATTTAAAAAGTCATGGTTTATACCGTTTTATAGTACAAATGGATTACCCCTTTATTTTTTTGAACCGTGGAGATTGGTCCAAATAATCAAAGTGGTACAGGTATCAACTAACGAACTAACGAATAAGTTAACTGTAAAAAATTAGGGTTGTGATTTTAGAGTTGTAAATATCCGATTAGGAACGGGGATGATATTGGGTAATCACGCTCTGTAGATAATCGCGGTCGATATGGGTGTAGATTTCTGTAGTTGTGATACTTTCGTGCCCCAGCATATCTTGTACGGCGCGTAAATCTGCCCCACCTTCCACAAGATGAGAAGCAAAGCTATGTCTAAAAGTGTGAGGGCTAATGTTTTTTTGAAGACCAATTTTTGTAGCCAGCTCTTTTATGACAATGAATACCATAACACGAGATAAAGCAGCTCCACGCTTATTTAGAAAGACAAAATCTTCCTGCCCCGACTTGACTTTAATGTGCGGTCGGACTTCATTGATATAAATTTTCAAGTATTTAATGGCTTGGCTCCCGATTGGAATCAGACGTTCTTTATTACCCTTTCCTTCAACTTTGATAAATTCTACGTCTAAGTAAAGATTTGATAGTTTAAGACCTACCAGCTCCGAGACCCGAAGTCCACATCCATACAACACCTCCAGAATTGTTTTGTTGCGCATACCTTCGGGAGTTGATAAGTCGATGGCATTGATAAGTTGATCGATTTCTTGGATGTTAAGCACACTAGGTATCTTTCGTGCAATTCGAGGGGCTTGAATTAATTCGACTGGATTATTTTCCCAATCGTATTCCAAGAGTAGGAAATTATAAAATGTTTTAAGTCCTGACAATAGGCGTGACTGCGTGAAGGGAGAAATACCAAATCCATTTATCCAGATCAGGAAGCGCTGTATATCCTTACTGGTTATTTGTTGCAATGTCAATTTATTTTCTTCACTGTATACTTCCAGTTTGGAAACATCATTGAGGTAAGCTTCAATAGAATTATCGGACAGACCGCGTTCAAATTTCAAAAAATGGCCGAATTCTCGTTTTAAAAGCAACCAATTATTTTCTTCCTTCATGCATAACAAAAATACAATAGATTAATTGTACTTTCGAACATTAATTTTATAAAACAACTAAATTAAAAACTTAAGGTAAATCAAAAACATGAGATTTATTAAACCAATTGCATTAACATTTTTGTTGCCAACTCTTTATTGTACAACCCCTAGTACTGCGGCAACATCACTTCGTGCTGAAGCGAGAGCAATTTTAGCACAAGACACCGTTAGTTGGAATCAAAAACTTCCTTTTGACAATGAGGTGCTTACAGGTAAACTTAAAAATGGTTTCACTTACTACATCCGTCGGAATGTAGAACCAGAAAAAAGGGTTACGATGTATTTAGCAAACAAAGTAGGTTCTATATTAGAAACAGATGACCAATTAGGCTTGGCTCACTTTTTAGAACACATGAACTTTAATGGTCTAAAACACTTTCCTAAAAACGAGTTGGTCAATTACCTACAAAAAGCTGGTGTTCGTTTTGGCTCCGATTTGAATGCTTATACCGGATTTGATGAAACGGTTTATCAATTGCCCATTCCATCTGATGATCCTGAACTGTTGAAAAATGGTTTACAGGTGATGCGCGACTGGGCACAAGATGCATTGCTTGCTGATGATGAGATTGATAAAGAACGCGGTATTGTGATGCAGGAAATGCGTGGCGGACGTGGTGTAGGTCAACGTTTGCAGGATCAATATTTTCCAATTGTTTTAAATGGATCTCGCTATTCTAAACGTTTACCGATCGGAACAGAAAAAATTATTACAACTTTCAAACCGGAGACGATCCGGAAATTTCATCAAGACTGGTACAGACCGGACTTACAGTCTATCATCATTGTTGGTGATATCGACGTGAAAGATATGGAAGCTCGAGTTAAAGCCTTATTTTCGGATTTAAAAGCTCCTGCTAAAAAGCTGGAACGTACCAAGTATAATGTTGATTTATTGAATAAAAATCAGTTTATTGCCATTACAGATCCTGAACTTCCTTATACAGTTGCTCAGATTATGATCAAAAGTAAAGAGGAAAAAACAGTGACCGTAAAAGATTATCGCAAACAGTTACTGATTTCGGCATTTAACTCGATCGTTGCCGATCGTTTTTCTGAAATCATGCAACAGGCAGATGCTCCTTTTATGCAAGCTGGAGGCAGTATATCTGGTTTCATTGCTGGATTAGATGTGTTTTCGTTGATGGTAGTTCCTAAACCAAACCAATTGGAAGTAGGATTTAAAAAGATGATGACAGAATTTGAGCGCATCCAAAAATTTGGATTTACACAGTCTGAATTGGATAGAGCCATCGTTTCAATGAATAAAGGTAATGAGACTGCTTATATAGAAAAGAGCAAGAAAAAATCGGATAGTTATGTGGGTCGTTATTTGAATAACTTCTTAAAAGATGATGCCGCATTAAGTAACGATGATAGTTATAAAATAACAAAACAGCTATTACCAACATTGACCTTGAAAGAAGTTAATGCACTGATTTCAAAATATTATACTGATCTGAACCGTGATATCATCATCATGGGGCCGGAGAAAGATAAAGCTACTTTACCTGCTGAACAAACAGTCAATAATTGGATAAAGGAAGTGGAGTCTCAGAACTTAACAGCTTATGAGGATAAGGTTTCTAAATTGCCATTATTATCGAAGGAACCTGTTAAAGGATCTGTTGTTTCCAATAAGGAATTAAAAGAGATCAATGTAAAAGAATTGACCTTAAGCAATGGTGTCAAAGTAATCTTGAAACCTACCAATTTCAAGAATGATGAAATACGTATCTCAGCTTTTAGTCCAGGTGGTTCTTCTTTATATCCAGATGCAGATTATTATTCAGCGAGTAATGCTGCGGGTCTAGTGGATGCGAGTGGTGTGGGTCAATTGAATAATGTTGAATTACAAAAGTATCTCACAGGTAAAAATATCGGGATCACACCGTATATTTCAGAAAGATATGAAGGAATCTATGGAAGTTCGGACAAAGAAGGTTTAAAAAATGCTTTTGAATTGATTTATGGCTATTTTACTGAACCTCGTCTGGATCAGGATGTTTACCAAAGTATCATCGCCCGTTCTGTAGGAAGTTTAGAAAATAGAGATAGTGATCCGTCAAATGTTTTCTCCGATAAAGTGAAAGAAACGCTTTATGGGGATAATATCCGCAGAAAAAATGCGACTGCCGATTTAGTGAAAACTATTGACAAAGATCGAGCTTTTCAAATTTATAAAGAGCGATTTGCTGATGCTTCGGACTTCACCTTTACCATCGTAGGTTCTTTTACTGAAGAAGAAATTAAACCTTATTTAGAAAATTACTTAGCGGCCTTGCCGAATCTTGGACGTAAAGAGTCTTATAAAGATTTAGGTATAGTAGAACCAGCTCAAGGAAAGCGTGTTGTTGTTCATAAAGGGAAAGAGGATAAAGCTTCTGTACAATTAGCTTATTATGGTGATTATACTTATTCGGAAAGCGAAAATATCAATATGGAAGCCTTAGAAAGTATCTTGACCATTAAATTATTAGAACGTCTTCGTGAAGCCGAAAGCGGGGTTTACAGTGTGGGCGCTTCTGCTAATTACGGCAAGTTGCCACGTCAACGCTATAGTTTTGGTATCGGCTTTGGCACGGCTCCGGATAAAGTGGATGTGCTGATAAAATCTGCTGTAGATGAAGTCTCTAAAATTAAGAAAAGTGGACCTGTAAAAGAGGATATTGATAAATTTGTTATTGAACAAAAGCGTCAATTAGAGCTACAGCTTAAAGAGAATGGATTTTGGGTTAGCTATCTATCAGGATCTTATCAAAATCAAGAGGATGTAACGGAAATCTTGAGAAAATTAGATGACCTGAGTAAAGTGTCTGTAGAAAGTGTAAAAGCTGTCGCTGATAAATATTTAAAAGAAGACCGCATGTTTGAATTTATTTTGTTACCAGATGCAAAATAGATCTTAAAGTCTAAAAAAGAAAGCTCCTGAATACTATTCAGGAGCTTTTTTTATGTCATATGACGCTGATGATCAGCATCTATTTTATCTTTTTGAAGTTATAGAATTCTTCTAATTCTCCTTTAATTTCTTTACCTTCCATATCTAATTTCTTCATCATACCTTCACCGACTTTATATTTGCTTTCGCCATCTTTCTCCTTTAAAATAATCGAGCCGCCGTCTGGAGTCCATGTGAACGTACCAGTTTCTTTAAAAGGTCCACCTTTTTCAAGATACTGTTCAGATTTTTCAAAAGTTCCATCCATATTTAAGGTTAAGATAACATGAATGCCCGAACAGTCTGCACATGGAAGAGTTCCTTCGTAGGTTCCAGCCCAATCAACAGAGTTTTGTGTATTATGCTCATCGTGAAATGCCGTATCTTGTTTAGTAGCAACTGTACTGCTGTCTTGTGCTGTTTTTTCTTTTGTTTGTGTTGGATTTTGGCAAGATGTAAATGAAGCAGTAATTACGAATAAGCCTATGAAGATTTTTTTCATTATAATATGTTTTATTTCTAAAAACGTGATGTATTAATGTATGTACTTTTGCAATTTTTGTATTGTTTTAAGAGCTAAAACAATACTGTTCGTTTATAGTTTTTGTAATATACTTAAAAATGCAAAATATAACTATTTCTTTTCAGAGTGACCTAAATCTTTATCCGGGTTAATGTGATCTCTTATCAATTGTTTTAATTCCTTTATTTCAGGAAACCTTCCCATTTCTTTACGGTCAAATATGGGTTGCTGATCGATTGAAATGGAGTATTTACCCGCTATTTCACTCGGAATCAGTAAGACACCATGAATATCTTCTGTAAAAGTACTTAAAATTTCTTGCGCCATATAGGCCGCGCGTAACATCCAGTTACATTTCGGACAGTATTCAACTGAAATTGTAGGTTTTGATATATCCATCTTTCTATATAGCTTATATGGCGAATATAAGGGATTTATTTTTATATTCTTAAACTGTGCTATTACTATTTACTGTGCAGCAATACGGATAATTGTCGTGTTTATCAGCCAATTTTGAATGAGGTCATGGCAAGAGATCCTCCTATAGAGTTGTCGTTAAACAGCAGTAAATCATCTTGTCTATCTTTTAGTGCCAGGCTGTAGATCATGGGAAGATAATGTTCTGGTGTGGGTATAGCTAAATCAAATGCTTTTCCCTGATTCCGGAAGTCGATCAAAGCTTTGTGATTACCATCTAAAATGTAATTTTTCATTTTTTCTTTTGCTTCCTGAGCCCAGTCCCATGCAAATCCCGCCTCATTTAATTTATCCCAGGCTACCATACGCAGGTTGTGGACCATATTGCCACTGCCTATTATCAATACACCTTTGTGACGTAAGGAAGCTAATTCCTGTGCTAATTCATAATGGTAAGACGCAGGTTGCGTATAATCGATACTCATTTGAATAACCGGAACCTCAGCATCTGGGTATAAATGCTTGACAACAGACCATGCCCCGTGGTCAAGGCCCCACTTATCATCCAATAATACATCAGTTTTTGTGATGATTTTTTTTGTTTCCTGTGCAAGTTCAGGGCTTCCGGGAGCTGGATACTGTACATCAAATAATGCTTGAGGAAATCCGCCAAAATCATGAATTGTCGGAGGATTGTCCATAGCAGTAACGAATGTACCACGCGTTTCCCAGTGCGCTGAAATAACTAATATTGCTTTTGGTTTTTGAAAAGTCTTACCGATATTTCGGAATCCGTCCACAAATTCATTTTCTTCGATCGCATTCATAGGACTTCCATGTCCCAAAAATAACACGGGAAACTTCTCGGTTGCTTCAAAATTTTTAGATAAGTTGCGTAAGGAGTTTACTTTTAAAGCAGCTCCTGTTAAAGGTAATACAGCCATAGCGGTTATAAATTTTTTTCGATTCATGCTATTAACTCCTGGTGATATATTGTTGTTGACAGCTTTTTAATAGTTAAAACAAATATCGGAAGTATAACAGGAGGATAGGTATTGTTTTTTGGTAATAATGTTGTACTATTTGGAAATGATCGCTTTTATATCAGTCCTAAATTCTGTAGGCGTCTGCCCCGACTTTCGCTTAAAAACATTTGTAAAGTAGGCTTTATCACTGTATCCTAATTCAAATCCAATTTCCGAAATTGTTTTATCGGTATTCATCAACAAATTTTTAGCTTCTATCAATTTTCTGGTTTCAATAATTTCGGAAACACTTTGCTGTAATATTTGATGACAGATCATATTAAGACCACGTGCACTCATAAAGAGTTTTTCCGCATAAAAATTTACGGATTCTGGGCGATGATAATTTTCTTCTAATATGGTTAAAAAGTTTTTAAATGTTGTACTAGAGGTCGATGAGTAGGGTAGGCCTTCTGGAAACTGTTTCCGATATTCGGATTCGATCATCGTAAATAAGGTGCTTAATAATTGTCGGACGATACCCAAATCACTTTGTGTTTCGTGCATTTCGTCGGCTATCATTTGAGCTATATGAACTATCCTTTGAAAACAAGCGGATGGAGTGATCCTAAATGTAGCTTGGTCATGAAAATGATTGTACAGTTGAAAAGTCGTTTCGGCAATAAATTCACTTTTGAATCGCAATACCCAAAATAGACATTTTCCTGCTTCTAGCTTGGGTTTTACGCGATGTGTTTTTCCTTTGGTAACAAAACTTATAAATGGTGCTGCATAAGTTTCGGATTTAAAATCAATAAAATGTTCTAATTCTCCTTCAATACCAATAATTAACTCTTCGAAATCATGGTGATGAACATTATTTTCGCTTTGGGCGATGCGGTTTGCTTCAGCTACATCGACTTGATATATTTTGAAAATTTCCATCAAAACTTTTTTGATTTCTTGTTGATTTTAAAGTTATAAAAAAAATGCAAAACCTTTGTTATATATCGGTTTATTTCACTTTTGTGTATTAGGCATAGTGGTCTTCAATACCATGATAGTGAGTATGTGAAAAATCAGCTTTATAGTAAGCAAGAGATGGGAGAGGTGCTTACAGCAATTGGACCTAATAATAGGGATTGGATTTGTGTTCGTCAGTATAATGATAAAGCAGCTCTTTAAACCAATTGAATCTGGAGAAAACTGCTGTTGTTAGCAGGGTGATACCATATTATAAGCAAGTAGGAATCTTGTTCGCATATAATGGAGGTATAAGAGGGGGTTTAGAGGGGGTTAGTAGAGGTAAACCCCTAGAAACCCCCTATAAACCCTCAGTAATCTCTATATAAATCCCATCTTAAATAATAATCAGTTCCCTGTCAGTTCCGGATCAGGTTATAATATGCCTTATTCCGGAGTATCTGTACGGAGGGGAGCTGGCTATAGTAAAACACCCCGACTTCTCTGGACCCCTTTTGTAGTATATAGTAATATAGTATAAAGTAAAGATGTCGGCCCTGCGGAAAGCATGAGGAGACATGGATCACCTTATCAGTAATAGTAATAGTAATAGTAATAGTAATAGTAATAGTAATAGTGTCGATGATGCCGCTGTACCGAAAAAGATATCATTTCCACTTGGCTATTCCGTAAAAGCATACTGCATCCATAAAAGATGGCCCAGAACGAACAATCCCCCCGCTACCCTTTTTTACAGTTCAAAGCCAGGATTGTCCGTTTCTCAGCCCCGAGAACAGGTCAGAGGTAAATTTATCGGTCAGGTTATAAGCTGTTTACCGTTTCGCGGCAAACTATTTCCGGAAAAGATTAGGAAGTGATTATAAAAAGTCCCTATCTTTGCACCACTCCGCAAGGGAGGAACGGCTGATCCGAAAGGATAGGCACTGAAAAAAGAAGGGTTTAATTCAGGTTAAACGCAGAAACAGCAGGAAAACAAAAAAATAAATTTTCACATTTATTTTGGAGAAACCAAA